>NZ_DATJCA010000161.1:0-54925 GCF_035515035.1 Gelidibacter sp. | reverse complement strand
GTTTACTTTAAGAATTTTTAATAGTATCCATATTACTTAGAGGTCAGTTATATTTGGTTTCTTTTTAGGTTGGATTTCAGGATCAATCTTTTTCAAGTTTTTCTCTGCCCGCTCTTTGTTCACCAAATCAAGAATATTTTTTCTATACGATTCCCTTTCGAGGAGTTTTTCCTGACGTTCTGCCTTATCATAATCTTCATTAATCCCCCGATAGAGTGAAAAACACATCATCACCAAGAGAATGGCAAAGGGCAAGCCAGAAATAGTTACCACGGTTTGTAGTGCGTTCAAGCCCCCTCCGTACATTAACACCGCGGCAATCAAACCTGTGGCTACTGCCCATATCACTCTTTGGTATTTTGGGGTCTTTAATTTTCCTCCAGAGGTAATACTATCTACAACCAAAGCTCCTGAATCGGCGGAGGTAATAATAAAACTACAAATCAGAACCACGCCTAAGACTTTCAGCAACATCGCCAATGGAAATTTATCGAAAAACACGTAAAGTGCCGTAGAAATATTATCATTAACTGCTGCAATCATGGCGGTATCACCAAGAAGAATATCGCGCATGGTGGTCCCACCAAAGGCACTAAACCATAGGAACGTCACCAATGCCGGTAAAATTAAAACACAAAGAACAAACTCTTTAATGGTACGGCCCCTAGAAATTCTGGCAATAAAAGTGCCTACGAATGGCGACCAAGAAATCCACCATCCCCAGTACATAATAGTCCGTGTTTTTTGCCAGTCTGTACCTTGCAAAGATTCGGTCCAAGTAGACATGTCTACAAAGTGTACCAAATAACTTCCTATATTTTGGATGTAGGATTTAAAAATAAACGTAGTGGGACCCAATATCAAAATCAGTAAAAAGATAGCAGATGCCACTCTAACGTTAAGTTTACTTAGCATTTGGACGCCTTTATTGACCCCACTAAAAGCTGAAATGGTAGCTGCTAATGTGACGCCTACAATAATAATCACTTGATAAAACAACGAATTGGGGACGCCAAATACATGGGTAAGCCCAGCGTTAATCTGCCCTACGCCAAACCCGATGGTTGTTGCTAATCCGAAGAGCGTTGTAATGACCGCCATAATATCGATCATGTCCCCCATCCATCCGTGGATCCTGTTCCCTAAAATTGGATAGAAAACGGAGCGCAACGTAAGCGGCATTTTTCTATTGAATGTAAAATAAGCTAAAGAGAGCCCGACAACCGAATAGATGGCCCATCCATGAATACCATGGTGGAGAAAGGAGAAATTAATTGCCTCTTGGGCAATGAGGGCTGGTTCATGTCCTGCCAATCGGGGCGGATTTAAAAAATCCCTAACAGGATCTGCAATACTAAAAAGCACTAATCCATTTCCAATGCCCGCGCTAAAGAGCATCGCAAACCATGCCCATAGGCTAAACTCAGGTTTTGACTTTTCACCTCCAATGCGTATCGCACCAAATTTACTGAAGGCCATATATAAACAGAAAACAATAAATAAATTTACTGATAAGGTGTAAATCCATCCACCATGCGCAGATACAAAGGTCTGGGCCATTCCAAAATAGTAATCGGCTTCTTTCTCAAAGATCAGCGTAAATCCAACGGTAAAAATGATGACGGCGATTGCGCTTATAAATACAGTTTTATTTACAACAAGACCTAAAAATCTTGAGGCACTTTCTTTTCTAGTAATTTTAATTGACATATATAATAAATGGTTTAATTCAAAAATGAATTTTTATACATTTCCTTCAGGAAAAGAATAGAAATTATTATTGTAGAGATATCGTAGCAGCACATCTTTAAACAAGAATGCAAGAATCAGTAGTATTTATCTCGGGTAATAAAAGATCTATGTTTCTGAAGGATTTGAACAATCTTGTTAATATTTTTGGTTACATTTAAAGAAAGCTGAGTACTTCTCATAAGTAATATTATAATAAAATAGCGATGCTTATTATAGCATAATATAATGTGTTATACAAACTTTTTTGTAATTGATTTTCTATTGTAGAAATTATTAGTAGATGAACAAAAAAACATGAAATTTTCAAGTTAAATGTGTATTTTTGGATTAACCCATTCTAACACCAAGTTTTAAGTGAGTTTTTGTAGACCTAGTGTTAAGGTAAACCTGAAAAAGTGAATTAGTATTATTATTTTTAATATTTAAGAATTATCGATAGGCACATATATTCTCCCATTATTCAATAGCAAAAGGAAGTCTTAAAAAAATTAATCTTGTCAACAATAATAAACAATTGGTCAAACACAGAAAAATGATTTATAGACATATTTCTCACAGAACTAGTTATTAAAATAGATCCATGATTGAAGTTATAAAGGATAAAAAACATTGGAATGAGTTCTTAGCAAATATTGGGCATATAGATTTCTATCACACTTATGACTATCATCAACTTTCTAAAAATGATGGGGAAGTACCATTACTTATAAAATATACCGATGAATCTACCACAATCGGTTTGCCATTACTTTTAAGACCTATTGAAAATACCAATTATAAAGATGCCATATCAGTATATGGCTATGTTGGTTTATTGGCCTTGGAAACAAATGCAGGTTTCAGTAAAGAAAAATTTCACAGAGAACTCAATGCGTTTTTCAATGAGCAAAACATTGTATCAGTTTTTTCAAGACTTCATCCGTATTTAGATTACCAGGAATCGCTTCTTGAGGGGCTCGGCACAATTAAAACATTGGGTAAGGTAGTATATGTTGATTTGAAAGAAACCGTAGAAAATCAAAAGAAGATGTATAATAGGCGAATGAAAACCTATATAAACACCTCTCGTAAAACTTGTACAGTAATAGAAAGTAATTGTGAAGATCATCTTAATTCTTTTATGGATCTATATGAAGAAACCATGAGACGAGTAAATGCCCAAGAAAAATACTACTTTAATGATAAGTATTTTAAACAACTTATATCAAGTGAGGATTTTACCGCAAAATTACTTTTGAGCATCCATAAAGAATCAGGGTCTATACAAGGAGGAGCCTTATTTATAGAAAAAGGCCCCTTTGTACAATATCACTTATCTGCCCTTCGTGAGGACTGCCAAGAGCCCAGTTGCATAAAACTCATTATTGATGAGATGCGTATCAAATCCACCAAGGCTGGATTTCAATACTTAAACCTTGGTGGTGGCAGAGGAAGTAATGAAGATTCTCTATTCGCTTTTAAAAGTAATTTTTCTAAAAAATTTAAAGATTTTAAAATTTGGAAGTATGTCGTCGATGAAAATATGTATGATATATTAGTACAAAATCACTTAAGGGATTCATCTGAAAATGACCTCATAGATCCTGAATTTTTCCCAGCGTACCGGTCCTCTATCAATATCGATTTGTAAGAGATTACCTTCTTCTGAATACTATTGTAACGTAATTTTTTCTACTTGTGAAAGTGTTCTATCTGAATTTTCCAAAGAAATAAATTAGTTGCAACAACGGCATATATTAGAGACCATCCTGAGGTGAAGTGTGGGTGTATTTATGGTCATTGAACGAAATAACTTCTAATGTTAGCGATGGCATTCCATGAGACCGCACCCCATCACTTTTGAGATCAGGTATTTAAAAATTTTTATTGATAAAAATCCATATTACCAAAATGCATTGTGAAACACTCCCACTGAAATTTTTATTAAATTAAAACCTAATCTCTTTCTAACATAATCACATACTTTCTTATCTTGAACCGGTAGTTCTGAAATTTGCAACACTTTTAATAGTTGTTGTATTATACACAATTCAGAATATTAAGAATCTAAAAACACTAATCCATCCCAATCAGAAGAGTTCATTGAACTTAACTTAAACCATGAATGGATCATATCTGTTTTCAATAAAGTAATTTTTAAACCACTTAACGCAAATAAAAAATGAACAATGAATTGAAACAAAGTTATGGGCACCTGTTTGAAGACGCCTTGCTCGATGAAATAGTCCAAGTAGGAACTTTCAAAGAAATTCCTGAAGGTTTTATGATGATGGAAATTGGAGAATATGTAAAATCCATGCCATTACTTATTTCTGGAGTTGTCAAAGTATTACGAGAAGATAATGAGGGCGATGAGCTTTTACTATATTATTTGGAGAAGGGCGAAACTTGCTCCATGACCATGACCTGTTGCCTAGGTCAAAAACAAAGTGAAATCAGGGCCATTGCAGAAACAGATACCAAATTAATCATGGTGCCCGTTGCCAAAATGGAAGAATGGACGGCAAACTATAAATCTTGGCGAAATTTTGTATTTGAAAGTTACCATAATCGCATCAACGAATTGCTGATGACCTTAGACAGTATTGCGTTCTATCAAATGGACGAAAGGTTGACACACTATTTGATTGAAAAAGTGCGGGTCAATGAGAGTAATATTATTAATAGCACGCATCAGGAAATTGCCTACGATCTTTATACGTCTCGAGTAGTGATCTCAAGGCTTTTAAAAAAAATGGAACAGCTCGGAAAGATAGAGCTCGGCAGAAACTATTTAAAAATAATAAAACTATAAAGACTATGTAACCAATGTTACCGCATTTATCCCGTAAACGTGGTATTTTTGACATATAAGTTATAATTTATGGAATTAATTGAGATTTTTGGATATATAAGCGCACTGGCAATTGGTATTTCATTGGGCATTATTGGCGGTGGTGGGTCAATTTTGGCGGTACCGGTTTTAGCATATCTATTTTCTATTGACGAGAAGGCCGCAACTGCCTATTCCTTATTTATTGTGGGCGCTAGTGCATTAGTAGGCGGAATTCAACAACACCGTAAAGGTTATGTAGATTGGAGAACTGCAATCGTTTTTGGAGTTCCGTCAATTATTGGAGTATCCCTAGTAAGATATTTTGTGATTCCTGCATTACCTGAATTGTTTTTTACAATAGGTGATTTTGAATTTACCAGACGCATGGGAATGTTCGGGTTTTTCGCGTTATTGATGATTCCAGCCGCACTCTCAATGCTTAAAGGAAACAAGAAAACCGTTCTAAATAAAAACCAAAAAATCAAATACAACTATCCTTTAATCGTCCTCGAAGGTCTTATCGTGGGTGGAGTTACTGGCTTGATTGGTGCTGGTGGCGGATTTTTAATTATTCCGGCACTTGTCATCTTGGCAAAAGTGGAAATGAAAGTTGCGGTAGGTACTTCCTTGATGATTATCGCATTTAAATCACTATTAGGTTTCTTCCTAGGTGATGCTTTAACCATGACCATAGATTGGGCGTTTTTGGCGCTTTTCACTGGTTTGTCTTTTGTAGGGATTTTTATTGGCAGCTATTTAAGTAATTTCATAAATGGCAAAAAGTTAAAGAAAGCTTTTGGATATTTTATTTTTGTCATGGCATTTTTTATTTTCTACATGGAATTTATAGTAAAACAATAATAGTAACTTTGGTTACTACAAAGATTGATAAGAGTTTTTACATTTGAACAATATTCTCCTCTCAAAACGATTTCATAGAGGAAATATTCACAATAATCATCCATATTTCTGCGACAGACATCGAAGAAGTAAATATTTAAAACAATGAAAATAGAGCAAATTTATACAGGTTGTCTATCACAAGGCGCCTATTATATTGAAAGCAATGGAGAAGTGGCAGTGATAGATCCTTTAAGAGAAGTAAAACCATACCTTGATAGAGCAACAAAGGATAATGCTAGCATTAAATACATTTTTGAGACGCATTTTCACGCCGATTTTGTTAGTGGACATGTGACACTTGCAAAAGAAACTGGAGCTGCAATTATTTATGGACCACATGCCAATCCTTCTTTTGATGCGATTATTGCTAAAGATGGTCAGGAGTTTAAGCTTGGAAACATTACCATAATTGCATTACATACCCCTGGGCACACGATGGAAAGCACTACGTTTCTCTTAAGGGATAAAAACGGAAAGGATCACGCAATTTTCAGTGGAGACACCTTGTTTTTAGGCGATGTGGGCCGACCTGATTTAGCCCAAAAAATGGGTGTTTTAACAGAAAGGGATTTAGCTGGTTTTCTATATGAAAGCCTTCGTACGAAGATTATGCCGTTAGCCGATGATGTTATCGTTTATCCAGCACATGGCGCAGGTTCGGCGTGTGGAAAAAACATGATGAAAGAAACAGTAGACACTTTGGGCAATCAAAAAAAGATGAATTACGCTTTGAGAGCCGATATGACCAAAGAAGAGTTTATTGATGAAGTTATCGATGGTTTGTTGCCGCCGCCCTCCTATTTCCCACTCAATGTCAAAATGAACAAAGAAGGCTATGAAGATATATATGATATATTAAAAAGAGGCACCCAAGCTTTGTCTGCAGACGCTTTTGAAGCCGCCGCCAATGAAACTGACGCCCTGGTATTAGATGTCAGAACCCAGGAAGAGTTTGCCAAGGGCCATATTCCAAGATCCATTTTTATCGGCCTGAACGGTGGTTTTGCTCCTTGGGTAGGGTCACTTATTGCAGATGTTAAGCAGCCAATTCTTTTGGTAGCCCCAGAAGGAAAAGAAGAAGAAACCGTGACCCGGTTATCGCGCGTGGGATTTGATAATACCTTTGGCTATCTCAAAGGTGGTTTTGATACCTGGAAAAAAGCAGCTTTTGAATATGATACCGTGACCTCAATCCAAGCCACAACATTTAAAGAAATTATTTCATCAGACCATGTGCCCATTTTTGATGTCAGAAAAGAAGGAGAGTATTTATCAGGACATGTAGTGAATGCTAATAATACACCTTTAGATTACCTGAATGATCATTTGGAAACATTTCAATGCAACCAAACATTTTATTTGCATTGTGCGGGTGGTTACAGGAGCATGATTGCTGCATCTATTCTAAAAAGTAGAGGCATCCATAATCTAATTGATGTGGCAGGTGGATTTAAGTCCATAAAGGAAGCAGGTATTCCAGTATCAAAATTCGTATGCCCTTCAACATTGTAAAATAGCACAAGAACTAAAAATATTTTAATTTAGGAAATCAAAACCTAAATGAACGCAGCTGTGTGAAAAACCGTTACTACCAAACTATTAACAATCGGAACTAAGCAATTTACAATTAGATCAAAATGATGGCCAACATCTACTGTTAGTGAAGTTTAAGGCATTTAAAGGGTCACTTTTAATAAATAAATCTTTTAATTATGAGCAAATTTTCAGAATTAATAACTCAGGACAAACCAGTTTTAGTCGATTTTTTCGCAGAATGGTGTGGTCCCTGTAAAATGTTAGCGCCAATTTTAAAACAAGTAAAGGAAAGCTTGGGCGATGGTGTTTCGATTATAAAAATAGATGTTGATAAAAATCAGTCCTTAGCTGCCAAATATCAAGTTAGAGGCGTTCCCACCATGTTACTATTTAAAAATGGAAAACAAGTTTGGAGACAATCTGGAGTACTTCAAAAAGATGAAATCATAAATATCATCCAGACCTCAAACCAATGAATTTATCGGAAGAATTTTGGGACAGTCGCTATATCAATAAAGATACAGGGTGGGATTTGGGCGAAATCTCCCCGCCTCTTAAATCCTATTTTGACCAGTTGACCAATCGGAATTTAAAAATTTTAATTCCTGGAGGTGGTAATTCTTATGAGGCCGAATACCTAAATCAACAAGGATTCCAACACGTTTATGTTGTAGATCTCTCCAAAACTGCCTTAAATAATATTAAACGACGGGTGCCATCATTCCCGTCTTCAAATCTCCTTCACCAGAATTTTTTCGACTTAGAAATGAATTTTGACCTTATAATCGAACAAACCTTCTTTTGCGCCTTGGACCCAAAACTGAGGCCTTCTTATACTGAAAAAGCTGCTGAGTTACTCTACAAACGCGGAAAAATTGTTGGCTTACTTTTCAATGTTCCTCTCAACACCGATAAACCACCATTTGGGGGAAACAAAAAAGAATATCTAGATCATTTCGAACCTCATTTCGAGATTCTATCGATGGAACCTGCTTATAATTCACATTCCAAAAGACTTGGAAGGGAATTATTTATAATAGCTAAAAAGAAAAATTAATTCTCAATAATTTTTCAACCTTATTGATTGATCTTGTTATTATCCATAAACGTGCTCTTTTGTAAGTATCCTTGGCAAATTATCTATAAAAAAATAGGAATAAAAAATATTTTTTAAACAATTAGTTTATCTTTATAAAATTAACCCTCGTTAAGAACTGACTACAAACAACTAGTGCCTAATGCTTTATGATTAATAAATTAAAAGCCATTTTTTATCAAATTATTTCAGGCACCTTAGGAAATGCACTCGTATTTTTTCGACCTAAAAAAGCGTACGAGTTGGGAGAAAATAGAATTGCACTAGTCCATAGAAATAAAAAAAACCTGACCATCTCTGAAAGGTTAATGCGTGCTGCACTTCTCAAAAAACTTGATAAAACACAAGATTACGATACTATAGCTGAGCAAAATCGAAATTTTTGGATAAATAATTCTGCCACAGTATTATTTTCGGAGTTGGAAGATACCTTTAACACAGATTTCCTACCTCATTGCACCTTCATATTTGAATTGCTGAAAAAAGAATTATCCAATCATCCGGAGGAGTTCCACACAATAGTAGAGATCGGGACAGGAAATGGAGATGTTCTAAACTATTTAAGTACAGAGTTTCCTGAAATCAAGAGTTTTATTGGCATTGACCTCAGCATGGATCAAATTGAAATAAATAAAGACAGATTTAGTGATAACAAAAAGCTTGAATTTATAGACTCAGATGCCCTGGACTGGGTTAAAGAATATGGTCAAGGCAACACTGTTTTCGTCACATCTAGAGGGGTTTTAGAGTATTTTATAGAATCCCGCTTACAGGAATTATTCTATGAAATCAATTCCTTGGGCAAGACCATCTTTATAGCCATTGAGCCTAATGGAGCCGACCATAATTTTGACACCAATCCTAGTTCGCAGCTTTATGGACACGAGCCCTCGTTTTCACATAATTATCCTAGACTTTTCAAGAATGCAGGCTTTGTGTTGTGGCATTTTTCTCAAAAAGTTTGTTATAAGGCTAAGGATATGCAAACATTTGTTGGAGCTAAAAATTGAAGAACAATGTTTTTAATTATATAAAAACTTAAAGTTAGACTTCAACCAATTAAAAAAACACACATATTTATCATGGGTACTGCTGTTTCTAAATCAAAAACTATGCGTGAGTTTATTAAAAAAAATGAAATTTGGATATTTTTAGTTCTTGGTCCAATAGTTAGTGCCATTTTTGTTTACGCTAGGATTCAGGGTCTTTTTCCGAGGTTCGTTTATACCAATGGCCGTTTTTGCGTACTTTTATTAGTACTAATTCTTTTAGTAAAATACACCAGGGGCATTCAGGGGGTAAAGGATATTTTTAAACCCATGACCAATTGGAAAGTTCATCCAAAATGGTATCTATTCAGTATTTTATTTGCTTTTGTGGTAGGCGGGATTACTTTAATTTTAAAAAGTTTTTACATTGAGGGAGACTTCACATCCTATTTAAAAATCAACTTCGGAGTTTTAACCTTTAGGGGGATTGTTGCTCTATTTGTTTGGGCCTTCCTTGGTGAAGTTGTATGGGTAAGTTATTGCATTCGTGAATTGTCAAAAATAGTAAAACCATTTTATGCAAGTCAAATTGTTGGTTTTGTTTGGACGTTATGGTGGATTCCAGTTGTGATCCATGGCGAAGGAGTGCTGCCGGGGATTCCAATAGTGTCTTTGGGAATATTCATGTTGGGCATTGCAGGCATGTGTACGATTGTTTACGGATATTCAAAAAGTGGTATTTGTGTTTTATTATTACAATTTGGTTTGAACATTAGTCTCAATGCTTTATCCATCTCGCCAAGCACAGGAGGTATAGCTACATTTACAGCCTTTTCTATCGTCTATTTTTTAACGATGCTTGGCTTTATGTATTTCACCAATCCAGCAAAAGAATTTAAACTATATCGAATTTTAAGAAGTAGTTGATTTTCTTCGAATTTATGCAACTTTCTATTTAAATATTTATCTTGAACTTTTAATATAGAAATGTTTTTTAAGGTATTAATATAACTTAAGGTCAGCATTGTAAAATCTTAAGGTTTCTGAAAAATTAAGGAATGAAAACCTACTCCAACCTATTATTACTAAAATAAGGAAGAAAAACATTCTAATTTTCGTCGGATTAAAATATTAAAATGAATCTTATCCGGTTTGAACGAAAAAAGAAACAATTTATCTGATTTTTCTTAGGTATTACTAACATAATCATTAAATTTAATACCTATTCCCCTTCAAAATTTATTATAGCTAATTAAGCTAAGTCATCAGTTGGCTTAGACTATAGAATGAAATTAGTACGAAGTTTTCTAGTACGAATTAAAGAGATGACAATTTATCGGAAGTTGGACGGTCAACGCCTCATTAATAAATTTGAAACAACATGCATAGCCCTACCAGTGTTTATAACCTATTTGAGAAAGCATCAAGATTATATCCTGACACGCTTTGTTTATTAGCTGAAACAGAAAGATTGACCTATCGGGAAATCGAAGACGAAATTTCTAAAATTCATACTGAAATTATGGTCCATGCCAAGGATGAAGAAATTATTGGCGTGCCAACAACACGTGGGATAAAACAGATTGTTTTCATACTGGCCATTTTAAAAGCAGGAAAAGCGTATCTACCGATTGATTTTTCTTACCCAAAAAAAAGATTGGAAAGCATCATAAGCAATTCCAATCTAACCTACTGTCTCACCACTAAAGAAGATCAAAATAATGCCATGGCGCTGGGTCTCATACCCATTCCAAATGGTAATTCTATAAATAATATAGAGCAGCCAGCCTCAGGTACAAAGGTTCAAAACCCCATCACCTACATCTTATATACGTCAGGATCTACGGGAGAACCAAAAGGGGTGTGTATGGGTGAAAATGCAATGGTGAATCTGATTCAGTGGCAAAACGAAAATTCAATATCAAAGCATGGCAGTCGCACCTTACAATTTGCTCCAATAAGTTTTGACGTCTCTTTTCAAGAAATCATGACCACCTTAAGTACTGGCGGTACTTTGGTATTGATAAATGATATGTTAAGACTGGACATGGTTGCGCTTTTAAATTATATCAACAAACAACAGGTCAACCGACTTTTTTTACCATTTGTAGCTTTACAAGCCTTGGCCGAAGTAGCCTTAAGTACAGCGCTCTACCCTACCTCGCTTAAAGAAGTGATGACGGCAGGTGAACAACTCAAAATTACGCCACAGATCATTAATTTGTTTACCAATTTGAATGACTGTGTCCTCTATAACCAATACGGACCAACCGAATGTCATGTGGTTTCCGAATTGAAATTGGAAGGAAATCCTGCCGAATGGCCGACCTTACCATCCATTGGGAAAGCTATTAGCAATACAGGGTTATACATCCTTGATTCAGAACTACAAGTAGTACCCGATGGAACAATTGGCGAACTGTGCATCGCCGGAGCATGTTTGGCGGAGGGCTACATGAACAAAAAAGAGCTTACTGTAGAAAAGTTTGTCAATTGGAATTCACCTGATGGTAAATTTAATAGAATGTATCGCACTGGGGATATTGCAAAATATCTGCCAGATGGAAACATAGAATTCCTAGGGCGTAAAGACGATCAGGTAAAAATAAGTGGCCATAGAATAGAGTTGGCAGAAATAGAATTGGCGATTAATTCTCTATCAGGCATTCATCAGACCGTTGTAATTGCCTCTAACCATTTGGGAAGTCAAGCGCAATTGGTGGCCTATATGCAACCCAATCATGACCAAATGGATGTAGCGGAAATTCGTCAGAAAGTTTCTGAGATTTTGCCTGATTACATGATTCCCTCTTATTTTGTATTAGTCGATCAATTTCCAAGAACGTCTAGTGGTAAAATTGACAAGAGAAGTTTACCTGCACCTGAATATAGTCGACCAAGCTCTGCCCCACCATACAAAGCGGCAACAACGCAAATTCAGAAGAATTTAGCTAAAGTGTGGACGGCCCTATTGCACATACCAGAAATTGGAATTGACGACAATTTTTTTGAATTGGGTGGCACTTCATTATTGGCACAAAAATTAGTTGCCGTATTATTGAAAGATTATAATTATACATTACCCGTAACCAAACTCTATCAATTTCCGAGAATTTCTGAAATTTCGAATTACTTGGAACCCAATAAAAAGACGAAGACGAAAAGAGTTTTTAATGCCCGTTCTAATGCAGGCATTTCTAGAGACGTTGCCGTTATAGGTATGGCGGGAAGATTTCCAGGCGCAAATACCATTCAGGAATTATGGGACGTACTGAAAAACGGTAAAGAAACGATCTCATTTTTCTCTTTGGAAGAGTTAGATCGCACCATCCCCGAAGCGTTAAGAAATGACCCGTTATACGTTAGGGCACGGGGGATTATCCCGTCTGCTCAAGAATTTGATCCAGTTTTCTTTGGATTGAATCCGAAAGTAGCTTCTGTAATGGATCCACAACAGCGGCTATTTTTAGAAGTAGCTTGGGAAGTCCTTGAGCAATCAGGACATCTTCCAAAACATTATGACGGAAGTATTGGCGTGTATGCGGGTAGCGGTATGAATACTTATTACAAAAACAACATTTTGCCCAATCCTGAATTATTAAACCAGGTTGGCGATTTCCAAGCCAGTACGCTCAACGAAAAAGATTATATCGCTACCAGAACTGCATATCATTTGGATTTAAAAGGTCCGGCAGTGAGTGTGCATTCTGCTTGTTCCACTTCGCTTCTAGCCATTGCCCAAGCGGTGGAGGCGCTAAGAAATGGTCAATGTGATGTGGCTATTGCCGGAGGCTCCAGCGTTACTGCACCTATATTTAGCGGACACCTTTATCAAGAGGGATCCATGCTCAGTCCTGATGGCCATTGCCGCTCTTTTGACATAGAAGGAAAAGGGACAGTTTTTAGTGATGGCTGTGGTGCCGTGCTCTTAAAAAGCTTGGAGGCCGCCAAAGAAGATGGCGATCATATTTATGGAATTATTAAAGGTATTGGGATTAGTAATGATGGTGGTGGAAAAGGTAGTTTTACCGCCCCTAGTGTTGAAGGACAATCTGAAGCCATTTATAGAGCCCTAAATGATGGAAATGTAGCGCCATCAGATATTAGTTATGTGGAAACCCATGGCACAGCAACGCCAATTGGTGACCCTATTGAGATGGAAGGGCTTCATGATGCCTTTGGTGAGCAATCCAAAAAAAGCTATTGTGCCATTGGCTCCATTAAAAGTAATATGGGCCATCTCACTGCAGCGGCTGGGGTTGCTGGTTTCATTAAGACGATTCTGGCATTGAATCACCAACAAATACCACCTTCATTAGGATTTACAAGCCCAAACCCAGTCATCGATTTTGAAAACAGTCCATTCTACGTCAATAATGTATTGCGCGACTGGGAATCCGATAAAATTCGTCGTGCTGGGATAAGTTCTTTTGGCGTTGGTGGCACCAATGTGCATATTGTTGTTGAAGAATTTAAGACCGAACAAAAGCCTTCAGGAGAGAGCAGGCCATTGCAAATTTTAAATTGGTCGGCTAAAACCAAAAACAGTCTTGACGGCTACCAAACGGCACTTGGAAATTTTATAAAATCATCGAACGGCGTTAAGCTGGCGGATGTCGCCTACTCACTTAACGCTACGCGGGACTCATTTAATAAACGCCGTTTTATTCTGGCATCTGATTCTGAAAATGCGATTAAACAACTCTTATCCGAAGATACAAGCGCGGTTAAATCATCAGAATTAAAAACCATTCCGCACCATTTGGCATTTCTTTTTCCTGGTCAAGGGGCGCAATATTTACAAATGGGAAAAGCGCTCTACGATCATGAACAGATTTTTCGTAACGCAGTAGATGAATGTGCTGTCCTGCTGGAAGAAGCTTTTCAATACGACATTCGAGAGATCATCTACCCTGAAGAATCTTCAGCTGACGCAGAAAATATTCTAAAGGATACCCAATTTACCCAGCCTGCATTATTTGTAATAGAATATGCTTTGTCCCAACTTTGGATAAGTTGGGGCATTAAACCATCGTTACTTTGCGGCCATAGCATTGGCGAATTCGTTGCTGCTCATTTGGCGGGCGTATTCAGTTTAAAGGATGCTTTATTATTGGTGGCCATTCGCGGCAGGTTGGTCAGTAAACTTCCATCTGGAAGTATGCTATCGGTCAGAACACCTTTTGAAAATCTGTCTCAAATACTTCCCGATAATGTCTCGGTTGCTGCAGTTAATTCTGATCAATTATGTGTGGTTTCTGGTGAAAACTCCGCGATTATTGCTTTCGCAGAACGTTTGGATGAAAAGAAAATTCCTAACAGATTACTCTTGACTAGTCATGCCTTCCATTCTAATATGATGGATCCTGTTCTGGAAGAATTTGAAGCAGAAGTCAGGAAAGTAAACCTGAGCATCCCCCGCCTACCTGTTGTTTCTACTGTTACTGGTACTTGGTTGAGCGATTCTGAAGCCACTGACCCAAAATATTGGACTTACCATTTACGGGCTACCGTCCGATTTTCGGAGGCCATGGAAACTGCGCTCGATCTTGAAAATATTGCGTTTTTGGAAGTAGGTCCGGGTCGAGCCTTGACCACTTTATCCCAACAAAAAAAGAAGGCTAAGGCGGCCACCTCAATTGCCAGTTTGGTTGCACCTAGTGAAAATGAAAATTCTTATCATACGGTGCTCTCGGCATTAGGCCAACTTTGGTCAACAGGTATTGAGCCTGATTGGCAGGCATTTTATCAAGGGCAAAACCGTAAAAAAGTTGGATTGCCTGCCTATAGTTTTGATCGTAAATGGTGCTGGGTGGATCCACCAAGTCCAACAAATGGTCAAACGAATGAATATCAACACTTAGACATAATTAATCATCAACCCATACAAGCACATTATCAAATGGATACCGTTGCACAACCTCAAAGAAAAACCGCGATTCTGGAAAAAATTTCAGAAATCATTTTGAATACCTCAGGAATAGAATTGGAAGCTTCAGAACATGATCATAATTTTCTTGAACTTGGTCTTGATTCGCTCGTTCTAACACAAATGGCCATCACGTTTAGAAATGATTTTGAGACACCAATAACTTTCCGTGAATTGAACGAAGAATTGAGTACACCTAATTTATTGGCGGAACACCTTGACAAAGTTTTACCAAAAGATGTTTATGCACCCGCCCCTACAATCAATCATGTAGTGGATACGCAAACTTATAACCATCAGCCGATGGCAGCTCCACAAACACAGTTTCAGCAACAGCAACAAACTCAACCTCAGCAACAAGTGCCAACGCAACACCAAGAGTATCATCAGCCACAAAATTATAGCAATAATTATACGAATGCGAATAGTAATCCTGCCTTAAACCTAATAGCACAACAATTACAATTATTGGGCAAACAAATAGAACTACTTCAAGGAAATGGCACGTACGCAGTTCCATCGGTACAACAGGAAGAAAAGCCTAGTGTACAACAAGATAGAAAAACATCCACTCCTGCTCCTACAAATGGGTCAACCGAAGTATTATCTGAAGATGAAAAAAAGGAGCATCAAAAACCTTTTGGTGCGTCACCAAAAATAGAAAAGAAGTCAACGGATATTGATCCTGCCCAAAAAACTTTCTTAGATAACTTAATTGCAAAATACAATAAGAAAACGTCAAGTAGTAAAGCCTATGCCCAAAAGCATCGCCCGCACATGGCAGATCCGAGAGTCGTTTCCGGATTTAAGCCGTTAACCAAGGAATTGGTCTATCCAATTGTAGTAGGAAAATCCTCTGGAAATAAACTTTGGGATTTAGACGGCAACGAATATATTGATGCCTTAAATGGCTTTGGCTCGTGCTTATTTGGCCATCAACCTGATTTTATTAAAGAAGCCCTTCACAATCAAATAGAACTTGGGTATGAAGTAGGACCACAACATCCTTTAGCTGGTGAAGTTTGCGAATTGATTTGCGAACTGACAGAACATGATCGTGCCGCTCTTTGTAACACAGGTTCAGAAGCGGTGTTGGGTGCCATGCGAATTGCAAGAACCGTTACTGGAAGGTCATTGATAGTGGCCTTCTCAAGATCCTATCACGGCATTACAGATGAGGTATTGGTCCGAGGGTCACGCATTAAAAAATCCTTCCCTGCAGCTCCCGGGATCATGCCAGAAGCGGTGCAGAACATGCTGATTTTGGATTATGGAACCGAAGAAAGTTTACAAATTATTCGTGATAGAGCTCATGAATTGGCAGCTGTTCTTGTTGAGCCGGTTCAGAGTAGAAGACCAGAATTTCAACCTGTCGAATTCTTGAGGGAAGTTCGAAAAATAACAAAAGATTCCAATACAGCCTTTATTTTTGATGAAGTCATTACTGGTTTCCGCATGCACCCTCAAGGAATCCAAGGTTTGTACAATATCAAGGCTGATATTACAACTTATGGTAAGGTTATCGGAGGAGGATTATCCATTGGAGCCATAGCGGGCAGTACAAAATATATGGATGCCCTTGATGGTGGACATTGGCAATTTGGTGATGACTCCTACCCAGAAGTGGGTGTTACCTATTTCGCTGGAACCTTTGTGCGCCATCCGTTAGCATTGGCTTCTGCAAAAGCCTCTTTGATCCATTTAAAGGAAAATGGGCCCAAACTTCAGGATGATCTGTCCGCCATGACCAATAGGTTGGCCTCAGAACTAAATTCATTTTTCAAAACTGAAAATCTGCCTCTTGAGATCAATAATTTCAAATCTTTATGGCGTTTATCATTTAAAGAGGAAGTTCCTTATGGCGAATTGGTATTTGTGTTGATGAGATTGAAAGGAATACATATTTGGGATGGATTTCCTTGTTTCTTGACCACTGCCTACACCGAGGAAGATGTATCTTACCTGATTACTTCTTTTATAGAAAGTATTAAAGAACTTCAGCAAGTTGATATTTTTCACTCCAACAAAAAAGACGAAGGACCTGTGAACATAAAAAATTCGACAAAATTGAATCAACCTCCACAGCCTGGCGCAAAATTAGGATTGGACGAATTAGGAAATCCCGCTTGGTACATTAATGACGAAAACAATAAAGGAAATTATAAGAAAATTGAATTATAGTGGTCGTAAATATCACTAATTGTTTAATTACTAAATATTTACAGTTGCATCCTGATGAAAGAACCTACCATAACTTTAGATAACAGAACTAACTTCAATCCTTTTGCCGGACCAGAAATAGAACGGGTCATCTACACCACTCAACCACAGGCGGAAATTTGGATTGCCTGTAAAATGGGCGATGATGATGCCAACAGGGCCTATAATGAATCCATCAGTTTAATATTAGAAGGGAGCTTAAATAAACCCGCATTAATAAATGCCGTTCAAGTTTTAGTTACGCGTCATGAAGCATTGAGAGCGGTTTTCAGTACGGACGGCCAATTTATGACGGTTTTTAAGGAACTCTCAATTAAGGTTGACCATCAAGATATATCTTCATTAAACGATTCTGAAAAAGAAAAATCGATAAAGGAATATTTGGTCGCTGAGGCTAATTATGTTTTTGATCTGGTCAAAGGGCCACTTTTAAAAGTGGGTCTTTTAAAGCTCTCAGACACTAAACATCAGTTGGTACTGACTGGCCATCATATTGTGTGCGATGGCTGGTCTCTTGGAATTATGCTTCAAGAACTTGGAGCACTTTATTCTGCGATCGTGCAGAATACAACTCATAATTTACCCAAGCCTGAGAGTTTTTCTGAGTATGCTGATGAACAACAGGCTTATTTAGGAAGCAGTGCACATACTATAAATGAAAACTATTGGCTAAGCCAATTTAAGGGTGATGTTCCACAACTTACTTTGCCGACTGATTTTCCAAGACCTCAATTTAGGACGTTTAAAAGTGAACGCTTGGATTTACCGATGCCTATGGAATTGGTGGAGGCTCTTAAAAAAACCGGACTCAAGGCGGGATCAAGTTTTGTAACCACTCTTCTCTCCGCTTTTGAGATTTTTTTATATACACAAACTGGTCAAGAAGATATTGTTTTAGGATTGCCTTCAGCCGATCAGGCTGCAAGTGGAAAAATTCAAATGATTGGCCATTGTGTTAATTTATTGCCCCTGCGCAGTAAAATTGATGCAAACCATTCCTTTAACGACTATCTCAAACAACGCAAACCACAGCTTTTTGATGCTTATGAACATCAGAAATTTAGTTTTGGAGAATTACTCCAAAAATTATCTATTGCCCGCGATCCTTCTCGCGTTCCTTTAGTGCCTGTGGTATTCAACATCGATATGGGAATGGATGATGGGGTATCATTTGCGGGGCTTGATTACCAATTAAAAAGTAATCCTAGAGCCTACGAAACCTTTGAAATTTTCCTTAATGCTTCAGGCTCAGCTGATTCACTTATTTTAGAATGGTCCTATAATTCCAGTATATTTAAACCAGAAACCATAAAACAAATGATGGTTTCTTTTCTAGAAATAGTTAAACGCATTATCGCTAATCCAAATATCAAGATTGGTGATATCATAAAGGTAGATGTATCCGCATATGCGGAGTTGAACAACACTTCGGCTGATTATCCAAACTTACCATTACATGAATTACTGATTAAACAGGCCAAGGCCAATCCTTTAAAAACAGCCTTGAAATTTGGTGATAAGGAACTTTCGTATGGCAATTTAGAAAAACAAGTTCATCAAGTAGCACATTACTTAAAGGCGCAAGGGATCCAAAATGGCGATTTTGTAGCCGTTTCTTTACCGCGTTCCAATGAGCTCATTGTCACATTAATTGCCATTATGCAGTGTGGCGCAGCTTATCTTCCTTTAGATCCTAGTTATCCTAGCAAAAGATTGGAGTTCATGTTGGAAGATTCTGAAGCTAAATTTATTATTACCACAAAAACATTTTCTTCGGCATTACAATCGGATACAAAATTGTTGCTTTTAGAAGATATATTTTCAGATTTATCAAAATATCCGGAAACTCCCCTTTCTGAAAAGGTAGACCACCATAATATTGTTTATATACTTTATACATCAGGCTCTACAGGAAAACCTAAAGGCGTCCCGATAACGCACAAAAACTTGGTGAATTTATTGTTCAGCACCTTGGAAAAACCCGGCATCAAAGAATCCGATGTTTTAATTTCAATTACTACAATTTCCTTTGACATTGCCATGGTCGAGTTGTTTGCGCCCCTCTTAATTGGAGCAAAATTGATAGTCACCACCGAAGAAACTTCAAAGGACACCCGTTTATTATTAGATGTCATGGAAGAAGAAGCCATAACTTGGATGCAAGCCACGCCTGCAACCTGGCAAATGCTCTTGTATTCGGGTTGGGAAAAACCCTTAGCCATTAAAGCCATCAGTACTGGGGAAGCCTTACCTATGGTTCTGGCCAAAAGCATACTCCAACGAGTGACTGAACTCTGGAACATGTATGGGCCTACGGAAACGACCATCTGGTCTGCGATGAAGAAAATCTCTAAAGAAGATACCTTGATTGCAATAGGCCATCCTATGGCCAATACCCAACTTTATATTGTTGATGAACACGATAGATTAGTTTCACCAGGTAAAACTGGTGAACTTTGCATAGCGGGTGACGGCGTGGCAAAAGGCTATTGGAAACGAGATGATCTCACTAAAGAAAAGTTCATAAAAAATCCTTTGGAGAGTGATCTGGGACCTACGCTTTACCGCACCGGTGATTTGGCTAGATTGCTGCCTTCAGGCGATGTACATTGCTTGGGACGAATAGACCATCAGGTTAAAATCCGAGGTCAGCGTATTGAATTGGAAGAGATTGAACAAGCCTTAGACTCCTTAGATGGCATCCAGTCAGCGGTCGTTTTGCTCCAAGAAGATCAACTTATCGCCACTGTTATCCCTTCTGATTTGGGTCATCCCAGTGCAAATCAGGTAAACCGGTGGAAAGAGGCCTTAAAGGATCAACTCCCGGTTCACATGATTCCGAATCAGTTTATCTCGGTCAAAGAATTTCCAACCACACTTAGCGGTAAAATCGACCGCAAAGCGTTGCTAAGTAATCTACCGGTCAAAGATGAAAAACTCGGATTTAGTGAACCAATTACAGAATCGGAGAAAATTATTGCCACTATTTGGGAAGAATGCCTAAAGATCGAGAAGATAGATGTTCATAGTGACTTTTTTGAACTTGGCGGCCATTCCATTGTGGGGGTTCAGGTTATGGCAAAACTAGAGAAGGAAACGGGAAACAGATTACCACTTGTTGCTTTACTCAAACATCCTACAGTCAAAAAACTGGCGGCTTATATGGATAGTGAATACATTGTGTGGGATTCATTGGTGCCTTTAAAACCAGAAGGGACAAAACCAGCTTTATATGTCGTACACGGAGCCAATCATAATGTTTTAATGTTCAATGCCTTAGCACAATACCTAGATAAGGATCAACCTGTTTACGGACTTCAGTCTAGAGGTTTAAGTGGTGTAGATGAGCCACATGATTCTATTGATCAAATGGCGGCAGATTATATTTCTGAAATTCTCCAATCCAATCCTAATGGTCCTTATGCTTTGGGAGGATTTTCTTATGGTGGAATTGTAGCTTTTGAAATGGCAAGACAATTACGAGCGCAAGGGAAAGAAGTGACTATTGTTGCACAATTTGACACCTATGTGTATCCCGCCTATTATTACACCAACCCCATTAAGAAAAAGATTCTTTCCAATTTATTCCATTTGGGAAAAATAGTGTATTTAAGTTTTAACATGTTTGCGAGTAGAAAACATTTTATTCGCCGAAAGGAATTACTGAAAATTCAAATTTCTGGATTGTTTTTAAAGTTAAAGTACGGAAAGGAAAAACAGTATGAAATGCAATTTAATGTTCCGTATAAGATGGAACAAAATCATCAAAAGGCTACTAATGCATATACCATTACTCCTCAGGATTTTGTGATCGATTTATTTAGGGCCATGGAGGAAATTAACTTTGTACACGACCATGATTTACTGGGATGGAAAAACATGGCACTTAAAGGGATTCGTAAACATATGGTACCCGGGAATCACGTAGATATGTTTGAAGAACCCAATGTTCAAACTCTAGCAAAAAGTCTTCAAAATGTACTCGACACTAAAACTTTAAAAAGTGTATAGCACTATACTTTGTAGAACAATTGAATGTTTGACCCGAGATCCATCCCAAAATAGAAAAGGTGATCCAGGAGTCACTATTTATAAAATTGAATTATTAAAGTTACAAGAAACGATTCCTGACCTCACGCGTTTTTTATCAGACTCAGAGTGCCAACGTGCTAATAGATATCATTTTATTAAAGACAAGAACAGATTTATTATCTGCAGGGCACTCTTAAAACTCCTTTTGGCTGAATATACAGCTTTGGATATTAGTCAAATTAGTATAGAAGTGGATGCTCACAAAAAACCCTATTTACCATCTCATCCATCTGTTTATTTTAATGTTTCGCACTCTTTAGATTATGCAATAATTGCCATAGCAGAAAACCCTGTAGGCGTTGACCTTGAATATATTAATAAAGAATTCAATTATAAAGAGATTTTACCAAATGTATATCATCAGAAGGAAATGGATGAAATTGAAATTAGTAAGGATAAGTACCTTACTTTTTACAAGTTATGGACCCGAAAAGAAGCTGTTGTAAAAGCCATAGGAAAAGGTATTGATAACGATCTTTACAAAATCTCGGTAATCGATGGTTCACATACTATTCCATCATCCCTAGTATGCAATCAAAAAAACTTATATGTTTTCAGCTTCATGGTAAATCATAATTATATTGGAGCTTTAGCCTTAACAGTTCCTATAAATAATTTAGATGACATTTTATTCCAGCCATTACCCCGGTGATTTGCAGATAAAGAATTTGATCTCTTAATGTGTCATAAAATTCAGTTCTAGACAACAATTGAACTTATAAAAGTATAACATATTAAACATCCTGTTATATTTTTTAGTAACTTTTCAGGACGATAATCAAGGTTTTGTAACCTAGGTTACTGTATTTCTGGAAAATGTTTGTTAATTTCATCCTTTATAGAAATCCGCATTTTTTCAAAGCATTGGTTTGACCGATTAATCAAATGAAATATTTTCACATTTATTAAACCATTTTGGATATCAATCAAATGATCTTAGCAAATAAATTATGAACACAAAAGAGCATTGGGAATCCGTCTACGAGAAAAAAAGTCCAGACCAAGTCAGTTGGACCCAAGAAATGCCGGAGATATCCCTAAGATTGATTCAGGAATGTCATTTGCCCAAAACTGCCAAAATCATTGATATTGGTGGTGGCGACAGTAAACTAGTGGATTTTTTACTTGAAGAAGGCTATGAAAATATAACCGTATTGGACATCTCAGCTAAGGCTCTTGAAAAAGCAAAAAAACGCTTGGGTAAGAAAGCCGATAACGTACAGTGGATTGCGAGCGACATTACTTCGTTTGAACCTAAAGTAACTTACGACTTATGGCACGATCGCGCCGCATTTCATTTTCTGACTTCAAAAGAAAAAATTAGAATTTACGCGACCATTGCTAATAAATGTGTCGCCGAGCGATTAATTATTGGTACTTTTTCACTCCAAGGTCCGACCAAATGTAGTGGGTTGGAAATTTCACAGTATGATGAAAACGGATTGGTAAAAGTGTTCCAAAGCCACTTTGAAAAAATAAATTGCCTCACTATAGACCATATCACACCTTTTAAAACCACGCAGAACTTTCAATTCTGCAGTTTTAAAAAACTGAAATAGTATATTTTTTCAGGAAGCAACTAATAATTATAGTAATTTATAGTAGATTTTTTATTTAATAAAATTTAAGAATTATGAATATCAAACAGTTTGAATACAAGCCGCTCTCCCACTTTTCTTACGCCATAGTTAGTAATGGCAAGATGGCGATTATTGATCCGGAGCGCGATCCACAGCAATATTATGATTTTGCGAAAGCGAATAACGCGAAAATAACCGCGATAATCCAGACGCATCCCCACGCCGATTTTGTGAGTTCGCATCTTGAAATCCATAAAAATACTGGAGCGACTATTTACAATAGTAAAAAGTTAGGCGCCGACTATCCTCACGAAACATTTGACGATGGCGACAGTATCAACTTGGGCAATGTCAACTTAAAAGCTATCAATACACCTGGACACTCTCCAGATAGCATTACGATAGTGGCTACAGAAGGCGACAAAACCGCCATGTTTACTGGAGACACGCTATTTATTGGTGATGTAGGCCGTCCCGATTTAAGAGAAAGCGTAGGTAACCTGACCGCCAAACGTGAAGAACTGGCGGAAATGATGTATGATACCGTTACAAATAAATTTAACAACCTTCCTGATGAGACGATTGTCTATCCTGCTCATGGAGCGGGTTCGCTCTGTGGAAAAAATTTGAGTGATGCTGCAAGTAGCACATTGGGCGATGAACGTACGGGCAATTGGGCCTTTAAAGACCAATCCAAAGAGCAATTTATGAAAACCTTACTCGACGGTCAGCCATTTATCCCCTCTTATTTTGGATTTAATGTGGATATCAATAAGGCTGGGGCGGATAATTTAGATC
Source organism: Gelidibacter sp. (assembly GCF_035515035.1). GTDB lineage: Bacteria > Bacteroidota > Bacteroidia > Flavobacteriales > Flavobacteriaceae > Gelidibacter. The sequence continues at coordinate 31,215 of NZ_DATJCA010000161.1, read as the reverse complement.
CAACCATTGATCAGATTCCATTTATTGAAAACACTACCGCTACAGGTCTTATTGTTGACATGAGAAATGAAGCGAGTTTTAAAAAGGGCCATTTAAAAGGCAGTATTAACGTTCAGGCAGAATCGGATACTGCAAAATTTGAAACGTGGATAGGTTCGATTGTGGCGCCAAAAGAAAAGTTCACCTTGGTCATCGATAAAAAAGAAAATAAGGACAAGCTTTTAAACCGCTTAGCTAAGATTGGATATGAAAAACAGGTTAAAAAAGTCATTACACTTTCAGATGACGACTTAGTAAAAACTGAAGCATTGGATTTGGAAGATTTCAAGAAAAATCCGGACAACTACACTATTGTTGACGTTCGGAACCGAAGTGAAATAGAACAAGGTAAGATTTTCGAGAAAGCGCTTGAGCATCCACTTTACGAATTGCGCCAAACTTCCAATCAAATCCCAACCAACAAACCAATTGTAGTACATTGTGCTGGCGGATATCGAAGTGCAGCAGGAAGTAGTATTCTAGAAAATGAATTGGAAAACGCTACCGTTTATGATTTAAGCGATGCTATTGAACAATTTAAAGACTGACATTAAACTAAGTTAGCACGAGCGATTTGTTGTGGAGTAGTTATGACACTTCCTTTGTCCAGGATACACCTACCCGAATGGCTATGCGATTCGGGTTTTTTAGTTTTATATTTTGTAGAATAGGTTTATCTCATTAACAATTCATCAAGAATTTAAGGAGATGATGTTAAAACAAAGCTAATTATAAACATATGTAACCTCTGTTATCGCTTAAAAAGTAATAATTGCTTAAATTTATAAAAGATAAAAAACAATAGTAAAAACATAATTATGGAAACAAATTTAGAAATGCAACAAGGCACTTCAATGCCAAGAATTGGAGATGATGCTCCCGACTTTGAAGCTGTGACAACTAAAGGGAAAATAAAATTTTCAGATTTCGCAAAAGACAAATGGGTGGTGATGTTCTCACATCCCGCTGATTTTACGCCTGTGTGTACTACCGAATTGAGCGGATTTGCCACTCGAAAAAGTGAATTTGACGCTCTAAATACTGAGTTATTAGGTTTAAGTATTGACAGTATCCATTCGCATATGGGATGGGTTCAGAATGTTAGGGAAAACACTGGCGTTTATTTTGATTTCCCTATCATTGCAGATATCGATATGAAAGTGGCAAAACTATACGGAATGCTACAACCCAATGAGAGTGAAACTGCCGCGGTTCGCGCCGTATTTTTCATTGATCCAAGTAAAAAAATCAGATTGATCATGTATTATCCTTTGAATATAGGTAGAAACATGAATGAAATCTTACGTGTTTTGGAAGCCATGCAAATTTCCGATGAAAATAAGGTGGCGATGCCATTAGATTGGAAAAAAGGCGATAAGGTCATCGTGGGTCCACCAAAAACTTTGGACGAACTCAATGCCAGATTAGCAGACGATTCACTTGAAAAAGTCGATTTTTATCTTGCCAAAAAACATCTATAATTCTTCAAGGTCAGTCTGATTTCTAAAAAGTGAAGACGGATAATTAATAGACTTTAGAAGAATTGTAAAAAGTGAACCAAAAAACACCTGTTAAGGACTATGCATTTGTAACGGTGCAGATACTGCTTTTTATAGCTTATTTTTTACCCTTACGTGTGTCTTATACTCAACTACCCGAATGGCTATGCTATTCGGGTTTGGTTTTGTTGGGTGTTGCTATCTTATTCGGAGTTATTGCGCTCTTTCAATTAAATACCAAGCTTTCTCCCTTCCCATCGCCAATGGCATCTGGGAAATTGATCACCAGTGGTGCTTACCGCATCTCAAGGCATCCTATTTATACGGCATTGCTGTTTTCAGGATTCGGATATGCTGTCTATGGATCATCTCTTTACAAAGTTTTGATCACACTTCTGCTTTTAATCCTATTTTACTATAAATCGGTTTATGAGGAAAGACTGTTGGGCGAAAGATTCCCGGAGTATGAAGATTATCAAAAAAGAACACGACGGTTCATTTAATATTCATGAACCTATATTCCCATCATTTGCAAAGACGTTATTTATCTTCTTGAAATATTCTTTTTTATTGATTTTAAGATTTGTGAAAACGGACGTGCAGCTCACGTATTTCCTCGGCAAGACCAGGCACGGGTCCATAGACTTCAATTTCAGGAACGACTTGATTAATGGGCAACGATTTTACTGGGGATGCAGCAACACCGATTTCTTTGAGCCAAGATGATAATTGCTCGGTAGAACTCACATACACTATCCGACCCAATCCTACCCAACCGTGCGCCGCAGAACACATGGCGCAATGCTCACCCGATGTGTAAACGATTGCCTTAGCACGATCTTCCGGCGTCATATATGTTGCTGCCCAACGTGCAATCTCAAACTCTGGATGCCGCGTTTGGTCACCTGTGGTCATTACTTCGTTTCTTCCTTCAAACATAACTTCTCCTTGTGCTGAAACGAGTACCGAGCCAAACGGCTGATTCCCTGCAGAAAGGGCTTCTTTTGCCAATTCAATACAGCGACGTAAATGCCGCAAGTCTCTGTCATCTATCTTATTCATTTTGTTTTGTTTTTAATGAGCGTTTGCTGCAATTAGAATTTTAGTAATTTTATCCATGCCCCTGCTTTTGGCGTGTTGCAGTGGTGTCACCCCATCCTTATCCGCAATATTGACATCAGCGCCTGCATCTACCAGTACTTTTACAATAGCCACTTGAGGTTCGCCAGTTGGACCCAAAATAATAGCTTCCAGTAAGGCCGTCCAACCGAGATGGTTAATATGATCAATAGGATATTCTGGTATTTCAGACAACAGCTTGACTACTTCCAAATGTCTTTTCTCTGCTGCAGGTATCAGTGCAGTTCCACCATAACGATTATAAACATCAAATTTAGCACCGTTGGCCAAACTCATTTTTAAAATAGACAAATTGCCGCTTGCGCCAGCATATAAATGAGGACTATTCAACATGTCGTCCTGTGCATTTACATCGGCTCCGGCAGAAATTAACAGTTCGGCTATTTTGCTATCGGCATTATATGTTGCAATCATTAAGGGTGTTCGTCCTTTGTTGTCGCGCACCTCAAGATTTGGTTGGGTACTTAAAATTTTTGCGACCAGTGCGGTATCTTTTTCAGAGACTGCGTTCAATAAGTTTGAAGTTGAATCTTGAGCGGTTATGTACATAATTTTTTTTGAATTTGGATTGCCGCAACTTTGCAAGGGAAAAGAAGCGATAAAAAGAAGGGTAATGACTTTATAAAAAGAGCTCATAGATATTTGATTTAGATGGAACAACAAATTTATAAAACTTTAAACCAGTCGAAAACTTTGTATTTTATCTGGAGTGAAAACTGGATTATTCTTCAAATACTCTTTCATAACCACCACCGCCCTTTGATCGTGTTCTCTACGGTTTTTACCATATTTATTGGGAACACCTTGGCTGGTTACAAAACTTACTTTATAGATTCTTTCATATTTAAGATGGGAATCTTTGTAATAAATTTCCTGAATACGATGCCCATTTGGATTTTCGATGCGCATATTAATTTGCAATCCTAAAACACGTTTTACATAGCCTCCCATTTGCCCAAAGGGATCCTTACAAAAGGTACGCTCCAAATTTTCTTCCAACATTTGCTTTATTTCGGCACCGGTTAATTCTACAGTAGAAACGGGTGGATTCATTGGAGTAATATTGTAAAGATCGTTCTCTGTGATTGCTCCCACTCCAATCGGAGCGCCAAACCGCCATCCGTTAGAAAAAGCAATCTCCGTCTTAGTGGCATGCGCTATGGCTTTCAACAGAAAATTATCCATGGTTGAATTCAGAGTGCTATAACGATGTAAAATAGTATCAGTATAACCTAAAACAAATTTTGTAATGTCCTGATAGGGCTTGAGAACCTTCTCTACCAATCGTTCTGTCGTTTCACTTTTAGGTAATGCACTATTAATTTTAATAAGTTTGTAATCAAAGTTCTTAATACTATTCCTATCTATTTCAAGGGTCAGTTTCCCTAAAAAGGCACCGTGGCATCCACATTGTACAATACGTGCGCCATTAATTTCTATAGGTTTATAAATTCTATTATGGGTATGCGCGCTCAAACAAATGTCAATGCCCTTTACGTGTTCCAAGAGTGCAACATCTTGTGGAAATCCATTATGAGAAAGCAAAACAACTACATTTGCTCCCTGAGCTTTCAAGTTCTTAATGTGCAGTGGTACCTCATGAATTCCAGATGTAAACTTCAGTCCCTGCCCCATCCTTTCCGGCATCACTTTATCAATAATCATTGCACAAATTCCTATAACTCCTATTTTGATACCTTCTTTTTCGTACATCATAGTAGGTCTCAAAAAATTCGTACCATTTTCTTTATAAACATTACACCCTAATATGGGAAACCTCAACTGTTTAGCAAGGGCTTTTAAACGTTCAGGGCCATAACCGAAATCCCAATGCCCTACTACGGCATCGGGGTTAATTGAATTTAAAATTGGAATAATAACTTCCCCTTTAGAATCAACCAAGGGTTTGGTACCGTGTAAAGTGTCTCCGCCATCAAAAAAAAGTGTATTAGGATTTTCATCCCTAATAGCTTCTACCAATCCTGCAATATGGGCATATCCGCCAACGGTTTCAATAATCTCGCCTGTTTCATCATAAAATAATTCGGGATGTGGTGCTAAATACCCGTGTACATCGTTTATGAATAATACATTTAGCTTCATATTAAGATTTTTATGATCCAAAAGGGACAGATAAATTTACAATTTTCCATCCCATTTCGGAATTATTACTTCAAACTTCTCAGAAATTTCTTAAATCCGTCATCATTATAATCGGCCATGCCTTTGTGCGTCAAAGCTAGATTTCCTTTCGCATCAATAACATAAGTAGTTGGAATTGCTGAAGATTGGTACATTGGTGGCAAATTGCTAGCTGGGGCATAAATAGGCAGATTGTAGCCTTTACGCTTATCAAATGCTTTTGCCAATTCAAAATCCTGATCCAATGAAAGCATTACAAAAACCACTTCATCACCCATTTCTTTGTGCAACTTATCAATACTTGGCATTTCTGCAATACATGGTGGACACCAAGTAGCCCAGAAGTTCATGAAAATAACCTTGCCTTTCAAATCCTCCAAAGAGGAGATATGACCTTCTCTATCCATCAATTTTAAGTTAAAATCTGCCTTTTCAAACTCGGGTCGTGATGTTATAGCCTTTTTATTTTCATGCACTTGGGTAATGTTCTTTACGTTGGGATTCATTAATCCGGTAGCAAGAATACCCCGTTGGGCAAAACCGATGACCTCAGTATGTAATCCTGTGGCGTAAAGTATAATTGCGACAACACCAAATACACCATACTGGATCCAAGTTTTCTTTTTATTTATTTCTGTTTTATCGTGTTTCATAATTCTTCTATTTTTTTTGAGATTTATAGTTATAGACTTAAGCTTTTATATCCTTTTTTTTGAAGCTGGAAATTATATAAGATGCCGTTTTCTACAATGTAAAGGCGCGCTGGAACTTTTGTTTTATCGACTTTAAATTTGTTGAGCGAAAATCCACAGGCTATGATCTGGACGCCAGCTTTCTCCGCTTTTTGAATAAATGAATTTATTATTTCAGGATCTGTAAGTTGTCCCATGTCCTTACCACAGATAATGACCTGAAAATCGCCAAAGCTCTCTCCTTCCTCTGCCTTTAGGGCTTCTGCAGTTAGGATGATGGGTTGTAACTGTTGTACTTTTGTGGTGAGAACTACGTAATTATTTTTGCTGCTATCCACTTGTTGCGCTTGTAAATTAACGCTGCCAAATAGAGTGAACATTAATAATAGTGAACTAAAAATGTATGTTTTCATATCGTTTTATTTTAAAAGTTGATCGGTATCATTCAGTATAAAAAAAAGAAGTCCGCCTAAAATTGCAATGTTTTTAAATAAAGGACCAAGTGTCGTCAATTGTCCTACTTGTACCGTTAGTGTGATAGGGATTAAAACCGCCACTAGAATAATAGCTGCCCATTTTGTCCTATAACCAATTAGAAAAAGAAAGCCTGCTACTAGCATAACAATCCCTGAAAGGATGATAAGCCATTGAGGATCTCCGAAATAAAGGGCTAACCCCTTAAAACTCGCCTGTTCTATACGTTGGGCTGTTTTTTCAACATTGAGCAAGTGGCTAAGGCCCGCTACTAGAAATATGCCGCTTACTAAAATGCGCAGTAGCTGGATGGAGCGGCGACTGATTAAAATATTGCCCGTCATTATAAAAAATGTAAATAAAGATTGTTTGATTCTGTGTGGTGCCTGTGCGTGACAGGTCATCCAAGTATATGTCTTGAAAAAGAAATATTATGGAAACACCCAGTTTAAGATGTCAAAAAGAAAGTTAGGCCACGCGAGGCGGAGGAGATATGTTATCGGGATACCGATAACTTAAATTGGAAGTAAAGTGTTGGTTGATCACTACAACAGGATCGGAAAAGTCCGCTTCCCAAGAAAAGAAATCAAAATGAAAAGGCGATGTGCAATTTCCAGTTAAAATAATTACTTGTGTGTCCACATCATCTTGAGCTGTTAAACTGGTTGACTCCTTCGATTTTTCGTCGGAAGCGGTTTTCTTACAATATGGATTTACAAAAGAAGTCTTGCTTCCACTGAAAACAATATTCAGTCCATGGGCATCTATCGCAGCAAATTTTGCCAGAAAGATAGTTATTAGAACTACTGCTATGTAAGATTTAGTTTTCACTGTAGGTACAAACATAAGACAAATGGCCTGGTTCTTATGTAACCTTTGTTACCGTAACGTGTTAAAGTCTTATTAAAACAAAAGAAAATGATTGGTAGGTACGTTTTTTTATTGCCATGAAAAATTTAAGCTGTAACAACAAACCTCTATTTTAAATGATTAGGTCATTAAGATGCTTCTGTTAACCTGCTACTGAGGATAAATAACCATTTTACTTATAGCAGGAAAATGTCTCTCCAACTTTAAAGGGATTCTATCCAGGTGTCCAAAATAAGAAATATAGCCTTTTCTAGCGGATACCAAAACAATCAAATCGGTAGCATCAATCTCTCTGGAAATAATTAGGAAATCGTCCCAGTCCTTGAAATTTTTATATTCCATGGTCAAGCTGACCTTATTGTCCTTGGCAAACCTCAATATTGATTGGTGTGTCGCCTCGTTGCAATTGAGATGTATCGGAATGGATAATTCCACTGAGAGTTTGGCGATTTTATTGACCCAATGTGCAAAACCTTCTTCGAATTCGGCATTTGGGGGAACCACGACAAATAATCGCTTATGGTTGACGAAAGGAATTTCGAAATCACATATAAAAAGAGTTTTATCAGTATTTTGCAAAATACTTTCCATCTTGTCTCCTATCAATTTATCCAAGAACCCAGTCTTTTGAGGCCATCCCAATAAAATGATATCGGCCATAATTTCCTTGGCGGTTCTCGAAATACCACTCGCCGCATTATGGTCTATTGTTGCCATAACCGTAGCATTGGTATCAGATGCTGTAGTTTCCTTTAAATAATTCTCCAATCCTAGTTTCGCTTTGTGTATGGTTTTCTCTGCTTCATTAGTATTGGGAACCACCGTTAAAATGGATAAGGGATTGATGGATTTTTTATCCTTTATTAATACTGCAAAATCCAAAACTTTCTCAATATTTACCAAATTGGCAATGGGTATTAAAATTGTTTCTTGGAAAGATGGACTGCTCAGTGCCATATCCTCATCTTCATCAGAATTACGGATAATGGTTTTGGCTGCTCTTTCAGTTACAAAAGAAGCAATGATGCAGGTAATTAGAATGAGTATTACAGTACCATTCAAAATATTGTCATCCAAAATTCCTGCTTTGTATCCCACCAAAATTACGGCTAATGTTGCCGCAGCGTGGGCACTACTTAATCCGAAAATCAACTGGCGCTGCCCCGTTGAAAATTTAAATATAATTTGGGTTAAGAAAGCTGCAGTCCATTTTCCGAAAATGGCAACTACGGTTAGCGTTCCTGCAATAATAAGCGCCATCGGACCGCTCATAATGACACTGACATCCACGATCATCCCAACACTAATAAGGAAAAATGGAATGAAGAGTGAGTTACCAATAAATTCAATTCGGTTCATCAAAGCTGACGAATGCGGAATGAGTTTATTGAGCGCCAATCCGGCCACGAACGCACCAATAATAGATTCCAAACCTGCTATTTCTGCCAAAAAAGCTGAGAAAAAGACTACTGAAAGCACAAAAATATAATGCGAATGTTTTTCACTTTCCAGTTTCCGGAAAAACCATTTTGCAATTCTTGGGATCACCAAAAACATAAACGCCGAAAACAAGACCAATGATATGCCCAAACGGATCCAAAATTCCTGCGTAAGCCCACCATCATGCGAGCCTAAAATAACGGCCAACATAATAAGAACGGCAGTATCCGTTAAGATTGTTCCTCCTACCGTAATGGCTACAGCGGCGTTTTTTGAAACACCAAGTTTGCTGACTATTGGGTAGGTAACTAACGTATGGGTGGCAAACATGCTAGATGTAAGGAGACTGGCGTTAAAATCAAAGCCCAATACATAATGACACACCGGAAATCCAATCGCTATAGGGATCGTGAAGGTTAAAAACCCAAATAATAAACTCTTATTTCTTGTGGCTTTAAACTCGTTTAAATCAAGTTCCAGACCCGCAATAAACATGATGTATAATAGGCCGATAGTGGAAAATACATCTACAAAAAGACTTTTCTCCAAAATGTTCAACCCAGCAGGTCCAATGATAATTCCCGATACAATCAAGCCGATAATTCCAGGAATCCTAATTCTGTGCAACACCACCGGGGCCAACAGAATAATAAAGAGAATCAAAGAAAAAATCAACACAGGATTTTGAAGCGGTAGTTGGAACTCTTCTATAAGTTGATTGATAATAACATCCATAGTTGATGAATAAGAGAAAAAGTTATACTGCATTAATTTGAGAATTAAAACAGTTATGCACGATACAATTATACAACAAACATAGGAAAAGATCAGCATCTATATCTTACCTTTATTGCGCTTACGTGTTAAAATTAAATAAAAAACCGAAATTCAAGGAATTTAGGAGAAGTTAAATAACGGTCTCAAAAAATAAAAGAGGATTTTGTTTCTTGTAGTATCCATTTAACAAAGGGTTCTCATATATTTTTATAATAAATTTATCCCTCAAAAGCTATCTCAATATGGAAGACATGCTCTTTTACGATCGAATGCAATTTGCGTTCACGATCACTTTCCATTACCTATTTCCACAATTGACCATGGGATTATCCTTAATGATCGTTTATTTTAAATGGCGATTTTTAAGAACTAAGATTGATAAGTATAACGATGCCGCCAAATTTTGGATGAAAATTTTCGCGCTCAATTTTGCAATGGGCGTCGTCACTGGGATTCCAATGGAATTTCAGTTTGGCACCAATTGGGCGAAATTCTCTGAACTTACGGGAGGAATTATTGGCCAAACCCTAGCCATGGAAGGTATGTTTTCCTTTTTCTTGGAATCTTCATTTTTGGGATTGTTCCTGTTTGGAGAAAAACTAATGGGCCAAAAGCTCCATTTCTTAACTGGTTTTCTGGTATTCTTAGGCTCTTGGGCAAGTGGCTATTTGATTATAGCCACACATTCCTGGATGCAATACCCTGTTGGTTATGAAATTTTAGAAAACGGAAAGTTTGTGCTTAACAATTTTGGCGCATTATTCTCCAATCCGTGGTTGATGCCTGCATTTTTACACAATCAAATGGGCTCCGTAATTACCTCTTCATTTGTGGTGGCATCCATTGGCGCTTTCTACCTCCTAAACAATAAGTATAGTGAATTTGGAAAACTCTTCGTAAAGACTGGTGTTATTTTTGGATTGGTTTCCAGTATTTTGGTTGCTTTTCCAACCGGTGATTGGGCTGCGAAAAATGTAGCTAACCATCAACCGGTAACCTTTGCTGCTATGGAAGGCATTTTTGAAACCGAAGATGGCGGCGCTGAGATTATCTTAATTGGGCAACCGGATGTGGTCAATAAAAAACTCGACAATAAAATTGCGGTACCAAATGTGTTGAGCTTTTTAACCTATCAAAGATGGGATGCCGAGATTAAAGGTCTCAATGAATTTGATGAAAGTGTGTATCCAACCAACATTCCTGGGCTGTATTACTCCTATCATATTATGGTGGGTCTGGGTACTGTTTTTATAGGATTATTGCTTATTGCAGGCATCCAATTATTTCGAAAAAAACTCTATACCACCAAATGGGTGCTATGGGCGTTGATGTTCATGCTACCGTTTCCATATATCGCCAATACAGCGGGATGGTACACTGCCGAATTGGGCAGGCAACCTTGGTTGGTATATAATCTGTTGCGGACTGCAGACGGGATTTCGCCCACAGTTTCATCAGGATACACTCTGTTTACGTTGCTTGGTTTTATTGGACTTTATGCCTTATTGGGATTATTGTTCATCATGCTTGCTGTAAAAATCATCCATAAAGGTCCTGAAACCACAAAACTTATCTAACTATGGAATTATTCTGGTATATCGTTTTAATGACTATGTTAACCATCTATGTTATTTTGGATGGTTATGATTTTGGTGCAGGAATCATTCATTTATTTTTTGCCAAAACCGAAAAAGATAAGAAAGCCATCACCAACGCCATTGGTCCTTTTTGGGATGCCAATGAAGTTTGGCTCATAGCCGTTGGCGGTGTTTTATTTTTTGCGTTTCCAACCTTGTACGCGGCGTCATTCAGTGGGTTTTATTTGCCGTTGATGATGATTTTATGGTTGCTTATTTTTAGGGCGATTGGTCTTGAGTTACGAGGACAGATCAAAAACAGAATGTGGGAAGCTGTTTGGGATAAAGCTTTCGGGATTGCAAGTTTACTGTTGGCTTTATTCTTCGGAATCGCACTAGGTAATATTGTTAGGGGCGTAAATTTAGGTATGGTTACCGATGGGGTTTCCGCTCATGAGCCTCATTTTTTCTTTTTGCCTTTATGCAATCAGAGTTTTAGTCCACATGCCGAACATTTGGGAGTAATCGATTGGTTCACTTTAATGCTAGGACTTGTTGGAGTGGTTTCCTTGGCCATTCATGGTGCCAATTGGATTATTTTTAAAACCAATTCTGACTTAAACCCAAAACTAAAAAAAGTGATTTTTAATTTGAATTTTGTGCTGTTGGTGTTGGTCATAACATCCTTGTCCACATGGCATATCATAGATCCCAATCCATTTCGTAATTTTATGGAACATCCTTGGTTAATTATTTTTCCACTGATTACGTTTACGGGACTTTTTGGTTTGTTTAAAGTAAAGTCATTTAATAGAGACGGAATAGGATTTCTTTTCTCAACGCTGTTTCTACTCGGAGGATTGGCATCTACTGTAGCCTCTATATTCCCTAAGGTTTTGCCTTCAACAAATAACGTCAACCCTTCTTTAACCTTATACAATGTGGCAGCCCATGAGTATGGATTATCCGTTGGGGTATATTGGTTTGTAATTGCAGCGCTTTTGGTTGGGATTTATATGTTTGTTCAATACCGTGTTTTTCGAGGAAAAATTAACGATGTTGGCTATGGCGAGCATTAAATAAGTAAGAAATCTCTGGGCATGACCGACACACTTATTGCAATCATTAGTATTTTTATGGGAATTATTGGCGCACATGTTTTTGCATTGATAAGCAAAAAACACACGTTAGGATTAATTGGAAACACCATGGCGGGTGTTTTTGGCAGTATTTTCTTCTTAAAGACCTTTGGACGACTTGGATTTGATCCGATGTCGATTATGGAAACTGGCGAAACAAATCGTGTGTTATTTACAATAAACATATTGGTATCCCTTGTTGGTGGTACCATTGGTGTGATGGCAATTAAGCTGATAAAAAACAAATTGAATTCATAGATTGAGAATCCATAATCTGGAATAATTATGATTTAACTTCATCAGAAGGTTTTCGCAACTCGTCAATATCATCTATAATATTAAATGTTCATATGCTATATCTTTTACCGCAAAAGTCGCGACGAGCTACGCTATGACCACAGTCCTTTAAAACTTTACGCTCCTTGCGGTTTTTCTTCCCTTGCGATTGAGTTTTTGTATTAGTACTGTACCCTTAAACGAAAATAAATTCCTGGTCAGGTACAAGTTTCCCAATGGCACTCTTCTTTCTTCCGAAATGAACACTATCAAATAAAATATACTTGAGCCTTAAAACGTATCAATTTACTTACCATTAGATTATTTTTTGTACATTTGTTAACCATCTGGTTAAACCTCTTAGTTAAATGAAAAAAGAAGAAACGACGGAACATCAAATATTGGACGCCGCCAAAGATGTCTTTCAATCAAAAGGGATGGATGGTGCAAGAATGCAGGAAATAGCTGATAAGGCAGGGATTAATAAAGCGATGCTTCACTATTATTATCGAAGCAAGCAATTACTCTTTGAAGCCGTTTTCAAGAACGCATTTTCGCTCTTGGCACCACAGTTAAATACCATATTAAACGATGATTCAACCGTTGAGGATAAAATAAGAAACTTTACCGGTGACTATACTTCGTTCATGATGAAACACCCTTATTTACCGAATTTCATTATCAATGAGCTTTACAGAAATGAAGATTTCATTCTAAAGTTAAAAGACAACACAGGCTTTCCAAATCTCGAAAAGTTTAAAGCAAGCGTGGATGACGAGATTAATAAGGGAATTTTAAAACCAATAGATGCCGACCAATTATTCGTCAACATACTCGCGCTCAATATTTTCCCGTTTTTAGGAAAACCATTGGTTAAAGCGCTTACAAAGAAAGACGAAAAAGAGTACAAGGCATTTATAGAAAGCAGAAAAACAGAAGTTGCCAACTTTATTATCAATTCAATAAAGCAACATTAAAATGAGACTCTCGCTAATTATTTTGATAGGATTTTTTACAAGCGCCATGGTTTCGCAACAATCGATAACCCTTCAAGAATGTTATGACCTCGCAACAGTCAATTATCCTTTGGCCAAACAATCTGACCTACTGGCTATGCAAAATAAATTAGAAAAAGAGGTGGTTTCAAACGCGAAACTACCGCAGTTGAGTTTTGATGCGCAGGCCACCTATCAATCGGATGTGATTGAAGTTCCCATCCCAAATTCAAATATCGAACCACTAAAAAAAGACCAGTACCGCGCAACACTGTCGGTCAATCAACTTATTTATAATGGCGGTGCAACGGAAGCATCATTAGGTGTGAAATCATCGCAACTTAAAACGAGGCAAAAACAGGTTGAAGTCAACCTTTATCAACTAAAACAAAAAATAAACCAGCTCTATTTTTCAATTTTATTAGCTCAGGAAACGCATTTATTGTTAAAGGCAAAACAAGAACAATTACAAGCCAAATTGAGCGAAGTGAAATCCGGTATTAAATATGGTGTGATTTTACCTGCATCAGATAAAGTTCTGGAAGCCGAACTGCTTAAACTCAAGCAACAGCTCATTGAAGTTAAAAGCAACAAAACCTCACTCATTGAAACGCTCTCAAGTGTTATTGGACAACCCTTGAATGCCTCAGCTATCTTTCAAAATACTTTGTTGGAAACAGTTCCGAAAACCGAATTGAACCGGCCAGAACTGGAATTATTTCAACTTAAAAAAGATGAAATTGAAAGCAACGACGCCTTAATAGCCAAACAAAACGCGCCCAAATTACTTGGGTTTGCATCTGGTGGCTATGGCAATCCAGGATTGAATATGCTCGATAATTCCTTTCAAGCCTTTTATACCGTTGGTATTAAATTGAATTGGAATGTCTTCGACTGGAATTCCAATAAAAAACAGCGTGAATCCCTGTCCATCAATAAAGACATTATCGATACTGAAACCGAAACGTTCAAATTGAACACCAATATAGAACTGAATCAGCAACAAAACGAAATCGAAAAGTTAGAAGCTTTCATCACTTCCGATTTGGAGATTATCACCCTTCGAAAAGAGGTCCTTAAATCGGCAGATTCCCAACTCAAAAACGGTGTCATCACCTCATCGGTATACATCACGGAGCTTACCAATTTATTTGAAGACGAAAACACTTTGGTCAAACATAAAATTCAGCTACAACTTGCAAAAGCAAATTATAATATTAATAAAGGGCACTAATCCCAAAACAAAATGAACAATTTCGATTATATATTAGGTTTAAGCATCCTGGCCACTTCCCTCTTTTCCTGTAGCAATTCCAATGGAAAAGCGGACGGCTACGGTAATTTTGAAGCCACAGAAATAACGGTATCAGCTGAAAATACCGGAAAACTGATGCAGTTTGAGGTGTCAGAAGGTGATCAACTTATGAAAGACACATTCATAGGCTATATCGACACCATTCCGTTGGTCCTAAAACGAGAACAATTGGAAGTTTCAAAAGCAGTTATCAGTTCTAAATCAAAAGGGGTGCTATCTCAAATTAATGTGTTGAATGCCCAATTAAAAACAGCCAACACCAATAAAAAACGAACCGAAAACCTGATAAAGGACAATGCGGGAACTCAAAAGCAACTGGACGATGTTCAAGGTCAAATTGACGTGATCAACAATCAAATTCGCAGTGTGGAAATCCAAAATGCACCCGTAGTCAACGAACTGAAAAATATTGATGTCCAAATAAAACAAATTGATGATCAGATTCAAAAAAGTAAAATCATCAATCCGATAAATGGCACCGTTTTAACCAAATATGCCGAACCAAATGAAATCACCGCATTTGGCAAACCGCTGTATAAAATTGCCGATTTAGGTACCATGCAATTACGAGTGTATATCAGCCAAATCCAATTGGCAAACATAAAAATAGGACAAGAGGTCACCGTTAAAATTGATGATGCAGAGGCGATGAAATCCTATAAGGGGAAAATTAGCTGGATTGCTTCTGAAGCTGAATTCACGCCAAAAATCATTCAAACCAAAGAAGAACGGGGGGCATTGGTATATGCCGTAAAGGTAGATGTGGATAACGATGGTAGCTTGAAAATAGGCATGCCCGCTGAACTATGGATTGGATCCCCTAGTCTTTAGAAATTTATTTAAAATATGATTACATTAAACAATTCAAATATTAATAACCACTAAATTCAAAAACAATGAAACATTTAATTTTTACCATCGGCCTCTTGGCATTAGTAAGTTGTAAAGACAACAAAAATCAAGAAACCATCACGCACTCAGATGAAATTGAAAATCGCGATGCGCATTTAAATGAGCACCACGTTGAATCGGCGGCAAATGTCTACGATAATTCTTGGACCGAAGAAATAGAGATGAACAATGGCGAAAAATGGCAATCTGATCTCCCAACTAATGAAGGGGTCAAAAAATTGCAACACACCATTAACACACAAACCACAAGTACATTGGCGGACTATCATAAACTGGCCAAATCGCTCGGTGACGACATAACTTTTGTTATAAAAAATTGCACCATGCAGGGACCTGCACATGACAATCTCCATGTTTGGTTACACCCATTGATTGAAAAGAATGCAGCGCTTACACAAGCTGAAACGGTTGAAGACGCTGCAAAGCTCAAAAGCGCCATCGATGAAAACATCAACGCTTATTACGATTATTTCAAATAAATGGGGATTTCAATTTCCAATATATCAAAATCCTATAAAGACCTAAAAGCTCTTGAGAATATTTCATTTGATGTAAAACCAAATGAACTCTTTGGGCTCATCGGTCCTGATGGCGCTGGTAAGACCACATTGTTCAGGATTTTGACCACGCTTTTATTTCCAGATGAAGGCACGGCAACTGTTGCTGGTTTTGATGTGGTTGGAAATTATAAAGAAATTCGGAAGAATGTAGGTTATATGCCAGGGAAATTCTCGCTCTATCAGGATTTAACGGTGGAGGAAAATCTAAATTTCTTCGCTACTATTTTTGGAACGACCATCGATGAAAACTACGATTTGATAAAGAATATCTATGTTCAAATTGAACCGTTTAAAGATCGTCGTGCCGGAAAACTGTCGGGCGGGATGAAACAAAAACTGGCATTGAGCTGTGCATTAATCCACAAACCCAAGGTTTTATTTTTGGACGAACCCACCACAGGGGTGGATCCTGTTTCAAGAAAGGAATTTTGGGAAATGCTGAAACGCCTTCAACAAAAAGAGATTACGATTTTGGTATCCACCCCCTATATGGATGAAGCCGCTCTTTGTGATAGAGTGGCTTTGATCCAAGATGGGAAAATCTTGGAAATTGACACCCCAAAGGCTATCGTGAAACACTATCCGAAGGCCATTTATAACGTGCGTGCAAATAATATGTACCTATTGATCACAAGTTTAAAAGACTATGAGTATAACCACAGTGTCTATCCTTTTGGCGAGTTTGTGCATTATACAGATAGTAGAACCAATTTTAATCAGAATGAATTGCAGCACTATTTGGAATCTAAAAACCTATCGGATATAGAAATTAATGAAACTGAAGCGACGATTGAAGACACCTTTATGGAGTTGGCAAAATAACCTTTCAAGACTAAAATCAGACTTGTGAGGCCGGTTAAATTCGTGCAATAAATGGTAGTGTTTAAAAGGCGAATTTGTATCAAAAACCAAATAGAAGCGAAATGAAAATGAACTGAGCATTCAATATTAAAACAGCTTCTATCTTTTATAAGTTGGGAAAACATATGGTTTATAATTTCCTGCGATGTTTCCAAATCCTAGTAGGAATAAATCCTTAAAAAATGGACAAAGTCATACAAGTAGAAGGATTGACCAAAATGTTTGGCAATTTCACAGCGGTTAATGCCATCACTTTTGAGGTTGAAAAGGGTGAAATCTTTGGGTTTTTGGGAGCCAATGGCGCAGGAAAAACCACAGCGATCAAAATGCTGATTGGAATTTCAAATCCAACTTCTGGAAAGGCTACTGTTGCAGGGTTTGATGTCTTAACCAATCCAGATGACATTAAAAAAAACATTGGCTATATGAGTCAAAAATTTGCCTTATACGACGATTTAACCGTTAAGGAGAATATCACTTTTTTTGGTGGAATTTATGGATTATCACGTCAACGGATAAAAGAAAAATCAGAAGCATTAATTGAAGAATTGGGGCTTGAAAACGTTGCCAGCCAATTAGTAGGATCGCTACCATTAGGTAGGAAACAGAAACTATCGTTTTCAGTGTCGTTGATCCACGATCCAAAAATTGTGTTTTTAGATGAACCAACAGGAGGCGTTGACCCAATTACCCGACGTCAGTTCTGGGAAATGATTTATAAAGCAGCCAATCAAGGGACCACTGTTTTTGTGACCACTCATTATATGGATGAAGCAGAATATTGCGATCGGGTGTCCATTATGGTGAATGGAAAAATCGAAGCTTTAGATACCCCAAAGAAGCTTAAAGAGCAATTTCAGGCGGAAAATATGAATGATGTGTTTTTGAAGTTGGCGCGCGGGTAGAAAGGCCATTTCAGTCGCAGTTTACAGTTTAAAAACTCTGTGCAGCTCTGTGATTTCTCTGTGGCGCTCTGTGTAACAACAAAAATTATTAACTAAAAAAAAGATTCCTGCCTTCGCAGGAATAAAAGATCCCTGCTTTCGCAGGGAGTGTTATGAAAAGATTCATAGGTTTTGTAAAAAAGGAATTCTACCATATTTTTAGGGATAGACGCTCCTTGTTTATTCTCTTCGGAATGCCGATTGCCCAAATTTTATTGTTCGGATTTGCCATTACCAACGAAATCAACAATGTAGATATCGCCATTTTAGACCATTCAAAAGACACCACTACAGAAGAAATCATTAATAAGATAGCAGCATCAAAGTATTTTAGCATCAAACAAATGGTGACTCGTGAAGCGGATATTGCTTCAGTTTTTCAAAAAGGACAAGTCAAGGCCGTTTTAAACTTTGAAAAAGATTTCAGTAAAAACCTTGTCAAAAACCACAAGGCGACCATTCAAATAGTCACGGATGCCACAGATCCAAATACAGCTAATACGATTACAAATTATATCAGTGCCATCCTTCAACAATATCAAAAGGAACTGAACAAAGACATCACCATTGCCTATCAAATAATTCCGCAAACCCGCATGGTTTACAATCCAGAGTTAAAAAGCGTTTATATGTTTGTTCCTGGAGTGATGACCATCATTTTAATGCTGGTTTCGGCAATGATGACCTCCATCTCCATAACCAGAGAAAAAGAATTGGGCACCATGGAAATTCTTTTAGTATCTCCGTTAAAACCATTTCAAGTAATCATAGGAAAAGTGTTTCCATATATCTTTCTTTCCATAATAAATGCTGTTGTCATTGTAATGTTGAGCATTTTTATTTTTAATATGCCTATTCAGGGAAGTCTGTTTTTACTAGGCCTCGAAAGTGTGTTGTTCATCATTACCTCATTGGCGTTGGGTATTTTAATTTCAACGATTTCGGCCACCCAACAAACCGCAATGATGATTTCTTTAATGGGGTTGATGCTGCCGGTAATCTTGTTATCCGGATTTATTTTTCCTATAGCAAGCATGCCAATGCCGCTCCAAATCATCAGTAATATCATTCCTGCCAAATGGTTTATCGTTATTTTAAAAGCCATTATGCTGAAAGGTGTCGGACTCCAATTTATATGGAAAGAAACCTCGATTTTATTGGGAATGACTGTGTTTTTTATCGCATTAAGTGTGAAGAAATATAAGATTAGGTTGGAGTAGATGAGTGGGTAGATGATAGACGGTAGTTTAAGTAAAAAGAAAAAAACGTCCTGCAAGGTTTTGAAAACCTTGTAGGTATGTATAAATTAAAAAAGAGATTCCCGCTTTCGCGGGAACTAAGATGAAAACAATACTTTACATCATACAAAAAGAGTTCAAGCAAATCTTTAGAAATAAAGGCATGCTTCCTATTATTTTTGTGCTACCACTACTCCAACTGGTCATTCTTTCCAATGCCGCTACTTTTGAGGTTAAGAATATTAAGTTTGGCTATATCGATAAAGATCATTCCTCTACATCAAGAGCATTGATAGAAAAGTTTAATGCCTCAACGTATTTTGATGTATTGACCGATTTTCCATCCGAAGCTATTGCAAGTTCTGCTATGTTAAAGGGAGAAATTGATGTCGTTTTAGAAATTCCAAGACATTTTGAACGCAATCTTCAAAAAGAAAAACATGGAACTTTAGGAGTTACCATTAATGCGATTGACGGTGCAGCGGCGGGTGTTGAGAATGTCTATATCACACAAATCATACAGAGCTATAACAAGAATATCAGAACAGATTTGGCACAAATTTCGGATGCTCAAATTCAGCCTATACACATTGAAACCATTCCCCTATTTTGGTACAATGAAACCTTAAACTACAAAACGTTTATGGTGCCGGGAATCTTGGTTTTGTTAGTGACGATGATCACACTTTTCCTCTCAGGAATGAATATTGTCCGAGAAAAGGAAATCGGCACTTTAGAGCAGATTAACGTGACACCTATAAAGAAAAGTCAATTCATTATCGGGAAGCTCTTTCCTTTTTGGGTCATTGGAATGGGGCTTCTAACTGTTGGATTACTATTGGCAAGATTGATATTTAACGTTCCAATGGTGGGCAGTTTGGCGCTCATGTACTTCTACACTTCCATTTATATTTTAGTGGTATTGGGAATTGGATTATTCATTTCAAATTTCACGGACACCCAACAACAAGCCATGTTTATTGCTTGGTTCTTTATGGTGATATTTATCTTGATGAGCGGATTGTTTACACCCATAGACAGTATGCCAAAATGGGCACAAATCATTACCGAGTTCAACCCCATAAAATACTATGTTGAAGTCATGCGGATGGTCATGCTGAAAGGATCTGGTTTTATGGACATTTTACCTCAGGTGATTAAAACTTCGGTTTATGCTATTGTCATGAACGGACTAGCGGTTTGGAGTTATAAAAAAACAAGTTGAAAATTGATGATTTGGAAGAAAAAAAATAATGTTTTGTGTTTACAGTATCACCTACTAGTTTTCATACGCTTATTTTTTAAGACGAAACAAATAAGACTTAATGACATTTAGAAAGAGAACGCAATCAAGGTATCCCTATATATCTTATACGTCCCGGCAAACTACAGAGCAGTCGGTTTAAATGGAGTTAGCGGATTAAGATTTAAACAAAAAAGAAATTGAAAAATAAGCAGTTTAATTTCTGAATTAATTAAATAATTTATTGAACTTATGACGTTGCAAGTTTATGCTTTTAAAGGTGGATCTGAGGAAGAAATAAACCAATAGGTGATTGTTTTTCATGAAGAAGCATGAACCTAAACTAAAAAACAACTAATATAACGCAGAGTAATAATACATTCATATCATGAAAAAAACACAATATTCTAAAACATACCGTATCGTTCATTGGGCGATAGCCATTTCATTTCTACTCTTATTAATTACAATTTTCTTGCGATTAACGTGGATGAATAAATACAATATGGCGGCCATTATACAAGATTATCTAAAAGATACTGGCCAGATTTTATCAGAAGAACAAGGCATTGCCTTAGCTAAAAAGATAAGACAACCAATGTGGGATTGGCATATTTATCTCGGTTATGTATTAGTTGGTTTATTTAGTATTCGTTTTCTACTTCCTGCATTCGGACAAATGAAGATCCAAAATCCTTTAGGCAAAAACCTCAGCACAAAAGCAAAATTTCAGAAATGGACCTATATCATTTTTTATGTCTGTGTGATTGTTTCATTAGTTACGGGACTTATTATAGAATTAGGACCAAAAGAATTTAAAAAACCCATGGAAGCCATCCATGTTCTTGGAATTTATTATTTGGTCGCATTTATCATACTTCATTTGATAGGTGTAATAACTGCTGAGTTCACGGAGCATCGAGGAATTATTTCAAGAATAGTAAGTGGACCGAAAAATAAAGTTAAAAAGAAAATCTAAGGTAAACGTGGAGTGACACAAACTCTCAATCAATTTTTAATTAACCTTTAGATCGAGAATGTTTTATGGATTGTCTCAAACTTTAAAAATGATCTAGAGATATATTTTACGATTATAGATCTATCACTTGGTCGCCAAATTAAAATTTATAAAAAGTATAAGAGTTTAACTAAAGCAGAACTCATTGAAAATTAATATTTTTGTAAATATAAACCTCAAGATATTTAAAGGTTTAGCCATGTAAAAATATAATTTCATCCAAGGTTCCACCCTTAATTCTCATTAACATTCATATTATGAAAAACATAATCCTCCTTCTCCTTTTAGTGAATTTCTCCTGTAAAGGCCAAGAAAAGCAAGCTATGGAAGACCTCGTTATTTTATCTCCTTCTTCATTTAAAGAAGAAATATCAGATAAAAAAGTACAGCTTATAGATGTCAGAACGCCGGAAGAATATCAAGAAGGGCACATCAAAAACGCAGTAAATATCGATTTTCTAGCAGATGGTTTTGATCAGAAATTCGATAATTTCAACAAAGATGAACCTCTTTACATCTACTGCAGAAGTGGAAATAGAAGTGCTAAGGCCGCAAAAATATTATCGGAATTGGGATTTGAAAAAATTTACGATTTGGAAGGTGGCTACCTAAATTATGAATAGGTTAAAGTTGTCGCATTTATTTTTTTAATACCTCTATTTATTTTCTGACTTCTCCTCTACTGTTGCCTTAGTTTCATTCGCCAGATAAATTGTTCGTGTAGGATAAGCAAGATCTATATTCGATTCACCATAGCGTTTGAAAGTGCTTTCAAAAATATCGCACTTCATAGAAAAGGAATCAGAAAAATTTCTTGACCACGCCCACGCTCGAATAGTTAGGGAAGAATCGTTGATTTTGGTAAGTGCTGTTCTCACTATTGGCAATCCGTTTTTCTTATCAATTTCCGTACGATTATCCAAAATTAATGGATGTTTTTCACATTCCTCCTGTAAGATCTTTTTAGCAAGTTCAATATTACTATCATAGGAAATTCCCATTTCAATATGCTCGCAGCATTTTGGATCGCCTAAATCATAATTAATCAATCTTTCCTTATTGATTACCGCATTGGGGATCACGATCATTTTGTTTTCAAAGTTTCTGATCACAGTATGACGTAAAGTGATGTCGGTCACGGTACCTACCATCGTATCGGTCACTTTTATAACATCGCCAATTTTAAAAGGTTTAAATGATATAATAAACACACCTCCCACCAAGTTGGACAATGCTTCTTGAGAGGCTACACCTGCAATTATTGCCAAAACTCCTGCACCACCTAAGGCCGTTTGAGCAACGCCTTTAAGCGATGGAAAGGCTAAAAGGCCAAAAAGAATTCCTATAAAATAGATCAAGAATACCGCCACATACCGTAAGAATTTGTAGCTGGTGGGGTCATATTGATAAACTATTTTTTCTTCTATTTTTCGTTTAAACCATAAGTTAACAAGGGTAGCTGAGACAATAGTTGCCACTGCAACTATCCCTAAGTGACTTGCCAGTTGAAAATAGGCTTTTAAATTGGCGGCATCTTTCTCTTTATCAACAAAAATAAAGCTGAGTGCTATTACTCCTAAAACCAACCAAAGAGTGTTTAGGGTACGCTTTAATATTTTTAGTGGTCTTATTGGAACTTCAGAGTAGTTCTCAGTTTCCTTTTTAAGAAACCATTTACTGATCACATTTGTAAGTAACAGAAGTACAAATACAATTGCAATTACAATAATTCCATAGACGATGTGGGATCGATATGTTTCAAAAAATTCTGTCATGAAAAGTTCGTTCTAAAATTGAAAGACATGATGACGGGTCATTTTAAAAAATCATTGCTACCAAAAATCAATATCAATTTACGCTGCATATTAGAAATTCAAAAGACTATTCTAAAACTCAACGCTCTACCTCTCTTGTCAAAAGTGTCATTTTTAGGGCAATTGAGGAGGCTTTTTGGTTGCCATCTTTAGAAGTACATAGCCGATAATAGCAGATATAAATGATCCTATGAGAATCCCAATTTTGGCAGAATCCACATATTCTGGATGGGTTGCAAAAGCTAAACTTGCAATGAAAATTGCCATAGTAAACCCTATTCCCGCCAAAAATGAAACGCCTACAATTTGTTTAAAGTCAATATCTCTTGGCACTTCAATGATTTTAATCTTTTTAGCCAGCAAAACAAATGATGTAACGCCCACGCTTTTACCTATAATTAAAGCGAGGATTATGTTAATGACTATGGCAGTGTCTAATTCTACCGAACTATCAATCATCACGCCCGCATTGGCAAGTGCGAAAATGGGAATGATAAAGTAGGCCACCCAACCATGTAAACCGCGCTCCATGTTTTGTAATGGGGACCTAAATTTAGCAGTCCAGTCTTGTAAATCATTGATGTTTTCCAACTGTTCGTTTGAGAGTATTGGTTCCTGCAGAACAATAGAACTTTTAATATCTTTATAGACAATGTCCAAATGTTGCAAAAACGTAGAGGTATCGATCTTTTGTCTGATAGGTACTGAAAACGCTAGCATAATACCTGCGACTGTAGGATGGATTCCAGCAAAGTAAAATAAGAACCAAATGACTAATCCTAAGATAACCATGATGTACTTAGAATAATAACCTTTATAAGAAATTAAATATAAAACACCTAACAAGGCCAGAGCTATCAATAAAAGCGTCGTGTTAATGCTTCCGCTATAAAACACGGCTATGACCAATACGGCGCCGATATCATCCACGATGGCAAATGCTGTAAGGAATATTTTTAAGCTTAAAGGCACGCGTTTTCCTATAACGTTTAAAATGGCCAATGAAAACGCAATATCAGTGGCCATGGGAATACCCCATCCTTTTACCGTCTCTGGATTTTGATTCAACAACAAAAACAAAGTTACCGGAATGACCATACCTCCCAAAGCACCAACGAGGGGAAAAGCTATCTTTTTGGTGGTGTTTAGCTCACCAATTACTAATTCCCGTTTGATTTCCAAACCAATCAGGAAGAAAAATATAGCCATCAAACCATCGTTAACCCAAAGGATTGCAGGAAGGGAAAACTCAAAAGATTTTGTAACAATACCAATATCATATTGCCAAAGTTCTCGATAGGATTCCCCAAAGGGGGAATTTGCCCAAGCAAGTGCTATTACAGTGGCAAACATTAATAAAATGCCACTAAAACTTTCTATTTTAACAAACTTTTGTAGAGGAGTAACGATTAATTTTTTTATCATCGACGTGAAATAGACTTTGTAATGTGTATTGAATTTCAAAGATACACTTTCAATGTAAAAAAGCTAAAGAACAGGAATCGATTTTTGTAATAATTCTATTTTTACCGAATTATTAACAAAAACATCAAACATTTGCCACTTTTTATTAGAAATTCACAAGCAAAAATCAAGACAACTCACAACTAAAGGCCATTTTAAACCTGAATATGCACCCTTATTGCTTCGCTAAAGGCATCTTGAATGTTGACCTAGGTTTTTACGTTTCACTTTTAGCGGATAAAGGAGCATCTTTGGGGAACTTCCCTATCATGATACCCTGAGATTGTCCTTTCCCCAAATAGGCATTGAACCAATTCCAAAATGTCCTAAACCGGTTTCGGTAGCTTACCAAGAGAAATAAATGCACAAACAACCAAGAAAACCAAGCCAACCAACCCGTAAGAATTATTTTTGGAAAGGTCATATCCGCCACCGCCTTTTGATCACCAATAATGGCCATAGCACCTTTGTCTTTATATCTAAACGGTTGTGGTTGAGCATTGTTTAACAAGGCTACAAAATTAGTTGCTAAGGCTTTCCCTTGTTGTTGTGCCACAGCTCCTAATTGCGGATGGCCCTTCGGAAAATCAGAATCCGTGGTTTGAATGCATGTATCACCAATGGCGTAGATCTTGTCAGTGTGGACCACTTTATTAAAGGCATCAACCTGAAGACGGTTGCTCTTGTCATAACATTCATCTGGAATACCCTTGAACTTGATTGCTGTAACTCCTGCCGTCCAGATAAGGGTTTTGGTTTCTATCGTGTCACCATCCTTAAAAAAGACTTTATCTTCCTTAAAATCGGATACCATCTTGTTCAGCTTCACAATGACGCCCAGTTCCTTTAGGATTTTTAGGGTATATTCTTGCGATTTTTTACTCATTGGCGGTAAAACCGTTGGCGCAGCATCCACCAAATAGATATTTAATCGTTCACTCTCTAATTCAGGATAGATTTCTTTAAGTTTCCGCTTGCGCATTTCTGCGATCATGCCCGCAATTTCCACTCCAGATGGTCCTGCACCAGAAATTACAATATTTCGCATTTTGCGTTTTTCGGCTTCATCCGTACAATAGGTATATCTTTCACCTTCCATAAGGAGATAGTTTCTCAATTTTATGGCGTCGTTGACCGTTTTCATTGGTAAAGCATTTTTTTCAATGTTCTCCATGCCAAAATAATTGCTCTCGGTACCTGTTGCAATAACCAATGCATCGTACTTAACTTCTCCCGTAGAGAGGATGACTTTTTTTTCGTTGGGAACTATCTCTTCCAATTCGCCCATCCTAAAAAACAAATTTTTCTTACCCACAAAAAGGGTCCGAAAAGGAATTGAGATACTTGAAATATCCAACATTCCTGTAGAAACCTGATACAGTAAGGGAGGGAAAAAATTGTAATTATTCCGATCCACCAATGTCACCTTCATTCCTTTCTTGTTACCCAATTCCAATGCTAAATTGACGCCAGCAAATCCACCACCGATAATCACAATATGTTTCTCTTGCATGATTTTCTTTTTATAAAATTTTCATGATTTTTTGAATTTTAAAGTCAAAATACTTTAAAAAAAGCGTCTGAGAACGCTTGTCCGACAATTCATTAGGTCAACTTAATATCGCCACCATCTGCCATAAGGGTTTGCCCGGTCATATACTGACTGTCGGCACTTAAGAGAAATGCAACGATTGGGGCAATATCTTTTTCTGGATCTCCAAATCGGTTCATCGGATTTTTTCCTGCCACTTCCTCATATTGATCAGGATGGGTTTCCTTCCATTTGGCAACACCTTCCGTAAATGCTAACGGACATACAATATTAACCCGGATACCATCTTCTGCCCATTCATTGGCGGCCACTCGCGACAACCCCCGAATAGCTTCTTTGGCTGCGGCATAACTAGCTTGATTTTTTTGACCAAGCAATGCGGCACCAGATCCGAAATTAACTATAGCGCCTTTCGATTTTTTTAGTTCGGGATAGGCGGCTTTCATAAAATTCAACGTTCCGACTAATCCTGTATTCATGGACAATGCCCAATCATCCTCAGTTAGCTCCATTAAAGGTTTTTGTCTTGAAGCGTGTGCATTATTAATCAGTCCGGTCAACTTCCCGAATTTTGAAACAGCCATGCTAACAGCTTCCTTAGCCACTGATTCTTTAGAGATATCACCTTTCAAAAACGCAATCTGCTCTGGGTTTGACGCTTGTTTTTCCATACCTGCCTCTACATTGAGGTCTACGGCCACAATGCAGGCACCTCTTTCTGTCAAAACTGTCGTGATGGCGCCCCCTATTCCAGCGGCTCCGCCAGTAACGATGACGACGTGATCTTTTAAATTTTTCATCTATTAGGTTTTAATTTATTAAAACTTCACCAGATCACTAAGCATTTAATGACTGTTTTAATAAAAATAAGAAATAGTTACCCGCTGTCTTAGCGCAATTATGAATTATGTTATCCTTTGAAATATTTTTAGGATTAAAAGTTAAGATAATTAAATTACACTTTTGGTTTTATACAAAAAAATTATGGTTGGGAGTTTAGATCGCATTGAGCTGTAAAATGATTAAAGACATCAAGCTGATTAATATTGAAATTTCAATAAAAAAGGGAAAATTAATTTTCTTTAGATGGATCGCTAACTCACTTCAATCATTTGAAATTTTGGATTATTATGAATAAAAAAAGGAGAATTTCAGTTGAAATTCTCCTTTTTTCGATCAGATTTACCATAAAGGTTAATCCTACACTAGTCCCAATAAAATTTAGGACTAAACAATATTATTGCCTGTCTTGGGCAGCTCTTTTAGCATCTGAAGATGGCAAGTGAATCTGCAAACCTAGGTTTAGTCCAAGACTATGTTGATAGGTCGTATTTCCACCTCCAACAAGTCCGTTGTATTTTACAGAGGTCTCCAAGGCCACATTATTGGTTAGGAAGTAAGAATACCCTGGTCCAAAACCAAAAGCAAAACCATTGGTTGTAGGTCCTTCTTTAACATTTACACCCGCAAAACCTGCGTTGGCCTCCATGAAGAAGCGTCCGTTTTTGAGCAGATTATCTACTCCTTTTTCTCCCGGCGCTAAATAATATCTAGACAAGGCCTGAATGCCATAAAGTGTGGATTCAGAGGCACCTTCCGATTCCGCTGCTTTTGTATAACCAAGGTTTACAACGGCACCAAGCATAAAATTATCCGAAACAAAATACCCCACTTTAGGAGCAAGCCCTACATTAAAACCTGCACCATCATTGAGACCAAAGTTAAAACCAAAAAGTCCATTACTTGCGGTACTAGTAATTCCACTACCTAAATCGGTTCCAAGCATATAAGTTCCTTCCGCCAATTGTGCTTTAGAAATCCCAACCGCTCCTAGAACCATAATTATGGTCAAGAGCAGTGCGTTGTTCAAGTTTCTACCCATAACGCGTGGTCTTTCAAGAATTTCAGATTTGCTTTTAGCATTCGCTAAAAAAATGTCATTTGTTTTCATAATTGATTTTTAAAAAAAAGTGGAAGGAATGAATCGAAAAAGATAAAAGAATTAAATATCATAGCGATCACTACTTCAACTCTCTTTATATTAATGCTTAACAAAGATACGAAAGGTTCGCCTAGTTAAGAACTAATTACGCTTAAACTTATGTTAAACCTTACCTATCAAAGTTATAAAAAAGGTGATAACAAACGCACCATTCTTTCCCACAACTTCATGTATTTAGGACGGTTGAGCCATTGTGCTGCATCTATGAGTTCTGATTCTCTCAAATCCTCTTCAAAGACTGCTGTGAGTTGTTTTGTGATTGTTTTACTGTAGACCATCGCATTGACTTCAAAATTAAGATCAAAACTTCTGTAATCCATATTTGCCGATCCCACAATGGCTAAATTATCATCAATAACCATAGTTTTAGCGTGAATAAAGCCTTTGTTGTATTTGTAGATTTTGGCACCAAATTTAAGTAATTCGGTGTAATAAGCCCGTGCTGCGGCATCAACCATTTTCGAATCGGAAATCCCTGGAATTATAATTTTAACGTCTACCCCGCTCTGAACGGCAATTATTAAGATATCCATTAAACTTTCACCGGGAATAAAATACGGACTGGCGATATAGATGTTTTTCTTTGCAGACCCAATGGCCTCCAGCAAGGAATAGAAAATAACAGGCTGAGGACTGTCCGGTCCCGACGCAGCTATTTGTACAACATCATTTTCTATAGTCTCATGACGGGTTTGATCAGGAAAATAAACTTTACCATAATCAAAACGGTTGGGACTAGAAAAATTCCAATCACATAAAAACAAATACTGTAAATAAGCGGTCGCCGGACCTTCAATCACTAAATGGGTGTCACGCCAATATAAATGATTCTCTTTTTGAAAATCGTTCCTGTATCTATCGCTCATATTGATGCCGCCAATAAAGCCGATGGTGCCATCAATAATTATAATCTTTCGGTGGTTCCGGTAATTGAGCCTATTGGCAAAAGCGTACCAGATGATCTTGTAAAAAGGTATGGTTTGTACGCCAGCATCTTCCAGTTTTTTGATGAATGACCGTCCGAGGCGACTGCCAAAATCGTCATACATAAATCGGACCTCAACACCCTCTTGCGCTTTTCTGATCAGGACGTCTGCCACAGAATTACCCGTGACGTCGTCTTCATAGATATAATACTCTATGTGAATGTGTGATTTGGCGCTTTCTAAAGCTTTTAATAATTCTGGAAATTTTTCTTCGCCATTGATCAGTAATTTCACCTTGTTGTTTGCCGTTAAGGGACTGAATCCTGAACGTAGGATGAATTCTGACAAGTTCTGATATTCTGATGCTACCAGACCTGAATTGCTTATTCTTTCCGAATAGATGTTCATTCTCTCCTTGATGCTTTTCCGGAAAGGCTCATCGTCAACAATTTTTTTGGAATAGAGTTTTCGTTTTCGGTAATTGATTCCTACCGTAAAATAAAATACCATTCCAATAAAAGGAACGAATATAATAAAAAGGATATACGCCAAGGCTTTCGTGCTACTTCGTGTATCAAGCAGGACTCTTAAAATGACGAAAACCACCAAAAGTGCATAGGCGATTTCAGCGAGTATAATCCAATTCATATCGAAAGACGGCGTTTATCTGGTTAAATTAAGATATTTTACCTATCTAAAATAACATACACCTAAAAAAAAGACCTCACAGTTCCGAAATATTCGGAATAAAACCGTGAGGTCTATCAACTATAATTTGGTATCTTAAAGATCAGAAAACTTATACGGGTTGTTTTTCAGCAACCTCTTCTAGAGCCTCTTCACTTTCTTCATAATATAAATACCGCTCCTTACTATCGTCCAATTCATCCATCCATTCTGTATGGTGTGCTTCTGCCATAGTACCCGTCACGACACTTTTAAAGGTTTTGTCACGGTAGGTTAAAATGTTTTCATCCTTGTCGTTAAGCCATTCCTTAAACATCACACCTACTTGATCTACGTTAAAATCAGGATAATCTGAAAGACCCAATAAATCTTTGATATATGCACTTTGAAAATCGACATGATCAAAACTATTTTCCAATTTATCATTGGCCTCTAACCATCGGTCAATATCCACCCGACGTTCTCTTTTTGAAGGCATCTCAAACCTATCCATCATATAATCCCTTGCAACCCAAGCTTGCGCATCAAACATATTAAAGGTGTAATATTGATCCTGCATGCCTAAGAAAATAAGCTTAGGTAAATTATTAAAGAAAACCCCTTTATACAAATGATCTGGATAGAGGTTGTTTTTGGTTTTCAAACGAAATTGATCGGGTAAGAATGGAAATTTATGTTGGTAACCTGTACACATAATCACTGCATCAAATCGTTCTGAAGTACCGTCTTTAAAATGCGCGATATCGTCTTCAAAATGGGTCAATAATGGCACTTCCTTGATCCCCTCCGGCCAATTAACCCCAATGGGATTACTCCTATAGCTCAACGTCACTGATTTTGCGCCATGTTTATGGCACTGGACGCCAATATCTTCAGCGGAATAGCTACTTCCTATAATTAAGATGTCTTGATCTTTATGCGGGTCAGCGCCTCTAAAATCATGGGCATGCATGACCTGTCCTGGAAACTGCTCTATACCTTTGAAATAGGGCATATTAGGGGTCGAAAAATGCCCGGAAGCCACTACGAGATAATCAAATTCTTCTGTATACGTTTTATCGATTTTCAAATCGTCAAAAACGACTTCAAATTTCTCAGTTTCATCATTGTAATTCACCCAACGGGCGGTGGTGTCAAAACGAATGTAATCACGAATTTTATTCTTTTTGATCCGTCCTTGGATATAATCAAATAGGACGGGTCTTGGGGGATAGGATGAGATCGGTTTTTTAAAATGCTCATCAAAGGAATAATCAGAAAACTCCAAGCACTCTTTGGGACCGTTGGACCATAAATATTTGTACATGCTGCCATGGATAGGCTCGCCATATTTCCCGACACCTGTGCGCCAAGAATAGTTCCACATACCTCCCCAGTTACTTTGCTTTTCAAAGCAAACTACTTCTGGCACTTCCAATCCTGCATGTTTTGCAGCTTCAAAAGCTCTTAATTGTGCTAAGCCACTTGGACCTGCACCAATGATTCCAACGCGCTTTTTGTTCGTCTTACGTTTGTTATTCATATATAGTTATAGGTTTTACATCTGTAAATAGATTCTTACTCCAAGAATTATTGACAGACAATTATTAATTCGATTTAATGGTAGAAGCTGCGACTTG
>NZ_DATJCA010000160.1:0-2988 GCF_035515035.1 Gelidibacter sp. | reverse complement strand
TCTTCACATCTGTAGTATTGGTCAACACTAATTTAAGTGAATATTACACAGCTGCAAAGCTTTATCCAATAAGGTTTTGCGGCATTTTTTTTGGAAGACTTGCGGATTCAAGGAGCTATCGGGAGGGGTAAAACCGATTTTCAAAAAAATAGTATGGTCATGTACCCTAACTATTTCAATTTATTATTTAATACATGCTTCCTATAGCTTTCATTATGTAGCAATAAGCCTATTCTTATCTGAATATGACGCTTAATTTTTAAGACAGATGATGCAAGGCCTCCCAATTTGGGGTGCTGTATTTTAAAAACGAAATACCTTTTTAAGAAATTGGAATAATGGGAGAGTTGATACGGTTTAAGTTCCTTAAAAAAGACACTGGCTAACGCCAAAAACGATTGGGCATGTTTTTGCTGCGACAAACTTTCAATCAAATCCGGGCGATTCTGCAGCCCTAAGGCGAGACAATCGTAAATGGATTTAAAATTTAAAAATCCAACAAAATGGGCTCTATCATTGATTTGAAGTCCTAAAATGGCGATTTTGATCGCGTCTTCCTTGGATGGAACAGCAATGCCATTGACCATTTGCCTGTTTTCGAGAAGGTGTTTGCTGTTGATAAGGTGCTTATGCTTATGGATCAAAACTTCATTGTGCAGTTCAATGGCGCCATATTGTTGCTCTGACACTTGCCTTGGCAAATGCCGATGGTTTTTTCGTGAAATAATAGAAGTGACGGTATCGCTATATCCCAGATCGGTTAAAAGATCGAATGCCCTGTGGATCTGATCAGGGGCAACCAAAATATCAATATCGCCCACCATGCGCTCGGCAGGATCATTAAAAGCATTACCTGCAAGCAAGGCAACACCCTTAATAAAAATATGCTCAATATGTTCTTTCTCTAAAATTTTAGAGACCTCAAGCGCTTCCTCCAAAAGTATCTTGTTCCGACCTCGATTGATGGTTGCTATGTCTTCTAAATAAAGATTTAAATCCTCCGGAATCAGGGGCAATAGTTCTTTTGCTTTAAGACGACAATAAAGTGCCGGCAACATTAAATGTTTACTGGCAACAATGACAACAGCATCCCAGTCGATCATATGGCTTGATAGATGATTGGCAAGGGCCTCTTGGTTGTCACCAAAACTCAAAAGGTCTGCAATGAGTTGCAGCGTTGTACTAAAGGATCTTTTCACCAAGGACTGTAAAGGTTAACATTCTTCCAAAAGTAAATAAAATAAAGGAAGTCGTAAGGCTATGAAGCGTTGAAAAGTGTTTTAAACTGCGAAACAGCAAAATCATTATCGGCATATTGCAATTCAAAACATTCCAAATCTTGTAGCCAATCTAAAAAGAGTTGCGCATTGGCGGCCAATGGCGACAGCCAGGATTCCGGTATTAAGGTGGATAGAATCTGTTCGGTGTTTACCTTTTGCAATAGGGATGGCCCGGTCTTATCGTATTTTACATAAACCACCTTTTTGCAAGGCACATGTGCAACTGAGGTCTTGAAATCATTTAACGGAGGAATATACTTAAGGTTGACTGTTTTTGAACTGCTCGAATGGATTTTCAATTGCTCGAACTCAGGAAACAGGTTCTCCAAAACGTTAAAAGCGCCTTCCTTGACTGAAATTCCGGAAGGAAATCGGTAAACCTCTTGGTTTATTGCAGATAAAGGCGTGAAATCGTCAGCTAGGACATCCATGCCGCTGGCCATTAATAGTGCCGAAAGGGTGCTTTTCCCATTGCCTGAATCTCCAATAATCATAATGGCTTCTTTAGTATTGCACACGGTTGAGGCATGGAAGGTCCCAATCCACTCGGCTTCATGTTGGCGGTACAAAAGATTGATCAGCTCAATGGCAAATTGCCCTTGTAACAGATGAAAATCGGAATGGGCATAATGCCCAACATAGGCGTTGTTTTTGAGCAGATATAAGCTGTCCCCATTTTTGTAAACATCAAAATGGCAGGACACCGCGTTTGGTTTTTCAATGGTCGCATGGGCAAATTGCGGATGGATAAGATTTTTGATGGCTTGGGAGCCAAAATGGATGGACATGGTCGTGTCAGCAAAACCGTAATATGTGGTCGAACCCTTTTCAGGAATTAATGCAACTGGTGGATGTTGAAGTATCGGCTTAGCGATGGCATTTGAAGTGATCAAAAAATCACTGATCTCACTATAATACATCTTGGCTTGGGTTGGAGATATATTTAGAGCGTTATGAAGTTGGGTAATAAAATCCGCTTGGTTAAAAGATGTCAAATAAACATCTATAATAGCCTTTAGGGTATCAGAAATAACAAGATACTGATTAGAAGCCTCAAACCATACAATATAATGGTTGTTTATTTGGGAAATAAGTTTGGGGGCTAGTTTTGCATTCAAACCAACAAATTAAAGATCCCAAGGATTTCCTCCTGGATCTTTTGGATTTGAGATGGCATGTGCCTTTTTTGGATTCAATATAAGAAATGTACCAACAGCAGTAAGTGCAGCGTATTTACCCATGCGTTGAAGTGCTTCTTTTCTGGTTATTTCTGTTTTAGAGTTTTTGTTTTCCATGATGCAAATATAAAAATCATTTTATAATTAAATAAATATTCTATAACAAATATTTATTCTATCTAATCCGACCACTGTCAGTGTTTTGTAGTTCATTAATGGTATCTGTTATTATAGGGTTTTCTATTGGTTGTGGACAGTGCCTTGTCAAGATAACCTTGTTTTTTTGATCTTATCAAAGATACTTATATTTATAAGATGGTCATAACCATTTTATAAATAATAATCGAAGAGTGTTTTTTATTTTCCTGCGACCTAACAATCCCGGTAATCCCTAAAATCCGCATGTCTATTTTAAAGGGTATCCTTTTTTAAGGATTTGAGAGTGGAAATGTTCCTGTTCCTTGTTTTCG
Source organism: Gelidibacter sp. (assembly GCF_035515035.1). Classification (GTDB taxonomy): domain Bacteria; phylum Bacteroidota; class Bacteroidia; order Flavobacteriales; family Flavobacteriaceae; genus Gelidibacter. Next base: position 60 of record NZ_DATJCA010000160.1, on the reverse strand, counting down.
AGATATTGTTGAACTGCTTTTTATTTTTGATATAGAACTATTCTCTTGTTCGAGTTTGAA
>NZ_DATJCA010000159.1:0-13643 GCF_035515035.1 Gelidibacter sp. | reverse complement strand
CCTGCGTGATTATCTGTGCCATTATCTCCGTGGCCACCGGAAGTAGCTGGACCACCTCGGCCACTGTTGGGATTGCACTAATTGGCATTGGGCAAGCCTTAGGGGTACATCTTGGGATGACTGCAGGCGCTATTCTTTCTGGAGCCTATTTTGGAGATAAAGTCTCACCCATGAGCGATACCACAAACCTTGCTCCTGCCATGGCCGGAACAGATTTGTTTACCCACATCAAATACATGCTTTATACCACCATACCCACATTAATTATAACCTTGATTGTTTTTATAGTGATCGGTTTAAACATAGACACTACAGGATCAGCAAGTACAGAAGGTATCTTATCGGCGCTCAATTCAGCAATAAACGTAAGCCCTTGGTTGTTTTTGGTTCCCGCCATCGTCATTATTTTAATTGTAAAAAGAACGCCCCCGTTAGTAGCTCTTTTGGCAGGCACCTTATTGGGCGCTGTAGCTGCCCTTATCTTTCAACCCACTATTGTGGCCAACATTGGTGGCGGCACTTCGTTAAATTTTGCCACCGGCTATAAGGGTATTATGGATGCTATTACCGTTGATACCATAATTCCAACGGACAATGAGGCGCTTAAAGGTCTATTCGCCTCTGGGGGAATGACGAGTATGCTAAACACCGTTTGGTTAATTCTTTGTGCCATGGTATTTGGAGGTATTATGGATGCCATTGGGGCTTTGGCCGCCATTAGTAAGGCCCTATTGAAATTGTTCCATACCACTTTCGGACTTTTTGCCAGTACAGTTGCCAGTTGTTTGGCACTGAACCTTACGGCAAGCGATCAATATTTAGCCATAGTAGTACCTGGAAAAATGTACGCACAAGCGTATAAAGATAAAGGTTTGGCGCCTGAAAACCTTTCAAGAACCCTTGAAGACAGTGGTACGGTCACCTCAGTTTTGGTGCCTTGGAATACCTGCGGCGCATATCATAGTGGTGTTTTGGGTGTTGACACGATGCATTATGCTGGGTATGCCATCTTCAATTGGTTAAGCCCATTTATGACTTTATTGTTTGCCGCATTTAGAATAAAAATCAGGCAACTAACTACTGAAAACTCATAATTCCGTAGTTCATATCATGTTTCACGATGCAGTTGTATTTTCTATTCGGGAGAAAGAATTCCATGGTGGATGTTTAAATCTTCCGGTTTTTACTATTCAAAAACCTTATGACAATATAATTTTATATAATCAACACCTATCGTAGTTATCCCAACTATTCCATAGTTTTGTATTAGAAAATAATATTAATCTTAAATTATATACTATGGCATTTGTAGGAAAAAAATTTCCCAATTTAACGGTAAACGCAATGAACGAAATGGGCGAAACTTTCGGCATCAACGTTCTTGAAGAGGCAACAAAAAACAACAAAAAAGTACTTTTATTTTGGTATCCAAAAGATTTCACTTTTGTATGTCCAACAGAATTACATGCTTTCCAAGCTGATCTCGCCGAATTTGAAAAACGTAACACTATTGTTATTGGTGCTTCTTGTGATACTGCAGAAGTTCACTTTGCATGGTTAAGCACGTCAAAAGACAATGGTGGTATTGAAGGTGTAACCTATCCAATTCTGGCAGATTCAAACAGAAACTTAGCTAATGCATTAGATATTTTAGACACGACCAATGAAACTTACGATGAAGAAACTGGTTTTGTAACGGTTGAAGGTGATAATGTCACCTATAGAGCAACTTATATTATTGATGAAGAAGGAACTGTTGTTCATGAAAGCATCAATCACATGCCATTAGGAAGAAACGTGAAGGAATATCTTCGATTGATCGATGCTTACACGCATGTTCAAGAAAAAGGTGAAGTTTGTCCAGCAAACTGGGAAGAAGGTAAAGATGCCATGCAAGCGACCTCTAAAGCCACTGCTGAGTACTTAAAAACGCATTCTAATTAAGCGTTTAAAGTCACCTATTATTAGCAAGAAATAATCAATTACTATTAGAATTGATTTGAAATTAGACTTCCTGTCGGAAGACAGGAAGTTTTATTAACTTAAAATTTAAAATTATGGTAAAAGAATTAGATCAAGATAATTTAGGACAATTGGTAGCAGACAATGAGACTGTGGTTGTTCAATATTCGGCGAGCTGGTGTGGTAATTGTAGAATCATGAAGCCAAGATTTAAAAAGTTGGCCAGTGAGAATGAGAACATGACGTTTGTTATAGCCGATGCCGAAAAGTTTCCAGAGTCAAGAAAATTGGCTACTGTAGACAACTTACCTACGTTTGCGGTTTTCAAGAATGGAACTTTCGTAAATCAAGTTCAAACCAACAAATATGAAGTTTTAAAAGATTTAGTCAATGAAGTTACCAGTAATTAGACACCTTACTCAATTTATTGAGGACAATGACGAAGATTTTGTAATCGAGACCATTGAAACATTGGAGAACCTTACTGAAGTACCTTCCTTAAAAGACGAAGAACTCGATGTTATTGGAGAACTCCTCTCTAATATGTATGGAGCCCTGGAAGTTCATAAAATGATCAAAGAAGGCACTCCACAAAAAGAAGCCTTAAATTCATTTATGTCCCGTGTTATGGGATCCATTGACAAATAAAACATTCGATTGCTTATATAAAAAAACCACTTCAAAACGACGTGGTTTTTTTATGGGCTATTTTCTCTAACTTCCTAAAACTAAAGTGCCCCAATACCTTAAGGTAAACATCTTATACCGTTCCACCAATAAACAAGTTTCCACATAACCCTTTCAGACCAAAGCACAGCGTTATTGCTCAAATCGATACATTTTAAAGTTTAAAATCACTAACGACAAGCGTAACGAAATTGTATTATTTTCCTTAAATAACCATTTTGATTTAGACTGCCCAAATAGGTCGTTTTATGAAGTTAATTTTGTATCTTAATTGTTAATATTTGAAATTATGCTAGACAATGATTACGTGAAAATTTTTTCAGGAACCTTTATTATAGTACAACTGGTTGTGGACCGTTTGGATAGTGTAGGCATCAATGCCATCGTAAAAGATGAATCTGAATCTGCAAGAATGGCAGGATTTGGATCTTCCTTTCAAGGGTTTCAAGAACTTTATGTGTCTAAAGAAGAATTAGACCATGCAATTCCAATTGTAGAAGCCGTAAAAGCAGAACTGGAAGTATAAAAAAAACCCTGAATCGCTTCAGGGTTTATTATGTGGTAACTAGACATTTACTGCATACATCTTCTCTCTATGTTCTTTAATTTTCTTATCGTCCATATACTCATCAAAGCTCATGTAGCGATCAATCACCCCATTTGGTGTGAGCTCAATAATTCGATTTCCAACAGTTTGAGCAAACTCATGGTCATGGGTGGTAAACAAAACGGTGCCCTTAAAGTTTGACAGCGAGTTATTGAATGCGGTAATACTTTCCAGGTCTAAATGGTTGGTAGGTTCATCCAACATTAAAACATTGGCTCTCATCATCATCATTCTACTGAGCATACAACGTACTTTCTCTCCTCCTGATAACACATCTGAAGTTTTTAAAGCTTCTTCCCCACTAAAAATCATTTTCCCCAAAAATCCTCTAATATAAACTTCCTCACGCTCTTCCTCAGTTGTTGCCCATTGGCGCAACCAATCTACAAGGGTCAATTTATTATTAAAAAACTCGCTATTATCCAATGGCAAATAGGATTGTGTGGTTGTTATGCCCCAATTATATTCGCCTTTATCTGCTTTTTCCTTACCATTCAGAATTTGATAAAATGCTGTTGTAGCTCGTGAATCTTTTGAGTAAACGACTACTTTATCACCTTTAGCCAAATTGATGTCCACATTCTTGAACAAAATTTCGCCGTCCATAGACGCTTGAAGTCCGCTAATATTCAATATTTGGTCTCCCGCTTCTCTATCGCGCTCAAAAATAATGGCAGGATAACGACGGCTGGAAGGTTTGATATCTGAAATGTTCAATTTCTCAATCATCTTCTTTCTACTCGTCGCTTGTTTGGATTTGGCAACGTTGGCTGAAAAACGACGTATAAACTCTTCAAGTTCTTTCTTTTTATCTTCAGCCTTTTTGTTTTGTTGTGAACGTTGTCTTGCCGCCAATTGGGAAGATTCATACCAAAACGTATAGTTTCCTGAATAATGGTTGATCTTACCATAATCAATATCAGATATATGGGTACATACCGAATCTAAAAAGTGTCTGTCGTGAGAAACCACAATCACACAATTCTCGTAATTTGCCAAAAAATTCTCCAACCAGGTAATGGTTTCGTAATCCAAATCGTTGGTAGGCTCATCCATAATCAACACATCAGGATTTCCAAATAAAGCTTGCGCCAACAAGACGCGTACTTTTTGTTTTCCGTCCAAATCCTTCATTAAGGTGTAGTGGTATTCTTCTTTAATACCCAAGTTTGACAACATAGCTGCCGCATTACTATCGGCATTCCACCCGTTCATTTCTTCAAATTGCACTTGAAGTTCCCCTATTTTATCTGCGTTCTCATCTGTATAATCGGCATAAAGCGCATCAATTTGGGATTTCAACTTATATAATGGCTTATTCCCCATAATGATAGTTTCCAAAACGGTGTGCTCATCATACAAATTATGATCTTGTTCTAAAACCGACATACGTTTCCCTGGTTCCAAGTGGACATGACCAGAAGTTGGATCCATTTTTCCAGCCAAAATTTTCAAAAAAGTCGACTTTCCAGAACCATTGGCGCCAATAATACCGTAGCAATTACCTTGATTAAAGCTGATATTGACTTCATCAAAAAGGATACGTTTGCCAAACTGAACCGAAAGATTAGAAACTGATAACATTTTATGTATTTTAAATTTGCTGCAAAAGTACCAAAAATGGATCATTTTATGAAACTTAAGTGCCTATATTTAAAGTCTTGCTCAGTTCTGTTCCTTTTCTGATAAAATCAATGTTTATAATAGCTACACATTGCTTGAGGGAGGGGTTCACAAAACATTTAACAGCGCCTTAACAGCTTGATGCACAAACAAGTTTTATTTTTGTTTACAATGCAACCAGCTCCAGTAACCCCTTTGTTTATGAGAATTTATACGATATCATTACTGCTTTTGACAACGCTTTTCAGTTGCAAAAAGGATGCTAATGAGACTAATACCTCTGCCTATTTTGGAGGTGAGATTATCAATCCAACTAATGATTATGTCTTGCTGTTCTCTCCAAATTCCCAAGCAGAAAACTCAGATACACTTTTTCTGAATGCTGAAAATCGATTTTTTACTAAATTAAACCCTTTAAAATCGGGGCTTTACACCTTTATACATGGCGGTCAATATCAAATGGTACTTCTTGAACCAAGCGATAGTGTCATGTTGAGATTGAACACCATCGATTTTGATGAATCCTTGGTATTTACGGGAGAGGGCGCTCGAAAGAATAATTTTTTGATCAAGATTTTTCTTGAAAATGAAGCCGATCAAGCAAATTTTATAAATTTCTCCCAAATGGAACCTGAGAAATTTGAAAACTATATTGACTCTTCAAGGACACAACGATTGACTGGACTTACTGAATTCTCCAACAAACGGAAACTGTCGCCACTTTTTGATAGAGTTGCCAAAACCAGTGTTAATTACAGTTACTACAGCGCCAAAGAAATGTATCCTTTTGCTTATTACGGGTATAAGAATTTAAAGGACTATAAAAATTTACCTTCCGGTTTTTATGATTACCGAAAGGACATTGATTATAATATTGGGTCTTTGGCTGATTTTTTCATTTACAACCGTTTTTTGTATTCTCACTTCAACAATATGGCCTTAGAGGAGTTTTATGCCAACGCACCTGAAGATGCCATTTTCAATAAGAACTCAGTAGTTTACAATTTAGAGAAACTGAAGTTGATGAATGAGCGCATTTCAAACGATACCATAAAAAATAAATTATTGAAAAACACTGCACGTGACTTTATATCGATGTGTGAAGATACCACCGCAGTTAAACAAGTCCTTGCTTCCTATCTACAAAAGACCACCAATGCTGATGATAAAGTCTATATTGAGAGACTATCTAAGGCCATCAACACATTAAAACCAGGTAACATTATTCGGGATGTGGAATTGGTCAACTACAATAACGAGGATCATAAATTTAGCGATTTGATCACACAACCAACAGTCATTTACTTTTGGTCGTCAAATTTAAAAATCCACTATAAGAACAGTCATTATAAAATAAGGGATTTAAAGAAGAAATATCCCAATATCAATTTTATCGCCATTAATATAAATGATAACGATAAAAAATATTGGAAAAGAACGTTAGATGAGTTTAAGTTTCCTGTGGATAGTGAATATCAATTTAAAGATCCTTTTAACGCCAAACAAACTTTAGTGCTCAATACGGTTTATAAGATAATTGTGGTAGATAAGGAGATGCGCATTGTGGACACTTTCTATAATATGTTCCACAGTAAATTTGAAGACAAATTAAAAGAGCTCAACGACTAAATTTTCTCAAATTAGGTTCATAATATTTTTCAATCTTAGATCTTGTAAAAAAGCGGGATTATCCTGGCAGAAATTAAAACATCCATCAAAAGCTAAATCAATTTACTTTTTGTTTTTGGGTTTCAACAAAAAAAGGCTTCATTTCTGAAGCCTCTTTTATTTACTATGTAGAAAGGAATTAGTTTCCTTTGTTATAATCTGCTAAAAATGTCGCTAAGCCAATATCCGTTAAAGGATGTTTTAACAATCCAGTAATAGAACTCAAAGGACCGGTCATCACATCAGCTCCCAATTTTGCACAGTCAATAACGTGCATGGTGTGACGTACCGAGGCTGCTAAAATTTCAGTTTCGAAATCGTAGTTATCATAGATCATTCTAATTTCAGCAATTAGGTTTAAGCCATCCGTAGAAATATCATCCAAACGACCAATAAAAGGAGACACATAAGTTGCACCAGCTTTTGCTGCCAATATGGCCTGACCTGCAGAAAACACCAAGGTCATATTGGTTTTAATGCCTTTATCACTAAAGTATTTACAAGCCTTCACACCATCTTTAATCATAGGTAATTTAACCACAATCTGTTCGTGAAGATCAGCCAAAGCTTCGCCCTCTCTAACCATGCCTTCAAAATCTGTAGCAATAACCTCAGCACTCACATCGCCATCTACCAAATTGCAAATGTTGACATAATGCTTCATAATATTGTCCGTGCCTGTAATGCCTTCCTTAGCCATCAACGACGGATTGGTAGTGACACCATCTAAAATACCCATGTCTTGGGCTTCCTTAATTTGCTCTAAATTAGCAGTATCAATAAAAAATTTCATAAATAATAGGGTATATAAAGTTGTGTTTTAAAGTGGCGCAAAGTTACGATTAATAACAAAGATGTGGCTGGAATTTTAATGAAAACATATCAACATCCCAACTACCAAAGAATCCTTAAAGGTTATAATGCTTCATCAACATTTTTTCATAGACCTTATCAGGCAAAATTCGTTTTAGGAGGATGGAAAACTTTTGCATGAACTCCCCTACCTTATAATGCACTTTTGGATTTTGTGTGTTGATGATTTTATAGATGGCAGAGGCCATTATCTGGGGATCCTTCCCTTCAGAGACATGTGCATTCATAAGATCTAAAGTATCTCCGTAGGTTTTTTTGTATGGCGAAACGTCCAAAACAGGGGCATGATATCGTCCCGCAGCAATATTGGTTGCAAAATCGCCTGGAGCCACATTGGTCATCTGAATATTGAAATCCTTGATTTCCATTCTGAAAGCTTCCGTTAACAGTTCCAAAGCCCCCTTACTTGCGCTGTAAACCCCTCTGTAGGGCAAGCCCATATAGCCTGCAATAGACGTGATGTTAATGATAAGCCCGGATTTTTGCGCTCTCATTTGTGGCAGAACGGCTTTTATTACCCGAATGGGACCGAAAAAATTAGTTTCAAAATTACGTTGGATTTCAGCATCGGGAATTTCTTCAATGGGACCTGTAATTCCTGCACCTGCATTGTTGATCAATACATCTATACGTCCGTGCTGAGAGATGACCGTTTTAATTGCTTCTTCTATAGAATCTACATCAGACACATCAAGCCTGACTAGATGGAATTTACTGTCTGTATAACGTTTAGGATTTCTGCTGGTTCCGTAAATGGTAAAGCCTTTCTGGGTCAAAAATTCACCAATGGACTTGCCAATTCCTGAAGAACCTCCTGTAATCAATACAACTTTAGACATACTCGTGTAGGGTTAACAATGAAAAATTAAGATTATTTAATGTTTCAAAAATACGATATAATCTAAGGTTAGAATGAAATTGAAACTGAAAAGGAAGTGACTAATGAGAATGTAAGAAGTTGAAGTTGGAAATTCTCACCTTCGTGGGAATAAAAAAAAAGGCAAGCTACCTACATCACACCGCTACGACCACTTACCTTTGCTGCGTTCCCGCCCTGGAGGATTCAGCAGGAGCTGGTTGTGTAGGACTTGCCAACTGCAAAGATACAAACTTTTACTACTTTTGCAATCATTTTCAAAACTGAATTTATTTAAATATCTTGCTTAAAAATATATCATCGCTATGTCTTCAACTAAACTTTTTATAATCACTGTTTTAAGCTTTTCACTCTGGACTTGTGGTGACAATCCTAATGGTAAAAAAAGTAGTTTTTCCATTACCACTGACGCCAAGAACAATACTATTGCCCTTGGAGAAACCATTAAACTCTCCATAGAAAACCCGAAAAGCAAAACGATCAATGGGATCACTTACAAAATTAATTCCCGTGAGATTGATGAAGTTTTTGATGCTACGGATATGCCACTTGGCGTCCACACCATCACCGCCACAGTTACTTCTGATGGAACTGCTGAAGAGACCTCCACCACCTTGACCATATTAAACAACGTTGCTCCAAAAATATACAGTTATAAAATTCTGAATGAATATCCACATGATATCACCTCCTACACTCAAGGATTGGAGTTCCATGATGGTGTTTTGTATGAGAGCACCGGACAATACGGTAAATCCAAACTTAGAAAAGTGAATTATAAAACGGGTGAAGTTCTTAAAAATATCAATTTAGGCACTCAATACTTTGGAGAAGGCCTAACGATCTTGAACAACAACATTTACCAACTGACCTGGAAAGAAAATATCGGATTTATCTATAGTCTGGATACATTTGAAAAAACCGGCAGTTTCAATTACGGAAAAAGCAAGGAAGGATGGGGTTTATGCAACGACGGAAAGGTGATCTTTAAAACCGATGGCACCAACAAAGTATGGAAACTCAACCCAGAGACACTTGCGGAAGACGATTATATCCAAATATATACCAACACAGGTAAAATTGATAGCTTGAATGAATTGGAATATATAGAAGGAAAAATATACGCCAATATTTACCAACGTAATGGTGTTTTGATTATCAATCCTGAAAATGGCGCCGTAGAGGGAGTGATCGACTTTTCACCACTACAGAAACTGGTCAAACAGCATCCAAGCTTAGATGTTTTAAATGGGATAGCATATAATCCTGACACCAAAACCATTTTTGTGACAGGGAAAGAGTGGGACAAACTATTTGAAGTGGAAGTCTTTGTGAAATAAAAACTTTATTGGGAAAATACACCGAAGTACAAATGGGATAATCCAAATCAGAATAAAACATTATATATGCAAACCTTCGAAATACATATTATTGTAAGCCAAGATGATTTGGACAACCTCAACCACGTCAATAATGTACGCTATGTGCAATGGGTGCAAGATGTTGCGGAACAACATTGGCATGCGAAAGCTACAAAAGACATGTTATCGGAATATTTCTGGGTCCTTCTCAAGCATACTATTGAATACAAAAATCCAGCTGTTTTGGGCGATGTACTCAAACTTAAAACCTACATCAACGAATCAGGTGGGGTCACCTGCATTAGAACGGTTGAGATTTACAATAAAAACACCAACAAACTGTTAGCCTCATCTGAAACGAAATGGTGTCTTGTTTCCCAAGAAAACATGAAACCCGCTCGGATAACCGAAGAAATTAGAACCCTGTTTAGTTAAAGTAAAATTAAAATGCTTGTTAAAGTCTCTTAACACCTCCCATTTAAAAAACTATATTGGTTTAATTTGATGGTAATCAATCTCTTTGCTTAGTGACTAAAATTACCTTCCTTTTATGTCTTTGCTCCACAGTGATGCTCTCCCAGAATATCACCGGAACACTTTACGATGCTGAAGCACCAATAGCCGGAGCCAAAATAATGAATGTCACCTCAAAAAGCATCACTTCAACTGATGGTAGCGGAACCTTTAAAATTTACGCACAAATCAATGACAGCCTGATTTTCAGTTCGCTGTTCCATCGTACCAAACAACTGGTGGTAACGGAGTCACATCTTAAGGAAACACAGGTTTTTGAACTCATGAAAGTTGTAAATGAACTGGATGAAGTACAGGTTCAAGGTGCCGTTACTGCTAAAGAAATGGATGAAAAAGAAGAGACAAAAAAAGTCAACAAGCAATTTAAAACCGATGTTGAAAAAAACCCCCACTTATATAGAAGACCTAATACAAACAGTGGTCCCATTGACCTTTTGGAAATTGGAAGACGCGTTGGAAAACTCTTCAAAAGGAAAACCCCCAAAGAACAACAAACAGTCGAAACTCTGCTCACCGCAGCAGATTTTAATAAATTATTCAATTCAGACAAATTCTTTAATGACACCTTTTTAGTGTTGGATTTGAGCATCACCAAAGACTATAAACATCTCTTTTTTGGCTACTGTGAGACCAAGAACATATCCTCTTCACTTTTACACAACGACAATAAAATTTATCTTATTGACAAGTTTTTGGATTATAGTGAAGAGTTTCGGACCCTTTTAAATGAAAGCCAAAAACAATGAATCAACAACCTAAGGTCCTGTCTGATCGGCATGGGCGGGCAAGAGGACGAGGTATTCAAATGCCAGGAAAAAACCATATTCCCTGTCTGCCAACGGGTGGGCAAATTCTAAATAAATCAAAATGAGATACCCGCGGAAGTTAAAATGTGAAAAAGGATTACCCCCGGTGGGAATTAAATAAGCGGTTCATATGAATTCATAATTTCAAAAGTCATATTTTTGAATCTCAATATGAATTGCTTACGATAATGAAAAGAAGCTTTTATTTTATTCTTACTATTTCTACTTTGATCTTATGGAGCTCCTGCCGAAAAGATTTTGATTTTGACCCAAGTGATGGCTCGTTGACCTTTTCAAAGGATACTGTGTATTTAGATACCGTATTTACCAATATTGGATCAAGCACCTATAATTTGAAGGTTTATAACCGAAGCAACAAAGACATCTCCATCCCTACCCTACGCTTAAGCCAAGGTCAAGCCTCCAACTACCGCCTCAATGTAGATGGGATGTCAGGAAAGGAGTTCGAGAATGTGGAGATATTGGCAAAAGACAGTATGTATATTTTTATTGAGACCACTTTTGATATTCAAAACGTTGTGACTGCCAATAACCAGTTTTTATATACCGATGTCATTGAATTTGACAGTGGAGCCAACTTACAAAAAGTGAATTTGGTGACCTTGGTTAAGGATGCTGTTTTTATTTATCCAAACCGAGATGCTCAAGGCATCATTGAAACATTGACATTTGATGTGGATGGTGATGGCAATGCTGATGAAACTAACGTTCAAGGACGATTTTTAACCGATGCTGAATTGACTTTTACAAAAGACAAACCTTACGTTATTTATGGGTATGCAGCCGTTGGCGAAAATAAAACCTTAACCATAGACGCTGGAGCACGTGTGCATTTCCATTCGAATTCTGGGTTATTCGTAACCAATAATGCCTCCTTAAAAGTCAATGGGCAGTTCAGTCCCGATCCAACCACCATGGCCAACGAGGTCATTTTTGAAAGCGATAGATTGGAGCCGTTGTTCGATAATATTCCGGGACAATGGGGAACTATTTGGTTATTCCAAGGGAGTAAGGAAAATGTTATCAACTTTGCAACGGTAAAAAATGCCACTATTGGTATTTTGGCAGAAAACAATCCCACTACTGCCACTCCAAAATTAACGATCAAAAATTCCAAAATATATAATTCCAGTAATTTCGGAATTCTGGGACGCGCCACTTCCATTACTGCAGAAAACGTGGTGTTAAACAATGCAGGACAAGCGGCTTTCGCAGGTACTTATGGCGGCACATATAACTTTACCCATTGTACCATTGCCAATTATTGGTCCAACAGCTTTAGGCAATTCCCAGCACTATATCTTAATAATTTCTTGACTTTGGAAGACGGCACTGTGGTCACCAATGCGTTGACTGCGGCCAATTTCAACAACTGTATTATTTATGGCAATGACAATCCGGAATTTCTTGTAGAGGAAGAAGAAGGCGCTGCTTTCAACTTTAAATTTACCAATTGTTTAATCAGGTTTGATGATTCCAACAACAAATTTGGATCCGATCCAAATTACGATTTTGACAATTTAGCTTTATATCAAAACATAGTATTCAACCAAGAACCTGACTTTATGGATACTTCTAAAAACAAGTTGATCATCGGAAATGAATCCGCTGCTATCGGTGTTATTGGAAACAATCCGTTTTCAAATTCAGTACCGTTTGATATTTTGAATAAATCACGCACGGCAGCTCCTGATCTGGGGGCTTACCAACATGTGGTTTTTGAAGACTAGTTACTAATAAAAAAACCTGACAGGTTTTAAAAAACTGTCAGGTTTGCTAGTGAATTGTAGAAGTTAATTACGAAAACAAAGGTTTCCCTTTCATCATTGTATTTACTTTTTCGGCTACAACATCCAATTTCGCTTCATTATCATGGTTGCTCAAGACCTCATCAATCAAATCAACAATGGTTGACATATCCGCTTCTTTCAAACCTCTCGTCGTAACGGCTGCAGTTCCAATTCTGATCCCCGAGGTTACAAACGGCGATTTATCGTCAAAAGGCACCATGTTTTTGTTTACTGTAATATCTGCTTTCGTCAAGGCTTCTTCAGCAACTTTACCGGTCAAGTTTTTATTTCTCAAATCAATCAACATCATGTGATTATCCGTTCCACCTGAAATAATATGGTAATCCTTTGCAACAAAAGCTTGTGCCATAGCAGCGGCATTATTTTTAACCTGTAACATATAATGCATAAAATCATCGGTCAGTGCCTCACCAAAGGCAATGGCTTTAGCGGCAATAATATGCTCCAATGGTCCACCTTGGTTTCCTGGAAACACTCCAGAATCCAATAAAGAAGACATCATTCTTAAACTTCCTTTAGGAGTTTTCATCCCAAACGGGTTTTCAAAATCTTTCCCCATCATGATCATCCCTCCTCTTGGACCTCTTAAGGTTTTATGTGTGGTTGTGGTCACAATATGGCAATGTGGCATTGGGTCATTCAAAATACCTTTGGCAATCAATCCTGCCGGGTGGGCAATATCTGCCATCAATATAGCACCAACCTTATCGGCAACCTGTCTGAACGCTTTAAAATCCATATCGCGTGAATAGGCTGAGGCACCAGCAATGATCATCTTTGGTTTTTCCTTTTTAGCCGTATCTTCCAAATGAT
>NZ_DATJCA010000158.1:0-32503 GCF_035515035.1 Gelidibacter sp. | reverse complement strand
GTCAACTTTAGGAAGCGAACGTACGGGACCGGACCTTACCAATATCGGGAAACGTCAACCTAGTGAAGATTGGCATTTGCTCCATTTGTACAATCCCAGAGCCGTAGTTCCGGCATCGGTAATGCCATCCTATCCTTGGCTCTTTAGAGAAGTGGACAGTGCCTATATGCCAAAAGATGCTAAAGTGGTAGCCGTTCCAAAGGCGTATTTCAATAAACCCGGTAAAAAAATAATCGCCTCTTATGATGCTTTACGTTTGGTTGATTATTTAAAATATCTGAAACAAACCGATATGCCAAGTGGTGATATTAATGACTTTATCCCTGCGTTGAAAAAAATCCAGGCGGCAAGAACGGAAGATGGAGGTCAGTCTTTGGATGGCGCCAAATTATATTCGCAAGTCTGCGCGGCCTGCCATCAAGATACCGGAAATGGTATTGTTGGCGCCTTTCCGTCTTTGGTTGGAAGCTCAATTGTAAACGATGACAATACGGAAACACTCATTAAGATCGTGATTCAAGGCTATAATGCACGTACCGACTATGGGGTCATGCCACCATTTGGCGACCAATTGAACGATGCGGAAATTGCAGCCATCCTCACCCATGAGCGAAGCAGTTGGGGCAATGATTCGGCACCGGTCACGGCAGACGATGTTGCAAAAGTGAGACAATATGTTGAAATGGAACTAAATAAATAAGCGATGAAAAAGAGATTTTTATTATTTACTTGGCTATTTTTCTTGGGACAGGCTATCACATTCGCTTGCGATATTTGCAAGGAGAATCAGCCCAAGGGATTTGAGAACATTACCCATGGCGCTGGACCTTCGGGAGATTTGGACTATTATATTATATGGGGCGCTGTAATTATAGTGTCATTTACACTTTTCTACAGCATTAAATATCTCATCAACCCAAACGAGAATGATCCTGATCATATAAAGAATATTGTTAGAAACGAAGGATTTTAAAATTATGGAAGACAACAGGAACATCACCGTTTTTTTAGACGACGATCCGAAACCGTTCGCATCATTTGCGCCACCGGTAAAAATTGTATTGGATACGACCAAAATTCCCGATGGAAAACATACATTAAAGATTGTCGCCAAATCCTCAAACAATGTGGAAGGGGTTCGTGAAATTCCTTTTATAGTGCGAAATGGGCCGGAAATTTCAGTTTTGGGATTAAAGGAGAATGAAATTGTAGATGCTCAAATACCCATTACGATAAATGCCTATGGAAGTGAAACCTCTGAATTTTTTATCATTCGCGGTTCGGAAACGCCAAAAGCGATTCCGGCATGGGTATGGGCACTTTTGATTATCGTTTTTGCGTTTGGTTTGTACTATCTGATTATGTACTGGGACCCTGACCTTTATAAATCGTCCTTTTAAATATGGAGAACGATATCTTTCACCTTAATGACATAAAACTTCTAGTAGATTCTTTCTACGATAAAGTACGTGATGATGCCCTCCTTGCGCCCATTTTTGAAGAAGTGATTCAAGATCGTTGGCCAGAACATTTGGAAAGAATGTATACGTTTTGGCAAACGGTTTTACTGGGTGAACATACATATATGGGAAGCCCCTTTCCGCCGCACGCAAAACTGCCGATAACAAAAGTACATTTTGACCGATGGTTGGAACTGTTTTTTAACACCATCCATGAAAATTTTGGAGGTGAAAAAGCAGAAGAAGCCAAATGGCGTGCCTCAAAAATGGCGGAAATATTTCAATTGAAAATCGGTAAGTACCAACAAATTAGTTGAGGACCTTTGATGTAAAGCCCTGAAATAAGAGCGGTGCTAATTTATTTCATTCTCTAAATACCAGATATCTCTTAATGAAAATTTAATTCGGATAGTTTTGTCCTAATTAAAAATATTTGTACCTTTACTGTGGGAGTTCAGAGTTCCAGGGTCTGAAGTTAATATTTTAGATAGAACACTTTAAACCTAATACATTAAACAGTATTCAGGAAGAAACCACAAATCACAAAACAAAATCCACATATGAAAACAGCATCATTAATAGATAACATTCAATACCACGAAACGCGGCCAACCATTCAAGTGTTGCTGGATACAGAAAACGGCAAGGAAATTAGGATCGCTTTTAAGAAGGACCAAGTCATGAAAGAACACAAAACGCCCTTTGCCATAGTGGTTGAGATTTTTGAAGGTTGTATTGATTTTGGTGTCAATGGAGAAGTTCACTCGTTAAATAGAGGCGATTTAATTTCGCTTAGCGGTGGCGTGCCCCATGACCTAACGGCGGTTAAAGATAGCATTGTAAGATTGAGTTTAAACAAAGGCGATAGTGCTAAACGTGTGGAAGATGTGGTTAAGGGGTCATAATAATAGAACATAGAATCAAGAATTAAGGAAAAATAACTTGTGAGGATTAGAGAAACTAAAAAAAGAATAGACCTCTCTTTTTACAGGCAGAAAATAAAGAAAAAATAATAAAAAAAAATCATGAAACGTACAGCTAATGCCGTATGGAACGGCTCTTTAAAAGAAGGAGAAGGAAAAATAACCACTCAAAACAAGGTATTGGACAAGGCACAATATTGTTTCAATTCCAGATTTGGCGAAGCCAAGAGTACTAATCCAGATGAATTGCTAGCAGCCGCTCATGCCGGATGCTTTGCGATGGCTTTAAGTCTTATTTTAGGAAAAGAAGGCTATACGCCTGACGCCCTAGATGTGTCTTCCGTAGTGACCATGGATGCCGATAAATTGGAACTTACAGGATCTCATTTAACGCTCAAAGCCAAAATTCCGAATATCACTCAGGATAAATTCATGGAATGTGCCAATGCCGCAAAGGACAATTGTCCCGTGAGCAAAGCCTTGAGTTTGGATATCACCATGGATGCCCAACTCCAATAGTCTAATAACACTAAAATATTTGAAAATGAACAACGCAACCGAATTAGCCCATAAAAAAGCAGATCTAGCCCCGAAACAAATAGAAGCCTGGCGGAATTTTAGCAAAACGGTTTTTGAGGCAGGGGCTCTGGATAAAAAAACGAAACAATTGATTGCGGTGGCTGTAGCGCACGTTACCCAATGTCCGTATTGCATTAAATCCCATACGCCGCAAGCCATGCGAAGTGGCGCAAGTAAGGAAGAGATTATGGAAGCTATTTGGGTTGCTGCTGCAGGCCGGGCAAGTGGAGCCTACACCCATGCCTCTATTGCAGTTGATGCTATGGAAGGAAATACCGAGGAGAAATTGTTTCCTACTGCCACTCCTGAAATGGCTCGGAAGAAAGCAGATTTGGCTCCAGCGCAAGTTGAGGCTTGGCGGACGTTCAGTAATTCTGTATTTAAAGCAGGCGCACTGGATGAAAAAACGAAACAACTTATCGCTCTTGGTGTTTCACATGTTACCCAATGTACAAATTGTATTAAGGGACACACAAAAACTGCAAAACTAAAAGGTGCAAGTAATGAACAAATGATGGAAGCCATTTGGGTGGCTTCAGAAATGCGCGCAGGTGCGGCATATGCCCATGGGTCTATTGCGATGGAGGAAATGGTAAAACTAGATCAGTAAATAAGTAAAACCCATTTAACAAAGGGCCATAACTGTGACATCTGTTTTATGAAGCATCTGTAGTGAGAGGTTTTTGATTCATGACTTAAGTTTCCATGGCGAAACTCTTAGTCCAAATAAAAAGATGAAAACAAATCATATAAAACGATAATGCGATGAATTTAATAGAAAACATAGTACGCTTTTTGCGAAAACCGGAAAGTGAAACCGAAGGCAAAACTCCAGAAGGAACATGTCCGGTGTGTTGGGGCTATCAGCAATACGATAAGAAGATCCGTGAGGTGTTCAAGGACAAACAAATAGATGTCAATAATCACAAGGGCAGTTATATGCGGATCCAAAAATTTGTGAAGAAATATATTGATGGCATTCGGCTAAAACAAGGTGAAACCAAGGATTGTCCGCACTGCATCACTCATTCGGCAGCGAATAATAATATGATTGTGAAGTAGTGATTATAAGAATTCATTTCAGTGCGGTTGCAATGAAGGTTTTCTTCTGTTCGGAGAATTTATAGATTAAATAAATAGACGTTATGGCCTCAGAAAGCTATGTCCTTGCATATATCAATGAATTTGAGAAAGAATGCAATGCACAATTCGAGGCGAATGAATATGACAGGTTGATGGCACTGCGTTTTGTAAATACTTTGAAGATTGGGGCGATTGCATAAGTTGGGCTTGGTGCGGAACCTGTCATATACAAATTTTGAAAGGCCATATTTATAAAATCATGGACCCCGACGAAAGGCACACACATTCCAAAATCCAAGACACTTCAGAAAACAGTGGCTTGGCCTGCCAAATTCCAGTCAATGCGGAATTGAATAATTTGGTTTTTAAGATCATGGAACGCACTTAAGCTTTAAATCACCTTTTTAATTGTTTTCATAGTAGCCTAGTATAGAAAGCGATTGGGACTTTTATCCTACTTATATACAGTGTGTTAAAGCTTGTGGACAGATAATGATTTTTCTCTAGAAAGATTAAGCCAAAAGAATTCGAAATACAAAACCTAATGCTCTTAAACCTTAATTTATCAACGTAGTCAATACACTTTATTATTTAAAAAATAGTCATGAAAAAACGATTGAATTACCAGGCCGTAGCCCCCGAAGCTTTAAAAGGAATGCTGGAACTTGAAAAATTTGTGGCCGGTTCTGGATTGGAACACAGTCTATATGAACTGGTGAAACTGCGAGCCTCACAAATAAACGGGTGCGCCTACTGCCTGGATATGCATAGCAAGGATGCGCGCAAAGCTGGAGAAACCGAGCAGCGTATTTACGCTTTGTCCGCTTGGAAGGAAACGCCATTTTATACGGAACGTGAACGTGCTGCATTGGCTTGGACGGAAGCCATGACCCTTATTTCTGCAAACGAGATCCCAGATGACTTATATCTGGAAGTAACCGAACATTTTACTGACAAAGAAGTGGTAGCCTTAACCATGGCCATTGTTGCCATTAATGGTTGGAACCGATTGGCCATTGGCTTTCGGGTAGCGCCAGGAAGCTATAATCCGAATAAAACTTTATCATCTTAAAAAAATCGAGCTATGGATCTTCATAATAAAATGGCAATTGTAACGGGAGCAAGCGGTGGGCTAGGTGCGGCAATTTCAGCAACATTAATCCAAAATGGTACAAAGGTCTATGGCCTTTCGCGCAACACACGAGCACTAGAATCGCTACAAAAAAAGTTGGGAAATCAATTCATTCCTATTCCTTTAGATATTTCCCATTATGAAGCCGTTAAAAGTTGGGTCAGCAAAACGTTTACAGAACACAACGCCCCCGATATTCTAATAAATAATGCTGGAGCAGGTGCGTTTGGTAAAATAGACGAGATGCCTACGGAAGAATGGGCCGCCATGATCAATACGAACTTGAATGGGCTATATTATATCACTTCCCAAGTGGTCACTTTGATGAAAAAGAAAAAAGAAGGGTCTCATATTATAAATATTGGTTCCATTTTAGGAAGTATGGGTCGGGCGGAAGGTGCTGCCTATTGCGCCACAAAATACGGTGTTCAGGGATTTAGCGATGCGTTATTCAAAGAACTTCGGTTTTTTAATATCAAAGTCACCTGCTTTAATCCTGGTTCCATTGATACCCATTTTTTTGAAAGTTCAGGCATAGACGCCCATACAAATATGCTACAACCTCATGATTTGGCGAATACCATAGTGCACATTCTACAGACGCCGGACAATATGCTGATTAGCGATATAACGATCCGTCCGTTAAATCCAAAAAATCCTGAGAAATAACAAAGTGGAATACTCCTCGTCATTATTTTCTTCACTAACCACATTGTTGGTCTCATGCAAAATTGAATTTGTTTATACTTCATTTTATTATTAAGAGTCGCACCTTATAATCTTTTAATATTTTTTAAAGTTCAAGGATTCCCATATTAACAAAATAATAGGAAGTTATGACTAGGAATAGGGTCATTTCTGTTCAATTTGTTCAGGAAACCCGCAAATTTTATCCACCTGCGTTAAAATTTTCTTAAATAAATTCTTTGTTAGATGAAATTAAATCAATAATATTGCATTATGTATAACATAATGCTTTTAGACATTAACGATTCAATTTTTAACTAATTCAAATTGTTTAATATGAGAAAAAGAGATTCCAATATCATTTATATGATATTTATTTTGCTTTTTGCCTTGCCAGTTTTAAGTTTTGGACAGGAAAAAGCAATCACGGGAACGGTAATTTCATCCGGAGATCAATTGCCTTTGGCTGGGGCCACGGTCATTATTAAAGGAACGAGTACCGGAACAACCACAGACTTTGATGGGAATTATTCCATGAATGCAAAAACGGGAGATGTTCTTGTATTTAGTTTTGTGGGGTTCAAAACGAATGAAGTTACTGTAGCAAACCAGAACACAATTAATGTATCGTTAACAGAAGATACAGCCATGTTGGATGAAATTGTTATTACAGGTTATGGTAAACAGAGCAGATCGCAATTGACCACATCAGTTTCAAAACTGGATACTCAAATCTTAGAAACGTCCACCCGCTCAAACGTAGCAACGGCCCTTCAAGGAACCATTGCAGGTTTAAGAGTCACCAACCAGACTGGGCAACCAGGTTCAACCCCACAAATCATTCTACGTGGCGGTACTAATTTTGACGGTACAGGATCTCCGTTAATATTAATTGATGGTATTCCGGGTTCATTCTATGCGTTAAATTCAGATGATATTGAGTCTATTGAAGTGTTAAAGGATGCAGCTGCAACCGCCATTTATGGAGCAAGATCTGCCAATGGTGTTGTCTTGGTAACTACCAAATCAGGTAAGGTTGGAAAATCTTCAATCAATTACCGCTATAAATATAGCTCTAACCACGAAAGAAACGACCAAAAATATTTAGGCGCTGCAGATCATATCAACTATAACAGACAAGCTATCGGTTGGTACAGACAAGCTGTAGGCGATCCAAATGCTTTTGCGGCGTTCGTAGACGGTGCCAACAGTATGGGAACGGGTAACAATGCTACCAACGATCCTTTTACCACCCAAATTTTGTCCTCGGCCAATAGCTATCTATTGAATCAACCAGGATGGCAATCTATTCCAGATATATTAAATCCAAGTCAGGAAATATTATTTTATGACGCTACGGATATTGCCGATCGCATTTATCAAAATAGTGCTTCAAAAGACCATTACTTGTCTTTTGATGGGGGCAATGAGAATGGTTCCTATTACTTAGGTTTGGGAGCGTTGGATAACGAAGGTTTAACTTTAGGTTCTGGATTTGAAAGATACTCGGGCAAATTTACCGGTTCTTATAAAATCATGGATAACTTTAGAGTTAATTCGAATATTTTATACTCACACTCCAGTTTAAACCGAGGTCCTTTGGGAAGTGACGATACGGTGTTTAGAAGATTCCAAGGTCAAGCACCAACCTCTAGAACTTACGATAGTAATGCTGATGGTACCTGGTCAGATCAATACGCGCCGGGTCAGAATCAAGGGTTTGGAAATCCACTTTATTACCAAGATAAATTTATCAGAGACAACTTAGAGCAGCGTTTGTCGGCTTCTGTTGGGATTGATTGGGAACTATTTAAAGACTTGACCCTTTCCATCACAGGAAGCCACTTTGCAGTGAACAATCACTATGAGAATTTTAATAAAGCTTACCGTACCGGTAGCAATACCAGTGTCTTGAGAACTACGCGTGAGGCCTCAGTAGAACTTCAAAGGACTCTAAGAAATCAATTGACTGGGACTTTGAATTATATGAAAAAATTTGGTGATCATAACTTTAATTTTTTGGTGGGAGGGGAATATTATAAGGACAACTATTTTAATACCTACTCTGGTACTAGAAATTCTCCCTCAGATTTAATTTATACGCTTAATGCAGGTGCAGAAGCCGACGGCATCCCATATAGCTTTGAAACGGAATATGTGATTGTGTCCACATTCGGACGTGTGCTGTATGACTATGATGACCGCTATTTATTTGGTTTCACTTATAGATATGATGGATCTTCAAGATTAGGGAATAACAAATATGATTTTTTCCCAGGAGTTTCTGCGGGATGGAATGTACACAACGAGGAGTTTTTTAAGGATTCTTCAGTTAATAATATCATCACCCGATTAAAACCAAGATTGAGTTATGGAGTCAATGGTAACCAAGATGTTTTAAGTAATTACGGCGTGTATGGTGCGTACGGACAAGACAAAGATGCGAACGGAAACCTCATCTTTCCTTATGTGTATAATGGACAAATGGGATATGCAAATACGCTTTTACCAACGCCGGATCTGGTCTGGGAAAAATCCACCACCTTCAACGTTGGATTGGATGTCTCGTTTTTTGATAATAGACTTTCTATAATTGCCGATGTGTATGCAAGGGACATTAAAGATAAATTGGCCAACTTGACCCTGCCTTACTATACCGGATTTAGTAGTATCCTAACAAATAACGGAA
This sequence comes from Gelidibacter sp., assembly GCF_035515035.1. Taxonomy (GTDB): domain Bacteria; phylum Bacteroidota; class Bacteroidia; order Flavobacteriales; family Flavobacteriaceae; genus Gelidibacter. The sequence goes on along the minus strand of NZ_DATJCA010000158.1, from coordinate 23,950 downwards.
CCATCAGAAACAAAGGTTTTGAGATGCAGATAAATGGGGATATAATTAGAAATGAAGATTTGACCTGGAATGTGGGGACTACTTTTTCAATGAATAAAAATTATGTCATCAAGCTTCCTGAAAATGATAACCCTTTAAACAGACAAGGCGGTACACTCATTTGGAACGCCGCAACAGGTCAGGAAGAATGGGTTGGGGGTTATCAAGAGGGCCAACGTTCTGGTCACGATCTTGTAGTCGCTTTTGAACAGCAAGGAGTTTACGCTACACAGGCTGAGGCCGATGCTGATAATGGCATTTCCGACAGTTATATGCCAGTAGCAAGCCGTAACAAACGTTGGGCTGGAGATGTGAAGTGGAAAGATCAAAATGGCGATGGGGTTATTGACGGTCTTGACAGAAAAGTAATTGGACGTACTACTCCTGATTTTGTTGGCGGTATTACCACGAGCCTAAGATATAAAGGATTTAATCTCTTTGTAAAAACGGATTTTGCCACAGGGCATTTAGTTTGGAACCATATCAACAATAAAGGCTATGGTCAAACCCAAGGTAACTTGGCGCAACCAGTAGTGGTAGGCGATTCTTGGACGCCAACCAATACAGATACCGATTGGCCTCGATTTGTTTTTGTTAACGGAACAAAAAACGTTTGGAGAGCTGGTGAGGACGTCGCAGGTCTACAAAATTATGGAAACGAAAAATTCTGGGAGAAGGGAGACTACCTAGCACTGCGTGAAGTTACTCTCAGCTATGACTTGCCAACAGAATATTTTAAAGGTGTTTTTCAAAGATTCAGCATTTTCGCAACGGGTACTAACTTACATTATTTTAAGAGCATGACCGGTGATACACCTGAAATTGGTGGGATACAATATGGTGCATTCCCAGTGCCAAGAACATTTACTCTCGGTCTTAACGTAACATTTTAAATTTTTAGAAAATGAAAAAGTATATATACATATTGATAGCGGCAATGACCTTAAGTGCGTGTTCAGACGAGCTTGAGTTATCGAGTCCGAGCGAATTGACAGCGCAAGGTTTCTGGAGTACTGAAGAAGGTGCTAAAACAGCACAAACAGGCTTGTACGCCAACTTGAGAGCATCAGCAAGTAATTTGTGGTTATTGGGAGAGATGCGAAGTGATATTTGGGGAGGCCGTACTTTTGAGTCACCTTTTGACGAAAACTTGATTGAATCCAATATTACGGTGTCCACAGCCCCTTTTGGAGGTTGGGCTGGACTTTATACAAGAATACATAGAGTTAATGATTTTATTGTAAACTTACCAGAAGTACCATTTACCGATGAGTCTGAAAAAGGACATTTAATGGGTCAAGCCTATGGGTTAAGAGCTTTGTACTATTACACACTTTTAAAAACTTGGGGAGCTGTGCCAATTGTTTTAGAGCCATTGACCGAAGTGGATCCTGTTGGACTCAGTAAACCAAGATCACCTCAAGCCGATGTCATGGCGCAAATTAAGTCTGATTTGGCAGCATCTTTAAGTTCTTTTGGATCGGATGATAGCTTTTGGGAAGGCAAAAAAATATACTGGTCAAAAGCAGCAACTTTAGCACTTAAAGGGGATGTTTATATTTGGTCTGGTAACTTACTCGGAGGGGGCACTGCGGATTTCACCGAGGCTAAAACGGCATTACAACAAATCGCTTCCTTTGGAATAAGCTTGGAACCTAGTCTTTCAACTTTGTGGGGTGTGGAGAATGAAGGCAACAACGAATTTATTTTTGCCATTGATTATAAGCAAGATGAAGCTTCTAACTTTTATAATAGCTTGACCGGTAGAAGCACAGAAATCAATCCGCAGTTTAATGACGCAGGGCAAGCGATGACCAATTTTATTGTTGATGGCGCCAACCGTTATGGACAGTCTGAAAAAACAATTTTGTTGTTGGATGATAATAAGGACAGTAGGAAAGATGCCACTTTTATAAGATTGTATACGGATAACAATGGTGGTTTAGGTTATCCTACTTATAATGCGAATAAATACTTCGGTTCCATATTTAATAAGTTTTTTGGAAGAGTCGATGGTTCAACTCGCATCTTTGAAAATAACGTGCCATTATACAGATACGCAGATGTCTTGTTGCTATTGGCCGAAGCGAAAAATTTCTTAGGTGAAGATCCTTCAGGAGAGATTAACCAAATTCGCGCAAGAGCTTTAGGCACGAATTATACTATAGCGGATGCCTACGTTAACAGTACGCCAACAGCCAATGCCAACGCTATTTTAAATGAGCGCTACAAAGAATTTATTGGAGAAGGTAAAAGATGGTGGGATTTACGACGCGCCGGAAATAGTTTTGTCATCGATAACATTAGTTTTTTAAATCCTGGTGACGAGTATAAATTATTATTGCCTATCACTCAGGATATGATCGGAAGAAACCCATTATTAGACCAAACTCCGGGATATAATTAGTTGAGTGATTTTTGCTAGAGTTAGCCAAAAAGAGGGTTTTGTTAAAAAACTCAACCCTCTTTTTTTTAGTGAAACCCAAAACTCAGAAGCGAAGCGCATAGAGTTTTGATGGATGAACTAATCCCACTCGCGATAGCAATCGGGAGAACAGGATTTACTAATTTCACCAGTTTAAAAATAAAATCTACGACAAATTATAACTTATGAAGATAAAGAATTTAATAGCAGCTACTTATGCGCCTATGCACCCCGATGGTTCATTAAACACAAGTATCATCCCGGAGTATGGTAAGTTTTTGGTCAGAAATAAAGTCGCAGGTGTCTTTATGAATGGCTCCACGGGAGATTTTGTATCATTATCTACAGACGAACGGAAGGAAATAACCATAGCTTGGTCTCAAAATAAAACGTCTGATCTTTATCTCATCGATCACGTTGGCGATCCAAGTTTAAAAGTGTCCATGGACTTGGCAACCCACGCCGCGGATAAAGTAGATGCCATAGCGGTATTGGCACCATATTACTTTAAACTGAACACCATAGAAAAGTTGGTTTGCTATTGTAAGGAGGTGGCTGCATGCGCACCTAACTTACCGTTTTATTATTACCATATCCCAGTTTTAAGTGGTGCAAATTTGAATATGCTTGACTTTTTAAAGGTGGCATCCAAAGAAATCCCAAATTTGGAGGGCATCAAATTTACCAACAACAATTTAATTGATTTCATGCATTGCAAACATTTTGAAGATGGGAAGTTCAATATCCTTTTCGGATTTGACGAAATTTTCCTTGCGAGTTTGCCATTGGGAGCAGATGGATGGGTAGGAAGTACCTACAATCAACTGGCACCTTTATACTATAAAATAAAAACCTTGTTTGAAGCGGGAAAAATGTCCGAAGCGGCAGAATTACAAAGAAAAGCCATTCGCTTTGTTGAAATTTTGGATGGTCACGGCGGGTTTAACGGCGTTGCAAAAGGCTTTATGAAAACCTTTGGCATCGACTGTGGACCGAGCAGATTTCCGCATACAACTTTAGGAGACGATGCTTACAATGGCATCAAAAAAGAATTGGATGCTATTGGGTTATTGGAACATTTGAGTGGTTAGTATGAGTTTTTCATTTTGAAAGAAACCAGGTTTGAATGCCCTTTCGAGCTTGGTTTTTTTATCTTAAACAATTAAATATGATATTGGATAAACTCGAAAATGCAAACCTTTATAAAGGTATTCATCCCGGGATTGAAAAGGCTTTAAATTATATTGAAAGCACCAATTTCAATGATTTGCCTATCGGGAAACACGAGATTGAAGGAATTGATCTTTTTGTCATTTTTAAGGAGTATGAAACCAAGCCGGTTGACGGGAACCTATTGGAATCACATCGTGAATATATCGATGTTCAATATATGGTTGAAGGTGTCGAGCGAATGGGGGTCACGATGCATACCGGTCAAGTGCCTAAAAAAGAGTATGATGCTGTTGACGACTATATGTTGTTTGATGAACCGTATGATATTGTTACGGTGAATAAAGGGATGTTCGCTATCTTTTTTCCTGACGATATTCACATGCCGGATATCACTACTGGCGAGCCGTCAAGTGTGAAAAAAGCGGTTTTTAAAGTTAAAATTCGGCATTCCTAAGCACCCTGTCAAAATGGGGTTCCAAATGACGCGCCAGTCCTTTTCTGAATTTTTCTTTATTGCCTTCTTTAAGATAGTTCAAAAGTTCACGATGGGTTACGAATTTCTTTTTGTACATATAGGTTTTGGCGTCATCCAATTTGTGGTCATGGACATACTGGAAAACCGGAAGCAAGATGTTTTGAAGTCTGTGTAGGGTTTTATTTCCCGACATCTCGTAGAGTTTGCCATGAAAAGCAACTTCGTTTTTCAGGCTAAACACGTGAGATTCTATTTTGCCTTTTTCCATTTGGTCAACAATGTTGCCAAGCTCCACAAGGTCTTCGTCTGTTTTTCGCGCAAAAACCAAATCGACCATGCCCATTTCCATAATTAAACGCAATTCAAAAATATCCTTTAAGGTATCATCACCCACCAGATTGGTCTCCATTATTTTCTCAAAATTCTCAATAAAGTCTGGTTGTGAAAGGACCATGCCTTTATGTTTTTTGGAATCGATAATCCCAATGGTGCGAAGTCTGGTCAATGCTTCCCTAACCACCGTCCGGCTCACCCCAAGTGCCTCTGCAAACTCCATCTCCTTTGGGATGGTGTCGCCTACTTCAAGCTTGTTGGATTTGATATATTCTGTAATACTGATCTCTACCTTGTCAACTAAACTTAAATTGGTTAACGGTTTAAGGCCTACGCGGTTTTTCATGCTAATTTAATTTGTACAAATGTAATTTATAAATCTAATTTCATTAAGTTTGTATTATGTATAACATATTACGTAAATATAATAGTTTACGCGAATAAAATGCGTTTAATTTTCAAGAAATAACTATTTAAATGAAATATACATCACTCTACAAAAATACACTTCTAAATGATATTGTTCCATTTTGGGAAAAAAACAGCATCGATTTAGAGTATGGAGGCTATTTTACCTGCTTGGATACAAAGGGAAACGTGTATGATTCGGATAAGTTCATGTGGCTCCAAGGACGGCAGGCTTGGACATTTTCCATGCTTTATAATACCGTTGAAAAGAATGATAATTGGTTGAAGATGGCCAAGCATGGCATTGATTTTATTATCGAACATGGAATGGATAAGGATGGCAACTTCTATTTCTCAACTACAAAAGAAGGAAACCCCTTAGTGCAACCATATAATATTTTTTCCGATTGTTTTGCGGCTATGGCGTTTAGCCAATATGCCATCGCTTCAGGAGATAAAGAGGTGAAGGAACTCGCCAAGAAGACCTATCTCAATATCTTGAAAAAGAAGGACAATCCAAAAGGATCTTATGAGAAAACTACCGGAGAAAGACCCTTGAAAAGTTTTTCCCTACCAATGATTTTATCTAATTTAGTATTGGAACTTGAAGGTGTTTTAGATGAAGATGAGGTTAATAAAACCATCGATTTTAGCATCAATGAAGTCATGAATGTCTTTTTGGATGAAAAATCGGGCCTTATCTATGAATTTGTCCGTCCTGATGGCTCGCACGAGGATAGTTTTAATGGACGTCTAATAAATCCGGGTCACGGTATTGAGGCCATGTGGTTTATGATTGATATTGGAGTTAGAAGAAAAGATTCGAAACTTATAGAAAAAGCTGCAGATACCATTCTGCGGATTTTAGAATATAGTTGGGACGACAAACATGGAGGTATTTTTTATTTTATGGATGCCCTCGGGAAGCCGCCACAACAATTGGAATGGGATCAAAAACTCTGGTGGGTCCATTTGGAAGCCTTGGTAGCATTGGCTAAAGCTTATGAACACACGGGAAGAAAAGAGCTTATGGATTGGTATGAAAAAGTTCATGACTATGCATGGTCACATTTTTCAGATCCTAAGAACGGCGAATGGTTTGGCTATTTAAACAGGCAAGGTGACGTGTTATTGGATTTGAAAGGCGGAAAATGGAAAGGCTGTTTTCACGTTCCAAGAGCCATGTACCAATGTTGGAAAACTTTCGAACGTATTGAAAAATAAATTAAATCAGTGAACATGGGAAAAACCATAAGACCATACGTTTTGGCAGAAACCAATTGGAAATCGGTAAAGGAAACTATTTTTAGTGTTGCGGTTTTGCCCTGGGGTGCTACTGAAGCCCATAATTATCATTTGCCTTATGCAACGGATAATTATCAAGCCGAGTATGTCGCCATTGCCGCAGCAGAAAAAGCGTGGAACAAAAAGGCCAAAGTTATCGTACTGCCAACAATTCCTTTTGGGGTCAATACAGGACAAATGGATATTTCGTTATGTATGAATATGAACCCAAGTACTCAATATGCTGTTTTAAGAGATGTTGTTGAGGTTCTAAATGTACATGATATTAAGAAATTGGTCATTATCAATTCCCACGGGGGCAATAATTTCAAACAAATGATCAGGGAATTGAGTTTAGAATTTCCAAAAGTTTTTGTGTGTTCTATTAATTGGTGGCAGGCGGCCAATGCATCTGCTTATTTTGATGAACCGGGAGATCACGCAGGAGAATTAGAAACTTCTGCCATGCAACATATTGCGCCGCAATTAGTGTTGCCGTTGGATCAAGCTGGAAATGGAAGTGCGAAACAATTTAAACTCAAAGGTCTTAAAGAAGGTTGGGTGACGGCACAACGGCAATGGACACATGTCACCGAAGATACAGGTGTAGGAAACCCAAAGCTTGCCACCAAAAATAAAGGCACGGCATTTTTAGAAGAGGTGACCCAAAATGTGGCTGAGTTTTTTGAAGAGTTGCATCATGCGGACCTTTATAATATGTACGAATAAATAATTTAAAGTCTATAAATATGAAAAAACTAATCGTAGTACTCATCTCGGTACTCCTTTCTAATTGCGGTGTAAAAACCCAAAAATCTGACATAAACGATGGTGCGCCGGTATTTCAAGATTTGTTCAACACCTCTATGACTGAGGGAGTAGAATGTTACCGCATCCCGGCCATCATAACCGCTCCCAATGGCGATGTCATCGCTGCTATAGACGAGCGTGTTCCAGGTTGTGGCGATTTAAAATGGAGTAGAGATATCAATATTATCATAAGACGAAGCGCGGACAATGGTAAAACTTGGTCCAATATAGAAACGGTAGTGGATTTTCCTGATGGGCAATCGGCTTCAGATCCGTCCTTGATCGTGGATCACGTCACCAATGAAATCTTCTTGTTCTACAATTTTATGAATTTGGATACCGAAAAAGATATTTATTATCTACACGTTGTAAAAAGTGCCGACAACGGTAAAACATGGAGCAAGCCGGAAGATATCACCTCTCAAATTGCAAAACCGGAATGGCATAAGGATTTTAAATTTATAACATCAGGCCGAGGAATCCAAACACGCTCTGGGAAATTATTGCACACGATGGTGAATTTAAATAGCGGACTGCATTTGTTTGGAAGTGATGACCACGGTAAAACTTGGTATTTTATTGACACGCCTATCCAGCCTGCAGACGAATCAAAAGTCATCCAACTTGCTGATGGGTCGTTAATGATCAATGCAAGAGTCAACGGGAAAGGCATGCGTTATGTACACACCTCAACTGATGAAGGTAAAACATGGACCACTAAAGAAGCACCAGAGTTAATTGATCCAGGATGTAATGCCAGTATCATTCGCTATACTTCCGTGGAAGATGGTTACGACAAAAACAGACTTTTGTTTTCTAATGCCAAATCCGAAAAAGGTCGTGTCAATATGACGGTGCGCATAAGTTACGACGAAGGTAAAACCTGGACCGAAGGCAAAACTATTTACGAAGGTCCTTCGGCATATTCAGATATGACCATCCTTGCAAATGGCGATATCGGATTGTTTTTTGAACAGGACGAGTATACTAAAAATCCGTTTGTAAGCTTTTCTTTGGATTGGTTAACAGATGGCAAGGATAGTTATAAGAAAGCGAAAAATTAGTTCTGAATTTTAGACCTTTTCAGACCTGAAAGGTTTTTACCTGTCCGCCGAAGGAGGAAAACCTGTTAGGTCTGATCATGGCAAATTATTTTGCTTCCCATCTCACCCCAGATGAATTGCCATCAAAATATACCTGCGCTTTTCAAACCTCAAACGTTCCAAATGACTATTAAATCATTTAAGGTAAATTTCAAAAATAAAAGTGTATTCCATAAGAGTATAAAATTGATCAAAGCTTTCTTGATCTTGTTTTTATTTCTTGGGTTGGGGGAGTTGATCAGATATTTTATTGAAACCCCTATCCCTGGGAATATATTGGGAATGATCCTGATTTTTATCGCGCTCAAATGGAAACTCATAAAACTGGAATGGGTAAAACCTGCCTCTGATACCTTATTGAACTATTTGGTGCTGTTTTTTATTCCTTTCGGAGTTGGGCTCATGTCTTATTTTGATTTTATAAAATTGTATTGGGTCATTCTGTGTGTTGCTGCGGGGTTAAGTACGTTGATTACTTTATATGTGACCGCGCTCGTTCAGCAAAAACTTGAAAAACATGACTGAACTCTATAAACTTCCAGTTTTTGGGATTGTCATTACTTTGATTGCTTTTTTTAGCGCACGTGCTTTAAGAACAAAAATAAAATTCGTGTTATTTAATCCGGTATTAATCGCCATAACTCTCATTATTTTCTTTTTGGTGGTCATGGACATTAGTTTTGACGATTACAACAAGGGCGGAAAGGTTTTGAGTTTTTTCTTGGGTCCATCTATTGTGGCGCTTGGCGCTTTGTTTTTTGAGAAATACCAATTGATCAAACATAATATCTATCCTTTTTTATTGGCCGTCTGTTGTGGCGGAATCATAAGTGTTTTCTCGGTGTCATTAATTACCCTAGGTATGAATGCGCCAGAAATCATCATTAAATCGATCCTCCCACTCTCCGTTACAACACCTATTGCCATTGAAATAACAAAGATTACCCAAGGTATTCCATCCATAACGGCCGGGGTGGTGATTGCGGTAGGTATTTTTGGAAATGCCTTCGGTCCGGGATTTTTAAAGCGTGCAGGGATAAAAAGCGAGTCTGCTATGGGGACTGCCTTAGGAACCGCAGCACATGGTATTGGAACCGCTCGAGCTTTGGAAGTAGGCCATTTGTCCGGGGCGTATAGCGGATTGGCTATGTGCGTCAATGGTCTTTTGACCACGCTGATTGCACCTTATGTTGTAATTTGGATCGTAGGATGATTTTAAGAATCCCATTTGAATATCGTTTTAAAATGAAATCAGCTTTAAAAGATTACCAGATGTTGCTTTTGTATTTGATGTTGCTTTTTTCGGCATCCATGCATTCGCAGAATAAAATAAGAATCGCCTGCGTGGGAGATAGTGTCACTTTTGGTGCGGGCATTCAAGATCCGCAAGAACATGGCTATCCGGCGCAATTGCAACAGTTATTGGGCGCCAATTATGAAGTGGGTAATTTTGGACATTCTGGCGCGACCCTGTTAAAAAACGGTCATAAACCTTATTGGGATGCAGCGGAATTTAAGAAATCTCAAGACTTTGCGCCCCATATCGTCATCATCCATTTGGGCTTGAATGATCAAGGGAATAACAACTGGCCAAATCATAAAGATGAATTTGAACAGGACTACCTCGATATGATCTCGGTCTATAAAAATCTGCCTTCAAAACCAAAAGTCATCATTTGTAAAATGACGCCTACTTTTTCGGGGCATCATTGGTTTGAAGAAGGCATGCGCGAAAGTTTTAAGGAAATTCAGTTGATAATTGAAACTATTGCTAAAAATGCATCTGTTGACTTGATTGATTTACACGAGCCTTTATATCGGTTTCCGGAATATTTTCCTGATAATTTACACCCCACTAAAGAAGGTGCCCATATCATCGCCAATAAAGCGTTTAGTGCAATTACTGGAGATTATGGCGATTTAAAACTGCCATTGCTTTATGGGGAAAACATGGTGCTTCAAAGAAATGATACCATCCGTTTTAATGGAACGGCGAATTATAATGACATCGTAACCGTTCAATTTAACAACGCCACGAAATTCGTAAAAGCCGATTTTAATGGCCAATGGAACCTGACCTTTCCACCAATGGAAGCTGGCGGCCCTTATCCGTTGAAATTTTCTACACCTACCAAATCCGTTGAAATAGAAAGCGTATATCTGGGTGAGGTTTGGCTCGCTTCGGGACAATCCAACATGGGTTTTATGGTACGCGATATGGAAAGTGCCACTACCGTATTAAAAGATTCTTTAAATGATCGGGTGTTTTTCTTATCAATGGATGGAAAAACACTGTCAGGAGAGAAATTTAGCACTGATGAACTTGAAAATTGTAATGCAGCAGATTATTTTGAATCTTCCGGATGGACCACTTCCAATGGAAAGGATCTTGAAAGGTTTTCGGCTGTAGCTTATGCCTTTGCGTATACACTGCAGAAAAAATTGAATGTTCCCGTGGGGATTATTTGTAATGCCATTGGCGGTTCCCCAATACAAAGTTGGATCAGTAGGGAGTCTATGGAACAACAACATGAAACTGTTAATCTGTTAAACGATATGCGTTTAAATCCGATGGTAGATACTTGGGTTGCTGAAAGAATTGAGCTCAATATGGAAGGTTATTCCAAAACTAAAATCAAAGCCAGACATCCTTACCAGCCCACCATTTTATTTGATGCGGGTGTGATGCCCATCAGGAATTATAACATTAAAGGCGTGATTTGGTATCAGGGAGAATCCAATGCCGAACACATCGAACTGCACTCTGCATTGTTTAAATTGTTGGTCAACGATTGGCGTAACCATTTTCAGAATAAAAATCTGCCCTTTTATTATGTCCAATTAAGTAGTCTTAACAGATCAACTTGGGGACGATTTAGGGATTCACAAAGACGCTTGTTGGACATTCCAAATACGGGAATGGCGGTGAGCTATGATGTTGGTAATGAAACGGACGTGCATCCACGAAAAAAGTGGATTGTTGGACAGCGCTTATCAAAAATAGCACTTCATAACGATTATAATTTTGAGATCGGTTATTCTGGACCGCTTTTGGATTTTGTGAACGTTATTGGCAACGCCCTTGAAGTCCATTTTAAATATGGCGAAGGTTTAAAAGCGCTAAACAGTCCATCGGTGCAAGATGTTTTTATCGCCAACGCCGATAAAGTATTTGTGCCTGCTCAAACCAAAATAATAAATGGGACTTTACAGGTTTGGTCGCCAGAAATTAAAAATCCCAGATACGTAAAATATGGGTATACGCCTTTTTCGAATGGAAATTTAGTCAATAGTTATGGCTTGCCTGCATCAACATTTTCTAATAGTATAGAATAAATATAAAATCAATGTCATGAAAACAAACCTCTTCTTTCTCTTGGTCGCGTTCTTTTTCTCTAAGGAAATGACCGCTCAAAAATTCGATAATTTGGCAATGACCCCGCCAATGGGTTGGAATAGCTGGAACAGTTTTCAATGCGACGGCGTGAATGAAACCGTTATAAAGGAAATGGCAGATGCCATGATTACCAGCGGATTTAAGGATGTTGGCTATGAATATATCGTGATTGATGATTGCTGGCAAATAGGCCGCGATGAAAATGGATATATCATAGTGGACAAAGATAAATTTCCGTCGGGCATAAAAAGCTTGGTGGACTATGTCCATTCAAAAGAATTGAAATTTGGAATTTATTCGGATGCTGGGACCAAAACTTGTGCTGGCCGACCGGGAAGTAAAGGTTTTGAACGTCAGGATGCTGAAACTTACGCAAACTGGGACGTTGATTATTTAAAATACGATTGGTGCCATACTGAAGGGCAAGATGCCATAACCTCTTATACGTTGATGAGGGATGAGCTCTTTAAAGCGGGGCGGCCAATTGTTTTTAGCATTTGCGAATGGGGTGAAAACAAACCTTGGGAATGGGCAAAAGATGTAGGTCACCTATGGAGAACGACTTTGGATATTGATATGGAAGCCAGATACGACGGTAATATTTGGGGTAATCTTTATGGATGGTCAGACTTGGTGGATATGCAGGTAGGTTTGGAAAAATATGCAGGTCCTGGCCATTGGAACGATCCGGATATGTTGGCCGTTGGAAATAACAATATGCCAGAAAATGAAGCCAGAGCACATTTCAGTATGTGGTGCATGTTGGCAGCGCCTTTAATGGCGGGCAACGATTTGAGGACGATGACTGCTACGGATCAAAATATCTTAACAAATAAAGAACTGATTGCCATCAACCAAGATGTGTTGGGCAAGCAAGGCTTTAAGATTGAAGATTTTGGCAACTTTGAAATTTGGCAAAAGCCATTGGACAATGGCGATATAGCGATCTGCTTTTTCAATAGAGAAATCACAAATAAAAATTATGAAATTAATTGGGCCAACATCAAGATCAAGGATTTTGAAGGAAACTATAAAATAAAAGATCTTTGGAAGAATGAGGTTGTTGGAACCACGGATGCGAAAATGACCATAGATGTGCCATCTCGTGATGTGGTCGTTTTTAGATTGTCGAAATAAAATAACTAAAGCAAAGTAAGACCTCACAGGTTTTCCTCCTTCGGCGGACAGGTTAAATCTATGAGGTCTATAGATTCAGTAAATTAAAATCTTATGAAATTAGGTCCTATAAAAAACAATTTTAAATCGGTCATTTATTTTATGACTTTGAACCTCTTGTTTGTTTTCAACGGGTATGCAAATCCGCTCGAAAATAAATATCCCATTATTCCCGGACCGCAAGAAATAAGTTACGGGAAGGGAGAATTGACTTTCAAAACCATTTATATTTCAGCGTCCAATTTTAAAAATGAATCCGATCTTTTGAGAACATTCTTCAAAAACGAGGGTATTAAGGAAGCATCAAAAGGTTTGAAAATTCAAATTATAAAAGAACATCTTTCGGTGGATAATCCTGATGAAGCTTATAGATTGAGTATTGATTACGACATCAAAATTTGGGCAAGTACGGAAAGAGGCGCGTACTACGCCATAAAAACACTCCAACAAGTTTTCAGGAAGCATGCTAAAGAAGGCGTATTTCCAAAATTAGAAATCACCGATTGGCCCGCATTTAAAATCCGTGGATTTATGCACGATAATGGGCGGAATTTTCAATCGGTAGCCCAACTGAAAGAACAAATAGAAGTCATTTCCCAATACAAATACAATGTGTTCCATTGGCACTTAACCGATGATCCAGGATGGCGGTTGGAGAGTAAGTTGTATCCGCAGTTACAATCGGAAGCTGCCACCTCACGAGGTAAAGGGAAATTTTACACCCAAGACGATTTTAAGGACATCGTAGCATTTTGTAAAGCACGTCATATCACGGTCATTCCAGAGTTTGATATTCCGGGACATTCAGAAGCGTTTAGAAAAGCCATGGGTTTTGAATCGATGAAGGATGAAAAGGCATTGCCTACGCTTTTGGATTTGTTTGATGAATTGTGTGACTTGGTGAGTGCAGAAGATATGCCGTATGTCCATATCGGGACGGATGAGGTTAGGAACCGCGAAGAATATGTGGAAGACGGCTTTGTAAAACAGATCATGGAGCGTGTAAAATCTCGCGATCGAGAGGTTATTGTTTGGATGGAAGGCATTGAAGTAAAGGGAGATTCTACATCCATTAATCAGCTTTGGGCGCAATTTAATCCCCGGGAAGGGCACCGTTTTATAGATTCCCGCGCTAATTATATCAACCATTTGGATCCTTTTGCAGGCATGTCGCGTTTGTTTTTTCAACAACCCTGCCGACAGCCAAAAGGCGATTCACTGGCTTTGGGTGGGATATTATGTGCATGGCCTGATAATAATGTGGCCAATGAACGTGATATTTTAAAACAAAACCCAATTTACCCTTCCATCGTTTTTTATGCGGATGCGATTTGGAAAGGAAGAAAAGAGAATAAATTGGACTATTGGGCAAAATTACCACCAGTAAATACCACCGATCTTCAGGAATTCAAAGCTTTTGAAGACAAGGTCATCGTCCATCGGGATCTATTTTTTAAAGGGAAGGAATTTCCATATATCAGACAGACGGACTTCCAATGGAACGTGATTGGTCCATTTCCAAATCATAATGATGTTTCACTGAGTTTTCCCGTTGAAGATTCCTTGGTTGCAGCGTATGCTGTTGATGGAAAAAATTACAAATGGTCTGAGCCTAAAGTTGGTGGCACCCTTCATCTCAAACACTTTTTTGGTTTCCCGGCATTGACCACTGAAAAAACCGGAACTTTTTATGCAACTACTGAAATTTATTCGCCCGATGATCGTGTTCAAGATTTTTGGGTTGGTTTTCAAGGTTGGTCGCGATCTGGTGGACGACGTATAGGTCCTTTTCCTGATCAAGGCCAATGGCACACTACGCACCCGAAAATCTGGGTCAACCATCTGGAGATAGCACCTCCGGTTTGGAAACAACCTAATTTAGGAACTAAAACAGATGAAATTCCGTTTATCGACGAAGATTATTTTTACCGAGCGCCCACAAAAATCCAGCTCAAAAAAGGTTGGAATACCGTATTGTTGAAAATTCCACAGGATGACAATTCCTGGAAATGGATGTTTACCTGCGTGCCGGTCGATATCAAAAACAATGGGGTAAAAGAAGTCAATGACTTGATTTTTAGACCAAAGTTCAATGTAGTTCCCAAAGTAACTCTTAATTCCTTTCCTAAAGATTATCAACTTTACGCGAGAGATAAGAATAATAAAGCACGCATTGAAATCTCTGGAACTGCAGCGGTTTCCGTGGATAGTTTAATCACAAGAGTTCACGGTGTTAAAGGCCTGCAAACCAGAAGTGCTATTGCGATAAATGGGCCGTTTTCCATGCCCATAGAAATTGAAGCGCTAAAACACAATTATACGATTGAGTTGTTCGTAAAAAAAAAGATGAAACCGAAGTCCTAATTAAAACAGCAGCCCATGTCACGGCGGGAGATGTCTATGTAATTAGCGGACAATCCAACGCTTGGGCTATAGATTATGACCATGCCTATAATGATGAGGATTTACCTGCTGATGCGCAATGGGTGCGGACCATTGGCGCGATGCATGTGTATAATCAATCGGCTATTTACCCAGAAGCCACAAACACCAATTGGTATTTGGCGCGTGGCAAAGCGCCTGATGTTCGTGGTGGTGCTCAACTCGTGGGCAATGGTATGATTGGTGTTTTGGGACTAAATATAGGTATGAACTTGGTCGCTTCAGAAAGCGTTCCCATTGCCATAATAAACGGTGCAGGGGGCGGAGGTGCCATTTCTTTTTATCAAAAAACCAGTACTGCCGATTTGGATGTGCCATACGGGCGGTTGCACTACCGATTGGATCTTCGGGCTTAAAAAATGAAATCAAAGCATTTATTTGGAACCAAGGAGAAAGCAATGTGGAAGATTCGATTTTAGATTATAAAACCGCATTGGAAAAATTGTACAAGGATTTTAAAACCGATTATACCTTTGAGAAATTCTATCTGGTCCAAACTCCTCCCGGATGCAACTCCAAAAATGGGCATCAAAACATTAGAGAAGCCCAAAGGCAGTTTGCCAAAACACATAAGGATGTAAAAATCATGACCCGACATGGTTTTCCTTCAAATCCAAAATCAGAAAATGGAACTTACTTTTTATCAGACGGATGCCATTATCATGCCCTCGGATATGAGGTATTGGGTAAATGGATTTCTAATATGGCAAAATATGATTTTTACGGCGCCACCGTCGATTTTGAAGCGCCTCAAGTAATTGGTGTCACATTGGAATCTTCTACATCTTTAGTTATTGAATTTGATAAGGCTATCACCATTCAACCAGAACTTATAATAGGAGGAATTAAGTATGATTTAAAAGATTATGCCTTCGCCATAAATAATAAAAGAACCACTACCATTTCCAATTTAGCAATCGATCCGAAAAATCCAAAACGACTTCGTTTAAACTTTTCAAATCAATCCATTTACAAAGGAGATACGCTTACTTATATTTTAGCGGATAATTATCCCGAATCTTCAATCCCGTATCAAGGGCCTTGGCTTACAGGTGTTTCGACTGGAGTGGGAGCGCTTGGATTTACTGAAGTGGTGAAATAGTCGGAAAATTTCGCTATATTTAAGGTCAATTCGCATTGATGATTTTACTGGAATATAGAGGGCATTTTAACTCAAATTTGGCAAAATAATCCATACTACAGCGTTATATGACGCCCTACTCCTTGCCAGAAACGTCATTAGTCGAAAATATTCACTATTGATAGTTTTATTGCATTCATTTAAGAAATCAAATTAAACTTATAATAAAATTATGACAAAAAAGGTACTTAAATTACTGTTTGTGTTTGGTATTCTATGCACTTATGGTATGCAGGCGCAAACAACGGTAAAAGGAGTTGTTGTTGACGCTGCAAGCAGTTTGGGACTTCCGGGAGTTAGTGTCCTTGTTAAAGGAACTACCACAGGGGTAACAACAGATTTTGATGGTAATTACAGCATTAACGTACCAAGTGAGGGCACTTTGCAGTTTTCTTACGTGGGCTTTACTACACAAGAGATTGCTGTTAATGGTCGGACCACGATTAACGTTTCTCTCGTAGAAGATGTGAGTCAATTAGACGAAGTTGTAGTTACTGCACTTGGTATTAAAAGAGAACGTAAATCTTTAGGATATGCTGTTCAGGAAGTGAAGGGCGAGGCATTGACAGAATCAAGAGAAACCAACGTCGCCAATGCTTTATCAGGTAAAATAGCAGGTATTCAGGTGATTAAAGGTAGTAATGGTCCTGCCAGTTCTTCTAAAATTGTCCTTAGGGGAAATAGCTCGCTTACTGGAGATAACCAGCCACTGATTGTAGTGGATGGAGTTCCGATGGATAACTTTACTGGAGCTGACAACAACGACTTTTGGAACCCTTCACAAGATATGGGAAATGGTTTGGGAGATTTAAACCCTGATGATATTGAAACCATGACGGTTTTAAAGGGTGCTTCTGCAGCGGCACTTTATGGTTCTCGTGCGGGTAACGGTGTTATTTTGATTACCACCAAAACAGGTAAAGCAAGAAAAGGATTAGGTATCACTTTTTCTGCAACCACAGGTTTTGAAAGAATGTTTCTGGAACCAAAGACCCAAAGTTCGTTCTCTCAAGGTTATGATGGCGTTTATGATGCTACAAATAAGGACTACGCTCGTAAGAGTTGGGGAACCAAGATTGAAGGACAATCCGTTACCGATTGGAAAGGTGATCCAACAACTTTAAGGGCTTATGATAATATGGGCAACTACTATGATGGTGGGTTTAACCAAACGTATAGCTTATCATTTCAACAACAAGTGACAGAAGGTACTTCATTATACTCCTCTGCCAGTTATTTGCATGATGATAGTAATGTCCCTGGATCAACTTTAGAACGATTGAACTTAACTACCAGAGCGGTTTCAAATTTTGGAGAAAATAAAAAATGGACCACTGATGTGAAAGTTCAGTACATCAATACTAAAGCAGGTAACAGACCTTTAAATGGTTCAAATAACAATAATGCTTTTGGAACACTCGCACAGTTGCCAGTGTCATTGGACATTACCCAATTTGAAAATAGTTCTGATGAGTTTGGTAAAATGAGATGGTTTACTACTGAGAACTCTGAAAACCCATACTGGTCTGTAAAAAACAGATTGAGCAATGATGCGAGAGATCGTTTCTTATTGAACGGATCTATTAAATATGATATTACAGATTGGTTGAGTTCTGAAGTAAGAGCAGGTGCTGATATTTATACCACTACCACCGAATCTAAATTATACGCAGGTAGCCCAGGAAACGATACGGGAAGATATGGTTTTGGAAAAGACTCTTTTATCGAGAAAAACTTCAGTTTCTTATTGATGGCCGCTCAAGATGACATTATTGGTAAATTTGGAGGTTCTGCAACTCTTGGTGGAAATATCATGGGACGAAGCTCTGATCATATTAGCGGAAACTCTGGAGTTCTTGTAGTTCCTAATTTGTTCTCATTGAATAATGGTGAAAATGCACCAAGCGTCAGTCAGGGTTCATCTGAAAGAAGAACGAATTCTCTTTACGGAACATTACAAATTAACTATGACGGATTCTTATTCGTTGATTTTACAGGACGTAACGACTGGTCTTCTACCTTAAGTAAAGAAAACAGATCGTTTTTCTATCCATCGATCAGTACGTCATTCGTATTTACAGATATGATTAGAAAGGCAGGTTCTGATTTGCCGGGGTGGTTAACCTTTGGTAAAATTAGAGCGTCTTATGCTACTGTAGGTAATGACCTTCCGCCATACAGGCTTTATAATAGCTATTGGATTGGTAATGATTCTAATGGGAATACGACTGCAGGAACAAACAATACGCTTTTTAATCCTGATTTAAGAAGTGAGCTGATCAAATCACAAGAGATTGGTTTGGAAGGCCGTTTCTTCAACAATAGATTAGGAGTGGATATTGCTTGGTACAAATCTAATGCTACCAACCAATTGATTGGTTTGCCGTTGGATCCGTTGAGTGGTTATAATGAGAAGATGGTTAATGCTGGAGATGTACAGAATAAAGGTGTTGAGTTGTCTATTAATGGAAGAATCCTTGACGATCCAGAAGGTTTAAGTTGGGATGCAAGCATTAACTATTCAACAAACAAAAATACCATTGAAAGTTTAGCTGATGACGTTACTCAGTTCCGTTTGGGAGGTTATGACAATTTATCAGTCCTCGCAATTGAAGGAGGTAGTTATGGTGAAATTTGGGGTACTAAGTTCGATAGAGTAAAGGATCAAACTAGTCCATACTACGGACAAATTATTTTGGACGGCACAGGATTACCAGTAGCTGCTAATAATGGCGAAAGATTTAAATTAGGAAATCAGCAACCAGATGTTATGCTTGGTTTTTCAAATACCCTTACTTATAAAAACCTATCTTTAGGATTCTTGATTGACGCTCGAATAGGTGGAGAGATTTTCTCTGGTTCAAATCATGCGATGCAGCTTTCTGGGAACGCTGCAGTGACTGTTGTTAATGGCGAAAGAGCTGACATTGTTGTTGATGGTGTTGTTAGTGATGGAAGTGGGGGTTATACGGTAAATAGCCAAGGTGTTTCACCTCAGAGATATTGGGAAGCTATTACAACGAGATCTGGAAACTTAGGGATTAATGAAGCCAATATTTACGATGCTACCAACGTAAGGTTGAGAAATATTAATCTTAACTATTCTATACCATCTGAATGGTTAGGAGGTTCTGGAATACAGGGAGCTAAAATAGGTCTTTCAGCGAACAACGTGTGGATGTTAAAAAATAACTTAAATGGTATTGATCCAGAGTCTGTTTTTGCGACTTCTACCAATGCCACAGGTTTTGAATACCTTTCACCTCCAACAACAAGTAGCGTATTCTTGAACGTATCTTTAAGTTTCTAAAATTAACGTATCATTTAAGTTACAAAAATTATAATATACAAGTTATGAGAAAAATATTAAAAAAAACAAGCTTAGTTGGTGGTGTGCTGTTAGCATTCCTGTCCTGCTCTGAGTTTGAAGAGTTAAATATAGATCCTGTCGCAGCAAGTGGCGACCAAGTACAGATAGAATACTTTATTAATAATTCTATTGGAGGTGCACAAATGGATCCACATATCGCTGAGCGGGTATTCGTTCTATATTGGGATCGTGCATCACGAATGATTAAACCTGCAGGGATATCGGCAGGTAGTCCAAACGATGGTTGGTCAAGTGACTATTACAACGGTTATATATCTTCATGGTTGAGAAACATTAATGCGGGTATTAAAGTGGCTGACCAACAAATAGAAGTAGGGACTGCCAGAGAGCATACGCCGAACCTCAAACAAGTTGCAAGAATTTGGCGTGCCTATCTTATGAGTGAAATGGCTGACAATTTTGGTCCTATCCCAGTGGATGGTTTTCAAGGTGTCAACCCTGAGTATAGTGATGTGAAAACTGTCTACTATTACATTCTAGAAGAGTTAAAAGAGGCTACAAGTGCGTTAGATCTTGGTTTGACAAATCACAGTGATGCTTTGAGAGACTTGGATCCTGCTTACGGATATGATTATGCAAAATGGAGAAAATATGGAAACTCGTTAAGAATGCGTTTAGCAATGCGTTTGTCTGAGGTAGATCCGGCAAAAGCACAATCGGAATTTGAAAGTGCTGTAGCTGGTAGTGATTTTATAAAAGAAGCAGGTGATATTTTTGCCGTTGAAGAAAATAATGGATGGGATAATTTTACAGGAGTTATGACCAGACCTTGGTATAATCAGGAAATAACTGCAACACTTAACAACCTGATGATTGGTTTGGGTGGTATTCCTTCGGCTGATGTATTGTCGGCAGCACAACAGGCCTACATCAAACCTGCAAATTATATGGGTCTAAGATTTGACGAGCATTTTGCACTGAAAACAAATGATCCTTCTGCAGGATACTTCTTTGATGGGATACAAAACACGATTGATCCTAGAGCCTATAAGATTTATACAGTACCTGGAGATTTTACTAATCCACAATATATGGGTAATAGTGATGAGAAATCTACAGGAGTGATTGCAAATATTGTTAAAGATGCTGATGGTAAGGACGTGGATGATGTTTTGGCAACGCTAAATGGGGCCAATACTTGGAACGCTTATGCTGGTGGTAACTGGGTGGCTCCTGGAAAGAAGATTAAAAACGAAATGATTAATCTTGCAGGTGCTTTACCACGTATGGTTAAAAAGTACAGAAATGGTTCCAGCGAAAGAGTATTCTTTGCCTCATGGGAATCTTATTTTTTAATTGCAGAAGCAGCTGTAAGAGGATGGACTGTGCCGATGGGTGGAAAAGAGGCTTATGAGCAAGGTATTGCTGATAGCTTTGCTTACAATGGTACTTCAAGTCAATTAAGTGATTATTTAACTTCTGATGATTATAGTAGATTAGGAACTTCTGTTAGCTGGACTCATACCGCTGAGCCACCAGTTTCAGTAGCTGTGACATACAAAGATGGTTATACCGGTGCTGCTGGTACAGCCACTTTGAATTACCCAGTTAATAATCTTTATAAAAATGGTACGGTGAAAAATGACCTATTGACAAAAATTATCACTCAAAAGTTTATCGCACAAACACCATGGTTACCATTAGAAACATGGAACGATCACAGACGTTTAGGGTTGCCATTTTTTGAAAACCTTGCAATTGAAACTCCTTTGACTAATATGCCAGCTTTAACTGATGGCAATTATATGACAAGTGATGTCAAATTTTTCCCGCAAAGGTTAAAATATCCGTCTAATTTCCCGAATAACATCCCTGGTGGATATGCGCAAGCCGTTGACAAATTAGGAGGTCCTGATGACGTGTTTACGCCATTATGGTGGGCACAACAGGAATAAAAATTAGTTTTCATTTTTTTATTTTTATGTTTAGTCGAAAGGGAGAACTTTTAAAAGTTCTCCCTTTTTGATTTTAATTACTAATGCTTTTCGTGCTGATGCCCAACTACAAATAAGATGTTCAGAAATGATTTAATGGTACAGTATGACGTCAATAGTCTTTCTTTTAGAAATCATTCTTGTTCCGAATAAACGTCGTTTTTGGAAATGGTAAGAGTGTGTGCTTTTGTTCGGAGATATCAGAAGTTTCCGATAGCCGAAGTGAGACTATTTTGTCTTAATACTTAATTCTTAGTACTTAATACTAAATGGAAGAATTTAAAATCTTGTCCTTGACTTCCTCAATATAAGATCTGCCAATAACATAACGCATCCCATCAATTTCAATGCTGTTACCTTCAACGGCATCTATTTTATTGATGGATATGGTATAAGATCTGTGGATCCTAATAAAATCTGTAGTCGGCAATAAATTAGTGAAATCTGATAGTGTGCTATGGATCAAAAAGCGGCCATTGGTCGTATTGATTTTTAAATAATCCTTTAAGCTTTCAACTACTAATATTTCGTCTAAAAACACCTTTTTCATTTTTTTCTTATCAATTTTAATGAAAAGGTAGGGCCGCGATTTACTGTTCTCAGAAGAAGGTTGATTGATATTCATTCTTCTATAAACCTTATTTAACCCATTCATGAACCTTGGAAATTCAATGGGCTTGACCAAATAATCGAGAACATCAAGTTCATAGGTCTCAATGGCATATTCAGTATAGGCACTGGTAATGATTATTAAAGGAGGCTCTTTTAAGCTTTTGATAAAATTCAGACCGTCCAAAACCGGCATGTTGATGTCCAAGAAAATGACATCAACTTTATGGTGCTTTAAATAGTTTAGTGCATCAATAGCGTTATTGAAGGTATCGGCCAATTCGATGTCTTCAATTTTCTGTAAATAATTTTTAATTACATTAACAGCTAATGGCTCGTCGTCAATAATTAAACATTTTATTTTCATGTCTTTTGTTTTAGTACCAAGAGATTTTCAGGATAAAATCTAAGGCTGTAAGTCAGTCACTTTAATTTTAAGACTTACGGTAAAGATATGGTTGTCATCATTTATCTTGAGTTCATAATCATTCTTATCATAACCTAAAGTCAATCTTTTTTTCACATTTTCTAAGCCTATTCCACTAGAATAATTGATTTCATTTTTATAGTCGGTTACTGCAGGCAAAGGATTGGTGATGGTAAAATAAAGAAATTCTTCTTCAATAGTGAAATCAATATCAACTTTAACGATGCCAATGTTCTTGCTAACACCATGCTTAAAGGCATTTTCTACAAAAGTGAGCAATAAAATAGGAGCTATTTCTTTGTCTTCTAGATCTCCTGAAATAGACATATTGATTTCAAGCAAATCGTCATGACGAATCTTTTCCAGATCTAGATAATTTTGAATGCAGATGATTTCTTTTTCCAATGGTTGACGTTTGGATTTGGTTTCATAAAGTAAATACCGCATTAATTCTGATAGTCTTAAGATGATTTTGGACGTCTTGTTCGATTTTTCCAAAGCCAAAGAATGGATGTTATTTAACGTATTGAAAAAAAAGTGTGGCGAAATCTGCGATTTTAAAAATAACAATTCTGTTTCCAATTGGTTTTTTTCGAGGTCGGTAACTCTTTTTTGCTCTTTTAAATAGTCTAATGTCACTTTTATGGCCGTCACAAAGGTGATCACGTATAGCTCACCAATCATCATATCAACAGTGTAGTTAAGGGTCAAATGGTTTATGGGTTCGGGACCTTCCGGCCAAACATTATTACTGATCAAAAAATAAGTGAGATTGAACTTTGCCAACACCATTACATAGATGGCTGAAATAATCAGGATGATATAGGGTAAGTATTTCCTTTTAAATAAAAACTTGGGCATCAAGAAGTAAATATTAAAATAGCATAAAGCAATGTGGATTGGGAAGCCTATAAGATTCGTTTTTAATGAATATAGGTAATCATTAAAATAACTTCCCCAACGGAAGGTGTTAAATAAAAAATAGACCACCCAAAAAATAATATGGTGCCATATGGATATTTTATAGATGCGTTTGGAGGAAAAGTTCATTTAAATAAAAAATTTGATGATGTTCAGGAGAGTTAACGTGTTGTCCGTCTAAATTAATTTCAATTGTGGTTAAATTTATGAAAATTTATGGAGTGAACTCCATTTGGAAATTTAGTTTTTAACTAGTGTGATGCGGGTCACCTGGAATCCAACCAATATGGCAGATCCTGACAACACGATACCTATTTTGAGATTTTGGAATATATTATAAGCATGAAAAATAAATACCTAATTATTCTATCCGCTTTTTTGATTTTTGGCTGTAATAAGCAACCTGAAATTGTACAAAGTGACACTGCTATTACCAGTTATGTAGATCCTTTTATTGGGACT
>NZ_DATJCA010000157.1:0-8206 GCF_035515035.1 Gelidibacter sp. | reverse complement strand
AACTAAAGCAACACAAATGGTCAACGATTCTAAATAGGTGGTGTTAAATCCAAAATGACTGATAATTAATACCACAAAGGCAATGGCAAGTCCATTTACCAATCCTAGTAACATTTCTTTAAAAAGCCTTCCAATAATATTCCCATCAATAGTATTGTTGGCTAAACCCTTTACTACAATGGCTGAAGATTGTACACCTACATTTCCTGCAGTTGCCTGAACCAATGGAATGAAGAGTAACAGTGCTGGAAACTGCAACATAGCATCGCTAAAGCCATTAATAATGCTTGCCGCACCAATCCCACCAAACATACCAATAAGCAGCCAAGGGAGTCGCGCTCTGGTCAGTTGCCAGATGCTGTCATCGGCCTCAACGTCGGTGGTGATACCTGCGGCCAATTGGTAATCCTTATCGGCTTCTTCAATCAAGACGTCCACAATATCATCAATGGTAATGCGTCCCAATAAAACCATATTGTCATCAACTACCGGAATGGCTTCCAAGTCATATTTCGCCATGATCTTTGCCACTTCTTCAGGATCTTCATCTACTTTTACATAATCGACGTTTTTGATGTAGATATCGGCAATTTTCTCATCACTTTTGGCAATAATTAAATCTTTTAGAGATAAACGGCCAATAAGCTTATTTTGTTTGTTGACTACATAAATAGAATGAACCCTGGTGACATCTTTAGCTTGTCCTCTAATACGGCGCAAACATCCGGCAACGGTCCATGTTTCATAGACCTTGACCAACTCCTTTGCCATGAGTCCTCCAGCAGTGTCCTCGTCGTAGGTTAATAGTTCGGTGATTTCAGCTTTGTGAGCTGCGTCCTCAATATGATGGATGACCTCGCGCTGGCGTTCTGCAGAAAGTTCGGAAATAATGTCTGCCGCATCATCGGTGTCCAGCTCTTCAACTTCTTCGGCAATTTCCTTGGATGACAAATTGCGCAACACTTTTTGACGATTGTCTTCATTCAGCTCCATCAACACTTCTGAAGTGGTCTCAGAATCCAAAAGTTTGATCACATACATGGCCTCTTCCAGGTTGACTTCGTCCAGGATTTCAGCAATATCGGCGTAATGGAACTCACTTAAAAGTCGGTTGAGCTCCTCATCATTTTTAGTTTTGATAAGTTGCTGGACTTGTTCAATAAGTTCGTCAGTTAGCTCAAATTGTATGTTCTCTCTTTTGTCTTGCAAATGGGATGTTTTTAAGAATTAATGCTCGTTTTCTATCAGCTGGGTCAGTGCTATAAACTGTTGTACGCTTAATTGTTCTGGGCGTTTGTCAAAGATAGGGTTTGATTTCAAATTATCAGATAAATCGAAAGAGTTTAAACTGTTACGGAGTGTCTTGCGACGTTGTTGAAAACCTGTTTTTACCACTCTAAAAAAAAGTTTTTCATCACACGGAAGTTTGTAATTTTCTTTACGGGTCAACAATAGGACTCCGGAGTCTACTTTTGGTGGTGGATTAAATACCGAAGGCGGAACGGTGAATAAATATTCAGCGTCATAAAAAGCCTGGGTCAATACCGATAGGATACCATATACTTTACTGCCTTCCTTAGAACAGATCCGAAGTGCCACTTCCTTTTGGAACATCCCGGAAAATTCCGGAATTTGATGGCGCAGCTCCAAAGTCTTAAATAGGATTTGTGATGAAATGTTATAAGGGAAATTCCCTATGATGGCAAAAGGTTGTTCTTCAAAAACATCGGTAAGATTGTATTTTAAAAAATCTTTCTCAATGATCCGGTCGGCAAGATTTAGATAATTATGCTTGAGATATTCTACGGACTCCCTATCGATTTCGATAACATGTGTGATGATGTCTTTCTTCAACAAATATTTGGTCAAAACGCCCATACCCGGCCCAATTTCCAACAGGTGGTCATACCCTTTATAGGAAAGGGAATTCGCGATTTTCTCAGCAATACTTTCATCGGTTAGAAAATGCTGACCAAGATGTTTTTTGGCTCTGACGTGATGCTCTTTTGACACAGGTTTATGGATGTTTTGAAAGGTTAGAAGCTCATGGCACTTGAGCTGCGAAGTTAGTGAGAATTTTTTTGGAGACGGGACGTTTGAGCTATTTTTCTTGTGTCCCGCTATGACTTTCAATGGTTTTGGGCAATATTCCCGTCTTAAAGAAAAAACAGAGTTTTAACGGCTCGTGATGCCCATGGCTTTTCTCTAGATCATTCAAACTTAATACTGTACTCATCAATGACTTCCAATTCCGTGCGGAATGCCAAAACTTTATCACCAAACATTTTGAATCCTTCTTGACGTAGCTTATCGGCATTGTTATTATAATAGCTTACAAGAGCTTCACGTGATTTTGCCCTATACTGAACGGAGTATGTAAAACTTCCCGCCTGATCCTCGACCATAACTTTGGTGAGTTTTGCTTCGATAAAATGGCCTGTTGCCAAAACATGGGGAATGTGTTCCTTGATCCAAGCAAGCCACTGATCGTGGATACTGGCATCTATATTTGAGGTAACGTTATATATGATCATAATTAATTAAATTTTTAAAAATTGCAGTACCAAGTTTTAAGAGTGTGATGAAGATAACATTTGTTTAGAGGCACCGATGGACTCTTTTAGATATGGATTATTAATGGCTTTATCTTCTAAGAGGTCTATTTTTCTTTTGAGTAATTTTTCCAAAGAAATTTAAAAATCGAAACAGCTGACGACGTAGTCGCGAAGCTGATTTTTTGAGAAATCAACTAATACATCCACACCACTTGTGCTTTTAAAATTATTCAATATGAATCTGAACATAAATAATTTTAAAACTCTATGTTTTTCACACAGTGCTATTATTCCATCAATATTTTTACATATATCAAAAGTACAATTATTTTATTTTTTAAATGCTTTTTGATGTATGTTCAACTCATTGAAATTGGAGATTTTATTATCCAACTTAATTGATTGCATCCCCACGTAGCATCCTAAACTTCTTCCGCGCATCTACAAAATAGATACTGTCTTGATGGTTAAAGATGATTTTTTCATATAAAGCTTTAGCCTTTTCTGGTTCTGAAAGGATATTATTATATAATTCGGCGAGGTAGTAATAGGCGTCATCTGCCAAAATACCATCGCTGTAATGGGTTATTATGGATTGGTAATTACCGATGGCTTTATCATAATCTTTCTTTTTTACGAAAAGTTCTGCTTGTTTAAAAAGTGCTTGGTCTTCAATGCTTTCACCCTTATGTTCAGTCAAAACCTTATCTAGAATCGAGATGGCTTCATCGGTTTTGTTTTGGAAGGCCATTAAATCTGCTTTGGCATAAAGTTTTAAGGCCACATGAAGTGAGTCTTCATATTTATTATCAGAAATGAGCAATTTTAAATCTAAGGCGTCATTGGCGATAAGTTGGGAAGTGGACGCTTTCAATATTTTTAGCTGGGATTCTGCCCATTCAAAATCGCCTTTATAATAACTGGTTTTAGCGACTTTAAATCGGGCTTCCTGAGCGAGAACACTGTTTTTTACGTTGGCTTGGATTTGGGTATAGTAAATAAGGCCTTCATTGAATTTTTCCTGAAAGACTAAAATATCCGCCAACTTCATTTTGACCGTGGCTTGTTGAAAGGCAGAAATATTGAGTTTTAAACTTCCCTTTAAAAAGTTACTGGCCTCCTCAGATCTGTTTAAATAGAAAGCGAGAAAATTACCATAAGCTATTTGAAGATTTAGGGTTTGTTCAGATATGCCATAAGTAGAAAAAAGCTGTTTATATTTTTCTTCAATCCTAAGGAAATCTTTTGCTGCGGCAGTATTTGTTTCAATATCCAAAAGATGTTGGTTGGCAGTCAGGATGGTGCCAATATTTTGGGTGTTTTCCAAAACATAATTGAAAATCTCCGAAGCTACCTCATTTTCTTTTTCGCTGAGTGCCGTTAGGGCCAATTCAATTATCCGATTTAAGCTTTCGCGTTCACGCATGTATAAGGCCTTTTCTTGAGTGAAGGCCTTGTCATAGGCTTTTTCCTGAATGTACAACCAACTCAACATTTCATACCAATAGGTGTCTGGCTGGATTTGGATTTTTTTGAGCAAGAGCTTTCTTAAAAGTATATTGTTCTCGTTGTCCCTGTTTTCTGAGATAAAATCACTAAACTCCCTTTTGGCACTGTTTAAAAATTCTGGTTTAGCTTCTATATAGGCAATGTAGTGGGTAAAGA
This sequence comes from Gelidibacter sp., assembly GCF_035515035.1. Taxonomy (GTDB): domain Bacteria; phylum Bacteroidota; class Bacteroidia; order Flavobacteriales; family Flavobacteriaceae; genus Gelidibacter. Next base: position 3,986 of record NZ_DATJCA010000157.1, on the reverse strand, counting down.
GCATTTCAATATTGCCTTGTTCACCATACACATTGGCCAATTCTCTACTGTAGTTTAATTTAGGATCAAGAACCATCGCTTTTTTGTAGGTTTTGATGGCATAATCCAATAACGAATGTTGCTCAAATTGCCTACCAATTAAGGGCGCATAATCTGGGCGTTCTTCAAGTTTTGAAAGTGCTTCTTCATAACACTCGTTGGCCTTGACCAAATTATCCTGTAACTGATAGTTGTATCCTAATTCGATCATTAATGACGGATTGCGATATATGGCTATTTTTGATTCGAGAAGCGCTTCTGCAAGATCAAACTGTTCGAGTTCCTGATGGGTCTTAATCAAATGGAAAATGTAGTTGTAATTATTGGGTTGCGCGTCATACAACTTTTGATAAGAGATGAGTGCTTTCTCAAATTCGCCCCGTTTATAATAATCGGCAGCCAATTGTTCTTCATCGCTTTGCGAAAAGGACAGATATCCAAAAAGAAGGAAAAAGAGACAAAGGAGCTGTTTCATGAAACTAATTTATGTAAATATAACCACTTAAAAGCGTAGGTATTGTGAATGTTTTTATAAAAAAAAATGCCTAAACGTGAGTTTAGGCATTACCATCAAAATAAATGTGCTATTAACCATTACTTATAAAATGATTCAAATATCCTGTGTTGGTATTGTAAAGTATTTATGAGCGATTCTCTATATGTTAAAACAAAACTTTAATTAACAATACCACTAAGGATATCACTATTAAAATGCGTACAAAATTTTTCATGACGTTTCAAATTCAATTTGGGAATACTAACTTGAATAAATTTTAGAGAATAACAAAAAAAAATGCCAAATATTCGTTGAACAACGTGAATATTTAGCATCTCATCGGATTTTAATAAGATATTTCTTACAATTTAGATTTTATCGAATCCTGTGTATGGGATCAAAACCTCAGGAATGTTGATGCCATCTTCAGTTTGGTAATTCTCTAAAATCCCGGCCAGAACTCTTGGTAATGCCAAAGAACTTCCGTTAAGTGTATGTGCCAATTCATTTTTTCCTTCAGAATTTCTAAATCGTAATTTCAAGCGGTTGGCCTGAAACGTTTCAAAATTTGAAACCGATGAAATTTCCAACCATCGGTCCTGTGCGGTAGAAAATACTTCAAAATCGTAGGTAAGTGCTGAGGTAAATCCAATATCGCCACCACATAAACGCAAAATTCGGTAAGGCAATTTGAGTTCATCTAAAATTTCTTTTACATGTTCAACCATGCCGTCCAAAGCTTTATAGGAATTGTCTGGGTGCTCCACACGTAAAATTTCTACTTTATCAAATTGATGCAAACGGTTTAAGCCTCTTACATGTGCGCCATAACTTCCGGCTTCACGTCTAAAACACGGGGTGTACCCTGTAATGGCAATCGGTAAATCGGAAGCATTGAGTAATTCATCCCTAAAAATATTGGTTCCCGGTACTTCTGCTGTTGGAATCAAATAGAGATCATCTTCCGTAACATGGTACATTTGACCTTCTTTATCTGGCAGTTGTCCTGTGCCAAAGCCGGAAGCTGCATTGACTAAAAGTGGTAATTGGTATTCCGTATAGCCAGCAGCAATATTTTTATCCAAAAAATAAGTGATCAGGGCCCGTTGTAATTTGGCTCCTTTTCCTTTATAAACAGGAAAGCCTGCGCCGGTAATTTTATTGCCCAACTCAAAATCAATAATATCATATTTTTTGGCTAATTCCCAGTGTGGGATGGCGTTGTCGTGTAATGTTGGGATGTCTCCTTTTCTGAACACCTCTTCATTGTCTTCTTCTGTACTGCCAGCCGGGACAAGGTCATTCGGCACGTTTGGAAGCTTATAGAGCAATTGATTCAAGGCTTCTACTGTGGTGCTAAGATCGTCCCCAAGGGTCTTTGAAGTTTCCTTTAGTTCTCCAGTTTTTTCTTTTAAGGCATTGGCTTTATCCGCTTGCCCAGATTTGTACAGGTTTCCTATTTCTTTAGATAAGCTGTTGGACTCTGCCAAGGTGTTATCCAATTCCGTTTGTAAGCGTCTTCGGGTTTCATCAAGGGCAAGGACTTCATCAATCATTTGCGCAGCATCAAGGTTTCTTTTTTTCAAACCTTCAATCACTTTTTCTCGGTGATCTCTAATAAATGGTACTTGTAACATAATTTTTAATTTGATGTCAAAAATAAGGAAATTTTAAGCGTCAGTTTGATGTCTTTGAACTTCAATCAAAATAATTGTTGTCTTCTGATTCTTTTGGGGCGTTTTCCTGTTTGGAAGGTCTTAGCCATTCGCTGTGTTTAAAGGGCTGCCATTTCACGCTGCCCAAGTCTACATCAGGGTCAATGAGTTGTCGGAGTTCACCACCGTTCACGCGAACGGATGTATTGGCGTAAATTTTCACATCACGACCTTTTTCTGCAAATGACTTTTTTAGGCGTTGCGCAAATTGCCAAATAACATCCGGTTTGGTGCTGACGGTCCGTTGTTGTTTTTTGGTGAGATAATCATCAATCTGTATTGGAATCTCCAAATTCGTTTCAGTATCTATGACCCTAAACGTCGTTCGGCCGCTCTTGGCGCGAAGCATCATTCGCCATGATAAGCGATGTCCTTCTTCTGTCCAAAGTACATCATCCTTAAAAAACCAATGGCGAAGGGGTAATCCAATTTGAACAATAAAGTAGATAACGAAGAGGAGTACAAAAGGTTTGTGATATTTTGGAACGATAATTTCTTCTTGATCGTAGAAGGGTTTCCGTTTTAAAAAAATACGATGTATGGTTTGGGTCGGAAAGAAGAAGAGGACCAGTGCTAAAGATAGATAAGGGAAAATACCAATCTGGAATATAAAAGAGTTGAACAAGTGAAAGAAAATAGAAGCAAAAAACGCAATTTGGCGTGTCCGTTTCCACAGCAATAACGGAATGATCAATGCGTCAAACAAAATGCCCACGTAGGCAATGACGTAATGTGTCCATTTTTGTTGCAGGATTTCTCCCACTAAAAAAAAGTCTTTTTTGCTTTTCATCAAAACTTCCGCCACCGTTGCATCCAACCAATCAGGATAAATCTTGGCAATGGCACCGTAGGTATAAACAATAAACATCTGTAAAATAAATACCAGGGCGCACCAACGCGGCATTGAAATCATTTTGATTTTTGGATCCAATCGGGCATCAATGGATAAATATTTATGGGCGGGTTGAAATACCATTATGGAACTCAACAAAATCAACAGGTAATAATGGTTGTTATATGATGATTTCTGCATCAAATAAGTGCCTGTCCAAAGGATGGTGAAAAGCAACATACTCCATCTGTATTTGTAGCCTACCATGACCAGAAGTCCGCAAAGGCCCATCACGGCATAATAAATATACATGCCATTCCCTGGCAGGGGTTGAAGCCATTCAAACCCAATAAACGAAAAGGTTTGTTGGGGCTCAATAAGTGTGCGCCGGATCCATCCTGTGTAGATGGAGCCTATACTTTCCATAAAAATGAGAAACCCGAAAATGATCCGGAATACAATAAGCGGACTATTATCTATATGTTTAAAAAGGAACTTATGCATCGAGCGAAGCAATAATCTGTTGGGCATTTATTTGGTCACGTCTTAACTGTGCGATAAGTGCTTCAACCGATTCAAATTTATGTTCATCCCTTAAGCGATCCAAGAAAACAATCTTTAAGTCTTGATCGTAAAGATTTTGTTCAAAATCAAAAAAATGGGCTTCAATCGTTTTTTTATTGGCTTCAAAGGTGGGGTTGACGCCTATGTTCATCATCCCGTAAATTGTTTTCCCATTATAGATTGATGAAACCACATATACGCCGTTTTTAGGAATGAGTTTATAGGCGTCAGGAACGTTGATATTGGCTGTAGGGAATTCCATTTTTTTACCAAATCCCTTTCCTCTAACTACGGTGCCATGGATATAATAATTATATCCCAAAAAGGAATTTGCGGTTTT
>NZ_DATJCA010000156.1:0-37549 GCF_035515035.1 Gelidibacter sp. | reverse complement strand
AACGAGGTGTTTACACCAATTGATTTGATTAACGCGAAGACGTTGTCTTCGGTAATCAACTCTTTCTTTGGAACGAATCAGTTATCTCAATTTATGGATCAAACCAATCCATTGGCGGAGATTACGCACAAACGTCGTTTATCAGCATTAGGACCTGGAGGTTTATCCAGAGAGCGTGCAGGTTTTGAGGTTCGTGACGTTCACTACACACATTACGGTCGTCTATGTCCAATTGAAACCCCTGAGGGACCAAACATTGGTTTGATTTCTTCACTTTCGGTTTATGCGAAAGTTAACGGAATGGGCTTCATTGAAACGCCATATCGTAAAATTACAGATGGTGTTGTTGATATTAAGAATGAACCAGTCTATTTGAGCGCTGAAGAAGAGGAAGATATGTTGATAGCTCAGGCTAATATTCATGTTGATGGCGATGGAAAAATTCTTGAAGACAAAATTATTGCGCGTCAAGAAGGCGATTTCCCAGTAATAGATGGCGTCACTGCTAATTATACTGACGTTGCCCCTAATCAAGTAGCCTCTATTTCAGCATCGTTAATTCCTTTCTTGGAGCATGATGATGCCAACAGAGCCTTGATGGGATCTAACATGATGCGTCAAGCAGTACCATTATTGCGTGTGGATGCACCAATTGTTGGAACTGGTTTAGAGCGTCAAGTTGCTTCAGATTCAAGAGTATTAATCAATGCTGAAGGCGCTGGTACTGTAGAGTACGTAGACGCTAATGAAATTGTGATCAAATACGAACGTACAGAAGAACAAGCCATGGTAAGTTTTGATAGCGATACCAAAACCTATCCGTTGGTTAAATTTAGAAAAACCAACCAAGGCACTTCCATTAACTTAAAACCTATTGTAACCAAAGGTGATAAAGTTAAAAAAGGCCAAGTACTTTGTGAGGGATATGCAACCCAAAATGGAGAGCTTGCTCTTGGTCGTAACATGAAAGTGGCATTTATGCCATGGAAAGGTTACAACTTTGAGGATGCCATTGTGATTTCTGAAAAAGTTGTTCGTGATGATATTTTTACATCGATTCATATCGATGAATATTCATTGGAAGTTAGAGATACCAAATTAGGTAACGAAGAATTGACTAATGATATTCCTAACGTTTCTGAAGAGGCTACAAAAGACTTGGATGAAAACGGTATGATTAGAATTGGTGCTGAGATCAAACCAGGTGATATTTTAATTGGTAAGATTACTCCAAAAGGTGAATCTGATCCAACACCAGAAGAAAAATTATTAAGAGCGATCTTCGGTGATAAAGCGGGTGATGTAAAAGATGCTTCATTAAAAGCTTCGCCTTCATTGCACGGTGTTGTTATTGAGAAAAAATTATTCTCAAGAGCAGTAAAAGATAAACGTAAGAGAGCTAAGGATAAAGAAGATATTGATGCTCTAGAAGCAGTTTACTACAGAAAGTTTGATGAGTTAAAAGCCGTATTGGTGGATAAGTTATTTGCTATCGTAAACGGAAAGACTGCACAAGGGATCTTTAATGATCTAGGAGAGGAAATCATTCCAAAAGGTAAAAAGTACACCTTAAAAATGTTGAACTCTGTTGATGATTATACGCATTTAACTTCAGGAGCTTGGACCATTGACGAACAAACAAATAGTCTGGTTTTGGATTTAATCCACAACTACAAGATTAAGGAAAATGACCTTCAAGGGTCATTGCGTCGTGAGAAGTTTACAATTTCTGTAGGGGATGAATTACCTGCAGGTATTATCAAATTGGCTAAAGTTTATATCGCTAAAAAGCGTAAGCTTAAAGTAGGTGATAAAATGGCAGGACGTCACGGTAACAAAGGTATCGTTGCACGAATTGTCCGTCAGGAAGATATGCCGTTCTTAGAAGATGGAACTCCAGTTGATATCGTATTGAATCCGCTTGGTGTACCTTCTCGTATGAACATTGGACAAATTTATGAAACTGTTCTAGGATGGGCAGGTCAAAAATTAGGACGAACCTATGCAACACCAATTTTTGATGGTGCTACATTGGATCAGATCAATGAATTGACTGATGAAGCTGGAATTCCACGTTATGGGCATACCTACTTATATGATGGTGGTACGGGAGATCGTTTTGATCAACCAGCAACTGTTGGTGTAATTTATATGTTGAAACTAGGACACATGGTTGATGATAAGATGCACTCACGTTCTATTGGACCATACTCATTAATTACACAGCAACCGCTGGGTGGTAAAGCTCAATTTGGTGGTCAGCGTTTTGGTGAGATGGAGGTATGGGCACTTGAAGCTTATGGCGCATCTGCAACCTTACGTGAGATCTTAACAGTTAAATCTGATGATGTTATCGGTAGAGCAAAAACTTACGAAGCAATCGTAAAAGGAGAGCCAATGCCAGAACCAGGACTTCCTGAATCTTTTAACGTGTTAATGCACGAATTGAAAGGATTAGGATTGGATATTAGATTGGAGGAATAATTTCGTTGAAATTATTCCAATGTAGAGACAGATTGCAATCTGTCTCTACCCAATCATAAAAATTAAATTATAATTTGTTAGTACCATAAAAAATGGCAAGAAGACAAGATAAGAATACAGTACAGAGATTTAACAAAATCTCCATTGGTTTAGCGTCTCCAGAGTCTGTTTTAGCAGCATCTCGTGGTGAGGTTCTTAAACCTGAAACTATTAATTATCGAACACACAAACCGGAAAGAGATGGTTTGTTCTGTGAGCGTATTTTCGGTCCTGTAAAGGATTTTGAATGTGCTTGTGGTAAATATAAGCGTATCCGTTACAAAGGTATTGTTTGTGACCGTTGTGGTGTTGAAGTAACTGAAAAGAAAGTACGTAGAGACAGAGTAGGACACATCAATTTGGTTGTTCCTGTAGCTCATATCTGGTATTTCCGTTCTTTACCAAACAAAATTGGATACTTGTTGGGATTACCTTCCAAGAAATTGGATATGATCATCTATTACGAACGTTACGTAGTGATCCAACCGGGTAATGGTAAAAACGCCGATGGGGAACCATTGCAAAAAATGGATTTCTTGACGGAAGAAGAATATTTGACTATTCTTGAATCACTTCCACAGGATAACCAATACTTAGACGACAATGATCCAAATAAGTTCATTGCAAAAATGGGAGCGGAATGTTTAATTGATTTGCTTTCAAGAATTGATTTGAATGAGTTGTCTTTTGAATTGCGTCACAAAGCAAACACTGAAACTTCAAAACAACGTAAGACTGAGGCGTTAAAACGTCTTCAAGTTGTTGAGGCTTTCCGTGATTCTAACGCTAACCGTGAGAACCTACCTGAGTGGATGATCATGAAGGCTATTCCAGTAATTCCACCAGAATTACGTCCATTAGTACCTTTAGATGGTGGTCGTTTTGCGACTTCAGATTTAAATGATTTATACCGTCGTGTAATTATTCGTAACAACCGTTTGAAGCGTTTGGTTGAGATCAAAGCTCCAGAAGTTATTTTACGTAATGAGAAACGTATGTTGCAAGAATCAGTAGATTCATTATTTGACAACACGCGTAAAGCATCGGCAGTTAAAACCGATTCTAACAGACCGTTAAAGTCGTTATCTGATTCCTTAAAAGGTAAACAAGGACGTTTCCGTCAAAACTTACTTGGTAAACGTGTGGATTATTCAGCACGTTCGGTAATCGTCGTTGGACCAGAATTAAAATTATTTGAATGTGGATTGCCTAAAAACATGGCAGCAGAACTTTACAAACCATTCATCATCAGAAAACTGATAGAGCGCGGGATTGTGAAAACTGTAAAATCTGCAAAGAAAATTATAGATAGAAAAGAGCCAGTAGTTTGGGATATTTTAGAGAATGTTTTAAAAGGACATCCAGTTCTTTTAAACCGTGCTCCTACATTACACAGACTCGGTATCCAAGCTTTCCAACCTAAGTTGATTGAAGGTAAAGCTATCCAATTGCACCCATTAGTATGTACGGCGTTCAACGCGGATTTTGATGGTGACCAAATGGCGGTGCATTTACCATTAGGACCTGAGGCCATTTTAGAAGCACAATTATTAATGTTGGCTTCTCATAATATTTTGAATCCTGCTAACGGTTCTCCTGTTACTGTACCATCTCAAGACATGGTTCTTGGTCTTTACTATATGACCAAGGAGCGTTTTTCAACGGATGAAGTAAAAGTAAAAGGTGAAGGCATAACATTCTATTCTCCAGAGGAAGTGACTATTGCTTACAATGAGAAAAAAGTAGATTTAAATGCTGGAATCAAAGTAAGAACAGAAGACTTTAATGAAGAAGGTGAATTGGTCACAAAGATTATTCAAACTACTGTGGGGCGTGTTTTATTCAACGAAACCGTACCAAAAGCAGCTGGTTATATCAATCAAGTATTGACCAAAAAATCTTTAAGAGATGCTATCGCGCATATTTTAAAAGTAACTTCAGTTCCTGAAACTGCTGAGTTCTTAGATGAGATTAAAGATTTAGGCTATAAGTTTGCCTTCCAAGGTGGATTATCATTCAGTTTAGGAGATATTATCATTCCTGCTGAAAAACAAAGTATGATTGATAGTGCCAACACCCAGGTAGATGGCATTATGGCTAACTATAACATGGGATTGATTACCAATAACGAACGTTATAACCAAGTTATTGATATCTGGACCTCTACGAATGCTGAATTGACTGAATTGTCTATGAAGCGTATCCGCGAAGATCAGCAAGGATTTAACTCAGTATATATGATGCTTGATTCGGGAGCTCGTGGATCTAAAGAACAGATCCGTCAGTTAACCGGGATGCGTGGATTGATGGCGAAACCTAAAAAATCTAGTGCAGGGGGTGGAGAGATTATTGAAAACCCAATTCTTTCTAACTTTAAGGAAGGTCTTTCAATTTTGGAATACTTTATTTCTACTCACGGTGCTCGTAAAGGTCTTGCAGATACCGCTCTTAAAACAGCAGATGCTGGTTACTTAACACGTCGTTTAGTGGATGTATCTCAAGATGTGATTGTCTACAGTGAAGATTGTGGCACGTTGAGAGGTATTGAAGTATCCGCTTTGAAGAAGAATGAGGAAGTTATTGAGAAGCTTGAAGATAGAATTGTAGGTAGAACGTCATTAAATGATGTTTACGATCCATTGACTGAAGAGCTTATTGTTGGTGCAGGTGAACATATTGGTGATGCTATTGCTAAACGCATACAAAACTCAGCGTTAGATGCTGTTGAAGTACGTTCAGCATTGACTTGTGAAGCTACCCAAGGTATATGTGCCAAGTGTTACGGACGTAACCTTGCCACCGGTAAGATGGTTCAAAGAGGTGAAGCTGTTGGTGTTGTTGCTGCCCAATCAATTGGGGAGCCAGGAACTCAGTTAACACTTCGTACCTTCCACGTTGGAGGTATTGCAGGTAACATTTCTGAGGAAAATAAATTGACTGTTAAGTTTGATGGTATTGCTGAAATTGAAGATTTAAAAGTGGTTAAAGGAACCGATAACAATGGTGATGCTGTTGATGTTGTTATTTCCCGTACTTCTGAATTCAAATTGGTAGATGCTAAAACAGGGATTACGCTAAGTACACATAACATTCCGTATGGATCATTCATCTACTGTAAGCCAGGAGATAAAGTGAAAAAAGGTGATGTGATTTGTTCTTGGGATCCTTACAACGGTGTCATTATTTCTGAATTTGCCGGTAAGATCTCTTACGAAAACATTGAACAAGGTGTAACGTACCAAGTTGAAATTGACGAACAAACTGGATTCCAGGAAAAAGTTATTTCTGAATCGAGAAATAAGAAGTTGATTCCAACTTTACATATTGAAGATGCTAAAGGCAACGCTATACGTTCTTACAACTTGCCAGTTGGAGCTCACTTGATGATCAACAACGGTGAGAAGATTAATGTAGGTAAGGTCTTGGTTAAGATTCCGCGTAGATCAGCAAAATCTGGTGATATTACAGGAGGTTTACCTCGTGTTACCGAGTTGTTTGAAGCACGTAACCCGTCTAACCCTGCTGTAGTAAGTGAGATTGATGGCGTTGTTTCTTTCGGAAAAATCAAAAGAGGTAACCGTGAGATCATCATCGAATCTAGATTAGGTGAGGTTAAGAAATACTTGGTGAAACTATCCAATCAGATTCTTGTTCAAGAAAATGATTATGTTAAAGCAGGTATGCCGTTATCTGATGGTTCGATCACTCCAGACGATATCTTGAATATTAAAGGTCCTGCGGCGGTTCAACAATACTTGGTCAATGAGGTACAGGAAGTATACCGTTTACAAGGTGTGAAAATCAACGACAAGCATTTTGAAGTTGTTGTAAGACAAATGATGCGTAAGGTGAGAATCATTGATTCTGGTGATACTATTTTCTTAGAAGATCAATTGGCTCATAAATCAGATTTCATCGAAGAAAACGACAAGATCTTTGGAATGAAAGTGATTGAAGATGCTGGAGATTCTAAAACTCTTAAACCAGGTCAAATTGTTACGACGCGTCAGTTAAGAGACGAAAACTCTGTGGTTAGAAGAGAAGATGGTCAGGTGGCTGTTGCAAGAGATGCACAACCAGCTACCGCAACTCCAATCTTGCAAGGTATTACAAGAGCTTCATTGCAGACAAAATCATTCATTTCGGCGGCGTCGTTCCAAGAAACGACCAAAGTACTTAACGAAGCTGCTGTAAGCGCTAAAGTGGATTACTTAGAAGGCTTGAAAGAAAATGTTATTGTTGGGCATAGAATTCCTGCAGGAACCGGTGTTAGACGATATGAGAATATCATCGTAGGTTCTAAAGAAGAGTTCAACCAAATGATGAAAGCCAAAGAAGAGTTGAATTATAACTAAAAAATCCTCGCGCCTGCCTGCCAACAGGCAGGGAAGCGGGGATCTCATGAGTAAATTGACGAATTTGAGGTCATCTTAATTGATCTTAAATTTGTCAGTATATTCAAGATACTAACTTTTAAAGACGAGATTCCTGCCTTCGCAGGAATGTAAGAATTATGAGCGATAACCAAGAAGCACCAAAACAAGGACAAATTAATATTGAATTGGATGAAAAGGTAGCGGAAGGAATTTATTCCAACTTAGCCATCATTAACCATTCAGTATCTGAATTTGTAGTCGATTTTGTCAGCATTATGCCTGGAACACCAAAGAGCAAAGTGAAGTCACGAATTATCTTGACGCCACAGCATGCCAAACGTTTGCTGAAGGCTTTGGGTGAAAATGTGAAGCGCTTTGAAAACGCCCATGGTGAAATCAAAGATTACGAGCAACCACCAATTCCATTAAATTTTGGACCGACTGGTCAAGCTTAATAAATATTATTTTGGTGTGCTCCACCAATACCTTAAAAGTCCCTTTGAATTTACTTTCAAAGGGATTTTTTTATTGCATCCTTTTTTTTGGCTTTGCTGATACGCATAGAAGTGAGCGACATGTAAGAAAACCAATCCAAACTTGTAACTAATTCAATATCTTTACAAAAAATTTAATCAAACAAATCGCGAGTCCAAATTCGTCATTATAAAATCAATTACTACTTTTGCGCATGCAACATAACAAAGTCCTTATCTTAGATTTCGGATCGCAATACACCCAGCTGATTGCGAGACGCGTTAGAGAACTCAACATCTATTGTGAGATCCATCCATTCAATAAAATTCCGACGGAAATAGAAAGCTTTAAAGCGGTTATTCTATCTGGAGGACCATCATCTGTCCGATCAGAGCATGCGCCCCATCCCGATTTGTCAAAAATTAGGGGTCACATGCCACTTTTAGGTATTTGTTATGGCGCTCAATATTTGTCCCATTTTTCTGGAGGATTGGTGGCGCCTTCCGATTCACGTGAATATGGAAGGACGAATCTGTCTTATATTAAGGTGAAGGAACCTTTATTTGATCATATTGATACGGGCAGCCAAGTGTGGATGAGCCATAGTGATACCATTAAAAAGTTACCGACTGATGGGTTGTTGATTGCCAGCACCAAAGATGTGGAAAATGCGGCTTTTGTCATCGAAGGCGAGCAAACGTATGGCATCCAATTCCATCCTGAAGTTTATCATTCAACAGATGGAAAGCAGCTTTTGGAGAACTTTTTGGTGCATATCGCAAAATTGGAACAGGATTGGACGCCACAGTCATTTGTAGAAGAAACTGTTGAAACTTTACAGGCTCAAATTGGTGACGATAAAGTTGTTTTAGGACTTTCTGGAGGTGTAGATTCTTCAGTAGCCGCCATCTTACTTCATAAAGCCATTGGCAAAAATCTCTATTGTATTTTTGTGAACAACGGCTTACTTCGTAAAAATGAATTTGAAAGTGTCCTTGCCCAATATGAAGGCATGGGACTTAATGTAAAAGGGGTTGATGCTTCGGCACGTTTTTTGGATGCCCTAGCAGGTGTAAGCGATCCGGAGTTGAAACGTAAAGCAATTGGTCGTGTGTTCATTGAGGTTTTTGATGATGAAGCGCATCAAATTGAAGATGTAAAATGGTTGGCACAAGGCACGATTTATCCAGATGTGATAGAAAGTGTATCTGCTACGGGTGGACCAAGTGCAACGATTAAAAGCCATCACAATGTTGGAGGTTTGCCTGATTTTATGAAACTTAAAATTGTAGAACCCTTAAGAGCTTTATTTAAGGACGAAGTAAGACGGGTTGGTGCGTCAATGGGTATGGACGGAGGCATTTTAGGGCGCCATCCATTTCCAGGTCCTGGATTGGCGATTCGTATTTTAGGCGATATTACTGCCGAAAAAGTACGTGTGCTTCAAGAAGTAGACGCTATATTTATCAACAATCTTAAAGCATGGAATTTATATGATAAGGTATGGCAAGCAGGAGCCATCTTATTGCCGGTAAATAGTGTAGGAGTGATGGGTGATGAGCGGACATACGAAAAATGTGTCGCTTTAAGAGCGGTAGAAAGTACAGATGGTATGACTGCAGATTGGGTAAATTTACCGTACGAATTTTTGCAAAACACCTCCAATGAAATAATAAATAGAGTAAAAGGCGTTAATAGAGTAGTCTATGACATCAGTTCTAAACCGCCAGCAACTATTGAGTGGGAATAACGATAAGTATCAGTTTACTATCGTCGTTTTCAGTCAACATATACATAAAACATGAAAAAACTCATTTTAATTTGTGTCATCATCTTGTCTTGCAATTGGGTTGCCCATGCGCAAAAGTTTAAAGCCCATACGGTAAAACAAGGAGAAACTGTGGAATCTATTGCAAAAAAATACCAAGTTTCTGTTTCAGATATTTATGCCTTAAATCCTGATGCCAAGAAGAAATTGAACCTAAATTCAGTTTTAATTATTCCAAATGCTGCCACTATTTCGTCTGATGCCACAACTGAGACAAAAGAACTCATTGGTTATACCTCCCATAAAGTAAAACGGAAGGAAACACTGTATAGCATTTCAAAAGAATACAATATTGAAATCGAAGATATAAAAAGACATAACAAGCGCTTGTATTCGGAGAATTTAAGAAAAGGAGATCAGATACGCATCCCAAAGTATAAAACTGTAGTTTCACAGGTAACCCCAAGTAATGCCATTAAAACCTATAAAGTGCAACCTAAAGAAGGGAAATGGCGTGTGGCGTATAAATTTGGAATTACCGTAGCGGAGTTAGAAACATTAAATCCTGGTATGAAGGAAGTATTGCAGCCAGGAGACGAAATAAATGTGCCAAACACGACCGACGAAAAAGTGATTGATGATAGTTTTAATTATTATACGGTTCAAAAAAGTGAAGGTTATTACCGTTTGAAGGTAAAATTAGGATTGACTCAAGAAGATTTGGAAAAACTTAATCCGGAATTAAAAATTGATGGATTAAAAGAAGGTATGGTCTTGAAAGTGCCTCAAAATGTTACAGTCGGCGAGGTGGTTGGTCAGGTTGCAGAAACAAATCTCACCAGAAACCTGAGGAACTTAAAGACAAAACAAATTGCGGTCATGCTACCATTCCGTTTGAGTAGAGTGGATACTGATTCTGTAAAGGAAGCCAAGGAAATGATTAAAAGAGATACACGCTTGTCTGTTTCCCTCGATTTTCATACGGGTGTCTTAATGGCGGTAGATTCGGCAAAACGTTTGGGCATTTCTACCAAACTGAAAGTTTTTGACACTGAAGATCAACTTTCTGAAATCTCTAAAATTTTGAGTAGCAATGACTTTTCTAACTATGATGCTGTTATTGGACCTTTAATGGCAAATAATCTTGACCGGGTGGCGAGAGCCTTGGAAAATGATAAAATCCCGGTAATTTCACCAATAACCATCCCAGAACACTTGTATAGTAACGTTTTTCAAACTATTCCTGAGCCGCAGATGCTTGAAAAAGCCATGATTCAATATGTGAAAAATGATCCATTGAAAGTCAATGTGGTCATCATTTCAGACCATTCAAACCGAGAAGTCAGTAACCGATTAAAATCTGAATTTCCAAATGCAAAACAAATCTTCTCCAGAAAAACTAAAGAAGGTCGTGACGCTTTTTACATTATGGGTACCGATTTAAGTGGTGCGTTTTCAAATGGCAAAAACTATGTCTTTTTAGAGACAGCAAATGAGGCTTTGGTGTCAAATGTCACAAGTATGCTCAATGGACTGACCAATAGAAACCAGGATATTATTTTGGTCTCTACCAAATTGACTGATGCTTTTGAAGGTGCGAATGTGTCCAATTATCATTTAGCGAGGTTGAAATTCCATTACCCATCCATCAACAAAAGCTTGAATTCGGATCATCAGAATAGTTTTGTGAAATCGTACAAGAGCAAATACGGCATTGAACCTAACAAATTTGCTGCCAGAGGATTTGATCTGACTTTAGATGTCCTTTTACGATTGGCATCTGATGAAGATTTATATAAAGCCTCAACCAATGCTGTTGAAACCCACTATTCTGAAAACAAGTTCAGATATTCAAAAAAACTCAATGGTGGTTATTATAACGAAGCCATCTATATTGTAAAATATACCAGTGATCTCACCATAGAAGAAGCAAAATTATGACATCAAAAGTAGTTTACCTTGGCGATTTAAGAACGGAGTGTACCCATTTGAAATCTGGAAATACATTCATTACCGATGCGCCTTTAGATAATAACGGAAAAGGCTTGGCATTCTCTCCTACAGATACCGTTGCTACAGGGTTGGCGAGTTGCATGATGACCGTTATGGGCATCAAGGCAAGAGATATGGGAGTAGATATGACCGGCACAACTTCTGAAGTGACCAAAATCATGGCCAGCAATCCTAGACGAATTGCAAAAATAGAAGTGCACATGAATTTACCATTTGTGGCCGAAGATAAAACTAAAAAAATTCTTGAAAACACTGGCAGAACCTGCCCAGTTCTTTACAGCCTCCATCCAGATATAGAAAAGGACATTACCTTTAAGTGGGCGTGATGATCTACCACCTGATTGTTGTTTTCACCTTAATTCTTAACGTTCCATCCAATAATAAGGATGTGTTGGAATGGCAGGAAAACGTACAACTCAAATGGTCAGATTTTAAGGGACAACCCAAAGATCTTGGAGATATTGTGGCCATAACGTCTTCTGGGATTTCTTTTAGATTTTCCATCAAAGAGCAAAATAATATGGTAACTGCATTTGACACCCAAGTTCAGGCCCATTTTTATCCAAAATATTCTTGGGTGCACAAGAAAAAAGCATCGGACCATATACTTTCCCATGAACAGCTGCATTTTGACATTACAGAATTACATGTGCGTAAATTCAAAAAAGAAATCACCCAATTAAAAATTTCGAAAGACATTAAACAAGATCTGAATAAAACGTATGAGCGCATCAATAAAGATATGGCCACCATGCAAAAAACTTATGATGCAGAAACAAACTACTCCAGAAATGTTCTAGCTCAATCAACATGGAAGAGAAAAATTGAGGACGCTTTACAGCTTTATAATGAGTATAAAAACATCAATCAACAGTGATAGAGCCCGATAAAAATTTCCTCATTAAACTTGCACATACCAAAATGCCTTTTGGCAAATATGAAGGCAGATTTCTCATCGATTTACCTGAGTATTATGTGGTTTGGTATCATAACAAAGGATTTCCAAAGGGGCAACTTGGTTTAATGCTTGCAACCGTATATGAGCTAAAATTAAATGGTTTAGAAAACTTAATTCGGAACATAAAACAGAGGTATCCAAAGTAATTGTTAACTTTAAGACTATAAATTTCGTTTTTCAATGGATGTAGAATCTCCTATAAAGTCAGAGCATTTGGAAGAAAACTTTAAACTTAAGCATCTTCCTTCTTTATTTGTAAAAAGCTTCAAGACTTGGAATGATGAGGATCCATTTCGTTTGAGCGCCGTGGTGGCCTATTATTCCGTATTGTCCTTACCTGGTCTTATTGTTATTTTGATCAATGTTGTTGGCAGTATTTGGGGTCCAGCAATTGTTCAAGGGCATTTAACCCAAGAAATCAGTGAAGTTCTGGGACAGGATGCAGCAGAGATCATTAAAACCATTATTACAGAAACACTCAATACCGATAAGAATATCATATCTACACTTATAGGTATCGCCAGTATTATTTTTGGAGCCACAGGGGTGTTTTACCAATTACAGATTTCACTCAATAAAATTTGGCAAGTAGAAGAATTGGAAAAATTCAGTTTAAAAAAATTGCTAACAGATCGTGCCAGAAGCTTTGCCTTTATATTGGTCATTGGATTTTTACTTCTGATTAGTTTTATGATTTCGGCGATTTTGGGAGTATTGAGCGGTTATATAAAAGAAGTGTTCCCACATATTGTTCTGTATGTTGCCTATCTGTTGGATTTGGTGTTGTCAGTGGCCGTGGTAACAACGCTTTTCGCCCTAATGTTCAAATACATGCCAGACACAAAAATCAGGTGGAAAACGGTATGGATAGGCGCATTTATTACCGCCCTTTTATTTACATTGGGTAAGTATTTATTAGGTCTTTATTTTGGAACTGCCAATCCTGGATCAACCTATGGTGCAGCTGGGGGAATAGTTTTAGTCTTACTCTGGGTGTCGTATTCGTGTCTCATCTTCTTTTATGGAGCAGCGTTTACGAAAGAATTTTCAAAAAAATACGGACACAATTCTTATGCACTTTCCGAAATGCTTGAACAGATTGAAATGGAGAGGAACGCATCTGAGAATAATCCTTCGTCTTAAAATTTAAAACTTATCTTTGTAAAAATTATTATTAAGATGCATAAAGCAGGTTTTGTAAATATTATCGGAAATCCAAATGTTGGCAAATCAACATTGATGAATGCTTTTGTGGGTGAAAAATTATCTATAATCACTTCTAAAGCTCAAACCACACGCCATCGTATTCTTGGGATTGTCAATGGCGATGATTTTCAGGTTATTTTATCCGATACTCCAGGAATTATCAAACCAGCTTATGAACTTCAGGCCTCCATGATGGATTTTGTGAAATCGGCTTTTGACGATGCTGATGTGCTCATATATATGGTGGAAATTGGAGAACAGGAACTTAAAGATGAAGCGTTCTTCAAGAAAATCACCAACTCAAAAATCCCGGTTTTGTTATTGTTGAATAAAATCGATAAATCTGACCAAGAGCAATTGGAAGCACAAGTACAATTATGGTCTGAAAAAGTGCCAAATGCCGAGATTTATCCAATTTCAGCTTTAGAGGGATTTAATGTAAAAGAAGTTTTTGGCAGAATTATTGAACTTTTACCTGAGTCGCCTGCATATTATCCAAAAGATCAATTGACCGATCGGCCAGAACGTTTTTTTGTGAATGAAACCATTCGGGAAAAAATTTTGATCCATTATAAAAAAGAGATTCCCTACGCTGTTGAAATTGATACGGAGGAGTTTTTTGAAGAAGAAGACATTATCAGAATGCGATCTGTTATTATGGTAGAGCGTGAAACACAAAAAGGAATTATCATTGGCCACAAAGGCGCTGCTTTAAAAAGGGTTGGAGTGGAAGCTAGAAAAGATTTAGAACTGTTTTTCGGAAAACAAGTCCATTTGGAGTTGTATGTAAAAGTCAATAAAAATTGGCGAAGTGACCAGAAGCAGTTGAAACGTTTTGGGTATAACCAGTAATAGTCTTCAGTCTATAGTCGGCAGTATTCAGTCTCTGTCTCCAGTTGCGATTCAATCCAAAACTGATTGACAAATACAGATTCGTCTATATTGAAAAGCTCTCTGTGGAACTTTGAGCTCCTTTGTAACTCTGTGTAATAGCTTATAAGTTGGTAGAGGTTCGTGGATAGATGGTAGAGGCTAGTGAGTACAAGCTCTGCTCTACCAAGAATCTGTTTGAAAAAGTATTTCAAAATTGCTTTAAAAAAAACTCCATCGAACTCCATGCGCCTCCGTTTAATAACCTCTATATTAATCCATTTGTTTTTAAGGTCATATCCATAAAATCATAAAGTCCGTGCATCTCCTCTTTTCCTTTTGCTCTCCCAAACCGGCCTGCAAAATAAAGTCCAAACCAAACCACCACCATTAGTAACATCAATCCCAATGGGAACCCATAAGGATTTTTTAAAGTCCAGTTGGTGTATGTCCAAATTCCAAAAGCAATAAAAAGTCCTGCAACTAAAAAATGAAGAAACATAAACATGGTCCAAACAGTAGGGTTTGGTCCAAATAACCCATGGAGAGTGGAAGTTTTGTCGTCTAATGCAGTGATTTCCAAATGCAATTGTGGTGACCAAAACTGTTGTTCATGTGTAGGCAATCGTATAAAAACATGGTCGTCAACCCGGACTATCTTATAGATTTTAGATGTAGCCTTTGCGTCTTCAAATGTTTTGAGAATACACGCGTTTCCGTGGTTTAATTCGATTTTAAAACGCGGTCTCAGTACTATTTCGTTTGATATTGACATAGATATAATTTAAAAGCCTTGAAAAATACTCTATTTTTTTCAGAAAGGAAACACTACCTTTGCAAACAATTTAAAAGTCATGAGTAGTATAGTAGCCATAGTAGGTCGTCCAAATGTAGGGAAGTCAACATTATTTAATCGTTTAATCAAACGGAGGGAAGCCATTGTTGATGCCGTAAGTGGCGTAACCAGAGATCGACATTATGGAAAATCAGAATGGAATGGCCGTGAGTTTTCTGTCATTGATACTGGAGGATACGTCGTTGGGAGTGATGATGTTTTTGAAGTTGAAATAGATAAACAAGTTGAACTTGCAATTGATGAGGCTGATGTCATCATCTTCTTGGTAGATGTTGAAACTGGCGTGACAGGTATGGATGAGGATGTTGCCAAATTGTTGAGACGCGTTAATAAGCCCGTATTTTTAGCGGTTAATAAAGTGGATAATAATAAGCGTGCAGAAAATGCTGTGGAATTTTATTCGTTAGGTTTAGGAGAGTATTTCACTATTGCCAGTATCAGCGGAAGTGGTACTGGAGATTTGCTCGATGCGGTGGTGAAGGCATTACCTGAATATGTTGAAGAAGAGGAAAGTGAGTTGCCAAGATTTGCGGTTGTAGGCCGTCCAAATGCAGGGAAGTCTTCTTTTATCAATGCCCTTATTGGTGAAGAGCGTTATATTGTTACTGATATTGCTGGTACGACCAGAGATGCCATCGACACAAAGTATAACCAATTCGGATTTGAATTTAATTTGGTGGACACTGCGGGAATCCGTCGTAAATCAAAGGTAAAGGAAGATTTGGAGTTTTACTCAGTAATGCGAAGCATTAGAGCTATTGAGCATTGTGATGTGGTTATTTTAGTGCATGACGCAACTCGTGGTTTTGATGGCCAAGTACAGAATATATTTTGGCTGGCGGAGCGCAACAGAAAAGGCATTGTAATTTTAGTCAATAAATGGGATTTGGTGGAAAAAGACACCAATTCTGTTCGGGATTACGAAAAACAGATCCGCAAGGAAATCGAGCCTTTTACAGACGTACCGATTGTCTTCATTTCGGTTCTCAACAAACAACGTATTTTTAAAGCTATTGAAACTGCAGTTGAAGTATTCAACAATCGCTCTAAAAAAATAAAAACAAGTAAGCTCAATGAAGTGTTATTGCCAATTATTGAGAATAATCCACCACCTGCATTAAAAGGAAAATACGTAAAAATTAAGTATATTATGCAGTTGCCAACGCCGCAACCGCAGTTTGCTTTTTTCTGTAATTTGCCACAATATGTAAGAGAGCCATACAAGCGTTTTTTAGAAAATAAACTTCGCGAAGAATTTAACTTTCATGGTGTTCCCATCAGTATCTACATGAGGAAAAAGTAAAATTGTGGTTTTATTTATGGTTTTTTTAAGGATTGTGTAGGATTTCTCTTCTATCTTCGGTTCTGAAAACTACTAACCATCAATCAAACGCATGAAGAAATATCTGTGTGTGCTCACCTTGTTGTGTGCATGTATGACTTTTTCCCAAGGTAAACCTTTTAAAATTTCAGGTACTTTAATTTCGGGAGATGATCACACACCATTGGAATCGGCAACCATTTACTTGGAAACGATTAAAGACTCTACTTTGGTCACCTATACCATATCTGATAAAAAAGGCGCTTTTGTTTTGGACCATAGGACTTATGAAGACTCGCTAAACTTGATTATTTCCTATATCGGATTTGAGACGTATACGCGAATTCTCAAAATCGGGAAAGATCCTCTCAACCTAAAAACTATTCCTCTAAAAACAGCCAACGTACTTGATGAAATCTTAGTGAGGTCTAGAGCGCCAATTACCATTAAAAAAGACACTTTAGAATTTAACGTGGCATCATTTAAAACCAAAAAAGATGCTACTGTTGAAGATCTTTTAAAAGAACTTCCGGGAGTTGAGGTGGACGAAGATGGAACTATTAAAATCAACGGGAAGGAAGTGAGTGAAATTCTTGTGAACGGAAAACCATTCTTCGGGAATGATCCAACAATTACCACTAGGAATTTAACCAAGGATCTCATTGAAAAAGTTCAAATCACAGACGCAAAATCTAAAGCCGAGGCATTTACTGGAGAGAAAGGGGATAAGGAGAGTAAGTCGATAAACTTAACCATAAAGGAAGAAAACAATAAAGGGGTTTTCGGACGGGTTGCTGCGGGAGCCGGAACGGATGAGCGCTATGAGTTTGCCGGGCTTATCAATGTTTTTGATAATGAACAGCGCATCAGTGTGCTGGCTGGCGGAAATAATATTAATTCGGCAGGATTTAGTTTTGGTGAACTGCATAAAATGTTTGGTTCCGTGAATAGCGTGAGTTTTAGCGGTAGTGATTCCTTTGTCATTGATGGACGGTCCTTTGGTGGTGGTCAAGGTGTCACAAGATCACAAACTGCAGGGGTGAATTATGCAGATGAATTAGGAAAAGGTAATGATGTTTCTGCAGACTATTTTTATTCATCGAGTCATTCAGATAATGCATCTATTGTAGAACGTGAAAATATATTACCTGATTCCAGATATTTTTCCAATTCTTCATCAAATTCAATAAATGATACAGAAGCTCATAGTGTAAATACCGCTTTTGATATCAAAATTGATTCTACATTTTTAATTAATGTGAGACCTTCCTTCCGTTTCTCTAATTCAAAAAATAGTTTTGAAAAGGAAGAGACCTCGAGTGATGAAAATTATACATTAATTAACCAAGGAAAAACATACTCTTTCGTAGAAATCATAGGTAAGGATTTCGGAAACAATTTGAATTTGACCAAGCGTTTTGGCAAAGACGGAAGTTTTCTTAGGGTAAATATGAATGCCAATATTACGGCAAATAATTCTTCTGATTTTCTAAATTCAGAGACCAATATTTATGGTAATGATCCCAACGATATATTAAGAGATCAATTTACTGAAGGCGAAATGACTTCCAATAGGTTGGGATTAGGGATTACCTATCGCTTGCCTCTGCAGGCAAACAGTTGGTTTCTTGATTTTAAATATGCATATGATATAGATAAGCGTAAAGACTTGAGAAGTACTTTTGACTTTGACCAGCAGTCTCAATCCTATGTTAATTTCAACACAACTTTAAGTACGGATTTTATTAATAAGAACCATAAGCATACTCCAAATGTTAAATTAGTATATAACTCCGAAAAGGCAAATATGAGTTTGGGATCTGGTTATAGTCTGACAAGACTAGAAAATGCCGACAGATTAAGACCGGAATTAAGCTTGAATCAAACTTACGATTTCTTGGAGCTGAATGCGAATTTTGATTATCAGTTCAATGCAATGGCTTCATTTAGTGCTTACTATAATTTAGGAAACATTACCCCGGAAATAGCCCAATTACAACCATACACGGATGTTTCGGATCCCTTGAACACCATAACGGGAAACCCGAGCTTAAGTCCTTCAAAAAGACATCGAATAAGTGCGGATTACAACAACTATGATTATCAAAAGGGTAGCGGGTTTTACGTGTATGCTAATGCCTATATTGTTGACGACCAGGTGGTTTCAAAATCTCAGGTTGACGAAAATTTTGTTCGGACCACAACCTATACAAATGTCAACGGTAACTATACCACATATCTGGGTTCTAGTTTAAGCAAGGATTTTAAAATAGACTCCGTTCAAACGGTAAAGATAAACGTGGGATTGTCAGCAAATGCGAATAATCGGGTCAATTTCAACAATAATATTGAATATGCTGCCATGAGCATTGGTCTTAATCCTACAATTGGAGTCTCTTATACGTGGAAGAATTTATTTGAAATAAGACCTAATTACCGATTGTCAATCACTAATACTCGCTATGATCTAGACGATTTTGAAGATCGAAATTTTTTAAGACATAGTGTTGGCATTCGAACGGCTACTTTTATGCCAAAAAAACTGGAGTGGCGCAACGATATCAATTTCACCTATAATAGAGATGTCGCAGAAGGTTTTCAGAAAAGTGCCTGGTTTTGGAATGCATCCTTAGCATATTCCGTTTTAAAGGATAATGGAAATATAACGCTAAAGGTTTATGATTTATTGAATCAGAATACAAATGCCCAACGTATTGCCACGGATAATTATATCCAAGATTCACAAAGTACCGTATTGGAACAGTATTTTATGCTCAGTTTTAGCTGGAAGTTCAATAGCTTGGGATCAAAGGGGAAAAGTGGACGGGATGAGTTTTTTATATTGGATTAAAAATGTCCTGTCTGCCGACAAGTAGGCAAATTCCAAATTTAAAATCACTATGTGCGAAGCATGTATTTGGATTAAATTTTTGGAATTTGGTGCCTAAATTCTTGAAATTTTATTATTTGAATTCCGAAGTAAAATGAAACTTAATACTTGGATAGGTTTGTTGCGTCATTTGCAATGAAAACTGAGAATCGGCTAAAAACACCAATTGGTCTTGTTTGTCTTTTGCCAAGTACCGATGTTTTACCCGTAAAAACTCTTTGAACTCGTCACTTTTTGGATCGGTCGGTTCTACCCAGCAGGCTTTGTAAACATTTAAGTTTTCATACGTACATTTCGCACCATATTCATGCTCCAATCGGTATTGGATGACTTCATATTGTAAGGCACCAACGGTTCCTATAACCTTTCTGCCATTAAGTTCCAAGGTGAACAATTGCGCGACACCTTCGTCCATTAGTTGATCGATCCCTTTATAAAGTTGCTTTGATTTTAATGGATCCGCATTATTGATATATCTAAAATGCTCGGGAGAAAAGCTTGGAATACCTTTGTAATTGATGTTCTCACCTTCGGTAAGTGTATCCCCAATCTTGAAATTACCCGTATCATGTATCCCGACAATATCGCCAGGATAAGAAATGTCCACAATCTCTTTCTTTTCTGCAAAGAAGGCATTTGGACTGGAGAATTTCATTTTTTTATTGTTTCTAACGTGTAGATACGCTTTGTTGCGTTCAAAAGTGCCCGATACAATCTTTATAAATGCCAAACGATCACGATGGTTCGGGTCCATATTAGCATGAATTTTAAATACGAAACCAGTAAACTCCTTTTCGTCCGGATATACCAATCGCTCTTCACTTTGTTTAGGTCTTGGTCTTGGGGCAATTTCTACGAAACAATCCAATAATTCGCGAACCCCAAAATTATTCAAGGCAGATCCAAAAAACACCGGTTGCTGTTTTCCGTTTAAATATTCATCGCGATCAAAAGTTGGGTAAATACCTTCTACAAGTTCAATTTCTTCGCGAAGCGTATCGGCGGCTTTTTTTCCAACAAGAGCGTCTATCTCCTTGGATTCTAAGTCGGAGATTTCAATAGTTTCTTCAATGCTTTTTCGATTACTGCCACTAAAGAGATTGATATTTTTCTCCCAAAGATTATAAATACCCTTAAAATCGTAGCCCATTCCTATCGGAAAACTCATGGGAACAACTCTTAAGCCAAGTTTTTGTTCCACTTCATCCAACAAATCAAAAGCATCTCTTCCTTCACGATCGAGTTTATTAATAAACACAATCATCGGAATATTTCGCATTCTACAAACTTCTACTAATTTTTCGGTCTGTTCCTCAACTCCTTTTGCAACGTCAATCACGACAATCACACTGTCTACGGCGGTTAAGGTCCTGAACGTGTCCTCGGCAAAATCTTTATGCCCAGGTGTATCGAGAATATTTATTTTTATGCCTTCATACTCAAAAGCCAACACCGATGTTGCAACAGAAATTCCACGTTGACGTTCAATCTCCATAAAGTCACTTGTGGCACCTTTCTTAATTTTATTACTTTTAACCGCACCAGCTTCTTGAATGGCACCACCAAATAATAATAATTTCTCGGTAAGTGTTGTTTTTCCAGCATCTGGATGCGCAATAATACCAAACGTGCGTCGTCTTTCTATTTCTTTTTTAAAACTCATATTCTGCTTAAAATGGGATGCAAAGATACTATTATTGAGGGCAAATTGAGTAGAAGAATTTAACCGATTTTAATTTTAAGTTAACATTGGTGCTTTTTATAACTTTTGTTGTTATTTTTGTGAGCTATGACTGAAGAAAGAGTAATCCTCGTTAATGAAAAAGACGAGCAAATTGGCCTAATGCCAAAGATGGAAGCGCACGAAAAAGCTCTTTTGCACCGCGCTTTTTCCGTGTTTATCTTTAATAATAAAAATGAGCTGATGTTGCAACAGCGCGCAGCACATAAATACCATTCGCCATTGCTTTGGGCAAACACTTGTTGTAGCCACCAACGTGATGGAGAAACCAATATTCAGGCAGGAAAGCGCAGATTACAGGAAGAGATGGGTTTTGTAGCGGATTTGGAAGATACCATTTCATTCATTTATAAAGCTCCTTTCGACAATGGTTTGACCGAGCATGAATTTGACCACGTGCTTATTGGAAATTATGAAGATGATCCAATTATCAATCCTGATGAAGTAGCCGACTGGAAATGGATGCCTTTGGAGGATGTTAAAGAAGATATGTTAAAACAGCCAGAGATTTATACAGAATGGTTTAAGATTATTTTTGATAAATTCTACGAACATATAAATAGAGGATAATCATGATTGTAACGGTTAGCAGAAAAGCACATTTTAATGCTGCACATAGACTTTTTAGAAAGGACTGGAGCGATGCGAAGAATGCTGAGGTTTTTGGTTTATGCAGTAACCCCAATTACCATGGGCATAATTATGAATTGACCGTTAGCGTTACTGGAGGTATTGATCATGAAACCGGATTTGTGATGGATTTGAAAGTCTTGAAAGACATCATAAAGGAAGAAATTGAAGATTATTTAGACCATAAGAATTTGAATATTGAGGTGGAAGAATTTAAAACGTTAAATCCCACCGCCGAAAATATTGCTGTTGTGATCTATGACAAAATAAAACCAAGATTGAAGTCAACACTTGATCTGTCCATTACCTTATACGAAACTCCTCGTAATTTTGTAACCTATTCAGGAAAATGACCCATCAAAATTCATAATATTTCATCCTACTACGTTGGAAATTATTGTCTTAATAAAAAATAATTGATTGTGAAAAACACGCTCTATCCCTTAAAGTTTCAACCCATCCTTAAAGATAAAATTTGGGGAGGTGAAAAATTAAAAACCTTATTGCATAAAGATTCACAATTGCCAAATGTTGGTGAGAGTTGGGAAATCAGTGATGTGGAAGGTGACACTTCCATCGTTTTAAATGGAAGTTTGGAGAACCAATCCTTAAAACATTTGTTGAGTACTTACAAAGGGGATCTGATTGGAGAAAAGAACTATAAGCAATTTGGAAATAAGTTTCCCCTATTAATCAAGTTTATAGATGCCAAGGAAGATTTGTCCATTCAATTGCATCCTAATGACGAATTGGCTGCAAAACGTCATAATTCTTTCGGGAAAACCGAAATGTGGTATGTAATGCAAGCCGATAAAGATGCCAATTTGATTGTAGATTTTAACCGGAAAATGACTCCGGAGCTTTATCTTGAACATCTAAATAACAAAACACTTACAGAAATCCTCAATTTTGACAAGGTAAAAGCGGGAGATACTTATTTTATTGAAGTAGGTCGTGTGCATGCAATTGGCGCTGGGGTTTTGTTGGCAGAAATCCAACAAACCAGTGATATTACGTATCGTATTTATGATTGGGATCGAAAAGACGATTTCGGCAACGAGCGCGAGCTTCATACAGATTTGGCTATAGATGCCATTGGATTTGATATGGAAGATAATTTTAGGGTAACCTATAATGAAGAGCCTAATCAATCGAACCCTATGGTGAGTTGTCAGTATTTTACAACTAATTATTTAAAAGTTGACCAATCACTTCAAAAGGAAAATACCTACGATTCGTTCATTATTTATATATGTGTGGAAGGAGAGGCTGAAATTAAGACTGATAATTATTCTGAAGTCATTGAAAAAGGAGAGACCATCTTGCTTCCAGCGGCAATTACTTCTTACCAAATCATCTCAAAGGACGCTACATTATTGGAGGTTTACGTATAGTTAAAATATACACAATCCCTGACACATGGGATGTTATAATTGTTTACTTTTGTAAAAATTATAAAAATTATAAAAATGGCAAATGTTAGAGACCTAAAAAAGGATATTAATTATGTTTTAGGCGATATTATTGAAGCAGCTTATGTATGGGAGTATGCAAACACTGGCAAAGACACAAAGAAAACTGAAGCTATTGTTGACGAAGCCATCAACACGTTTGACGAATTGATTGCAAAAGTCAATGAGAAAAAAGTGGAGAACAAAAAAGCGCACTTCAAA
Organism: Gelidibacter sp.; assembly: GCF_035515035.1. Classification (GTDB taxonomy): domain Bacteria; phylum Bacteroidota; class Bacteroidia; order Flavobacteriales; family Flavobacteriaceae; genus Gelidibacter. The sequence continues at coordinate 14,250 of NZ_DATJCA010000156.1, read as the reverse complement.
GCTATCAATGCTGAATTGGAAACAAAAGGTCATGCTTTGATTGAAAAAATCAACGCTTTAAATTAATTTATTTTAAAAGATTTGCAAATATGGTTTTCAAGATTATATTTGCAGTCTCTTACGCCGATGTAGCTCAGCTGGCTAGAGCAGCTGATTTGTAATCAGCAGGTCGTGGGTTCGAGTCCCTCTATCGGCTCTTTTTAAAACCTCTCTTTTTGAGAGGTTTTTTGTTTTTTATAGTTTAGAAAATGAAATTTACTTTCTTTTTAAATTAAGAAAGAATCGGCCGTTTCTTTAAACTTCGAAATAGATTTCTACCTTTTTTTATATCCAATATTTCTAGAAACGCCATCCCATCTGAATTTGAGTCTCTTCGTTGTCTTTTTTAAACTGAGGATAAGCGCATAATGTTTATTTTATTTAACTTAGCATGACTATGAGGAAAAACCAAGGATTGCTTTTAGTGCTGATAGTTTTGAGTTTTGCATTTGTAAAATCGCCAATAGCACAATTACCTGAAGGATTTGTATATGTTAAAGATCATATTCCTGATCTGGAGGTAGAGTTACGGTATTTTACCACTAATAATTTTGTAGGGAAGCCAATTGAAGGGTACAAATCCAACAAATTGATTTTTTCTACTGAAGCCACAAAAGCCTTGAAAAAAGTACAGGAAGATCTCCGAAACCAAAATCTGTGTTTAAAAGTTTATGATGCCTATCGGCCCCAGCGCGCAGTAGATCATTTTGTGGCGTGGTCAAAAGATTTGTCAGATACGATCCAGAAGCGTGAGTTTTATCCTGAGGTCGACAAGCAGTTTTTGTTCAGGGACGGCTATATCGCTTCAAAATCTGGACATAGTAGAGGGAGCACTATTGATTTGACCATCCTTGATGCCAATACTGGAGAACCTTTGGATATGGGCGGACCCTATGATTTCTTTGGCGAACAATCGTGGTTGGATTATACCGATCTCACAGAAGCCCAACTTCAAAACCGACAGATTCTACAAGATGTCATGTTAAAACATAATTTCAGGAATTATCCAAAAGAATGGTGGCATTTCACCTTAAGATGGGAACCATTTCCAGATACTTATTTTGATTTTGTCGTGGAATAGAACACTTTATTTTAATGTCCTATTTGATCACTTCTTCTTCAGGCTCAAATCCCAATAAATCATCAATAGTTTTCACAGTGACCGAATGATATTTTGGTCGTGACTTCTCGTAAATCTTCAAAGCATCTTCCAGTCTATTATTTCTCTTGAAGGCTTTGAAAATTGTTTCCACATACCAACGACGTCCTACGGAATTTAGAAATTCCGCAATTTTAGTGTCCACGTTTTTTCCGTGATAATCATGATTTAAAGCCTGCTCATACCAAACCATTTGAATATAAGAGTTTGAAGAATTGGTGAGGTTTAATAGATCATCCAGTTTTTTCATTTGCTCCGCCGTCATGGTCGCAGGGAAGTTTCTGATGAAATGTACCCATTCTTGAGGGGTCCAATCTTTAGTAAGCTCTTGGTTAAAATCATTATTTACGATGAAATCTTGAAGTATATTTTCGACATTCTTCAGTTTGTCAGAAGTTATGAGGGCTTGATTTTTTGGAACGCCTGGCTGGTTGATCCATTCATCCGTATTAAAAGTAATCTTATTTTTTTCTAATAAATTCGTGTTGAGGTAAGTCACAAACTTCTCTGTGGTCATGGTTGAGAAGGCGTGTTCCTTGAAGTACTGTTTTAGAAACGCATCAAATTGGTCACGACCCATAGTTTCTTCCAAAGTTCTTAAAAACAGGTAACCTTTATCATAGGCGATGCTGTTCATGGCATCGTCAGGATTTTTACCTTTTAAATTGAGTTTCAGTTTAGTGGCATTTGGCGTGTCTTTTAAATTCTCCAATTCATCATCCAAATCCTGTCTGCTGATCAACGCAAGCATTTCGGCACGTTCTTTCCCGTAAACTGCTTCCATGATGCGCATTTCAAAATACACAGTAAAACCTTCGTTGATCCAAAAGTCGTTCCAAGTTGTGTTGGTGACTAGATTACCAGACCATGAATGTGCGAGCTCATGCGCAATTAAGGAGGTTAAACTTTTGTCACCTGCAATTATCGTTGGCGTGGCAAAGGTCAATCTTGGATTTTCCATCCCACCAAAAGGGAAACTCGGGGGAAGAACGATTACATCAAACTGTTCCCAAACATAATCTCCGTAAAGATTTTCAGCTGCCGAAACCATTTTTTCCATATCAGAAAACTCATCATATGCTTTATTGAGCATGCTTTTTTCAGCATAAACACCGGTACGCTCGCTTATCGCTTTATAGCCAAAATCGCCAACTGCCAATGCAATTAAATAGGCAGGAATGGCTTGTTTCATTTGGAAATGGTATAGGCCAGTTTCATTTTTTTCCTTCGGATTTTCAGCGCTCATTACGGCCATCAACCCTTTGGGCACTTGCACATTGGCCTCATAGGTCATACGGATTTGCGGACTATCCTGAATAGGTATCCAAGTTCTCGTTAAGATGGCTTGACCTTGCGTAAATAGAAAAGGTTTGGTTTTATTGGTGGTCTGTTCGGGTTTTAACCATTGTAAAGCTTCGGTGTCTTTTGTGGTTTTATAGACGATTTCTATTTTCTTAGTATTTTTTCCAATCGTAATGGTGAGTGGTTGTCCCATTATTTTGTCCTTAGCTCCTAATGAAAATTCGGTTTCTTTGCCATCGGCTGTCACAGACTCAATATCCAAGTGTTTTGAATCTAAAATTATCTGGGTGCTGTTATTATTTACAATATCATAGGTAGCTTTTCCCTTTATAATTTCGTTTTCAAAATCGACCGTAATATCCAGATTTAAGTGGTTGATAAACGCATTATTTGGTTTGGCATAAGAGTGTGGCTCTTCCACATAACTGTAAACAATTGCTTTCTCTTCTTTAGGTTGTGCGCAGCCCGCCATAATAAATAATATTAAATAAAATAAAGCTTTTGGAGTGTTCATGGCAATTTTATACAATTTAGTGATCTAAGATAATATTTTATTGGTTGAAATTAGAGTTGGAAATACCAAAATGCCCAATACATTAATCCGAATTGTAAAGGGATTCGCAATAGTAAAATCCATACTGGAATTCCAGCCCCTGCTTTTTTGCTTGTTAACATATAATAATGCACGATTAGAAATACAACGAGCATTGCTATAATACCTGATATGGCAAGGTTTTTTGTTTCCGGGAAACACAGGCCTATACCTAAAAATATCTCTGCTATCCCGCTTAGGATGACCAAAAGTTTAGGATTGGGTAAATATCTTGGCATGATGCGCAAATACATTTTAGGCCTGATAAAATGCATGATGCCGGCAAAAATATAGATTGATGCCATGAAGTAAAGATGCCAAGGATATATCATAAATTTTAGTCTTTATATACATTAAAAGTGAGCCCGATGCCGTAATTGTTTAATCCTAATTGGAGAAGGGTCGATTGGAAGTTTTTGCCCCTTTCAAATCGTGTCCATTTATTATCATTGACAAAAACACGTTTAACGTAGGTTTTATGCCCTGAAATCTTATCGGTAAAAGGTAGAAGCGGCCTGAAATTGGTTGGGATCTTTATAATGCTGCCATCATTGGATTTGATTTCCTTGTATTTTTTGTTGGACAATAATTTGCCTTTATCGTCCGTATAGCCAAGAACTTGTAAGGATACAAAAACACCTGATTTCGGAATGAAGATACCTTCATCGGAAACGTCCAAAGTAAATTTGTCGCCATCTTTCTCAGTCGCTCGGAAGACAATGTTTCGAAAGATGATTTCTTTCCCTGGAAGACCGTTTTCATTGTTGTAGAATTTCACCTTAAACAAGGTCGAAAAAGGCTTTTTATCGGCATTGGAACGTTTTCGTTTATCCCAATCCTTAGACTCTAGGGTAATAGGGAAGTGTACTTTGGTGATTTTCTTTAATGCCTCGTCCGGATTATTGAAAAAAACAGCAATTTCAGATTCTATCGTGGGCAGCCAACAATGGTGATATTCATCATCTAAATAAGGTTTGATGTCTTCCACCTTGAATTTCCTATCTATTTTTGTGGTAATTAACACTTCATCCAAAGCATTCACCTCCGTATGCATTAGTATTAATTCAGGTAAGTTTGCTGTCGCCACCTTAAGGTCTTTATAGCCTAAAGCAGAAATATAAAGGGTATCAATATCTGGATAAAGTTTTTTTGTAAAGATAAATTGTCCTTCATCGTTTGCAAATAAACCATTTCCATTGTTAAAGGAGACCGTAGCGTAAGACACCGGGTAATTGGTTTGTTCATCTTTTATCGTGGTTTGAGCAAAACTTATACTCACATAAAATAGTAACAAATAAAACGGTGGGGATTTGTAATTCATAGGGGTATTGTCTTTAATACGACTTATTTTTTAAAAGCTATCAATCTTAAAATTTGTATACAAACATTTCAATTTTTTATTTAAGAGTTGCTTTCTAAAGTTCAAGACTTTAAAGATACATTTATTAATAAAAAAACGGCTAACAAAATGTTAACCGTTTTATGTTATAGTTTCAAACTTTAATCTTCCCGCAACCAACTTCCCACTTTATTTAATACCAACGTTTCTTATTGCTTTTTGACCCTTGCCCTTTGCGCCCTTTTTTATGTTTACTTCCTGTTTTTTTAGAGGTATGAATTATTGGTTTCGCTTTAGGATCTAAAGGATAAGGATGATTTTCTTCAACAGGAATCTGTATGTTGATCAATTTCTGAATGTTTTTGACATAGTCTTTTTCATCCGCAGAACAGAAGGAATACGAGTTGCCAAAATGTTCTGCACGTCCCGTTCTTCCAATACGATGTACGTAAGTCTCGGGTACGTTTGGTATATCAAAGTTGACCACGGCGTCCAGCTCATTGATATCAATGCCTCTTGCGGCAACGTCTGTGGCGATAAGAATATTGGCCTCGCCATGTTTGAATTTACTAAGCGCAGCCTGTCGATCACTTTGGGTTTTATCGCCATGAAAACTCTCTACCTTATATCCATTTTTTATCAGGGTCTGCTCAAGTTTTTCCACTCCAAATTTCGTGCGTCTAAAAATGAGAATATTGCCTTTGATGGTATTGCGCAAGAGATGAAGGCACAATTCTATTTTGTCCTGTTTTGGTACATAATACAGCACTTGGCTCACGTTTTTTGTCACAGATGAAGTGGGTGTTACCTCCACACGCTCTGGCGACTTTAAAATGGAGTTAGCCAGTTGTTCTACCTTGAAAGGCATGGTCGCGGAAAAAAGCAAAGTTTGCTTTTCTTCCGGACACAAACGCTCAATTTTTGAAACTTCATCTATAAAACCCATATCCAGCATCAAATCGGCTTCATCCAAGACTAAAATTTCGATGTGGTCCAAATTGATTTGATCTTGTTTATGCAAATCGAGCAACCGCCCAGGAGTGGCAATAACAATGTCAACGCCTTTTTTAAGAAGGTCAATTTGCGGATCAATGGAAGCCCCACCAAAAATTACCATGGTTTTTAAATTGGTATAAGCACTATAAGTCTTAAAGTTTTGGGCAATTTGAATGGCCAATTCTCGTGTTGGACTAATAATAAGCGCCCTGATTTTCTTAGCTTTTTTTGCTTCGTCTTGATGGTCAAAAAGAAGTTGTAAAATTGGAAGTGCAAATGCAGCGGTTTTACCCGTTCCCGTTTGAGCAGAGGCAATCACATCTTTTTTGGCCAAAACCAATGGGATGGTCTTTTCTTGCACTAAAGTGGGAGTTTGGTATCCAGATTCGGCTACTGCTTTTAAGATGAGTTTATTGAGTTGTAAGTCCTTAAATGACATTTATAATTATTTTCTGCAAAGATAGCAGAAAATATAGTGGAAACTTAAGGATGGTAGATGCGCTTTTAATCTAGAGCATTTTTTGTCACAAATACGCGCCACCCAATGATTGCCAATTGTAGTTTGGAAGCTTTTGAAAGATCAAGTTGGCGTTTTGAATAGCTAGGAAGTAGTGTTTTATTGATCTTTGCCAAAAATTTAAAAAAGCTTCTTTTCATAGTGACCTGCTTGTAAAGTTGATGCTTTTATGTCCCAACGATAACAAAGATAGAAATTTAAGTCCTGAAAATTATTAAAAAGAAAGTTGTTTCGTTAAAACTAAGGTTAAAACTCATTCTAGACTGAGTTTTACTTAGTTTTTTCATTTTAACTAATCGAAAAAATAATGGCGATTATAATTTTGGTAAGTGTGATCATAATAGTAGTGTTTTAAAGGTTAGTATTTTGTATCGAATTGCAATTGTCTTTTCAATATATAGGTTTTAAAAATGATTTTTCTAATGTTCTACTGGATATTAATGAATTTGACTTTAAATTTGTAATTGGAATAATCATAATCATTTCATATATGCATAAATTATCTTATTCAAGGTTCCTTTCTGTAATATTAAACTCATGATTTTATTTCGTACTGTTAGTCTAGAAGGGTGTATTTATGGCCATTTTTGAAAATTAAGAGGAAATTTATCCCAAAGACATGCCGTTTTCGTGTTTCCATCTTGCTGATGAGCTCTTGCCTAAACTTTTATGAATTCACATATTGTTAAATTCACTGTTTATTAAGTGCGAATGTTTTTCATATGTGTCTGTGATGTATCTTTATTAAAAACCTCATAATGAAATACATAGCTTTAATTCTGCTTTATCTGTTTTTTTCAACGATAACCTATGCGCAAGTGGTCATTAATGAAATGGATAGTGATACGCCAAGTATCGACGACAAGGAGTTTGTTGAACTTCTCTCTGAAGGACCAAACTTTCCGCTGGATGGTTATATTTTGGTGTTTTTTAATGGGTCTGCGTCTGGTGGCAATACGAACTATTTAGCACTGGATTTAGCTGGCTATGAAACTGATATTAACGGATTATTGCTTATTGGAAGTAAATTTGTGGTTCCAACACCTCAATATTTAATTCCAATTTCCGTAATTCAAAATGGTCCTGATGCGGTGGCGCTCTATCGTGGGAATTATGAGGATTTTCCTGATCAAACTTTGGCTTATGTGAATGACGATTTGGTTGATGTGTTGGTATATGGCACGAACGATCCGAATGCCACTGGTCTATTGGATATTTTTAGGGAATTTAATCCGGAGATCCAACAGATCAACGAAGGCCCCAACAACAATACGGACTCCATTCAGCGTTTTGTGGATGAGGATGGCGTTGTCACCTATATGACGACAACGCCTACACCAAGGCAATTGAACGATGGTTCTGGAATTGCTCTTAATGGTATTTGGATCAGTATTGCAGAAACGCAATATCATGAAGGCGATAGTTTGGATATCACGTTTACTACAGAACAACATGTGACAGAGGATCTCACATTCAGTTTAAGTTTGGATAACTATGGTTTTAATGCCTCAGATTTTACCGGTGATACGTTTTTGACAATTCTCAGCGGCATGAATACCGTAACAACCACGATCACCATTATTGATGACGATGAAGATGAAGGTGATGAAGTCATGAAGGTGACTCTTTCTAATTTTCCGTCAATATTTTTGGTGTTGAATAATCATCTGGAGATTAGAGTTGTTGATGATGATTTTACTACTGCCGCTTTTGGAACGCCTATTAATCCCACTTTTGGAATGGTCAAAAGCACGCAGCCTTCCGACTATTACGACAGTTTGGATGGTTTGGCGGATTCAGATTTAAAACAGGCTATCCAAGATATCATAGCAGAGGAAGGGGTGGTCAGGGCGCAAACCTATGCTGATGTTATTGATATTTTAAAAGAGGCCGATCAAAATCCTGAACACAGTAACCAAGTGTGGTTGGTGTATTCTGAAATTGCACGCCCTAAATTGGATTTTCAAACGACGAGTGAAAGTCTTGGTAAATGGAATCGAGAGCATACCTATCCGCGAAGCAGAGGTCGATTTTATAGTATTGAATTGGATGAGATTTTCGATGGCAAGGAGATATACTGGGATACCAATGCCGATTCCCTTCGCCATGGAAACAGTGATGCACATGCCTTGCGCGCGGCAGATTCTCGCGAAAACACCAGGCGAAGTAATTTGCATTACGGACAGTACAACGGGCCAAAAGGGACTTTAGGCAAGTTTAGAGGCGATGTGGCACGTGGTGTGTTTTATTTGGCTTTACGTTACAACGGACTTGAAATTGTCAATGGATTTCCTGAAGGTACGGTAGGGGAGTTGGGAGACCTGGAAACATTATTGGAATGGCACCGAAATGATCCACCTGACGATTTTGAAATGAACCGCAACAATATCATCTATACTTGGCAAATTAATAGAAACCCCTTTATCGATCAGCCTGAATTGTTGGAATATATTTGGGGCAATAGGGGAGGACAGATTTGGAATCAGGCATTGAGTTTGAAAGATGACAAAGTACTTCATCTTAGAGTTCATCCCATTCCAACTAGAGACCGACTTTACATCTCAGGAATTAATAATGATACGCTAATAGAAGTTTTTAGTCTAGATAGTCGTAAAGTGATGCAGCATCGGACGACTGAAGATGTGTCATTGAATCTATCCTTCGATTTTGACTTGTCATCAGGTATATATCTGATGCGATTGGAATCACAAGGAAAATCCTTGACCAAAAAGATTGTGGTCGAGTGACAGACAAGAATGTCATAGAGAAAGCCCAAACTCAGAGTTGAATTTAGGCTAACTTAATGGACTTTAATCTCAGTTATTTCTTTTTTGTTGTGATAAGGACAACACCATTCTTGCCTTTTTCTCCGTACTTTTTAGTTGAAGCTTCATTCTTTAAAACATCAACACTTTCAATGATTTTCGGGTCAATAGCTTCCATTTCATCTTTCGAAATTTCTTTGCCATCCATAAGGTATAAAGGTCTTGTTCCATTATTTGATGTTGAGTTCGACTTTTGATTTTCATCTGTGGTGATGATGATTATTTCTCTATCTTCAGTTTTTGAAAAACCATCTTTTTTGGAGGTAATAAGAATCACCCCATGCTCACCTTTTTCGCCATACTTTTTTGTGGCAGCTTTATCTTTTAAAATTTGAATATTAAGAATAGAGTCTGGATCAATGGTGTCCATTTCATCATTTTGGATCTCCTTTCCATCTAAAAAGATTAATGGCGGATTCTCATTCTCTTTAAAAATATAAGTTTCGTTATTTGTTTTTTTAACACTTATAACTTTATTGTTTTCGTCAATAGTATTTTTATAGCTAACTTTTCCAGTTGTATTTTCAATGTATATGGTGTCCTTATTTGTAGAGTTTTTGTTTGTATTGTTGCTAATAATTCGGAAGGAATTCTCTTTAGAATTATTAGAAGGCTCTGAGATTATTACTTGTCCATCTTCATCTGTTTCAATTTTAAAGGTCTGGCTTAGACCATGAGTTTGCTCACCCATATCAATCTTTCCAGTGGAAGGATTCATCGAAATTTCGAAAGGCTCAATAGGTTCGGATAATTTTTTAGAATGAACTAGCTTTGTATGTTCATGGTTATACGCCACCTTGATTCCAGTAATCTCGTTTTTTGTATTCCGCTTCACATTCTTAAAAGAGATGGTAGCTCCTTTTTCAGTAAGTTTCTCTTTGATGAAATCAAGCTGTTGGTCCTTGGTGTCTTTGGTCACCACAAATTTTAAAATGTTTTGTTGATCTTCTTTTACGATTTTTTTGGGATTATCTGAGGTTTGTGCGATAGTTTCGGTATTAAAAGTCATGGCAAAAATGACTAATAATGGCAGGATAATACTGTATTTCCAAGTGTTCATAGGGTTTGATTTTGATTTCTGTAGCATGACGATTCGTTTTTTGACTTGTCCGAAAGCGGGGAAAAGCGTGACTTGCTTTCCAAATACTTTCAGGCGGATTGTTGAGTTATAAAAAGTGTTGATAAAAATTAAATCGTGCTCTGGCAAACTAGTTTTAAGCAAGAGCTTTTGATAACGTTTATTACTTTGAGATTGCTTTTGAGTGTAATGGTCCGCAATGAATTCTAAGTTTTGTTTGAGTGCTTTCCGGTACAACCAGATAAAGGGATTAAACCAAAATAAAGCAGTGGCAAGATCCATTAAAACGGTATCTATGCTGTGGTTTTGAGAAGCATGGATCTTTTCGTGTTGTAGAATGAGTTTCAGTTCTTCTTCGTTAAACAGTTTTGGATTAAAAACAATCCATTTAAAAAATGAGAAAGGCGTTATATTCTGTGAGGACTTTACAAAGGTGTACTTTCCAATTTTTTTCTTGTCGTTAGTTTTGATGATTGTCAATAATGAAAAGAATTGGATGAGTAATCGGCCCAAAAAGAAACTTGCGCCAAGGGCATAAATCCACATCAATAAGGTGGTCAGATCAAAATATGGCTCTGGGCTGGTTTGAACGGATGTCGAAATCATGCTAAATCCACCAGAAGATGCTGCCGGCATTTCTACATAGATAGGGATCACCAATAATGGAAATAGAATGGAAGTGAACAATCCCAGGATTAAAAACCATCGGTTCGCATTAAAAAAAGTTTCACGCTGCAAAAACAACATGTAGCACAAGTAAAAAACAGCTAACAACGCGCTCGATTTTAATAAATAGGCCATAATTAGAGTGTTTCTGATTTTTCGGAATCTTTTCCTTGGGCATTTTTCGTCTCAATTAAGGCAATGATTTCCTTAAGTTCATCAACACTTATTTTTTCTTCCTTTGCGAAAAACGACACCACATTCTTATACGAGTTATTAAAATAATTTTCAATAGCAGTACTCATAAAACGTTTTTTGTAAGCTTCCTTACTAACAATAGGGTAGTAATGATGCGTCTTTCCGTAGGCTTGATAACTCACATAACCTTTCTCTTCCAAATTTCTGATGATAGTTGATAAGGTGTTGTAGTGAGGTTGATCGTCTTTGATCTCTGCCATGACATCTTTCACGAAAGCTTTTTCAAGCTTCCAGATGATGTGCATAATTTCCTCTTCTTTATTAGTGAGCTTTTGCATAAACTGTTTTTTTTCATTCTCAAAAATGAGTGTATTTATTTAGAAATTCAAATATAACTATTTTTGTAGTTATATAACTATTTATACAGTTGTTTAACGAAATATTTAGTTTTTGAATAGTATTAAATAAAAAAACACACCGCTTTGGGTGTGTTTGGTTTATCAGGAATTTAAAATTACTTGTTGTTTTTGGTTGTGGCAATAATAGCGCCGTCTTTTGCTTTTTTGCCATAGATACTAACGGCTGTATCTGGTTGGAGATGATCAACAGTTTTTAAATTATCAGATTTGGACAATTGATCCAAAGTTTTAAAATCCGATTCGTCTCCGTCAATTATTATGAGCTTATTGGAGTTTGGATCGTCTTTAAAAATAAATTTGTTGGATCCTGATCCATTTTTATCGTCAAAAAACCAAGAAAGATTATTACCCAAAAATCCGCTGGATTCCATTTGTTTCTTCATCTGTTCTCTTAATTCGTCCAAATTCAAGGTTTGTCCATTTAAAAAGAAGGACTGATCCTTATCATTAAAAAAATCATCAAAATTGAAATTTCCAAAGTGAGGCATTCCGGACATTCCTAAAGAATCGATATTAAAACCAAAAGGCGCCATATTGGGGCGGTTAAAAAATGCCATCGCACCTTGTTCTTTACTGCTTCTGGTAATATAAAGCGTCCCGTCTTTTTTTCCGAACACAATTTGTGGGATGGGAACATTACTAGACATTTGACTCACCGCTTGATTTCCGTTGGCATCTGTAAGCTCAATTTTAATACCTGTAATTTCGCCCGTATCGTTGCGTTCTATAAGGGTAAAGGATGCGGTAATCTGTTGTTCTTTAAGTAATTTTTGGATGTCTTCAAATTCTGAGTCTGAAGTATTACTGTCAATCGTGATTGACGTATTTTCATTAAGAGATGTGTTTTTAAGAACGGACACCTCATGTTTTACAACAGCAGAAGGTTCTGATTTACGGGCGAAAGTTTTTAAAGAAATAATGCTCATTAAAGCCAAAAAGATCACGCCCAATCCGATTTTAATAAATTTAGCGGTTTTCATTTTTATTTTGTTTTTACTCAAAATTATTATTTTACTAAATACGATAAAAAAGTTTAACGAAACTTTTGTTTAGAATGTTAATGACTGTGAAAATCAGAAGAATGTGTCAAAAAAGTAATGCCAAATACCGGATGTGGATTTTCTAATGTTTTCAAAATGCACTTTACTTTTTAGAAACTATTTCTATGGTCAGAGATTAGGCACTTTTAATTTATACAAACGGAATTGTCAATTTTTTACAATAAAGTCTTTATTCTATAAGTGAAACGGTCTTGATCCTTCATTGGATAACAGTGTATTTGACTGTAATTTTTTTTAATTTTCATAAACTTCAATGCTTTTCTCGTAATCTGAATGTAGTATCTTCGCAAAAAAAATAATTTATGAGTTTAGTTTGGGTGGTATTAGGATTGATTCTGTTAGTTGTTGGTGGCGAGTTTTTAGTACGCGCCGCAGTAGCACTCTCTTTAAAATTTAACATCTCCAAATTGGTCATAGGTATGACCGTTGTTTCGTTTGCGACATCTGCACCAGAACTTTTAGTCAGTTTACAGGCCGCATTGGATGGGTCTTCAGACATTGCATTAGGAAATGTGATAGGTTCCAATATTGCTAATATCGGTTTGGTTTTGGGGATTACTGTACTGATTTCGCCGTTGACGGTTGATAAGAATTTTTACAAGCTTAATTGGCCAATGATGATGTTATTGTCAGTGGTGCTCTATTTCATGTTGCAGAGTGGTGATGTTTTAGACCGATGGGAAGGCGCTGCCTTGATGCTTTCGTTGGTTATTTTTCTTGTCGTATTGATCAGGCGCTCTAAACAAGAACCGGATACGCCAATTGGAGATATAGATGAAACACTTCAGGTAACCTCTGGCTTTAAACTCACCGTTTGGTTGCTTATAGGTGCACTGGCACTTTATTTTGGTAGTGAGTGGTTGGTTTTTGGAGCTAAGGAGATGGCAGTCTCACTAGGTGTAAGTGAACGGGTGATCTCGGTTACGATGGTAGCCATCGGTACAAGTGTTCCGGAATTGGCCGCCTCTGTCATTGCAGCGTTGAAAAAGGAGAAAGCGATTTCTTTAGGGAATTTAATTGGATCCAATATTTTTAATATAGCTTCTGTGCTTGGTCTAACGGCAATGATTCAGCCTATTGCAGTAAATAGTCCTAAAATATTAAGTAGTGACATGATCTGGATGATTGCATTTGCTTTTGTTTTGCTCCCAATGATTTTCCTGCCTAAAAAATTTGAATTAGGAAGGTTAAAAGGATTTATTTTGCTAGCATCTTATCTCGTCTTCATCTTTTTAGCCTTCTACATATAAAATTAGAGGGGCTATTGCTAAGAATATCATAATTTTTGCTTCTTGACCCTATTTATTTTAGGGTGTACTCCAATTTGTGTTCAGTTTTCTTTATTTTTGCGATATAATTTTCATTAAATATATAATTATGTCCACTTTAAGATTTCACGCAATTAAAAAAACCCTTGATCGCAAACCAGTTCACATAGATGAAACGAAACGCCGCTCAGAAATTTTTGGCGACAATGTTTTTAATGAAGCAACCATGCGGCAGTTTCTAACGAAAGAAGCTTTTAATAGCGTTATGGCAGCTGTGGAAACCGGAGCAAAGATAGATCGTTCTGTAGCCGATCATATTTCGACAGGAATGAAGGAGTGGTCCATTTCTAAAGGGGCGACCCATTATTCACATTGGTTTCAACCCTTAACGGGCTCTACCGCTGAAAAACACGATGCGTTTTTTGAAACTATTGGAAACGGATTGGCTATTGAAAAGTTTGGTGGATCACAATTGGTTCAACAGGAGCCTGATGCGTCCAGCTTTCCTAATGGTGGCATTAGAAATACTTTTGAAGCTCGTGGCTACACGGCTTGGGATCCAACTTCTCCAGCATTTATCTACGGTACCACCTTATGTATCCCAACGGTGTTTGTTTCATATACCGGAGAAGCATTAGATTATAAAACACCACTTTTAAGAGCTTTATACGCCATGGATACGGCGGCTGTTGCAGTGTGTAAATATTTTGACAAGAATGTAAAAAAGGTGAACACTTCCTTAGGTTGGGAACAGGAATATTTTTTAATTGACAGTGCACTTGCGGCCTCAAGAC
>NZ_DATJCA010000155.1:0-55083 GCF_035515035.1 Gelidibacter sp. | reverse complement strand
CAAATCCTACGAAATAAAAAGTTCACCGTCACCGTCAATAAAGATTTTAATGCAGTAATTTCAGAATGCTCAAAGGCCAAACGAGAAGGGCAGGCTGGAACTTGGATTACAGATGAAATGATTAAAGCGTATATCCAACTTCATCATTTGGGTTATGCCACCTCTGTTGAGGTCTGGCAAAATGATATTCTGGTAGGTGGCCTATACGGAATTGATCTGGGCAATGGTGTTTTTTGTGGTGAGAGTATGTTCACAAAAGTAAGTAACGCGAGCAAAGTCGCTTTTATTACCTTTATTCAAAACACCAACTACAAGCTTATAGATTGTCAGGTTTATACCAATCATTTGGCAAGTTTGGGTGCTGAAGAAATGGAACGAAGTATATTTTTGGAATATTTGAGGGAGCGTTAATTTTTAAAATTCCCTATCTTCCGACAGGCAGGAAAATTCCAAATTCCAAATTCCAATTTTGCGTCAATTTTAATTCATAAATCTTTTTAGTCTTTTGTGAAACTTTGTGCCTCCTTCGTGGACCTTTGTGGAATACATGTTTTTCATAAATCGAATTGTAATCATCAATCGCCAAACTTTTTGTAAAACAATAATGGTTATTTCACAAAAGACACAAAGAAGTCACAAAAAGCACAAAGAAGTTCGATAAACCTTTGTGGAATGCCTATTAATCGTTAATCGTTAATCGTTAATCGTTAATCGTTAATCGTGATTTAACCAATGTGGAAATTTTAAACTCTAAACTCTAAACTCTGAACCCTGAACTTATGGAATTTCTCCGTATCTAAAACAATCCACCTCATGATCATTGACCATTCCAACAGCCTGCATATAGGCATACATCACCGTAGAGCCCACAAATTTAAAACCTCGTTTTTTTAAATTTTTGCTCAACGCATCACTTTGGGCTGTTGTAGGAGCTGCTTCTTTGTAGTTTATAACTCTGTTTTTAATAGGTTTACCACCTACAAATCCCCAAATATAATTGGAGAAAGATCCAAATTCTTCCTGAACTTTTATAAAGAGCTGTGCATTGGTAACCGTAGCGTGGACTTTTAATTTATTTCTGATTATGCCTGCATCTTGAATTAGACTATCTATTTTATCTTGATTATAACCTGCTATTTTCTCATAATCGAACGCATCAAATGCAGTCCTGAAATTTTCGCGTTTGCGTAAAATGGTAATCCAACTCAATCCTGCCTGAAAAGTTTCCAAAACCAAAAACTCAAAAAGAGTAGCATCGTCTTTAACCGGAACTCCCCATTCTTTATCGTGATATAACTCATAAAGGGCATCGCCTTCGCACCAACCGCATCTTTGTTTTTCCATTGTCTAAGATAATTTGATTAGAATCACTAATGTAACCAGGGTTACCCAATAACACATAAAATAGGGTTAAATTTGCAAAAAATATATTTATGGATACTATCACACACAACAAATTAAAAAAAATCATTAAAGAAAGCTTGAACAACAGTATGTCATATAAAGAATACAGATTGTTAATGGCAGATTTAATTAAAAACCAAGCCACCACTGGATTGGATAAAAGTCTTGATTTGGTTGCTTATACGGTTTTGAACGAACAACGTATGAAACGTTGGGATAAAACCATTAAGGTTCCAGTAGAAGCTCAAGAAAAAATAAAGTCATACAAAGGAGATGTTACCTGGTTGGTACTTACTGAAAGTTGGTGCGGCGATGCGGCACACGTGATTCCTGTTATCAATAAAATCGCAGAACTGAACTCCAATATCGATTTGAAATTAGTTTTACGCGATGAGAATGATGCACTTATGCAACAGTTTTTGACCAATGGAGGAAAATCAATTCCTAAGTTGATCATGATAGATAAGGGATCAGGAGAGGTTCTTGGAACTTTTGGTCCACGACCTGATGCAGCTACTCAATTGGTAAATGATTACTTAGCTGAACACGGTATGATTACTGAGGAATTTAAGGAAATCTTACAAGGGTGGTACAATAAAGATAAAGGTCAAAATACGATTTCAGATTTGTTGAAACTTATGAAAATTTCCTAAAAAGAAGCCGAAGATAAATTCTGGAATCGTACAATTTAGGAAGTTGACCTTCACTTTGAAACGGTCAGAATTATGATAAAATATTAAAGGGAGGGGCTAATTTTAGTTCTTCCCTTTAAAATGATAGGTAATAGAACCAATCTGCTTGGCCTTGGCTGCATCAGGGCTAAAACGTGCCTCATTGGCATACTGCAAGGCACTTTCAATTAGGCAGGCGTTTTTTGAGGTGGAAGAGGTGTTGACATAAGCATCAATGACTTCGCCGAAATTATTTACGGAAATATTAATGACTATTGTCCCGCTTTCTTCACAGAGATATACCGGAGGCGGTAAATGTTTGTCTTTCCGGTTGACTAAACTGTAAGAAACACTGCTATTGGTGTTCAATGCAGAATTATTTGATAAGTTATTAGTACTATTGTTGCCCGTTGATTTGGCCGATTGACGCTTTTGAGCTGACCGCATAGCAATGACGTTATTGATCTTACTATAGGATGACAGTTCGTTTTCATTGAGGGAGTAATCTTCTGCTACAGGGTTATTTTCTACATCCGTAACTTCCTCTGGGGTTTCAGAATCCTCGGTTTCTGTTTTTTTTGCATTCTTATCAAAATCGTCTGAATTGACCGTTTTGAAATTCTTCATAATCTCCTTAAACTCGTTCTCCGAATTATAGGCCTTATTGGTTTCTGAAATATTAGGATCGCTTAATGCCAACTCCTCTAGAATTTTCTGCTCCTCTGGTGTTAGAGGTGGCGGCAGTTCATAATAGCTTTCCGCCATGGCTTCAGTTTGCTGTTTGATGCCAAGTGCAAACATAGCAAGCACTAAGGTGCCACTGATTAAAATGGTAAGTATTAAAGCTTTATGTTTATCTATAAATTCCAAAAATTCGTTTTTTAATGATTTACAATGATGTTGTGCACCAATATATACGTCAAATTAAGTAAAAAAGTTTTAAAACACCATGAATTCAAGAAAAACTGATACACTTGAAAGTTTCTCTTGTTGTTTGTATCCGAAGCGTTTTCTATAAATCCAGACCTCTTAACCATGAATTTTAAAATTCGCATTAAATGCTCTGTACCAATTCCTTATTGTAAATGGATCTTTTTTCAGAACTTTCTCCAGTGGTAAAAGTTTTCTTTATCACCTTGTAAAAAAAAGCGTCGTGAAATCGATAAGTTTATAATTATATACCAAATTTCAGGTTGTAAAATATAATTCTTGTCACAACTACTTAATGTTAATGTAGCTACGGGAGCGTCTCCATCAACTGGTATTACTTCATCAAAAACTATTCCGAAGGAAGGGATTTAATAAACTCTTCAACGCCTACGGCATTATCAACATTAAAATCGCCAATTTTAGTCCGTCTCAAAGCCGATAAATGCGCACCCGAATTAAGCGCTTTTCCAAAATCATTAGCTAAGGACCGAATATAAGTGCCTTTACTACAGATCACCCTGAAGTTGACCTCTAGATTGTTGATTCGTGTGATTTCAAATTCTGAAATGTGCACTTGTCTAGAAGGAATATCCACGGCTTCTCCAGCTCGAGCAAATTCATATAGGCGTTTGCCATCCTTTTTTAGTGCGGAAAATACAGGTGGAAATTGAGCGATTTCTCCAATAAATTGCTGGGTAGCATTGCGGATTAATTCCTCAGTCAAATGTTCAGTGGGATAGATTTGATCGATTTCAGTTTCTAAATCGTAAGATGGTGTTGAACTTCCTAAAACAAAAGTGCCCGTATATTCTTTGATTTGTGCTTGAAAACTATCAATATTTTTGGTCATTTTTCCTGTGCAGATCACCAATAAGCCTGTAGCCAAAGGATCTAAAGTTCCGGCATGACCAACTTTGATTTTTTTAATCTTGAAGGCACGACGTATTTCCCAACGCAGTTTGTTCACCACTTGAAAGGAGGTCCAATGCAATGGTTTGTCAATTAAAAGAACTTTTCCTTCCTGAAAATTTTCTACTTTAATCATTTGTAGACTGTTGTATCGAAGTTATTTCAGAACTATTTTGATCCTGAATTTCGTTTTGTGGAACATTCCAGAAATACACTAATAAAATTATGCCAATCACAATTCTGTACCACCCCCAAGCTTTAAAACCATATTTGGTTAGGAAAGCAATGAAAAATTTAATAGCAATCATGGCCACCACAAATGCAACCACATTGCCAATTATAAACAGCATGATGTGAAATTGATCTTGCAAAATCATTTCGTAGCCTTTCATTTCATTTGTGGTTCCTTTTCCCCAGGTTTTTACAAATATTGAATATACGGTCACGGCTGCCATTGTTGGTACAGCCAGGAAAAATGAAAATTCCGCCGACGCTTTTCTGCTCAATCCTTGCGACATTCCGCCAATAATTGATGCTGCAGAGCGGCTCGTTCCAGGCATCATGGCTAAACACTGCCAAAAACCAATGATCAGTGCTTTTTTTCTAGGAATGTCTTTTTCGTCTAAAATTTTTGGATTTTGAAACCATTTATCTGCAAAGATCAATACAAACCCACCCAAAATCAATACGCTCGAAATGGCAATTTGATTTCCTAATACCGATTCGATTGCATCATCAAACAAATAACCTAAAACCAATGCAGGAAGTACTGCAATGACTAATTTGAGATAAAAGTTGAGATTGGAAAAATCGAAAAACTTTTTCCAGTATAAGACAACCACTGATAAAATGGCGCCAAACTGAATGGAAACCTGAAACATTTTTAAAAACTCCCCTTCAGGTAAACCCATTAAAGCTGCCGTAAAGCCCATGTGTGCTGTAGAAGAAATAGGTAAATACTCAGTCAGGCCTTCAATAATGGCTATAATAATAGCGTCAATTAAATTCATAGAATAATTAATTATCAAGATGCAAACCTAAATACCGAAAATGGCAATAGGCGTGACATTAGAATTTGGAATTTAAGATTTGGAGTTTTGATTTTTGTTTGGATCCAATAAAATGGCATAAACCTGAACGCCAAAACCTATTAACACCAAAGTTGGTGCTAAACGAATGCGTCTCCAATTAAAAATTTCAGGATTGAAAACATTTGGGTCGTCACTACCGCCACCGGACATCAATATAAATCCCAATGCGATAATACCCAGACCTATGAGCATAAATTTGTAGTTTTTCTTGCCAAAAATAAAATTGTTATTAGCGCTTTCTTTTCGATTTTTTTCTTTCATGACGATTGCAATAATAATAGGCTGCAAATTAACGGTTTTATTTAAACCTTTTCGTTAATAGTATCTAAATACTTGGGATTTGCTGACGATTTGGAATGATTTTAAAAATTTTGGACCGCTTGGGGCTACTCGCTCCACTTAAAGTTTTGTCCACTCTTAACACCAAAACTATCTTTGTTTTTTATATCGAAAACGGTCGCGATTTAAGCAATCAAAATGAACCATTAATAATATAAGGCATCCGTTTTCAGGTTCAAGAAACGTTGTGTGGCAATAAATGTACTGATCCAAGTAATGAGAATTCCCAATAGGAAAATCGCCAAAAACAAACCGCCAATCAATATGGGGTTGGAGAGTAGTTGTAATTCCGCAAACGTTTCATTGAGATAATAGAGCACGATGCCCATTCCAATTAAGGCGATAATGGCACCAATAACTCCCAATTGTACACTTTTATAAACAAAAGGCCTGCGGATAAAACTTTTGGTGGCACCTACCATCTGCATGGTTTTAATGATAAATCGCTTGGAGTACACTGCCAAACGGATCGAGCTGTTGATCAGTAAAACCGCAATCAGTGTAAAGATCGCACTGATGACCAAAACCCAAAAGGTGATTTTTTTGACGTTGTCGTTCATCAATTCCACCAAATCATTATCATACCTAATTTCTTCGATAAATTTCTTCGTAGACAATTCCTCGGTGATGGATGCCAGAGTTTCAGTGGTTACATAATCGGCTTTCAAATGAACGTCAATAGAATTTTGAAGTGGATTATAGCCCACAAAATCCATAAAGTCCTCGCCAGTTTCTGCTTTCATAGATTCGGCCGCTGCTTCTTTAGAAACATATTCCGTGCTTTTGGTGTATTCTGCCATTGCCAGACTTTTTTCAAGCTGCTTGACTTCAACTTCTTTTGCAGAATCGTTTAGATAAATGGTCACGACCACTTGCTCTTTAAAATGGTCGGCAACTTTTTTGGCATTTAATACCAAAAGTCCTAAACAGCCCAATAAGAAAAGGACCAAGGCAATACTGATAACCACAGAAAAGTAAGACGAAATTAGCTTCCGTTTTTGATATCTGTCAAAAGATGAACTCATAGAATTTTAGTTGAAGTTGTAAAAATATGAAAGAAATCTAATCTGTTAAGGTTTACAACGTTTAAACTTTCAACATTGTTATAATAAGTTTAAATTTGCAGGCTGAATAATGCGAGAGATCAACGATACCAAGTTATATGTACTACAATTTTAACGAGATAGAAAAAAAATGGCAAGACTTTTGGGCGAAAAACCAAACCTTCAAAGCCGAAAATAACAGTGATAAACCAAAATATTATGTTTTGGACATGTTCCCTTACCCCAGCGGGGCGGGACTCCATGTAGGACATCCGTTAGGTTATATTGCCAGCGATATTTATTCCCGTTACAAACGTCACAAAGGTTTTAATGTGTTGCATCCTCAAGGTTATGACAGTTTTGGTTTGCCTGCAGAGCAGTATGCCATTCAAACAGGGCAACACCCAGCGGTCACTACTGAAGAAAACATCAAAACCTATCGACGACAGTTGGATCAAATCGGGTTTTCATTCGATTGGAGCAGGGAAGTACGGACGTCAGATCCGTCGTACTATAAATGGACCCAATGGATTTTTATCCAATTGTTCGAGTCTTGGTATAATAATACATCTAATAAAGCTGAATCGATTGATACGTTGACTGCAATTTTTGCTTCCGAAGGAAATGCCAAAGTTGATGCAGTTTGTGACGACCATATCGAAACATTTTCAGCATCAGATTGGACTGCTTTCTCGTCAGAAAAACAACAAGAAATTCTTTTAAAATATAGATTAACCTATTTGGCAGAAACTGAAGTCAATTGGTGCCCTGCTTTAGGAACCGTTTTAGCCAATGACGAAATTGTCAATGGTGTTTCAGAACGTGGTGGCCATTCAGTAATCAGGAAGAAAATGACCCAATGGAGTATGCGAATTTCTGCCTATGCCGAACGCTTACTTCAAGGTTTGAATGATATTGACTGGACGGAATCTCTCAAAGAAAGCCAGCGTAACTGGATTGGAAAGTCGATTGGAGCTCAAGTTGAGTTCCGAGTTCAGGATTCCGAGTTCAAGATTCCGGTTTTTACGACGCGTCCCGACACTATTTTCGGAGTTTCTTTTATGACACTTGCACCAGAACACGATTTAGTTTCGCAGATTACCACTCCATTGCACAAATCAGAAGTTGAAGCTTATATACAGTCGACTGCCAAACGAAGTGAACGCGACCGTATGTCCGACGTCAAAACCATTACTGGTGTATTTACAGGTGCCTATGCCGAACATCCCTTCTCAAAAGAACCTATCCCAATTTGGATTGGTGATTATGTTTTGGCGGGCTACGGTACAGGTGCAGTGATGTCTGTGCCGTGTGGCGACCAACGTGATTATGATTTTGCAAAACACTTCAACATTCCAATTCCTAATATTTTTGAAGGCATTGACATTTCTGAAGAAGCCTATGCATCCAAAGACAATGTGGTCATTGCAAATTCTGATTTTTTAAACGGTTTATCGTATAAAGAAGCTACCAAAAAAGTCATTTTAGAACTTGAGAAATTAGGTCAAGGTGAAGGAAAAATCAATTACCGATTGCGTGATGCGGTTTTCTCCCGTCAGCGTTATTGGGGTGAGCCATTCCCAGTGTATTATGTAAACGGAATGCCACAAATGATTGATAAAAAACATTTACCAATCCGATTGCCAGAAGTAGAAAAATATTTGCCAACTGAATCCGGAGAACCACCTTTAGGACGCGCCGATGTTTGGGCATGGGACGTTGAACAGTCTTCAGTGGTCAGTAATGAGTTGATTGATCATAAAACGGTTTTTCCTCTTGAGTTGAACACCATGCCGGGTTGGGCGGGAAGTTCTTGGTATTTCTTCAGATATATGGACGCTCAGAATGATGAAGCATTTGCCAGTGAGGAAGCTTTAGAATATTGGAAAGACGTCGATTTATACATTGGCGGAAGCGAACACGCCACAGGCCATCTACTTTATTCTCGTTTTTGGGTGAAGTTTTTGAAAGACAGAGGTTTTGTCAATATCGAAGAACCTTTTAAAAAGCTGATCAACCAAGGAATGATTTTGGGGACGAGTGCCTTGAGTTTAAGGGTAGAATCCATCATGATTTCTAAAGCTAATTGGGACAATCCTAAGGTGACTTCTGAAGGTATAATTGAAATTATAAGGCCCAAATCTGAAACATATATAACTGACACATTAAGCGGAGTTGGACCTTACTTAGATTCTAAAGGGATTAAGAATGTTAATAGTGCGGAACATAGGAGTCTTTATAAGGCGTATTATTCAAAAATCAGTGAACTTGTTCCTAATTCCGAATACTTAAATCCGGATAAATATCTTGTAACAATCTCAATTCTCCCTATAAGAGTTAAAGTAGAATATGTGAATGCTTCCGATGAATTAGATATTCACGGATTGAAAAATGATAAAGAATTTGGCGAAGATTATAAAAATGCCATTTTCATAGGTGAGAGTGGAAAGATTATTCAATCTGGAGAAGAAACAAGAGAAACTTTTAAAGTGACTCGCGAAGTCGAAAAAATGTCCAAATCCAAATACAACGTCGTCAATCCAGATGCCATTTGTGAACAATACGGCGCTGACAGTTTGCGCATGTACGAAATGTTCCTTGGACCGTTGGAACAAGCCAAACCATGGAATACCGCAGGGATTTCAGGGGTTAACGGTTTCCTCAAAAAACTTTGGAAATTGTATATGGGCGACAACGGTTTAAATGTGACGGATGTTGAACCTACAGCAGAGGCCTTAAAAACCCTCCACAAAACCATTAAAAAAGTTGAAGAAGATATTGAAAGCTTTTCATTCAATACTTCAGTTTCCACATTTATGATTGCCGTAAACGAATTGACAACTCAAAAATGTAACAGTAAAGAAATTTTGGAGCCTTTGTTGATTCTATTATCACCTTATGCGCCACATATCGCAGAAGAATTGTGGAGCCAATTGGGGAACAAGGAATCCATTTCTGATGCAGCATTTCCCGAATTTGATGCGAAGCATTTGGTAGAAAGCAGTAAGAAATATCCAATTTCCTTCAACGGTAAAGTTAAATTTACATTAGAATTGCCAATGGATATGACTAAAGAAGATATCGAAAAAGCAGTGATGGCACATGAGAAAACCATGGCACAATTGGAGGGGCGCACGCCTAAAAAAGTGATTGTGGTTCCTGGTAAGATTGTAAATATTGTTGGTTAACTAAGTGTTTAGTTTAAATCACCTCTGGGTCAATGATAAAAATGAAAGTTTTACAAGAACTGACAAATTTACCTATTGTCAAATTGGCTTACTTTTTGTTATCTTTATTTAGAATTTAAAAAAAAATCAATATGGGAGGAATAGGTATGGGCTATTGGATTTTAATTGGAGGCATCGCGCTGGTAAGCTGGCTGGTGAGCAATCAATTAAAACAGAAATTTAAAAAATACTCACAAGTACATTTAAGAAATGGCATGAGTGGGAAAGAAATTGCCGAAAAAATGTTGGCGGATAATGGCATTAGCGATGTGGAAGTTATCTCTGTAAAAGGACAATTAACCGATCATTACAACCCGGCAAATAAAACCGTTAACTTAAGTGAGTCTGTATATTCACAACGGAACGCCGCTGCTGCTGCAGTTGCTGCCCACGAATGTGGTCATGCGGTGCAACATGCCCAAGCGTATAGTGCCTTAAAAATGCGCTCGGCTTTAGTTCCGGTGGTAAGTGTAACTTCAGGAATGTCTCAGTGGTTAGTCATTGGAGGTTTGGTTCTTGGTGCGGCTGCTGGTGGTGGCTTTGGTTACTATATTGCAATTGCCGGATTAATATTCATGGGTTTTGCAACCTTATTCAGTTTTATCACCTTACCTGTAGAATATGATGCGAGTAATAGAGCATTGGCTTGGTTAAAAGGGAAAAACATGCTGACTCCAGAAGAATACAAAGGATCTGAAGATGCGCTTAAATGGGCTGCAAGAACCTATTTGGTTGCTGCTATTGGGGCTTTGGCTTCGTTGTTATACTGGGCAATGCAAGTCTTTGGCGGAAGAGATTAAAGTTTAATACAATTCAAAAAATATAAAAACCGAATTTGCCTTAATCAGGTGAAATTCGGTTTTTCATTTTTAATAATTTAATCATTCTTATTTCAGAAATTCAAGATCATTAAAAGAGCCCTTCATCGTAATGGAATTGGTGCCATCGATGGTAGAGGCTACAACATTGAACTCCCCAGAAATTAAACTTTTTTGCGAATTTGAAGGGTGTTCTCGGTTGTTGGTGATTTTTAACGTGCCGCTTTGTGAAAAATACTGCACTGATGGTTGGTTGTCTTTAATTTCAATATAAGTTCTAAACTTATCCGAATCCACATCTCCCATCTGTTTAACGGTGCCGGTTTTAAAGCCGCCACTACTGTTCAAAAATAAAGTCATCTGTTTGCCATTTTTGTCGGCGATACTAAATTTTAAAGTATTGCCGTTGGTGCCCTTTACCACATCATAAAATCCAAGTTGGAAATGGTAATTGGAAAATGGAGCGCCATTAATGGTAGCGTGGAATTCGGGACCTTCAGAAGGATCGTTTTTAACATCATCACTACTGCAGGACATAATGATTATTGAAAAAAACAGGACGTAAATAATGCGTAGGCTTTTCATAATGTAGGTTTTAAATTAGACAAAAACATAGTTTCCCGGAAAAAGAACACTTTTTTTAGGTTGATTTGGGCTTGTGTTCTAAAATCTCGGTGTCTCAGAATCGAGACTAAAGTAGGGAATTTTTTTAAAGCTTTAACGATTGGTTTATTTTTTGGTGTTCTATTGCTTAAAATGTTTTAGATACTGTGGGCAAAAAAAAATAGTCAAGGGTTTTAGTATATAACTGAGGTGAATGTTTGAATCTTTATAAGATAAGCTTAGGTACCATGCCGTTGTTTGCAAAATTATTTTCGCTATTTTTATCCTTTAACTTAACACATCTAATTATGGAACAACCTACTGAAACCCCTTTTAATAGTTTTGACACCAAATTATTGGTACATACCTCTGATGCAGAGCGTGTAGATTTTTATAAGAAAACCTATGGCCATGTTGCTGCTGGTGTTTTGGTCTTTATTATTTTTGAATATTTACTATTGCAGAGCGAAACCGTGGTCAATTTTGCCTTGTCAATGACTAACGGGTATAAATGGTTGATCATGTTGGGAGGCTTTATGTTTATTACAAGTTATGCCGAAAGAATGGCCATGAAATCCCCAGACAAGAACAAGCAGTATTTAGCTTTCGGTCTTTATATTTTGGCACAAGCTTTTATTTTTGTGCCTTTAATTTATATTGCGGCCTTTTATATGGATTCCGGTCCTGAGATTTTAAATCAGGCGGCTATTGTAACCTTGGCGTTGTTTACGGGTTTGTCTGCGGTGGTATTTTTAACCAAAAAGGACTTTTCATTTCTTAGAACGGGTCTGACCGTCGGCTTTTTTATAGCTATCGGATTGATTGTTGCCGGAATATTATTCGGATTTAACTTAGGATTATGGTTTTCAGTAGGCATGTGCCTTTTGGCGGGTGGCTCTATTTTGTACCAAACCTCAAATCTCGTCAACAAATATTCTACTGATGATTACATTCCTGCGGCATTGGGATTGTTCGCATCTTTAATGTTGTTGTTTTGGTATGTCCTTCAAATATTTATGTCTCGCGATTGATTCAATCTAAGACCTATAAAAAAAACTCCTGATGATTTCAGGAGTTTTTTGTTTTGGAACACAGCCTATTTATATTTGAATCTGTCGATCAATTTGCTGATTTAAGGAAATAAAAGTTTCAGTTCTCGACACGCCAGCTATAGATTGTATTTCCTTATTGAGCAAATGCATCAAGTGTTCATTGTCCTTGCAAAGGATTTTTATTAGAATACTCCAGTTTCCCGTAGTGTAATGGCATTCCAATACCTCAGGGATTTTTTGAAGCTGCTTAACCGCTTCAGGGTTGCTCATGGCTTTGTCCAAATAAATGCCCACAAAAGCCATAGTGGTGTAGCCCAATATTTTCGGATTAATAACAAATTTGGACCCTGAAATCAATCCTGATTTTTCCAATTTCCGCAAACGTTGGTGTATGGCAGCACCAGAAATGCCGACATTTCTGGCGATTTCCAGGATAGGCGTTCTTGCATCGGCCATCAACGCACGGAGAATCTTTTTATCGATTCCATCAATTTGAATATTTTGATTGACTATTTTCATATTCATTCCTCGCGAGAGCGGAGATCTCATAAATTTATATATTGATTTGTAAAATCCGACTCTAGACATCAAGCTTTTAAACTCGATTTTTGTACGGCATACTGTTTTATTCTGATCCTTTAGAAGTTTTTATTCTTTTTAAATTTTGAATATGAGATTTCCCACTAGACGTTTAAAGGATTATACCCTAAATAAGGCACTTCCTTTTCAGTGAATATGATATCAAAATCCTCCAGTTCTTTTAAAATAGGAACATAGACCTCTTTTGTTATTGGAATTTGAACCCCAGGCGTAGTGATTTTTTCATTTAAAATAGCCAAAGTTGCAATAGCTACCGGAAGTCCCACCGTTTTGGCCATTGCAGTGTAAGTTTGATCCTCGCCCATAGTAACCATGGTGGAATCAATTTGGTACATTTTGTCATTTAGCTTATAACCAAATTTATGGTACATAACAATCATGTCCTTCTCATGTTCTTCTAGCATCCAACTGTCCATTAAAATCTTTTGAAGTATCTCCGCAGGTGTGGCTTTTTTGAGCCCGACCATCTTGGTACTGTTGAAAAGATCAAGCTCTTCAAGTTTTTCCCAGACAATATCATCTTGATCAATTTTGAGTGACAACCTGAATTTAAGCTCGACTGAATCGGTATGGCTATAAGGTAAAAAGGCGTTTACAAAATCGCGATAGCTCATGTTCTCACTATCGTCAATGGTATAACTGTCATCTGTCATCCCTAATTGAACAAAGATATTCCACGCACGACTAAAACCAACGCGACGCATTGTACCTCGGTATAGGGTTTTAATTTGGTCCAAGCCATAGGCGCTTTGGTATTTTAGGGAATCTCTATTGGCATACGCCTCAAAGCGTCCATAGCCATCTACATCCAAGAATTCAGTTCTTCTGAACAAACGGTGATAAGGGATGTATTTATAGTTGCCTTCCTGAATAAATTTTGCCGCACTGCCTTGTCCGGCCACTACCACATTTCTTGGGTTCCAAGTGAATTTATAATTCCACAAATTATTGTCACTTTCGGGTGCAACCAATCCGCCAGCAAAAGATTCAAAGAGGACCATTTTACCACCTTTTGCCCTTATTTTGTCTATAACTTTCATAGCGCTCATATGGTCGATACCTGGGTCTACGCCAATTTCATTCATAAAGACTAAGCCTTTATTTTTTGCTGCTGTATCAAGATCTTCCATCTCCTTGCTCACGTAAGAAGCGGTGACCAAGTTTTTGCCGAGCGTAATACAGTCTCGGGCTACTTCAATATGGTATCTTGCCGGAAGCATTGACACAACAATATCAGCATTTTCTATGGCCTGTTTACGAGATTGGTGGTTGAAAACGTCTAGGGTAATCGCATGGCCGTGTTCGTGGTCCTTGATGAGTTTTTGAGCAATGCGAAGGTCTATATCCCCTACAATAATGTGTAAATCCTCTTCCTCTGATTTGTCCAATAAATATTTAATTAAATAGGATGAAGATTTTCCTGAACCTATGACTAGAATCTTTCGCATAATGGTAATTGTTGAGTAATTTTGTTTTTTGTAAGGACGAATTTACTAAATAACTCTCGGTTAGTGAAACCAAAAATATAAATATAATGAACAGAACGATTTTTATTACCGCAGCAATCTTGGGAATTATTGCCATTGCACTAGGTGCTTTTGCCGCGCATGGTTTAAAGGAAATGCTCTCTATTGAAGCACAACAGACCTTTGAAACAGGGGTGCGGTATCAAATGTATCATGCCATTCTGTTATTATTTATTGGAGGAACGACATTTTTAAAGGACAAATCAAAAAAAATTATTTATTACCTAGTAGTGATAGGTCTCCTATTTTTTTCAGGTTCCATCTATGGTCTATCCACTATGGACATCACCGGAATTAACTTTAAAACTATCGGTTTTATAACGCCTATTGGCGGATTACTGCTTATTAGTGCTTGGGTTTTAATGTTGATAAACTTTTTAAAACTAAAGCGGGATAATTCCTGAAAATAGGTGCCCACTTTAAAATAATGTTTAATTTTGCAGTACAAACAACACAATATTATTATGGCCAATTACACCCAAACAACGAAATCGATTTCGTTAGATGAGTACGGTATTAAAAATGCCGAAGTACATTACCAGCTTCCTTCAGAAAAACTTCATGAAATTACTATTGCCAAAGGGCAGGGCGTAGAAGCATCCTCTGGCGCCTTGGCGGTTAACACGGGAGAATTCACAGGACGTTCTCCATTGGACAGGTTCATTGTTAAAGATGAGGTTACTAAAGATCGCGTATGGTGGGGAAATGTCAACATTCCTTTTGACTCCAACGATTTTCAAAAATTATATGATAAAGTAACTGATTATCTTTCAGGAAAAGAAGTATTTGTAAGGGACAGCTATGCTTGCGCTGATCCAAATTACAAATTGAATATTAGAACGATTACGGAGTATGCCTGGAGCAATCAATTTGCCAACAACATGTTTTTGAGACCAACCGAGGAGGAATTAAAGAACTTTTCTCCTGAATGGACTATTGTTAACGCACCTGGATTTATGGCAGATCCAGCAATTGATGGGACACGCCAACACAACTTTGCTATTTTAGACTTTACCCGAAAAATTGCTCTTATTGGTGGAACGGGTTACACAGGAGAAATTAAAAAAGGAATTTTTTCTGCCCTCAACTTTATCCTACCAGTATTTAAGGACACTTTGCCAATGCACTGTAGTGCAAACATAGGAAAAGATGATGATACTGCTATTTTCTTCGGATTATCGGGAACAGGAAAAACGACTTTATCTGCCGATCCTGAAAGACGATTGATAGGCGATGATGAACACGGTTGGACGAAAGAGAACACTGTGTTCAATTTTGAAGGCGGCTGTTATGCGAAAGTTATCAATCTTTGTCAAGAAAATGAGCCTGATATATTTAAAGCCATTAAGAAAGGTGCCATCTTAGAAAATGTTATTTTGGATGCTAATGGAAATGTCGATTTTGATGATGTGTCCATTACACAAAATACCCGAGTAAGTTACCCAATTGAGCATATTGAAAATATCGCGGTGCCTTCGATTGGTAAAAATCCTAAGAATATTTTCTTTTTAACAGCAGATGCGTTTGGAGTTTTACCTCCAATTTCAAAACTGACACCTAGCCAAGCAGCCTATCATTTTATTTCAGGGTATACCGCAAAAGTTGCCGGAACTGAAGCTGGTGTTGTTGAGCCTACACCAAATTTCTCAGCGTGTTTTGGTGCGCCTTTTATGCCTTTGCATCCTGCCAAGTATGCCGAAATGTTAAGTACTAAAATGAAAGAAACTGGGGTCAATGTGTGGTTGGTTAATACAGGTTGGACAGGCGGTCCATACGGCGTTGGCACCCGAATGAAATTGAAATATACCAGAGCAATGATCAATGCAGTACTGAATGGTGATTTAGGACTTTATGATTATGACCATTACCACATTCATTCCGTTTTTGGAGTGGCACAACCAAGATCTTGTCCAGGTGTACCTTCTGAAGTGCTGAGCCCAAGAACAACCTGGAACAATGATGAAGCCTATTATACAGCGGCTTTTAAATTGACAAATGCCTTTAGAGAGAATTTTAAGAAATTTGAGAGCTTCGCAAGTGAAGAAATTAGAAGAGGTGGTCCGCAGCGCTACACCTTTTAAATTAGAGATGTTATAACAACAAAAAAGGCGATTCAAATAAATGAATCGCCTTTTTTAGTTTATTAAAGTAGAGCGTTTATTTTCCTCTATTTACTTTTTCAATATATTTCTCTAAAGCCATTGTCATAGATGGAGTTTCTGGAGTAGGGGCTAAAATGTCGACTCTTAAACCGTGATCTTCAACAGCCTTTGCAGTTGTGTTTCCAAAAACAGCAATACGCGTGGAGTTTTGCTTAAAGTCAGGGAAATTATGGAATAGTGATTCAATACCTGAAGGACTGAAAAACACTAAAATATCATAAAAAACATCTGCAAGATCCGATAAGTCACTAATAACCGTTTTGTAAAAGATGGCTTCTTTCCACTGAATATTTAAACTATTCAAGAGTTCAGGAACATCATCATTTAATTTATCGGTAGTTGGCAACAAGAACGTTTCGTCTTTGTATTTCTTGATCAAAGGAGAAAGATCTTCAAAGTTGCGTTTTCCAACATAAATCTTCCGTTTTCTATACACGACATATTTTTGCAGATAGAAAGCTACGGCTTCACTTTGACAAAAATATTTTAAAGTATCAGGCACTTTGAAACGCATTTCATCTGCTACTCTAAAAAAATGATCTACTGAGTTTCTACTGGTCAAAATGATAGCAGAATATTGTGTGAGATCAACTTTTTGCTGTCTTACATCTTTGGCTCCAAGACCTTCAACATGTATGAAGGGCCGGAAGTCAATTTTAACTTTTTGTTTTTCCTGGAGATCAAAGTAAGGCGAATTTTCGATTTTAGGTTCAGGTTGTGACACTAAAATTGTTTTCACTTTCATAGGCTTGCGGTTGTTTTAAGCTTTATACTCTACAATTATTTTATATAAAATCAGATAGGGCCCAATTTCAAGTGCGCAAAGATACAAAATAAAATAGAATATGTTGTCTAACACAGTCTTTTGATGAATTTTAAACGAAGTTACAAATCCGATCAGGTTTATTAGTGCCAACACTATAAGTACTGCAAGAATAGTGTTCTTGGATGGGTTTATAGTGTATAATAACAGGGCGTTAAGGAGTAAAAGGACAAAACCACTATAGTTTTTATAACTTGTTTTCTGAAACAGGTAAGAATCGATCACTTTGTCTATTTCAAACAGGCTGCCTATAAGTCGTTCTACAAAAATTTTTATCACTCCTAATGTCGCTATTCCGAAAATAATTTTCAAAAACACATTAAGCTCGAAAGTTTGGTCCGGTTGTAGTGTAAGAAAAGAGAGGTATCCAAAAATGGAAAGTGAGATAACTAAGTTGAAAAATAAGAGCCCATCAAAAACATCTATAAATTTTTGATCTTTAGTATAAATTTTTAGGTATTTGGAGTTGCCAAAAACACCGATAAAATCCAAAAATCGATTTGTGAATAATACCTTCGCAAGGGTAATGAAAACCAATCCCAAAACCATAAAAATGGTGAACCATTCATAAGATACTATCTCTCTTATCATGCCGCTAAATTATAAAGAAAATTTTATCTGTTCATTTCAATAAAATTAATCTTTTAAAAAAACTTACTTTTGCTAAAATTTTCACCAATGAAAGACGCTATTGTCATCATTCCAACCTACAATGAAATTGAAAACATTGAAGCTATTATCATTGCGGTTTTTGCCCAAGATAAAGCTTTTGATGTTCTTGTAGTAGATGACAACTCACCTGATTTGACTGCAGAGAAAGTAAAGTCCTTGCAGACTGAGTTTCCAGACCGTTTGTATTTGCTCCAACGAAAGAATAAGACTGGATTGGGAACCGCCTATATTGACGGGTTTAAGTGGTGTTTGGAAAGAAAATATGACTATATTTTTGAAATGGATGCCGATTTTTCACATAATCCTGACGATTTGGTAAAACTGTATCAGGCCTGCGCCACGGGAGGGGCTGATGTTGCCATTGGTTCACGATATATCACAGGGGTAAACGTGGTCAATTGGCCTATGAACAGAATACTATTGTCGTATTTTGCATCAAAATATGTGCGATTTATTACGAGAATGGATATTCAGGATACCACCGCAGGGTTTGTGTGTTATAAAAGAATAGTATTGGAAACTATAAATTTAGATGCCATTAAATTTGTGGGGTATGCGTTTCAGATAGAAATGAAATTTAAAGCCCACTTAAAAGGTTTTAATATAGTGGAAGTCCCGGTGATATTTACAGATCGAGCAAGAGGAAAATCGAAAATGAGCGGAGGTATTATTTCTGAAGCTGTTTTTGGAGTTATAAATATGAAATTAAAAAGCCTATTTGGTAAATGATATGAAAGTAAAGACCGTACTTATTAAAAATGCAAAGATTGTTAACGAAGGACGCATTTTTGAAGGTGATATCTTAATAGAAGGAGAATTTATAAAAGAGGTTGCTGACTCCATAAGCGCGAAAACTTCGGATGTCATGGTAGTTGACGTTGAAGGTAGCTACGTCTTTCCGGGAGTGATAGATGATCAGGTCCATTTTAGAGAACCTGGGTTGACGCATAAAGCAACTATTGCATCAGAGTCTAAAGCCGCGGTTGCTGGTGGAATTACCTCGTTTATTGAAATGCCGAATACCTCTCCACAAACTACAACCATTGAAAAGCTGGAAGAAAAGTTTGAAATTGCTGCACATACATCATACGCCAATTACTCATTTATGTTTGGTGGCACCAATACCAATTTGGATGAGATATTAAAGGTAGATTCCAAAAATGTGGCGGGTTTGAAGTTGTTTTTAGGATCATCTACTGGAGATATGTTGGTGGATAATACGGAGGTTTTGGAGAAAATCTTTAAAAGTACAGATTTGTTGATTTCTGTGCATTGTGAGGATGAGGCCACCATTAAACATAATCTTGCAGAGCATATCCAAAAATACGGAAATGATATTCCTATGGAATGCCATCCCATTATCAGAAGTGAAGAGGCGTGTTATATCTCATCGTCTAAAGCTATTCAATTAGCTAAAAAAACAGGCGCACGTTTACACGTATTTCACGTGTCTACTGCCAAAGAGACCAAGTTACTTACGAATAAAGTTCCGCTAAAGGATAAGAAAATCACTGCGGAAGTGTGCATTCACCATTTGTGGTTCAGTGACGAGGATTATAAGAAAAAAGGAACCCTTATCAAATGGAATCCCGCTGTAAAGACGGCAGATGATCGTGAAGAACTGTGGAAAGCACTTTTGGATGACCGCATTGATGTTATTGCTACAGACCATGCACCGCATACCTTAAAGGAAAAACAAAATGTTTACACCGAGGCGCCTTCTGGAGGTCCTTTGGTACAACATGCTTTGGTTGCCATGATTGAAGCCTATCATAAGGATAAAATAAGTTTAGAGAAAATTGCTGAAAAAATGTGCCATAATCCTGCCATCCTATTTCAAATTGAGAAACGAGGTTATATCAAACCTGGATATTATGCGGATTTGGCCATTGTGGACATCAATAGTCCGTGGACAGTAAATAAAGATAATATCCTATATAAATGTGGATGGTCTCCATTTGAAAATGTGTCGTTCAAGTCGAGAATAACCCATACTTTTGTCAATGGCGCTTTAGTGTATAAGAACTTCAAAGTTTTGGATGTTAAAGCAGGAAAACGATTAACTTTTGACAGATGAAACACTTTTTTTACATCTTAATCCTTATTTCTTTTTTTGGTTGCAATAGCATTAATCGACCTAAAAAGCCGAAAGACTTGATTTCTACGGATAAAATGTCAGCCATCATGTATGACTTATATATTCTTAATGCAGCAAAAGGCGTCAACAAAAAAGTGTTGGAACTGAACGGGATTATGCCTTTGGAGTATGTCTATAAAAAACATGGTATTGACAGTTTGCAATTTGCGGAGAGCAATACTTACTATGCCTACGATACTAAGGTTTATTCTGAGCTTGTGGAAAAGGTGAAAGCTGCTCTTGAAAAAGATAAAGTCCTTTACGAAAAACTGACTAAAGAAGAGCAGCAAGCTAAAGACTCCATTAGAAAAGTCAGTAAAAAAGTGAATAAAATAGTAAAAGATACCATCAGGACCATAGAAATCGATTCCATAGATTAGGGTTCCTTTTTCAAATCTTCCAAGAACAATTTACAGGTTTCTTCAATAGAAAGCTGCATAGGTTTAAATTCAAATCCTAAAGCATTTTTTAATTTTGAAGCGTCATATTTTGTAATGCTCGCGGCGCTCTTAGTCATTTGTCTGGACAGTCTTCTACATTTTCCTGTGAATAACCGATTTAGCCAATCCAATCGCCATCCTATCCCAAGAATTAGAGGTGTGGCTTCTTTTGATGCTGGCTTTACACCTAGTGCTAAAGCGGTTTGATGTTGAAATTCCTTAAATGTTAAATTCTCTGAGATGACAATAAAACGTTCATTTTTAATGGGGCTTTTCATCAATAATACCATCGCTCTAACCACGTCGTCGACATCTACATAAGCCGTAACTCCCGTGGTATAATAAGGCATGCCTTTATAAATTTTCTTGATCAAACTACTGCTACCACCGCTGTTCCATAATCCCGGACCAATAATAATTCCAGGGTTTAAAATAACAGCATCAAGACCTTCCTGAGTGCCTCTCCAAACTTCAATTTCAGCGCCATATTTAGTAATGGCATACACACTATTGTCATCATCTTGGTTCCAGTTAGTGTCTTCTGTAATTAATTGCTGCGGATCTTGGTGATGGCCAATTGTAGCAATAGAGCTTACATAACATAATTTTTCAACCTGATGGGAGATGCATAAATTGACCACATTTGCAGTGCCTTCAATATTGATTTTACGCAATTGATGGTATTTGTCAGGTTCAAAACTTACAAACGCCGCACAGTGGTAAACATAATTTATATTTTCAAAGGCAATTTGTAGTGAAGGAACATCCGTAATATCGGCGTTTATCCATTCAATTTTTTGGTATAGCGATTCAAAATCGGCGGAATAATAGGCGAAGACCTTTTTTACCAATTCCAATTTATGTTTTCTTCGGTAAATTGCTTTAACCTTTTCGTTGTTTTTTAGTAGGTTGTAGAGCAAATGAGAGCCCACCAAACCTGTACCTCCTGTGACTAATATCATGCGACTAAAATAAAGAATTATTAGATATTAATCCCTAATTCTCCTTTGATGTTTATCTTTGCAGAAAATTTATAAAATTAATCTCAAAACTCATGACAAACCCTTTTGTAGAAGATTTACGTTGGAGAGGAATGGTCCACGATATCATGCCTGGCACTGAAGAGCAGCTCAGTAAAGAAATGACCAGTGCTTATATTGGCTTTGATCCTACATCAGATTCGTTACATATAGGCAGTTTGGTGCCTATCATCCTTTTGGTCCATTTGGAAAAAGCTGGACACAAACCTTATGCGTTGGTAGGAGGTGCTACGGGAATGATTGGTGATCCTTCAGGGAAAAGTGATGAGCGAAATTTGTTGGATGAAGCTGCTTTGGCGAAGAATGTGGCGGGTATAAAATCAGTATTGTCCCGGTTTTTGGATTTCAATTCGACCGCTAAGAATGCTCCTGTTTTGGTAAATAACTACGATTGGATGAAAGATTTTTCATTCATCGATTTTGCAAGGGATGTGGGCAAGCGTATTACGGTCAACTATATGATGTCTAAAGACTCTGTAAAGAAACGATTTTCAGGCGAAGAGGGCAGTGTAGGGATGTCCTTTACTGAATTTACCTACCAATTGATTCAAGGTTACGACTTTTATCATCTGCACAAGCATCATAATATTCTGTTACAAATGGGAGGCAGTGACCAATGGGGAAATATTACCACAGGAACGGAGTTGGTAAGACGTATGAATGTTGGCCAAGATGCTAAAGCTTACGCAATGACCTGTCCATTGATTACCAAAGCAGACGGTACTAAGTTTGGTAAGAGTGAAGGTGGAAACATTTGGTTGGATGCTGATAAAACTTCGGTCTATAAATTCTACCAATATTGGTTGAATACAAGCGATGAAGATGCCGTTAGATATATCAAAATTTTTACTTTTTTAGATCGAGAAACTATTGAAAAGTTGATCGAACAACATAAACAAGCACCACATTTAAGAATCTTACAAAAGAGATTGGCAGAGGAAGTCACTACTTTTGTACATTCTAAAGAAGATTTCGAAAACGCTGAGAGAGCTTCAAATATATTGTTTAGTGATAGTTTTAAACAGGATATTAGAACCCTAGATGAAGCAATGTTTTTAGAAGTTTTTGAAGGTGTGCCTCTAGCGGAAATCTCTAAAACCGAGTTTGACGAAGGTGTGGATATGATTGCTGCACTTTCGGCCAAAACCAATTTCCTGAATTCTAACGGAGAAGCTCGCCGTGCGCTAAAAGAAAATTCAATTTCTGTGAATAAGGAAAAAGTAGCAGAAGATTATGTCTTGACTTCAGAGGATCTGATCAATGATAAATACGTCATTTTAAATAGAGGTAAGAAAAACACTTATATCCTAAAAGTAAATTCTTAATTAAGATTGAACCTATTAATGTGAAAAATGCCATACCATAAGTGTATGGCATTTTTGTTATGCAGCGATTAGCAAATATCTCCAGTGATCAAATTTCTGATTCAATTACTTTGTTAGTTTGCCTACTTTTCCTATAAGTAATAATGCAATTCCGCCACCAATTAAAAGTCCAGTAAGAAAATCAATTCCGTCATTTTCAAATGAAAAGTGAAAAATGATTGCGATTATTAATATAATTAAACCAAATATTCTTATGCTATTCATATTTTATTTTTTAATCTGAGTGTGTTTCACGATGAATGGTAGCGGTTTTGTATATGGCTCGTAGCGTGTAAATTAGTGATAATTATTTGGTTAAGCATGAGCCGAATTTTTTAATTTTCTTATTACCTTTTCTTTTCAATAAGCCAAATTAAAAAATTTGGCGGACTTGCAAATATGCACTAACTTTAAATTAAGCAACTGCCCAGCTATGAGCTATATACGTCTTAAGTTTGATTTTTAATAAATCAGTTTCGCTTTTTTGAGCAAAAGAAGTATTAAAAATCACAAAAATAATAATGCTTGCAAGCAGGTTTTTCATAATGGTGTACAACTATGGGTTAAAAGTAGTAATTATTCAATTTTCCGGTATAAAAGCCATAGGTTCAAATATTTTTTAAATTCGGAAAAAGCACTGATATAAGCCAGAATAAACCCTTCTTTTCCATCCAGAACTGCTAGTTTGAATAGATACTGATCCCAAAATCGAAAATTTGGTTTGAAGAGAAAATCATATAGATTTGGTTTCTTTCCTTTTTTGTAAAGTGCATTAGCTTCAAGTTCACTTTTCAGGTGAAGCGCCCCGGTATATTCATCTAAACTTTTATAATGAAAGTACGGAAGGCTGTGGGCTAATTTTGAGGTTTTATCTTTAACGTCAATTAGTTGAATGATGCCATCTGCAGCAACTTGACACTTATTTTTATTAAAAAAACGAATGACATAATCGTTTTGAAATCCGCTATATTTTATACTTTTCCCCATGAAGTGATGGTTACGTTTTATAGAAAAGGCAATCGCTTCGGGTTTGTTAAAAACGCTTAAAATCTCCTTCGCCACAGCTTCTGTGACCTCCTCATCGAGATCAAAAAAGGTTACCCAATCATTTCTTGCTTTTGAGAGGGCATAGATTTTTTGAGTAGAAACATCATCGAATTCCCGTTGATACACCGTGACTTTTTCGTGTTTGGAAGCTAATGCTGCTATTTGATCGCTACTAAATGAATCCACGATTATAATCTCATCCACAAACCAAAGCTTTTCTAAATAAGGCTCAAGGTTTAGACCTTTATTGTTCGTTATGACAAGCGCGGAGATTTTATAAGGAGTTTTCAAAAACGGGTAGTATTTTGGACGAAAATAGTGATTTTATCAATATAAATATTGAACTTTTATGGTGAAACGCTCAATTTTAAGTAGATTGAGATTGGGCTAGTACGTCGAATGAATCGGACTATTTCAACATGTATGCTTAAAAAATTGTGTAATTATAATAGCTGTTTTCAAAAGAATATTATCGTATTCCTTTATGTAAAAGCATTAGTTTTGCGTAGCGTTGAAACACGCCGTAAGCATCTACTGTCGCAACCGCTAGTCCTGGAATGCCATCTCGGTAGCCACCTTTCAAAACGATGGTACTGAAAAAGCGATACCAGGGTTTGAAAAATAAATGGAACCACGTTGTTTTTTTCTTTTTCGTAAAAAGATTTTCAGCCTGAAACCAAGCATAGCTTTCTTTTTTAGTGAGATAATTGTCCAATCCTTTGTAAGTGAAATGCAACATCTTATTTTTCAACTTGCCAACGCTTCCAACACAATGCAGTTTTTCATGTACGGTTCCCGTAAAATGGGCGCCTTCTCGTTTTACAAGACGCAAAACATTATCACTGTGATGATATAGAAAACGATTCATATAAAAATGCGGGAAATTTATTTTATATCCGGCGTGCTTTGGATTTTTAATGGTGGCCAGGATTTCAGCTTCTAATGAATGCGTCACACGTTCATCAGCATCAAGAAATAAAACCCAGTCATTAGTAGCGTATTGCAGTGCATAATTCTTCTGATTGGAGAAATTATCAAATTTTCTATTTAGAAGTTTTGTGGCTCCGGCTTTGGCTATCAACGGTGTTTTG
Organism: Gelidibacter sp.; assembly: GCF_035515035.1. Classification (GTDB taxonomy): domain Bacteria; phylum Bacteroidota; class Bacteroidia; order Flavobacteriales; family Flavobacteriaceae; genus Gelidibacter. Next base: position 30,094 of record NZ_DATJCA010000155.1, on the reverse strand, counting down.
TCTGTGCTAAAAGAATCAACTACAATGATTTCGTCAGCAAAGGCAACGGAGAAGAGTGCATCTCCCAAATAGGCTTCTTCGTTATAAGTGGGAATGATTACTGTTAGTTTTGGCATAATTATGGGCAATGGATGTATGGGACTTTTAAAATTGAATTTTTGTGAATGCGTATTTTTTATTTAATGGCGGCAACACTATTTATTTCGAAATTACAACTTTTTTAAACCCGAGACAACTCCGAAAATAATTTTATATTTGTAGCAATGAAACAGCTCGATACGTCCATAATTATCAGTACTTATAATTCCCCAGACTGGCTTGAAAAAGTATTGTACGGTTATAATAATCAAACCTATAGACACTTTGAAGTTATAATTGCTGATGATGGATCTACCGATGAAACGCGGCGATTGCTCAAAAATATTCAAGAAGAGGTTTTTTATCCCATAATTCATGTTTGGCATGAAGACGACGGGTTTCAAAAAACTAAGATCCTCAATAAAGCCATATTGAAATGTAACACAGAATATATCATAATGAGCGATGGCGATTGTATTCCACGCAAAGATTTTGTGGAACAACATGTCAAATATAGAGAAGAGGGCTATTATCTGTCTGGAGGTTATTTTATGTTGCCCATGGCTATTTCGAAGGCCATAACAAAGACCGATATCTATACCGAAAATTGTTTTAATCTTTCTTGGTTAAAAAATAAGGGCTTGAAACCTTCTTTTAAAAATAATAAAGTCGATTCGGGATTTATAAATCCCAAAATTCTCAATTTTTTTACGACCACCAAGGCGAGTTGGAATGGCCATAACTCATCAGGTTGGAAGAAAGACATTATAGATGTCAATGGTTTTGACGAACGTATGCAATACGGTGGAGAAGATCGAGAACTTGGAGAGCGCTTGGTAAATAACGGAATTAAAAGTAAGCAAATCAGATATAGTGCGGTTGTTTTACATCTTGATCATTCCCGTGGTTACGTAAATCAAGAAGCTCTTGAGAAAAATTTAGCCATTCGGAAACATACCCAGGACCAAAAGAAGACGTGGACAGACTTCGGGATTGTAAAAGACTAGCTGCTGCCAAAGAGTTCTATTTTTTTCTATTTGAATACTTAAAATGGGGAGGTCGCCATCACTAAAAAAAAAACGCCTGTTGAAGTAAACTTCCCCAGGCGTTAAAAAACCAACCAATCAACTTAAAAACTTCTCTTTTTCAATTATAGAACACTTTTTTTGGTTTCCCAAAAGTCAGTTTTTTTAGAGTATGACTTTGGTCGTATAAAATGCTGTTTGATTACATGGAAAATTTACTTTAACAAAACTTTATAAAACCATTAGGTTACAACCTCTAAGGTCGGAATTATCAAAGCGCCCAATAATTTCAAAACGATTATCTGATAAGGTCTTTCCTAGGTCTTGAGTCGCGATAAATGCACAGGAATTGATGTTGGCCAGATCAATAACATTGATGCCTCCCGATCTGTATTTGGGAAGTATGGTTAAAGCGTCTTCAGGATCTCGGGTTCGAATTTGCATCCACTTAGGACATTCAAAAATGCCATCGCCCTTTGAGTAGGCTTGGCTCAACAGTTCGGTCATTCCATATTCACTATGGATACTGTTTACTCCAAAACCTTTTTTGAGAATGTCATGCAGTTCCTCTCTTACCAACTCTTTTCGTCTTCCTTTCATGCCCCCAGTTTCCATGATTATGGTGTTTTTTAGCTGGAACTGATAAGCCTCCACCAAATCCAATAACGCAAAGGAAACACCAATAAGCAGCACCTTTTTGCCTTGGTTATCCAAGGTTGTTAAAATATTTTTTAATTCTGAAAGGTTGTGCAGGTAAAATCCGCTTTCAGCATGTTGAGATTGTTTGATCATGTCCTCCACCATATATATTAATGAAGAACCTTCACGTTCTAAATAGGACGGTAATAGTGCCAAAATGACATAATTTTCAATGGGACCATAAAAATGGACGAAGGCGCGTCTGAAACTTTCCTCATAAATTTTTATATCCGTAACGAGATGTTTACTGGTTAAAGCGCCAGTGGTTCCTGAACTTGTAAACACGTGTTCAACCGGCTGAGTATTGCTCAAAACCTCATGTGATTTAAAGAATTGAATGGGAAAAAACGGTATGTCCTCAATGCGTTTAACATCACTTGAATGGATGTATAGCAAATCGCAAAAAGAACGATACACTCGATTGTTCTCAAACTGAAATTTAAAAACTTCTAAACTTGCAGATTCAAATTCGGCTTGGGTTTGGATATTGAATATTGTGTTCATCCTTATCATGTCACAAAAATATGAAAATAAAAAAGCCTTAGTCAAATACAATAAGGCTTTTCCAATATTTTCACGGGTTTGGTTCCGTCATTTCTAAATTATCTAATAAATAGTGCGTTTCGCATGAAGAACTAGGCAGTCATTACATAATATAGAGGAATATTAATCCGTGCCTCGATCAAAATAAGATTGGAAATTCATGAGGATAGATAAAAGAATCTGTAGGAATCGAGGAAACTATTGAAATAGGGCGTATGTATTATCTTACGACTAGTTTTCTGGTGGCCGAACTGTTCCCTTCTTTAATCTTTAAAATATAGATGCCAGCAGTCAATTTGGATATGTTTAATTCTTTTCCGAAAAGTGATTCAGAAATGATTTTTTTACCCAATACATCATAAATTTCAACGTTTTTGGTCAAATTCTCTTTTGTAGTGATATAGATTTTACCGTTGCTGACAGGATTTGGGTAAATTGACAAATCGACGATGCCATCTGATGCAGACATGAATGTTCTAGGCGGATTCGTTTGCGCATAACCAGTGGTTAAGCCCAAGCCAAGTCCGAAGAATAAGAAAAGAATGTAAAAGTAATTTTTCATCATGCAAAAGTAGTTTTTCATCAACTGAAATCAGTATTAAAGATAGTAAAACTATGGCAAATCCCATACCAAAAGTATGTTAAAGAATTAAAGTTTTCGTCAAAAGGTTAAAAGATTGTTTTCTGAAGGTTATTTTAGTGTTATCAATACTCAGCTTTATTTAAGTTTCTGCTTATAACCTTATCTTTACACTATAAATTATGAATGAGCACCTAATGAAAAAGAAGGATATAAAGATTCTATTAGTTGATGACGAACCGGACATATTGGAAATTATTGGATACAACCTTTCTGAGGAAGGCTACCAAATCATCACGGCGGATAATGGTGTCAAAGCTATAAAAAAAGCGAAGAAGGAACGCCCACATCTTATTATTATGGATGTCATGATGCCAGAAATGGATGGAATTGAAGCCTGTGAGCAAATTCGAAAAATTCCTGAGCTTGGCAATACCATCATCACTTTTTTGACGGCGCGTGGAGAGGATTATTCCCAAATGGCCGGATTTGATGCGGGGGCGGATGATTATATTACCAAACCGATAAAACCCAAAGTCCTGACCAGTAAAGTCAAAGCCTTGCTCAGGCGACTAAACGAAGAGCGACCTTCGCAAAAAGTCCTTAAGATTGGTGGCCTGATCATCAATAGAGAAGAGTATAAAATTTCACATCATGGCAAGGAAATCATCTTACCAAGAAAGGAATTCGAATTATTGTCTTTGTTGGCAACCAAGCCTAATAAAGTATTTGAACGCGAAGAGATTTTAAATAAAGTATGGGGGAATGACGTTGTTGTAGGCGGTCGAACCATTGACGTGCACATTAGAAAATTACGCGAAAAGATTGGTGACGATTCCTTTAAGACCGTAAAAGGGGTTGGCTATAAGTTTGTTGACTAATGCAGAAAAAAGAGATCAGAAAGTCCTATAAGTTTGCTGTTAAAACCACATTGTACATCACTATGGTTTTAACGGTTTTGATTACAGTATTTTCGTTGCTTACCCAATCTTTTAATGTTTGGGCAATTTTAGGCTTCTCTGTCATTACTTACTTTATTTCATTTTTCATCATCCAATATCGTGTGGAACGATTTATTTATAGAAGAGTCAAGAAAATCTATGACGATTTAACGTTATTGGAATCGGCCTCGATAAGGAAACAGCCCATAACTACCGATATGGCTACCCTCACTCAGGAGATCGAAAAATTTGCCCAGGACAAAAAACTAGAGATAGAAACCCTCAAAGTGAGGGAGGAGTACCGCAAGGAATTTTTGGGGAATATCTCTCACGAATTGAAAACACCATTATTTACCGTTCAAGGTTATGTGTTGACCTTGTTGGACGGCGCCATGAATAATGAAAATCTTAGGGAAAAATATCTTGAAAGAGCCAATAAAGGTGTAGAGCGCTTGATCTACATTGTGCAGGATTTGGATATGATTACCAAGTTGGAGGTAGGCGATTTAAGTCTAAATATAGAACCCTTTGACATTGTGGCACTGGTGGAAAGCGTATTTGATTTGCTCGAAATGAAATCTGCAAAGAAAAAAATCACCTTGACTTTTGATATGCAGTATCCCCATCCAATTATGGTCAAAGCCGATAAGGAACGGATCAGGCAAGTGCTAACCAATCTTGTCGTTAATTCCATCAAATATGGAAGATTCAAGGGAACTACCGAAATAAGCATTGAAAATTTGATTAAAAACAAGGTTATTGTAAGAGTGACCGACAATGGCGAAGGCATTGCAAAAGCTAATATTCCTCGGCTTTTTGAGCGTTTTTATAGGATTGACAAGAGTGGTTCGCGTAAAGAAGGTGGTTCTGGACTGGGGCTATCCATTGTAAAACATATCATTGAAGCGCATGATGAAAAAATATATGTTGAAAGTGAATTGAGCGTTGGCAGTGAATTTTCATTCACCCTCGAAAAGATGAAATAATTCTTTAAAATTTGGGGTCTCCTCAAAAGCTTTCAAGCCTTTGAACTTAGAAGTATCCTTAAGTTTATCTAAACTAAAATCGTCCTGTTTGCAAAACGGCGCCATATTATTTTCCTGCATTCTTTTTGCCAAATATATTTGCTCAAATTGTCCAGGTGTGGGAATAAAGAAGGCATGTTTGCCCAATTTGGCCAAATCCATGATGGTGGTGTAACCAGAACGGGCTATAACTAAGCTACTGGAATTTAGGGACGTTTCCAACAGCTCAGTGGTCATAAAATTATAAAGAGTGAGATTTCCAATTGCCTGAATTGATTGTTTGTCTTCTAAGACACCTCTTACAAAGAGAATTTTTCCGCGGTAATTTTTAAACTCCTCTAACAACTTTTTCTCTAATATCTCCCGCTGTGGCTCTGGACCAGACAATAATACCATAACATCGTAGACAGCCTCACATGGTTTTTTTTCAAATCGACTTAAAGGGCCTATGTATTCAATATTAAACGCAGGGTTTTCAATATGCCCCATCATTCCGCTTAGATTGGGTGGTCCCAAAACATCAGGAATCCAGCACTGATCAAATCGTTTTATGGTTTTTTGATGCAACTTTGTACTGAGCCAAGTGGTATTTCCACTTAAAACCTTTAATTGATGCGTTATAAAAACTGATGGTAACTGGTTATGATAAACCCCAAATCTATTGTCTGAAATAATGCCGTCAATAGTATGTCTTTTTACAATAGATTGTATCGCCCTTTGTTCTTCATGTATCGTCTTTATGATTTTAGGTGAATCTCTAAAAAGCTTAAGTTTTAACAAATAGCCTTTTTTTGGATAGGTAATATTATAGGACGGTAATTCCAACGCTTCCAAATCAGGAAATTCTTTGGTCAATAAGGATAGGGCTGCGCCATCACTTGCAAGAACTGGGATGAAATTGTGCTGTACTAAAGCGTCAATGATTGGGATGCACCGTGTGGCATGACCCAATCCCCAATTTAAAGGCGCAATTAATATCTTTTTTTTCATGTTGATTAGGCTGCGACCACTTCTCTAGACCAGCTCAAGTTGGGCGGTCGGGTTTTGCACTGTACCTGTCAGTTTGTTCTGGCGGGTCTTTCTTTGCCAAATAAACATAAGACGGTTAAAAGACTTTTGGAGAGATAAAATAAAAATGCCGTTTCAGCCTCCGTGCAAATTTAGTAACCATTCAAAAAGAATCTTTTAACATTCAAAGATAAGGAACTAATGGCTTTCATATATTTGATTAATTTTGCAAATTATTAAAAAGATTGGCGTGTTTAGAGCACGCAACCTGAAACGACAAACAAGTCTGCCTGTTCGTAGTTATAGCGGAGGCAGGAAACCAGAAAGAAGAAAAGTGGGAAGTAAAAACAAACTCAAAAGATTTAAGGAAAATGAAACCTTTTCAAACGTTTATCAACCAACGCGAGAAGAATTGATCAATGATAACTTTGATTTGAAAGGCTCTTGGAATGCTAAGGTTTTTAAAAACGAGCAACCTTTGGTTTTAGAATTGGGCTGTGGAAAGGGAGAATATACCCTTGGATTGGCAGCAAGATATCCAAATAAGAATTTCATTGGAATTGATATTAAAGGTGCCCGATTTTGGAGAGGTGCAAAAACTGCTATAGAAGATGGGGTTTCAAATGTTGCTTTTTTGCGAACCCAAATTGAGCTCATTGACCATGCCTTTGGGAAAAATGAAGTTGATGAAATATGGATTACTTTTCCTGATCCTCAAATAAAATATAAGCGTACCAAGCACCGAATGACCAATGCTGTTTTTTTAGAACGCTATAAATCCATCCTCAAACCCGAGGGTGTAGTACACTTAAAAACCGATAGTGAATTTATGCACGGCTATACTTTAGGTCTACTTCATGGCGCCGGTCATGACGTGTTGTATGCCAACCATAATGTTTATAAACAAGAAGGCAGTCCAGCAGAAGTCACAGAAATTCAGACCTATTATGAAGGTCAGTATTTAGAAAAGAACAAAGCAATTACTTATATTAGATTTAAAATTAAATAAACTTGAACATTACCGTCATATTTTTACTTGGAATGGTCATCGCCCTTGTCGGCGTTATTCCTCCTGGATTATTGAATATGACAGCTGCCAAAATAAGTCTTAAAGAAGGGCATGTAAGAGGCATAATGTTTTCTGTTGGTGTTTGTGTAGTGGTGTTTTTACAAACCTATATTGCCGCCATGTTCGCTCGATATTTATCTAATCATCTAGATGTGGTTAAAGTCTTGCAGCGTGTGGCGTTTGTCATATTTGTGCTGATTACGGTTTATTATCTCCTTATCGCAAAAGCGACTTCAAAAACTGAAGTAGAACCACAATCGAGAAGCAAACACAGTCGCTTTTTTCATGGCGTGTTCCTATCGGCCATTAATGTATTTCCAATTCCTTATCAAGCCTATATGACCGTTACCTTGGCCTCATTTGGATGGCTGGAGTTTAATAGACCGATGATTATTTCCTATGTTGGCGGTGCCGTAATGGGGACTTTTGTTATGTTGTATATGTATATTTTCTTTTTTGATAAAATAAAAAACAAAAATCTCACCTCCCAAAAAAACATGAATTATATTATTGGGACTATTACAGGGATAATTGCCATAGTCACCCTATTTAATATTTTGAGGGCGTTATGAAAACAAAGACCCTCAATTTTTTTGAAAAGGTCTATGAGGTCGCAAAGCAAATCCCCTATGGTCGTGTAACCAGTTTTGGCGCTATTGCAAATTTTTTGGGCGCAGCAAAAAGTGCAAGAATGGTAGGTTATGCATTAAAGGGTTCGGTTGGTAAAGATGTTCCGGCCCATCGCGTGGTCAATAGGAAGGGATTGCTTACTGGCAAACATCATTTTGAAGGCACCAATTTAATGCAACAACTCTTGGAAAGTGAGGGGGTTCTTGTAAGGGATAATCAAGTCCAGAATTTAGATGAGATCTTTTGGGATCCAAGTAAAGAGCTTTAGATCATACTTCTCAAAATTAAATTATTATAGCATTCTTCTCAATCGAATAATATACGATATGGTTTTGTCTTATTATTTTTAAATTTCTGTGGAATTTACAAATAATCACATAAAAATTAGTGATAGACGACTTCAATCCTGCCATTGAAATCTTCATGCTTCCAGCTTCCGTCTTCCATCATTATTAATTATATTTGCACTTTAGAATGATTCTTAATAAAATAAGAGGAGAATAAAAGACGAACGCGTTTAAGTGCCTTTTTTCTTTTTCTTTTTAGCATCTCAAAACAATGAAATTACATAAACAAGACATCCTTAAAGCGCTTGAAAGTATTACTGTTCCTGGCGAAGGTAAAAACATGGTGGAAAGTGGTGCAGTGAAAAACGTCGTTACTTTTGCAGACGAAGTCATCGTTGATATCACTATATCCAACCCAACCCTTCAGGCGAAAAAGAAGACTGAAGTTGAAATCATGAAAGCCATTCATGATAAGGTTTACGAAAAGGCAAAAATCACCGTAAATATAAAAGTGGACGCCCCGCCAAAATCGTCGGCGAACACCATCAAAGGGAAAGCCATTCCGGGGATTCAAAATATTATAGCAGTTGCTTCCGGTAAAGGAGGCGTAGGTAAATCTACAGTTACGGCAAACCTAGCGGTTTCTTTAGCTAAAATGGGCTTTAAAGTGGGTATTCTAGATGCTGATATCTATGGGCCATCTATTCCGATCATGTTTGATGTGGAATTAGAAAAGCCAATAGCCGTTAACATCGATGGTAAATCCAAAATGAAACCTGTAGAGAGCTATGGGGTTAAGATATTGTCCATCGGATTTTTCACCCAGCCAAATCAAGCTGTGGTATGGCGTGGTCCAATGGCAGCAAAGGCACTAAACCAAATGATTTTTGATGCACATTGGGGTGAATTGGACTTCATGCTCATTGATTTGCCTCCCGGAACCGGAGACATTCATTTAAGTATCATGCAATCTTTACCTATCACAGGTGCCGTTATTGTAAGTACGCCGCAAAACGTAGCTTTAGCTGATGCCAAGAAAGGTGTGGCCATGTTTCAGCAAGAAAGCATTAACGTTCCGGTGTTAGGAATTATTGAAAATATGGCCTATTTTACCCCTGCTGAATTGCCAGATAATAAATATTATATTTTCGGAAAAGAAGGGGCTAGACACTTGGCTCAAGATTTAGATGTTCCATTTTTAGGCGAAATTCCGTTGATACAGAGCATCCGTGAAGCCGGAGATGTGGGGCGTCCTGCAGCTTTGCAAACGGCCACGCCTTTGGAAAAAGCCTTTGAAAAACTAACCCAGAACGTTGTGGAAGAAGTAGTGAGACGTAATGACGATTTACCGCCTACAGAAGCTATCAAAATTACAACGATGGCTGGATGTTCAGCAGTTAAAAAATAAATAACAATGCCATTTCTTGGTATTGTCAACATCCTTAAATACGTAATATGACAACTGAAGAACTTAGATTAAATGTAGAGAAAGCACTAGATGAAATTCGACCATTTCTGCAAAGTGATGGTGGTGACATTGCTTTATTGTCCATTGAAAATGACAATTTGGTAAGAGTGCAATTGGAGGGTGCTTGTGTAGGATGTTCCGTCAATCAAATGACCTTAAAATCGGGTGTTGAAATGACTATTAAAAAATATGCTCCGCAAATTGAACATGTCATCAACGTAGAGGGGGAAATAAAGTAGAGAATCGGTTAAGAATTGGAAAACAGTCAATAAGGTGCTATATGGAAATCTTGGCGATGAAATCCCCCAATACCCAGAGCCGCATTCTTAGCGCAAATGACAAATATCATAAAATTTAAGTTTTATTATTTGGATTTTTGCGTCATAAAATAAAGTTGAATTAAAGAAAATACCACTTCAGCCTGTTGTAAGACAGGATCGTGGCCATTATATGATTAAAACAGATATACTTATCATTGGCGCAGGACCAACAGGACTTTTTGCTGTGTTCGAAGCCGGATTATTAAAAATGAAATGCCACTTAATTGATGCCTTGCCACAGCCTGGCGGTCAATGTACAGAGCTTTATCCAAAAAAACCTATCTATGATATTCCTGGTTTTCCTGAGATTTTAGCGGGTGATTTAACCAAAAATCTTCTGGAGCAGTGTAAACAGTTTGAACCTGGGTTTACTTTGGGTGAACGCGCAGAGACCATTGAAAAACAAGATGACGGTAGTTTTATTGTCACCACTAATAAAGGCACGAAACATCAGGCACCAGTGGTTGCCATTGCTGGAGGTTTAGGTAGTTTTGAACCACGTAAACCTTTGATTGCTAATATCGGCTATTTCGAAGATAAAGGTGTGGAATACTTTATAAAAGATCCGGAAATTTATAGAAATAAACGTGTGGTCATTTCAGGTGGAGGAGACTCTGCTTTGGATTGGAGTATTTATCTATCTGATATCGCTTCAGAAGTTACTTTGATCCATAGACGAAATGAGTTTAGGGGTGCTTTGGATTCTGTGGACAAAGTTCAAGAATTAAAGGATGCCGGAAAAATAAATTTGGTGACCCCAGCTGAGGTTATCAATATTGTTGGAGATCATAAAGTGGAGGCCGTCGTGGTTTCGCAGGCTCAAAATATCGAAAAAGAATTTGAGATTGAGTGTGATCATTTTATTCCATTGTTTGGATTGTCCCCTAAACTAGGACCAATTGCCAAATGGGGACTGGAAATCGAGAAAAATGCGATAGTGGTCAACAATGCCTTAGACTACCAAACCAACATCCCAGGTATTTTTGCCATAGGTGATGTGAATACCTATCCTGGTAAACTGAAACTTATCCTGTGTGGCTTCCACGAAGCAACTTTAATGTGCCAAGCTGCGTATCAAATTATCAATCCTGGAAAACGCTATGTTTTAAAATATACCACGGTGAGTGGTGTGGATGGTTTTGATGGCACACGTAAGGAAGCACCAAAACAAGTGGTGAAAGCGATTGACTAAATTGGTGATGGGCAGATGACGAAATATAGTAGGCCGTAGCTTCTTTTGAATGAACAGAATATTTCTACAAGAATTCCAAAACATCCTACAAGGATTCTAAAACTTTGTAGGTTTATTACAGAACTTAGAATTAAAGATTATTTCATGGAACAGGACGTAAAAATCAAAATAACAGACAGAGAAGGTATTACTCATGAGGTCATGGCGCCTACGGATATGGCCATGAATTTAATGGAAGTGGTTAGGAGCTATGAGCTTGCTCCAGAAGGAACAATAGGGACCTGTGGAGGAATGGCCATGTGTGCATCTTGTCAGTGTTATGTGGTAAATGGCACTCAGCTTCCAGAAATGCAAGATGAGGAAGAGGCCATGCTATCAGAAGCTTTTTATGTGAAAGATAACTCTCGATTAAGTTGCCAAATTCCTATTACCGTTGAATTAGAAGGCTTGGAAGTGGAATTGGCTCCTGAGTCTTAATTACCGGGAGACCTCACAGGTTTCTAAAATCTGTTAGTGCTCACAATCATTAAAACCGTCTTTATTCTTTACTTATAAACACAAAAAAAATGCTTCCGTTAAAAGAAGCATTTTTTGTTTTGTAAATCGATGGATAAGAAGATCAACCCATCTCAAGGTTAACTATGTTGAACCTGAAGTTTCCCGCCTGCGCAGGAACTTCTATTTAAAGGCGTTCAAGCCTGTAATGTCCAATCCTGTAATCAACAAGTGGATATCGTGTGTGCCTTCGTAAGTAATGACACTTTCAAGATTCATAGAGTGGCGCATGATGCTGTATTCGCCAGTAATTCCCATACCTCCTAGTATTTGACGTGCTTCACGAGCAATTGTAATAGCCATATGGACATTATTGCGTTTTGCCATGGATATTTGTGCTGAAGTTGCGGTTCCATTTTCTCTCATGACGCCAAGTCTCCAGGCCAATAGTTGCGCTTTGGTGATTTCGGTTATCATTTCGGCCAATTTCTTTTGTTGCAATTGGAACTGTCCAATAGGTTTTCCAAACTGCATACGCTCTTTACTATAACGTAAGGCGGTGTCATAACAATCCATGGCCGCACCAATAGCGCCCCAAGCAATGCCGTAACGAGCAGAATCCAAGCAGCCTAGTGGCGCACCTAACCCGGATTTATTAGGTAAGAGGTTTTCTTTGGGAACTTTAACGTTATCAAATATCAGTTCTCCGGTAGCCGAAGCTCTCAAGGACCATTTATTGTGGGTTTCAGGGGTTGAGAATCCTTCCATTCCACGTTCTACAATCAATCCATGGATGCGGCCTTCTTCATTTTTCGCCCAAACAATGGCTAATTGACAAAAAGGTGCATTTGAAATCCACATTTTGGCACCATTTAATAGATAATGATCACCCTTGTCCTTGAAGTTTGTGGTCATGGCCGCAGGATCGCTCCCATGATCAGGTTCCGTAAGTCCGAAACTTCCCATCCATTCGCCACTGGCGAGTTTTGGAAGATATTTTTTACGTTGTTCTTCGTTTCCGTATTTCCAGATGGGATACATCACTAATGAAGATTGTACAGAAGCTGTGCTTCTCACGCCTGAATCGCCGCGCTCAATTTCTTGCATGATCAAGCCATAAGAAATCTGATCGAGGCCAGCACCACCATATTCCGCAGGAATATAAGGTCCAAAAGCACCAATTTCGGCAAGACCGTTGATGATTTGTTTAGGAAATTCCGCTCTTTGGGCATAATCTTCAATAATAGGGGAAACTTCACGTTTTACCCATTCTCTTGCGGCATCACGTACCAAACGATGTTCGTCATTTAATAACTCATCAATATTGTAATAATCAGGGGCTTGAAACAAATCTGGCTTCATTCTTTTGGATTTAAATTATTGAAATACAAAAGTAACGAAAACGTTATCAGGGAACAATTTTAAACTACATTTTGAGATAGAAATCTTTGGTAAGCGAAATATAATCGTCAGTATACTGATGGCGTGAAGTTTCGATGATCAGTTCCTTTGGGTTTACTTTAGTCTCCTGGAAAGAGAATTGAAGTAGGCTTCGCTTGATTTCTGATTGCAGTGAGCCTTTAACTCTTAAAATTCGGTTGGGAAAAAGATGTTCTTTGGAAGCTAATACGATAAACTCTTTTTCTTCCGAAAAAGGAATGACCACAGCAAATGTTCCTTGTGGAGATAGTAGTTTTGATGCACTTTCAATGAGTTGTCTAAATGGCATGGCATCCATAAAACGGGCCAAATCACGTTGTTCATTGTCGCTTTTGTAAGTGTTTAAATAGAAGGGCGGATTTGAAATAATCAGGTCATACTTCTCATCGGTTTCTACTTCATCATCAGAAACCTCTTCAACAAATTCCTCTAAAGCTGCATGGTAGCAAAAAAGCCGATCTCCCCAAGGTGAACTTTCAAAATTCTCAACACATTGTTCATAGGCTGCATCGTCAATTTCAATGGCATCAATAAGTTCGGCGTTACTACGTTGTGCCATCATTAAGGCTAGGATACCTGTGCCCGCGCCAATATCTAAAATAGAATATGGATTTGAATCTAACGAAGTCCATGCACCTAGTAATACCGAATCCGTACCAATTTTCATGGCGCAACGGTCTTGATTTATTGTAAATTGTTTAAATTCAAAAGGGTTCATATAAAGTGCCAGGTTTTTTAAAGTTCAAATTCTAAAGTAAAAACAATACATTAGGTTTTGATTAGGATTGCAGATGAAATTTTCCTTATTCTTCCGCCTCATTTATAAGAGGAGTTAACCCCAATTCAAACCGTTCATTTAAATCTCTTAAAAATTTTAGCCATAGTACTGATTCTTTGGCTCCTTTTCTTGCGATCTTAAGTATGAGTTTAAAAATTTTATCACCAAGCTTCTCATCCAATATAGTTTCCCGCTATTGAACCTGACGAACGGACAAATGTTTTGCCTTTATCAATGGTCGAAAGGGTTTTGAGTAACTTAAAGATTCTTAGTCTGCAGTTTCTCGCAAATAAATAAGTCCTTTCCTCCAAATCATAAATTTTATTCTTCTCCATAACTTTCAAAATTTTGGAATTTAATACATTTTATTCTTTTGGGATTTGGAGCTTATTCTGTTGGAATTTGGTGCTTTAGTATTTGGGATTTATTGTAGGTACAATTCAATCAGCCCTTCCGGAGTGTCAACAATAATCAATTTCTTCTTTTTGTCTACTTTTTTGATAAACGCATCATTCATCGGAATCAGGATTTCGATCCCATCACGATCTATTTCAAAAAGTGCTTGGGCTGTAGAGTCATTAATTGATTTTACAATTCCAACCATTCCAAAGTTGACATCTTCCACCGTAAAACCGATGATCTCATGAAAATAGAATTTATCGTCATCAAGTTTGGGAAGAAATTCTAAAGGCAGGTATAAATCAGACTTCAGTAAAGCGTCCGCATCCTGCTCGGTGTCAACATCTTCAAATTTTATGCGCAACAATTCTGACTTATGTAATTGAGACGATTCAATAAAAAACGGTACTAAATTATTGCGTAAATCTATGAAAACAGAGTCCATGTCTTCAAACATTTCAGGTTCATCAGTGTCTAATTTTATCAACAATTCACCTTTAAAACTGTATTTCTTTACAATTTTTCCAACGAAGAAGCAGTCTTTTTTTAACATCGGTCTTTTTTTATTTAATCTACAATTTAATGAATATAATGTGATCCTGCAGAGCAGTGAATTATATGTGTATATAAGATCTCGCCAAAGGTAAAGTTTTACATTTAACCTAAGATTCCCTTTTGCACGGGAATGTGTAAAATTATTTATGAGATCCAGTCAAAAGGCTAGATTTGTTCAATAACGCATTCTTTTTTTTAAAAGAATCCTATTTCACAAAAAAACTCCGATAGGTCATATCGGAGTTTAAAAGTATAAAAAATAAATTCTTTATTCTTCTGTTTTTGTTTCAGCATCTTCGGCAGGAGCATCTTCAGTAGTTGCTTCCACTTCGGCAGGCGCATTTGCAGCAGCTTCAGCAGCCTCTGCATCGGCAATTGCCTGTGCAGCTTCAGCTTCACGCTTCGCATTTGTTTCTTTTTCCGCTTCAAGAGCTTTTGCTTTAGCATCAGCACCAGCTTTTGCTAAACCTTCTTTCTTGGCGTCAACTTTACTTGCTTTTTCTTCTAACCAAGCAGCAAATTTCTCTTCTGCTTGCTCTTCGGTTAAAGCACCTTTTCTAACACCACCTGCAAGATGATTTTTCAACATGGCACCTTTGTAAGACAAAATTCCTCTTGCCGTATCAGTAGGTTGTGCGCCACTTTGAAGCCAACTTACAGCCAAGTCAACATCTAATTCAATAGTTGCTGGATTGGTTGTTGGATTGTAAGCACCGATTTTCTCTAAGTATTTACCATCCCTTTTTGATCGTGCATCAGCTGCAACAATCCAGAAATAAGGTTTCCCTTTTTTTCCACGTCTTTGTAATCTGATTTTAACTGACATAAATAATTAATTAGTGAGGTTCGCGACCTCTATTATTAATAAGGCTGCAAAGATACCATAAATATTTTTTTATTGTCAAATTATTTGTACTAAATAAATTGAAGTCAAATGCTTATGCGGTTTTAAGCTACAAACAGTAACAAATATGTCCAAAAAGCCATTGTTTTTCTATTCTTATAAATTTGACCGGACCATAATTGTTTTGTTCTCTATTCGTTGTGGTAGGGATATTAGTGCATAACGTACTTAATTTCCAAAATGCCGTGAGACAAATGAAATTTATCTATAGTTTTTAACGGCACTCCTTATGGTTTGCTTTTTCTTTGGTAATTTTTCATGACTTTCCCTTTAAAAAAACGTTATTTATATGTAATTTTAAAAACTTATATTTCAAAGAAAAAACCCAGCAATTTCAACATTTTAAGCTCAAATATTCGTGAATTCGTATTTAAAAACGACGTCACGACAAACAACTCTACAATACATGTATTTAATATTCGATACCGAAACCACAGGATTACCAAAACGCTGGGATGCACCCATCAGTGATACTGACAACTGGCCGAGATGCATCCAAATTGCATGGCAATTGCATGACGGCATGGGCAACTGTATTGAGCATGAGGATTATTTGGTTCAACCTGACGGATTTAATATTCCGTATGATGCTGAAAAAATCCATGGTATTTCGACAGAATTGGCCCAACAACAAGGGATTCCATTGGCTGAAGTATTGGAAAAGTTCAATGCAGCCTTGGGGAAAGCAAAGTTTGTGGTGGGTCAAAATGTTGGTTTCGACTTAAATATTATGGGGGCTGAGTTCCATCGTGAATGTGTTGTAAATAACTTGCAGGAACTTCCTGTTTTGGATACCTGTACCGAGCATACCGCAACTTTATGTCAACTTCCTGGAGGACGCTATGGCAGATTCAAATTACCGACTTTAACGGAGTTGCACGAGTTTCTTTTTAATGCGCCTTTCGCGGAAGCGCATAATGCTACCGCTGACGTTGAAGCAACCACACGTTGTTTTTTGGAGTTGATAAGACGTGAAGAATACACCCAAGAACAGTTGGATGTGCCGTCAGATTATTTCGAAAACTTTAAGGAGGCAAATCCCGCTACGATACAGCTTATCGGTTTAAAGCATATCAACCTAAAGGCTGAAAGTGCAAAAATTAAAAAGCAGATTGAAGCTCTCCAAGAATCTGACGAGCCTACAAAAAAGGAGATTGCCCAAAATATAGAAGAACTTAAAGAGGTTGAGTTTGTGCATTTACACAACCACTCCCAATTTTCAGTATTACAATCTACTATCAGCATCCCTCAGTTGGTGGCAGCAGCAGCAGACCAAAACATGCCAGCGGTGGCGCTTACAGATCATGCCAATATGATGGGTGCCTTTCACTTTATAAGGGCCGTTGGTAATCATAACCGAAACGTTGAAGCGAAAAACAAAGCGGCAGAAGAGCGTGGAGAAACGCCTAAAGAAAAAACAATAAAGCCTATTCTTGGGTGTGAGTTTTTTGTATGTGAAGACCATAAAGATAAGTCGCGAAAAGATAATGGGTATCAGATTGTCATTTTGGCCAAAAACAAGAACGGCTACCATAATCTGTCCAAATTATCATCACACGCCTTTGTGGATGGATTTTATTATCTCCCTCGGATTGACAAGAAGTTGATCCAACAGTACAAGGAAGATTTAATTGTGCTCACGGGGAATCTCTATGGAGAAGTTCCAAGTAAGATCTTGAATATTGGTGAAAACCAAGCAGAGGAAGCCTTGCTATGGTGGAAAGAGGAATTTGGCGACGATCTTTATATTGAACTGATGCGACACAATCAGGAAGATGAAAATCGAGTAAATCCTGTTTTGATAGAGTTTGCCAGAAAGCATAACATCAAGTTGGTCGCAACTAATAACACCTATTATTGCAAAAAGGAAGATGCCAACGCGCACGATATTTTGCTGTGCGTAAAAGATGGTGAAAAGCAGTCAACACCAATTGGGCGTGGCAGGGGTTATCGATTTGGGATGCCTAACCAAGAATATTATTTTAAGTCTTCAGAGGAGATGAAAAAACTCTTTAAGGACATTCCGGAAGCCATTTCCAATATTCAGGAAGTGGTTGATAAAGTGGAAGCTTTTGAATTGGCAAGAGATGTGCTTTTGCCAGCATTTAATATTCCTGAAGAATTCAAACATGAGCAGGATCTTATTGACAAAGGCAAACGAGGTGAAAATGCTTATTTACGTTATATAACTTATGAAGGTGCCAAAAAACGGTATCCAGAACTTACAGATGAAATCAAAGAGCGCATTGATTTTGAGTTGAGCGTCATTGAAAATACGGGATATCCTGGATATTTCTTGATTGTTGAGGACTTTATACGAGAAGCCCGAAATATGGATGTTTCCGTCGGTCCAGGTCGTGGATCTGCGGCCGGATCAGTGGTGGCATATTGTTTAAAGATTACCAATATCGATCCGTTAAAATACAACTTGCTTTTTGAGCGTTTCTTGAATCCGGATCGTGTAAGTATGCCGGATATTGATATTGATTTTGATGATGAAGGCCGGAGCAAGGTGATGGATTATGTCATTGAAAAATATGGCAGCAATCAGGTGGCGCAAATTATTACATATGGTACGATGGCGGCAAAATCCTCCATTAGAGATACTGCAAGGGTTTTGGATCTGCCGCTTTTTGATGCGGACAGGATTTCAAAACTTATCCCTACCATGTCCAAATTGAGTAAAATATTTGGATATGATGAGAAACAACTCAGTAAAGCATTCCGATCTGACGATTTAGAAAAGGTCAATGAGCTGCTTAATATCGCCGAAGGTTCAGGCTTGGAGGCTGAAACTTTAAATTTGGCACGAATTCTTGAAGGATCGGTAAGGAATACGGGAATCCACGCATGTGGAGTGATCATTACACCTGATGATATTACAAAATTTGTCCCAGTGGCCACCGCTAAGGATTCTGATTTGTATGTGACCCAGTTTGACAACTCGGTGGTTGAGGATGCAGGATTGCTGAAAATGGATTTCTTGGGATTAAAAACCTTGACCTTAATTAAGGATACGGTGAAAATTGTGAAAGCAAAACACGATATTCTGCTAGATCCTGATAGTTTTCCTTTAGATGATGAATTGACTTACGAGCTGTTCCAAAAGGGTGAAACCGTCGGGGTGTTTCAGTATGAATCGCCTGGGATGCAAAAACATCTCAAGGAATTAAAACCGACCGTTTTTGAGGATTTGATTGCTATGAATGCCTTGTACAGACCAGGGCCAATGGAATACATTCCAAGTTTTACGCGACGAAAACACGGCGAAGAAGAGATAGACTATGATCTTCCTGCGATGGAAGAATATTTAAAGGAAACCTACGGGATTACCGTTTATCAAGAGCAGGTGATGTTGCTGTCCCAAAAACTAGCCGATTTCACAAAAGGTGAAGCCGACGTTTTGCGTAAGGCGATGGGTAAAAAGCAGATTTCGGTTTTGGACAAAATGAAACCAAAATTTATTGCCCAAGCAGAAGCAAAAGGTCATGACGCCAAAAAACTGGAAAAAATTTGGAAGGACTGGGAGGCGTTTGCAAGTTATGCGTTTAACAAATCGCATTCCACCTGTTACGCATGGATTGCCTATCAAACCGCCTATTTAAAAGCCCATTACCCGGCAGAATATATGGCTGCGGTATTGAGTAATAATATGAATGACATCAAACAGGTGACCTTTTTTATGGAAGAATGCAAGCGCATGAAATTAAATGTGCTTGGACCAGATGTCAATGAATCTTTTTATAAATTCTCTGTAAATAAAGATTATGCGGTTCGCTTTGGAATGGGTGCCATTAAGGGCGTTGGACGGGGTGCGGTAATGACCATTGTAGAAAATCGAAGAAAAGATGGCCAATATAAATCTATTTTTGATTTTGCAAAACGGGTGGATCTAAGAGCCGCCAACAAAAAAGCATTTGAAAATCTCGCATTGGCTGGCGGATTTGATTGTTTTACCAATACCCATAGGGCGCAGTATTTTCAGGATGATGGTGACGGGATCACCTTCTTGGAAAAGGCTATAAAGTATGGCAGTAAGCATCAGGAGAATGAAAACTCAGCCCAAGTGAGTTTGTTTGGAGATGCCAGTGATGTCCAAATTGCAGAGCCTTTAGTGCCGCCGTGTGAAGAATGGGGGACTATGGAAAAATTGGCGCAAGAGCGAGAAGTTGTTGGGATTTATATTTCCGGACATCCGCTTGACGATTTTAAGGTAGAAATGAAAACCTTTTGCAATTCTACTTTAGCACACTTTACAAATCTTGAACCTTTTGTTAACCGTGAAATGACTTTTGGTGGGGTCGTAACCGATGTTGAGCACCGTGTGAGCAAACAAGGTAAAGGTTGGGCCATGTTTACCATTGAAGATTATACCGACAGTTTTGAATTCCGGATTTTTGGAGAAGAATATCTAAGGTTTAGGCACTTTTTGGTAAGAAGTTCATTTGTTTACGTCAGGGTGTATGTCAAGGAAGGCTGGATCAACAAAGAAACGGGTAAGAAAAGTGAGCCAAGGTTACAATTTTCCAGCTTTCAATTGTTGCATGATGTGATGGATACTTATGCCAAAAAATTATCCATTCAGTTGGAGATAAATGATCTGAAAGAGAGCAAAATAAAGGCGCTAGAAGATATTTTAAGAATGCATGAAGGTAATCACGCGCTGAATTTCTTAGTATATGATACCGAAGAAAAAATGAAGTTGCACATGCCCAGTAGAAAGCAAAAAGTGAGAATTTCGCAAGAATTACTTGATGAACTGAACAATCAGGATGTGTTTTACAAACTAAATTAACCAATGCGTGCGAAGGCCGCGATCTCACGACCAAAAGTCGAGTGGTATTAATTCCTGCGCAGGAGGGAAACCTTTAGTTTCAATGAAGTTAACCTATTAATATTAAAATGCGTCTTGATATAAAATCGGCATTGATAACAGCATAATGGTTAAGTCAAAAATTATTGGATGCTTAGGATTAGTTGGTTATAATTTTCCAAATTCAGGCATCGGATTGCAACGCAAAATGCAGTGGATGCGTCCCGGAAATCGTCATAACCATCGCAAATCCAGCTATAAGCAAAACAAATGTTAAGCGTATAAGGATTGGCGAAAATTTTGACTAATTTTGTTTCTTTAAGTTAAATAGAACAATTAAAGCATAGAAAATATGGCATTAGAAATAACAGATGCAAACTTTGAAGAAACGGTTTTGAAAAGTGATAAGCCGGTAGTAGTAGATTTTTGGGCCGCTTGGTGTGGACCATGTAGAATGGTTGGGCCAATCATTGATCAAATTAGTGAAGAGTACGAAGGTAAAGCTATAGTTGGTAAAGTGGACGTTGATGCAAATCAGGAGTTTGCTGCTAAATATGGTGTACGTAACATTCCAACGGTATTAGTGTTCCAAAACGGAGAAGTTGTTGGAAGACAGGTTGGTGTGGCTCCAAAAAACGCGTACACTGACGCTATCGACGCACTTTTGTAATCGATGCATAGAAGATTCGCAACTGCTGTTAAACTGAAATTTAAAATTCAAAAGTGATGGTAGGATTTGCGATCTGACATGAATAAAACACAATAATCAGTTAAATTGATGAAAGGTTTGCTTTAATGGTGAACCTTTTTTTATTTTAGATAAAAATTTAAGAAATGAGTGATAAAATAAAAATTCAAGATGCGATTGATCGCAAATTCATCGAAGAGCGTAAAATATTCCTTTGGGGACAGGTGGACGATAAATCGGCAAAACATGTTATTGATCGCTTGATGTATTTAGACGCTTTGGAAACCAAGGATATCCAGTTATATATCAATAGTCCTGGAGGTTATGTAACTTCTGGATTTGCAATCTATGATTGCATGAAATCTTTGAAAAGTGAGGTGTCTACAATTTGTACAGGATTCGCCGCTTCTATGGGATCTATACTATTATCGGCAGGAGAAAAAGGGAAACGTTTTATCCAGCCCCACGCACGTGTGATGATCCACCAACCAAGCGGTGGTGCGCGCGGACCTGCAAGTGATATTGAAATTACCGCAATGGAAATTTTGAAAACTAAGGAGTTGAGTGCTAGGTTGCTGGCTGAAAATTGTGGTCAGACTATTGAAAAGGTGATGAAAGATTTTAACCGCGACCATTGGATGGGGGCAGAGGAATCTGTGGCTTATGGGATTGTGGATGAAATTATGAAATAAGTATTTAGTAGCAAGTATTAAGTACTAGGTATCAAGAATCAAGATTAATGTCTCTTTTTTAATTGAATTTAATTAAAGAAAAGACCAATCTTGATTCTTGATTCTAAAAGCGAAGCGGTCTAATATCTAAATTGATGAATTTACAAGCAGAACTCAATAAAACAGGAGGTTTTAAAAACCTTGAACTTCTCGCCAAACAGGTGGTTGAAGGTTTTATTGCCGGGATGCACAAGAGTCCGTTTCATGGGTTTTCGGCAGAGTTTGCCGAGCATAAGATTTATAATCAAGGCGAGAGCACAAAACATATCGATTGGAAATTATATGCCAAAACAGATAAACTGTTTACCAAGCGCTATGATGAGGAAACCAATTTACGTTGCCATTTGATTATTGATAACAGTAGCTCCATGCATTATCCGGAAATGACCGAGTTCTCGATCAACAATCTGAATAAAATCGCGTTTTCAGCATTGGCTTCTGCCAGTTTAATGCATATTCTTAAAAAACAGCGGGATGCGGTAGGCATGAGTATTTACAGCGATGCTTACGATTATTACGCACCCGAAAAAGGCAGTGAACGGCACCATCAAATGTTATTGAGTGAGTTGAGCAAAACGGTGGTTTCAAAACCTGTAAACAAGCAGACTGAAACCTATACCTATCTCCATCAAATTGCGGAAAAAATCCATCGGAGATCTTTGATTTTCTTTTTTACGGATATGTTCCAGACCACTACAGATCAAGAGAAATTGTTTGAAGCCTTACGGCACTTAAAACATAAAAAACACGAAGTGGTCTTATTTCATGTGTTTGATAAAGACAAGGAATTGACTTTTGATTTTGAGAATACGCCAAAACGCTTTATAGATGTTGAAACAGGCGAGCACATCAATTTGTATCCGGAAACAATTAAAGAGGCGTATGAAGAAGCTGTAGGTTCCTATTTTGATGAATTACGTCTTAAGTGTGGCCAATATCAAATTAAATATGTGGAGGCGGACATTACAAAAGATTTTGATAAAATCCTGACAACATACATGGTAGAGCGCGGAAAATTTAAGTAAGCATTAATTTTGTAAAAAATGACCTAAATTGTTTGCGATATTGAAAATGCAGTGTATATTTGCACTCGCATTAACGCAACGGTCTGGTAGTTCAGTTGGTTAGAATGCCGCCCTGTCACGGCGGAGGTCGCGGGTTCGAGTCCCGTCCAGACCGCAGAAGAGGAAATCAAAAAGCTTCAAAACCCTGTAAATCTTATGATTTACAGGGTTTTATGTTTTTAAGCCCATCATAAGATTTGGTTCTATTTGATTCTGAAAGGTCACAAATCGTCAACATCTTTGGCTGTCTTAAATTATGTTGACAGAATGATGTATCTTACTACCATTATTATAGTTGATTTGACTTTCGTCTATACAATGTTTAACCATTAAAGACGACAACTATGAGATCTTCTTCAACATTTTCAGTACTGTTCTGGGCATACGGTAAACGCGCCGTAAATGACCGAGCAAACATTTACGTGCGTATTACTTCAAACGGCAAACGTGTCAACATTAGTCTTAAAAGGAAAATCAATATTGCTACATGGGATGAAAAATCTCAAAGAGCAAAAGGGAAAGATAAGGATTCGCGTATTTTAAATTTATATTTGAATGAAGTGCAATCAAAAATCTATCGGATTTATGAAGAACTAAAAACAGCAGATAAGCCGTTTACCTCTCAAATGATTAAGGCTAAATTTTTGGGAGAGGATAAGAAGCACTTTACCTTTCGAGACCTTATTGATTATTATAACAATAAGATGCAGCATAAACTCCAAGTGAGTACGAGAGGCCAATATAAGACTAGTCAGCAGTATATGTTATTGTATATTTCTGATGAATATAAGCTACCTGACGTGCCTCTTTCAGATTTGGATTATGGATTTATTATAGGTTTTGAAAATTTCCTTCGTTCCTACATTCCAAAGGTAGGGCAAACCAAAATTGGAAACAATACAGCAATGAAGCATATTAAGCGTTTGCGAAGGATGGTCACGCTTGCCTACCGCATGGAATGGATCGGCAGGGATCCATTTGTCAATTTTAAAATGAAGATTGAGAAGAAAGAACGGGTTTTCCTTACAAAGACGGAGTTACAGGCTGTTGAAGATCTCACTTCCTCAATTGAACGTTTGATTGTTGTAAGAGATTTATTCGTTTTCAGTTGTTACACAGGTATATCTTATAGTGATATAATAGAATTGACAAACGAAAATATTGCAATTGGAATAGATGGCAAACCCTGGATAATGGCAACGAGAACAAAAACTGGCACTCCGTTTAAAATTCCCTTACTGGCAAAGGCTGGACATTTGATTGGGAAATACAGTGAGCACGTAAGGACTAGTGAAACTGATCGTCTTTTACCCAAACTGTCCAATCAAAAATCGAACAGCTATCTTAAGGAAATAGCAGATCTCTGTGGTATTAAAAAGAATCTTACCTTTCACATGGCACGACATACCTTTGCAACGACTGTTACCTTAAGTAATGGTGTGCCCATCGAAACTGTTTCAAAACTTTTAGGACATACGAAATTGACAACAACCCAAATTTATGCACAAGTAGTGGAAAAAAAGGTAAGCCAGGATATGGAAAAATTGAAATTGATACTGGGGTGAAAATTAAAATTGGATTGATTCATGAACTGAATGGGGTGTTAATGTTCGGCAGGTGAATAAAGTTCTTTTTTCCCTCGCTTCATCATCACACCTAAGGCATCTCCAGGTTTTGAATTTGCGGCCCAAGCAGATGCTGGTCCTTCATCGCCGTGAACCACAAAATCAATCCAGATTTCCTTTTTTTCCAAGTCAATTCCGCGGTGGGTATATGTACGTATGATGGGTTTTGAATACGTACGGGGATATTCCCAAGATCGAGTTTCAGAATTCATTTTTGGCATTGTGAAATTTTATGTCCCAGCCGGAGGAATGATTATTTTATTGTTAATCCCTACCGTGGTAGCCGCGATTTCAGTCACACTTTCACCTGTTAAGAAAATTCTCAGGTAGTGCGGTGTAATATATTCTTTGCGCACTACAGTAAAGGGAGCGGCAATAAAGGGATTTGCCGAAGGGATGGTGCTGTCTTTCATATTTTCTTCTATAATATTTATGCGTGAAGTATTTGAAAATGAACCGAGGACTACAACTTTAGACCAATCTATTTCATCATTCATTTTGCTTATTCTGCAGTTTTCAAACGTATCATTTGGTTCCTGAAAAAAAGTAGCATTCGCCCAAGTGCCACTTACACGTACATGAGCAGGTGCAAGTCCTTTTGCCAAATTCATCAACCTTTTATCGGTAAGATTAATGGGCGACAGTTTTCGGTACAGCGCCTCGTCCTTTTGAGAAATGTCATACGATGAAACGTCTGCCAATTGAGACAAGCTGTCCATCAGATCATATGGTTCCGTCAGCCCCACTATTGTAAATACGATATTGGCGGTTCGGCTTTTTAATATTTTATTCCTTGTTGTGGCAGTTAGTTTATTGTCAATTTGAAGTGTTTATTAGATCTAATATAAAAACAAAGTCCTTAAAAGTAATGACGTTTGCCTTTGAGGACTATTTAAATTGATTTGTGATTAAATCAAGTAGTCGACCAATAAAAATGCAAAATATTATTATGCTGGAAACGCAACGTTGCTACTTGCTGTTTTGTCCGCGAATACCTTTCACGTTCTCATGTTTTTGTTTGCCGCTGATTTTTATACTCGTATTATAAACGGATACACTAATAATTTCATGTATATAAATCTGTAAATAAATCCTTTATCTTTTAAAAATTTAAAGAATAACCTATGTTAAAACTGGCTGAAATATTATTATTTATATCATTATACATAAAAATAGCTTCTAGTGGCCCGATAAAGGATCTATAACCTGCAGCCAATGCAATACCCCAAACTGTACTGTCCGTCTGATTCTCGTCATTGATAAAATTAGATGTGATAAAATCGTATTTCAAAAAGCTTGACGCTCCGGTTAGAACAAGTTTTTTGGTCACAGAATAATGAAATCCTACCTGTGGAGCAATCACGCTGGAGCTGAAAATGGAATTGGCACGAAAACCCGGAAATAAAATCTGATTCCGTATGACCAAAGCGTTGCCTCCAACAATAAAATCGTTGAGAAAAGGTTGCTTATTTCCAAAATGCATGCCTGAATGTAATTTAAAAAATAGGGAATGTTTATGAATAGGCAAATAGTGAGCTGAATAATAATGTATCGAATAATATGCTTTTTTACTGAATAAGGGAGAAGGTTGTGGCGATCCTGAACTTCCATCATCATAAGTAAAATCGGGATGTTGATTGAAGTTTACGCCAGCTTCAAAATCAATAATATTACCGCTGTTTGGATAGGAAGGACTGTTTAAGTTGTTAAAATGTAAATCAACAAATCCGGTAAGGAAATTGGTTTTCCCATAAGCCCTTGGGAATGTTTCAATCTCGGGTGAATATTTTAGATACTCATAGCGAGAACCTATTCCTATAGTAAAATTTCCCGTAATAAGATTGTTGGCGTTTACCTCAAATGCAAAATGTTTATGATTATATAAACCTGATTTTTTGAGGTTCTCATTATATACGGATATGTCGGTATATTCTGCTTTTACAGTAGATTCCAGATACCAGTTTCTTTTGTTATTAAAGAAATACAGATTCCGTATATTAAACTGTGGATTCTCACCGATCGCAATTTCGGCAGAGGTTTCAGAAAATGGATTAGAATACCCCAATACCGTATAACCAAGTATCAAGGCAATCCCCCGCTCTGAATTATAGTTCAACCCCGTTTTAATAAGATGCTGCGGTTCTTTTTCAAAATTAATAGTTACCGTTACACTGTCACTTTCATTGTTTGGTACAGCCTCATAATTTATTTTTCTGAAATTTCCCGAACCAAAAACTTCCCTGATCCTATCGGAGAATACATCCGAAGAATAACTTTTATTATCTTGAAAATCCATCATATTCATAAAAAAATCGGCTTCTCTTTTACTGAGTCCGTTGGCATGAACTTTTGAAACAAACAATTCATTTGTCATTTTACGCTTCTCATTGTGTACGGGTTCTTTGCCATAAATTGCATCAAGCGAATCCTTGAACCGCTTCAACTGAGGATATATTTCTTTTCCTCTCTTGATCCCTAGGCTAATGATTTCATTTGAGGACGAAAAACTTGATGCATTGAATTTTTCAATGGGATAATCAACAAAGATATCTGTAGATTTTACTTGTTGCTGAAAATCCTTATTCTCCTTATAGAATGCAAGTTGAGAAATCATTTGAAATGGATTATCGATATCCTTTCTTTGCAATAAAATACCCGAAACGGAACTTCCAATAACAAAATCCGCGCCCATATCCTTGACTTCTGACACTGGAAAATTCATGGCGATACCGCCGTCAATAAGGGTTTTTTCATCAATTTCGACGGGAGTAAAGGCGACTGGAATTGCCATACTTGCACGAATAGCTTTAACGATATTACCGTTTTTAAGAACTACGGCATCTCCATTTTCAATGTCTGCTGCAACACAGCGAAATCCTTTTTGGAATTTACTAAAATCCGCGGTTGTCAGGTAGGGAAAAAACAATTCATTGAGCGTCAACCAAAGTTCATTGGATTCCAAAGCTCCTTTTCGGAAAGATAATTTCCCATCTATCAAAGGGATTTCAAGATATTTTCCCATGTTATTTTTCTTTGGGAGTATCAGTAAATCATAGGGTGATCTATTTGTGAGTATCTTATCCCAATCTATTTTGCGCGCCATATCTACTATTTCTTGGCCGCTGTAACCCACAGCATAAAGTCCGCCAACAATAGCGCCCATACTCGTTCCTGTGACATAATCCACTTTAACTCCGGCCGAATCAATAGCCTGTAACAATCCTATGTGAGCAAGCCCTTTAGCACCACCGCCACTCAGGGTAAGCCCAATTTTGGGACGTTCGCTTTCTTGGGAAAAAGCAATTGAACACATTAAACAAAAAAGGATCAGGAAATATTTTTTCATAGTAAAAGTTTAGTCAATCGCTTCTTTGTGCGTATTTCTCCTTATTACAGGTGCCACATATTTTTTATATAAATCTTTAAACAGGATTTTTAGACGTTTGAAAATCTGATATTTTTTTCTCTGATATAATTGTTTGTGAGCAAATGAGAAAACATCAAACTCAGCCATCTCTGCATATTTTGAGATAAGGATTGAATATTGTTCAAAGGGCAGAAAGAGTCGATTCAAATTCTTGACCCTTCTCTGTTGAGTCGGCTTTTTGAACTTTAATCGATTAATGTCAACCAAGGAGAAATCAAAGTTCCCTTTATGATCCTTTGTCGTTAATATATTAGATGTGTGTAAATCAAAATGAAATACTTCTTTTTTATGAAGATTATACAAAAACGCTCCCATAGCTTCTAAAAAAGGTGCATCAGGACGCTCTGTTAGATATCTATCGGCTGTTTCATGTTCCACAAAACAACTTATAAAATAAGAGTTCTTTAAGAATAATCCAGAGCTCTCTTCCACATAAGCAGCGGGAAAAGGTGTACCTATTTTGAGATCCAATAATCTAAGGGCATTTTCATACGAGCGTCTGGCTTTAGATTTTCTAAGAAATTTATAAATAATCCTATTGGCTATGGTAATCTTTTTAAAAGATTTTACAACAAACTTATTTTTTTGGTATTCAAAAATCTTAATTTCATTTCTATGGTTTTGAATAATATGTCCCTGTGTAGCAAAATTGTCAATAGTGTCTGCTATAAATCCATTTAGATGTAAGTAATCTAAATGGATTTTCATCTTTCTCTTCATTTCTCATCAATTTTTCCATTATTAAATTTCGTAACTAATCAGTTCTAACAAGAAATTCTATCCCTTTAGGGTTAAGGTTAAAACAAGTGCATTTCGAAATAGATTGATTAAATTTCTTTTTTCTGCTAACATCTGACCGTGTTTCGCTAGTCAGTTCCAGGGTTATTAGAGCTTGCTCTATTTTTCTATTTTCCAAGAACTCATAATATTCTTCACGTAGATCTTCGATTTTTTCCTTTAGTTCTTTAGTGATTTTAAAAAAGGTAGCCATAGTCTTAGATTTCATGTTAATTGATTACTGAATTTATAACCCTTAATGCTATTGCCTCTGATTACTTTTCTGAATAAAATCAGTCTTCTGTAATTGAACTGTCCGTAATGGTGGGTTAGTACGAAAACAAGTATGGGTATAATAAACCAGCACAAAGAGCCTAAGACTATTTTTAAAGAAGCCAGCATCGCATTGATCTGGGTTGTTCCATAGATACTCATACCGTTGGCAAAATATCCCGCATCCAGATGCATAGAAATATCGTTCAGGCTCTGCCATTGTCCCTGATAAGTCGCCCAACCGATGATAACTCCGCCAAAAGCGGTTGCAAAAAAAGTCCGTACCATCAGCAGAATACCGATAATACCGAACATATCGTTCATTTCCAGATCCAGCGAAGCGTAAAACCAGATGCCTATGAAGAGAATCCCCATTCCCACACCTTTTAAGATCATGGGAATGTAGAAGTATTCGATGTTCATCTGTGGCTGTATAAGCAGATAGAGCATCAGGCTATGCAGAAAGAATGCTATAAAGCCCGAAGCAATATAGTATTTCAGGTTCCACTTGTTTTTAAAGCTATAAAAAGCAAAAACTCCTCCGATAACAATACCCGGGATCATCCATAAATTCAATTTTGCGTTAATCAGGTTATTGTAACCTAAAACACCTACAGTATATTGAACAAAAATGCTTGTACTTGCAAGATAAACACCCAAAAACATCAGTAAAATAAGGCTATGCGAAACGTTTTCCTTTTTGAGGATTAAATCAAATTTTATCAGTTTCCGTTTGCGTGTTTTTTGTATTAATATAGTCGCCAATAACAATACTATACCTAATAACAGCGCACCTATAATAAAAGGTGAACTGAACCAACCTTGCTGACGCATAAAGGTAAGACCTACGTTAAAGCACATGGCGGAAATGGCTAACAATCCCAAGAATAACCAGTCAATCTGGTACAAGGGCATTTTGAAACAGAAACGCTGGTTGTGCTGAAATATTAAAGATAAAGCAGCAATAACAAGCATCAATGCAGACATAATGAAATAAGGAGCTTGCCAGCTGCTGGTAAACACCAGATTGGCCATTAAATAAGATGATAATTGCCCGATGCCTATTGTCAAAGGATAGAATATTGCGTAGAATTTTCCTCTGTCTCCCGTAGGAGATATAATAAACATAACGGGCAAAATCATCTCAATCATTGGAAACATTTTAAAGAAGCCAATAAAAAAGCTTCCTGTAACTACCACCAACGGATTGTCTGTTGTTCCGATCACAAAAGAAAGTATGGCTAGTATAATAGCACTGCC
>NZ_DATJCA010000154.1:0-5125 GCF_035515035.1 Gelidibacter sp. | reverse complement strand
TCCAGAGCACTGGCACAAGTTATTAATGGAGAATGTTCTTTATTATAGAAATCTTTCTAAAGGCAGGCAACTTGTTTTTCAACAACGAATGATGCAGTTTTTAAGTGAGGTTTATATCGATGGTGTACAGTTTGAATTGGACGAATTGGATAAGATTTTGGTTGCAGCAAGCGCGGTAATTCCTGTTTTTGGCTTTAAAGAATGGCATTACACTAATTTAAGTGGCATTCTTTTATATCCGGATTATTTTAATGAGGATATGCAATTTGGCAGTAAAGATGACGCTCGCAATATTGGTGGAATTGTCGGGAATGGGCGTTTTGAGAAGCAAATGATTTTATCAAAAAAAGCACTGTATCACGGTTTTGAAAACACAACCGATAAGAGCAATACTGGCATACACGAATTTGTACATCTTATTGATAAAATGGATGATAGAGTAGATGGAGTACCAGAACGGTTGTTAGAACATCAATACACTATTCCTTGGTTAAATTTAATTCACAAGGAAATAGAAGCCATAAACAACAATCATTCTGATATCCGAAAATACGGCGGTACAAATCAGGCTGAATTTTTTGCAGTTGCTTCAGAATATTTCTTTGAGCGTCCTGACTTGCTTAAAAAGAAACATCCAGAATTGTATAAAATGTTGGTTAAATGCTACAATCAGAAATTGGCGGATCCAATTTAAATTTAATTTCTATTTAGGAAAAAGTAAATTTTTTATTGGAAAGGATAAAGAGTGGATATTTTGTTATTACGAATAGGTTTAGCATATTCAAAATATCCGCTAATTGATTTTTTATTCATTCAAAAATTTACCACACTATCTAATGCATCATCTGCATCTTTATGAATAAAATTTGCCTGATAGTTCAAGGTGGTTTTTAAATCACTATGACGATACAATTTCTGTAACATTAATGGATGTATTGCATCCCCGGCAATATTCCCAAAACTATGACGAGCTATGTGCGTAGTTATTTTCTTATTGATTTTAGCCTTTTTGGAGATTGATTTTAAATTGGCATTAAGCCTTTTTGTAGCAGTTTTTCTCTTGTTATACATGTCTTTCGCATTTTCAGGGTCGGCCTTTTTCAATTCAGGGAAAACAAAATCATCAACACTTCTTTTATCATTCCGATATTGGTCTAGAATCTTCAGTACCTTTTCGGGAATTTTTAATGATAGAAGTTTTGCGTTTTTATGCATTCTATAATGCAGTCTGTTGTCATAAATATCCGACCATCTCGTCTGCAATACATCAGAAATCCGCATTCCGGCAAAATTAAAACTGAACAACCAAACATTTCTAGTATGTACCTCTATTGGAGATAAACTCGTAAGGTTTTCTATTCTTTGAATCTCTCTAATATTTAGTCCGACTTTGGAAGTTTCAGGAAATCTAATCTTAATTTTGTCTGTTCCAAAGGGGTACAATTCTCGACTTACGATTTTATATTTGATAGCCCTATTGAACAAAAGCCGGATAAAAACCAAAATGTTCATAATTGAGGTTTCTGAAAGAGAATGCTTTACCTTTAAATTTAGCATCAGTTTTTTAAGAAAACGTTCATCTATTTCTTGAAATGAAAGCTGTTTAGTTTTATTGAACTTAATAATAAAACTTACCCAAGCTTTGTCTGTAGACAGGCGATTTAACTTATCAGAACTTTCCAAATCGTCAAGATGTTCTTGAGCCAATTCAAAAAAGGTTGAACTATTTACAGATGAATAAATTTCTTTTTTTATCTGGTTTGCGGATGCATCTTTATTACCGGATTGCAATGTTATAAGCACTTTATTGGCTTCTGACAGTTTTTGCGATAATAAACTGTTTAGATTGTCAAAATTGGAGTTTGACCTTTTTACACGAATATTTTTTTCGTCCCAATCTTCCAATTCAATATAATGACCTATGTATTGGTATGTTGATTTACGATTTTTTGTGATGCGGATAGCAAGAGGGTAGAGACCCTCTCTATTCGGCTTTTTCCGAAGAACTATTTTTGCGTTTGATGACATTGTTACCTGTTTTTAGCACGAAAGTCAAATCAGGTACAACATTTGTTCGTAGAACCAGTATAAAGATACGATTTTATTGGGTTCCTTGGGTACAACATAGGTACAACAAATGCTGGAATCAATTGATATTAGATGGTATCAAAGAAAATGACATACTATGTAATTAATTGAAAATGAGTGACTTTAGTGTTGTTTAGGCAAATGTACGCTAGACTTAGGATCTAGTGCCGCGAGGTGTGGGAGTTCGAGTCTCCCCACCTGTACAGAAATGAAAGCTTCTCTTTTTAGAGGGGCTTTTTTTGTTGCCAAAAGTTATTCTGTAATACCGCTTTTGCTATATATTAAAATAACCTCATTCAAATTTTAATTTTTCTTTTCAAGCAGTTAAATTTTTTTAGTTCTTTTATGTATGTGATTGACAGATTTACATTTAAAAAAACTTTCATATTTAATATCGGATAAATTTGTCTGATATATATTCCGCACGTATATTTGCATAATGATTTAGATATATTCGTTGAATTTCCAACTGGTAAATCGAAGTGTTATCATTTGCATTTCAGACTGATATTTAAATCTGCAAAAATTGCAGACAACCATCTAATCCTTTATGGTTGTTGTGCATAATATGACCTTCATGTTTAAGATGGCGGAGTAGTCTCTTAAATATACCTTTACCAAAGACAAATAATGTCTGATAGAAGGTAAAATATAATACATATTACTATTGATTTCTCTATATACGCATCCATAGGCCCACGGCACTATGTTTTTGCGGCCGGGTCCGGACCATTAACCTTATCTGTAAGGTTTTGGATTCGCGTGGTGAAGGTCGAACGAATATGAATTTAGGATGATCTTGCTGTTTAATTGGCAATTCTTCTTTTATCGGGGGAACTTTCTATGTGGACATTTTGAACGGATGAAATCTGTAATGATAAAAAGCAATAAATAAAACTTTATGAAAAATTGTAAGATAGGAATCTTGTTGTTTTTGTTGGCAATCCCAAATTTAATAAGTGCCCAAGAGAAGATCACGACCGATAATTGGCTGTCAAGTCCCGGAATTATAGGTACGTTCGTCTTAATAGCCATTGTGATGATTGTTGCCATCATCATATTATTCATAAAATTAAACGGCTATATCGATACTATCAAACGTCGACAGCTCAATAAAAACCGAATGGCTTTTGATGATGAACTGGTGGCGATGGACGGGGGAGATATTGATGCCATCCTCGAAAGACGGAAGGCTGCATTAACCTATAAATTAAAAGGAAACGAACTATCTGGAGACAATGCGGCCATTGATGAAAAAGGTTTGATCCAGCGTGTGGAAAAGGATCCAAACAATGCGTTTTTTGATGAAAAGAAAAAGACCTCGCTCAGTCTCGAAACACCTGAGGAATTAAAGAAGATAGTTATTTATTATATTGGCGCGGCGGCTTTATGGTTGGTATTGGGCACTTTGATTGGGCAGTATTTGGGAATGAAATTCCTTTGGCCAGAAATGGATCATCAGTCATGGTTAAGTTTTGGTCGTTTGCGACCCGTGCATACCAATATGGTGTTTTGGGGATGGTCTTCCTTAGCCATGATCGGGCTTGGCTATTTTGTGATTGCCCGTACGTCCAACAACAAAATCTATAATTATAACTGGGCGTGGTATGCCTGGCGACTCATAAATGCTACCGTATTATTGGGGAGTTTGTGCTTGATGGCAGGAATAAATAACGGTGGCGGTGAATATAGAGAATATATCTGGCCGGTGATGCTCATGTTTGCCATTGGATTGGTGATTACCTTCTGGAATTTTTATAAAACCGTTGCTACACGGAAAATTTCCGAAATATACATTTCCAATTGGTTTATTCTGGCATCCCTTATTTGGACCATTGTTTTGGCCATTATTGGCTATTTACCATTTTATCAAGATGGGCTGGGTGAGACGGTCATCCAAGGCTATTATATGCACCAAGGAGTTGGGATGTGGTTTATGACCTTTACTTTAGGTTTGGTGTATTATTATCTGCCATCGGCGCTAAATAAGCCTATTTATTCCTATTCTTTAGGGGTTTTGGCGTTTTGGACACAAATGCTTTTCTATACCATGATCGGGACCCATCACTTTGTGTTCAGCCCTTTGCCTTGGTGGTTGCAAACAATAGCCATCGTGTTTAGTGCGGGAATGGTGATACCGGTTGTGGCTGGAACTACCAACTTTTTAATGACCATGAAAGGAAGTTGGAGCCATATCTCAAAGAGTTATGTTTTGCCCTTCTTTTTGGTCGGCACCATCTTCTATTTTGTAGGTTCTATGCAAGGAAGTGTACAGGCGTTCCGATTTACAAATTTTGTTTGGCACTTTACAGATTTTAATGTGGCACACTCCCACATGACTATGTATGGCATTGTTGCTTTTTTTCTGTGGGCCTGTATTTATGCCATCTTACCAAAATTAACCGGAAAGGAGCCGGCACAGGTATTTGTGGGCGCACATTTTTGGCTTGCATTTATCGGTCTATTCGCCTATATGATGTCACTCATGGCCGGAGGGACCTTTAAGGGTTTAAGTTGGATAGATGGCGAACCCTTTATAGAATCGGTCATATTGATGAAACCGTATTGGGTCTGGCGAGCCGTTGGTGGATCGCTCATGTTCGCATCACACTTGGTATTCGCCTATAATTTTTACTATATGGTAAAAGGCTATACCAAGAAGCCGTCTGTCACACAAAAAGTAGAAGAAATAACTGTTTAATATCCGTATAACATGCTTAATTTTCATAAAGAACATAAAAACTTAGTGCTTACGGCAGGAGGTGTGTTTATTGCCTTAAGTATTCTTATTGCTGTCCTACCCGCTTTTCAGATGCAGAAAACAGAGCCAATTCCGGATGAGCTACCATTGACGGCCAACCAACGGGAGGGCCTTCATGTGTATGTTGCCGAAAACTGTATGGCCTGCCACACCCAACAGGTGCGCAATATTGAAATGGATAATGTTTGGGGCGACCGACCGTCAATTCCATCGGATTATTTTTATAGTAAAAAACGTATGGATATTTGGAGGCAATCGCCGTCAACTTTAGGAAGC
>NZ_DATJCA010000153.1:0-24679 GCF_035515035.1 Gelidibacter sp. | reverse complement strand
TGTTAAGGTTTACGACCTTAAAGGGGGCATCACCCAGTGGCTCTTTGAAGACCGCGCCATTGAAATGGCAAATTAATTTGGGTGTCTTTCTATTTTAAATAATTTGGCTAACCCCATTACTTCCTTCCGCTCAATGCACTTAATTTAAGTATGGTGCATTGGATTTTTTATGCCATTATTTACGTTTTTTATATAAAAATGGATATTTTAGCCTGATAAGAGGCTATGGTTTATTTCTCTTTAAACGGCCTGATCTGATTTCTTGTTAATTGGTACGCACAATAGGATTTTAGAGTTGATTCAAAGAACCATTAGTTTTTGTTAGGGACTATTCATTTTTAGTAGATTATACAGATTGGAGCGACATAAAAATAGAACACTGGTCTTATGGACAAAACTAAAGGATGGAGATGTTCGCGCTATGGGCGATCTTTATGATATTTATGTGGACGAATTGTTTGCATATGGCATGCAGTTTTCTTCAAATAAAAGCCAAGTTATGGATGCCATTCATGATCTGTTCTTGAATCTTTATAAATACAGAAAAACTCTCGCCGCCACAGATAATGTTACTTTTTATCTGTTCAGGTCCTTAAAAAATAACATTCTTAAAGTTGAAAATAAAAGTCGTTCATTTATTCCTTATTCCCAAGAGGAGGACCATAAGCAAAGTGAAAATTCAATTGAAGACCGTATATGTGCAGAAGAATTTGAAAACGATCGCTCTTACAAATTGGCAAAAGCCATCAGCTTATTGAGTAAAAGACAAAGAAAAGCATTGTCTTTGAGGTTTACCCAAGAGCATTCTTATGAAGATGTTGCTGCCATTATGAATGTTTCCGTGGCTACTTCCAGAACCATTATTTACAGGGCTATCAAAACCTTGAGAAAGCAGCTTTACTCCTCGGTGATTTTCTTTTTATCATTATTTTATAACTTTTTTCATTAAAAGTGTCTATAAACTAAGACTATCTTACTTATCCTAATAGGAAACGGTATGTTTTAATGCTATTCATTAAAAATACTGTGTTTTATAATCTGTTTAGATAGTGTCATGGATAACAATTCTCAAAAAAATATAAATTTCAATCATCTTTCAAAAGAGGAGAAGGCCCATTTAAAAAAGCGCATCTCAACTTCTGTGTATGGATATATAAAACGTAAAAGATTATTAAAATATGGAATTGGAGTTACTGCCGCTGTCGTTGTAATTTTTGTTTCCATAGGAATTTTCAATTCGCCAGCTTCTCAACTTTCACCTATTGAAGTCTTTGCGAAAAACGTAAAAGATTTGGAATCATTAAGTCAGGTGCAACTTGTTCTTAGTGAGGATCAAAATATCGAGATCACAGAAGACCATTCTTCCATCACTTATTCAAGTACTGGAGAGGAAGTTCAAATTGGGAACTCGCATTCTATTAACCAAAAAACATCACATAAAAACGCACCGGTTTTTAATACTCTAATTGTGCCGTTCGGAAAACGCTCAGAAATTGTACTTTCAGACGGAAGTAAAGTGTGGTTGAATTCAGGTTCTAAATTGATATTTCCAGCGCAGTTTTCAGAAGATAAGAGAGAAGTCTATCTTCAAGGTGAAGCTATTTTTGAAGTGGCTCACCGTCAGAAGCAGCCTTTTATGGTCAAATCTGATCATCATGAAATTGAAGTATTGGGAACTGTCTTTAATGTGAGCAATTATACTGACGACCAGGCTATCTATACCGTATTACAAAGTGGGAGTGTTCAAATAAATGTAACGGAAGACAGGCTTTTCAATGCCCAAAAGCATATCAAAATCGCTCCAGGGACCTTGGCTACTTTTGATAAGAATGACAGAGCGGTCAAAACACAATCAGTCGCTACAGAACCCTATTTTTCATGGCGAGATGGTATTTTTATCTTCAAAAATGACTCGCTTAAATCCATTATGAAAAAGATATCAAGATATTATAATGTAGAAATCATCATCAATAATTACGACTTGGCGAACGAAACCTTCTCAGGATATTTGGATGTCAAGGAAACCATTGAACATGTCATGCAAACCTTTAAAGCCACCGAATCTCCAGAATTTGAATATTACTTAACTCAAGATAATCAACTAATCATTAACTAAAACTAGGTCAACATTGAAGAGAAAGTTCCAATAAAAAAAGCTAGAAGATGCGCCAACACCCTCTAGCCGTTAAAAAATCAACACCACTGTAAATCAGCAATATTAACCACTAAAACAAAATTATGAATAAAAACGAGAACCTTTATTCTTTTAAAAGGATAAAATCTTTTAGATACTATTTGGTACATATGATGCGAGTTTTCCTTTTACTGATTACCCTTGGCCTGAGTTCTGCTTTTGCAAATTTCTCAGAAGCACAAACCAAGATGGATATCAATGTGAAAAATGTTTCCTTGGAGGAATTGTTTAAAGTAATTCAAAATAAAAGTGAATTTCTATTCTTCTATAAAGATGATGTTTTAAAGCATAAAGTATCCCTAAAGCTCAAAAATGCTACGGTTGCAACTATTTTGGATGCTGCTTTAAAAAACACCGATCTGAGCTACAACATAGACGTTAGGCAGGTGGTCATTAAAAAGGACGTGAGCGCAGAAGTTATCCAATCAGCTAGCCAAAACCAACAAGACCGTCCCATAAAAGGAACCGTTTTTGACGACACCGGCGTGCCCTTATTGGGTGCTACCGTCCAGGTTAAAGGGACCAACAGGGGAGTAACTACAGATTTTGACGGGAATTTTGAAATGTCAGTTCCGGAAAATGCCACGACGCTAGTCATTTCCTATCTCGGTTTTGTTACTAAGGAAGTCTCTATAGTAGGTGTTTCAACAGTCAATGTGACCATGGTTTCGGATAGTATGGCGTTAGAGGAAATTGTCGTCATTGGATATGGTACAGAGCGGAAGTCTTTAATCAGTGATGCAGTAACGTCCATTAGTTCTTCCCAAATTGAGGATTTGCCAGTGTCAACGGTTGATGGTATTCTTCAAGGGCAGTCTTCTGGCGTTCAGGTGATGCAAAACTCAGGAACCCCAGGTGGTGAAATGTCGGTGCGGATTCGTGGATTGACTTCCATTAGTGGATCTAGCCAACCGCTTTATATTATTGACGGTATTCCCGTAACAATGGGAGATTACGGCCAGTTGAGTTATTCTGGCCAAGGGTCCAGTGCCTTATCCGATTTAAACCCTAGTGAGATTGCTTCCATCAGCATTTTGAAAGATGCCTCGGCAACGGCAATTTATGGAGCAAGGGCTTCTAACGGAATTGTGTTGATTACTACCAAACGCGGGAAGACCCAACAATCTGTTGTTAATGTCAATGTGTATTCGGGCATGCAACGTGCTTGGAATAAATTGGATATGTTGAACTCCAGACAGTGGATGGAATATAGAAATGATCTGACAGGAACGACGGTTTTCACACAAGAACAAATGGACAATATCACGGTGGATACCAATTGGCAAGATGTTATTTTTAGAACGGCTCCAATTAGTAGTTACGAAGTGTCTACCACCGGAGGTTCCGATAAGACCAAATTCTTTATCAGTGGTACTTTATTCGATCAAGAAGGAATTCTGATTGGTACGGATTATCGCCGATTGAATGCACGTGCTAATATTGACCATCAACTTTCTGATAAAGTAACTATTGGTACCAGTATCGGATTGACTTATGCTGTGACCAACAGGGTTGAAAGTGATCAAACGCTACATGGACCTTTACCTAACGGGATTTCAACACCGGCAATTTTTCCAGTATTTAATGAAGATGGATCATATAATCAGTCCGGACCTTATGCCAATGCACTGTCTATCGCAAATGAAGCTATTGCAGTTAATTACTCTTATAGAACCAACTCTAACTTTTATTTGGATTGGAAAATTATTGATAACCTTAAGTTTTCCACCAAATGGGGCGTAGATTTTATGAACTTTAGAGAACATTCCTACGAGTCGACCAAAACAGTTCAAGGTGCAAAATACAATGGTCTAGGATTTGAAACCTACAGTAATGTGACTAACATCGTTTCCAATAATCTTTTATCCTATAATAAAAATTTCGGAAAACATAAACTGGATGCTTTATTGGGCTACAGTTTTGAAAGTTATGAAAGAACCTCCTCTTATATTAGAGGTCAGGATTTTGCCGATGACAGCTTAGAATACCTCAATTCTGCAGCGACGATAGTATCTGCGAGTTCTGGTGCTACCGAATCTGGACTGCGGTCCTATTTTGGACGTTTAAATTATAATTTTGATGATAAGTATATCGCCACCTTCACTGGACGATTTGATACGTCGACAAAATTTGGAGAAAACAACAGAACAGGGTTTTTCCCAGCAGCTTCGTTAGCGTGGCGTGTTATTGAGGAAGATTTCATGGAGAAGTTAAATACGGTTTCAGACTTGAAATTTCGTGTAAGTTACGGTTTGACCGGGAATGACGATATCAGTCCATTCTTGTTTTCTGAGCTCTATAGTACAACGGTTTACGGCGGAATGTCAGGAATCTATCCAAGCAACATCCCTAACCCAGATCTAAAATGGGAAAGTACGGCGCAATTTAACGTGGGATTCAATTTAGGCTTGTTCAATGATCGTTTGATGCTTACCGGAGATTATTATAATAAGCAGACCAAAGATTTGTTGTTGAGCAGACCCTTGCCACCAACCTCCGGGTTTTCGTCAATTACTGAAAACGTGGGAAGAGTTGAAAACAAAGGTGTCGAATTGACTTTAGAAACTCGAAACTTTGTGGGCGATTTCACATGGAACACTCAATTCAATATTTATGGAAACCGAAATAAAGTATTGGAACTTTATAATGGACAACCTATTGATGATATTGGAAGAGGTGGGAACCGGATTATGGAAGGTCAACCTATTGGAATTTTCTACAGTTATAAATCGCTGGGCGTTGACCCTTCCACAGGAGATATTGTCTATGCCGATACCAATTTTGATGGCGTGATCACGTCAGAAGACAGAACGATCGTTGGTAATCCGCATCCAGATTTTATCTACGGATTGACCAATAACTTTTCTTACAAAGGATTTGACTTAAGTATCTTTTTACAAGGGTCACAAGGAAACGACGTTTTTAACGGATCGAGATTGTTTTTGGAATCCCTTCAAGGTGGAGATAACCAAACCACCGCAATTTTAAGAAGATGGAGACAGCCAGGAGATGTTACAGATATTCCGAGAGCTACGACAGATCCTGTCAAAGCCGCACAAAACAAAAGGGTGTCTTCAAGGTTTATTGAAGATGGTTCTTATTTGAGGTTTAAAAATGTCACTTTAGGGTATTCATTGGATGCTGAGGCATTGAGAAAAACATTCTTTAGCTCTATCCGTGTGTATCTAAGCGCCCAAAACCTTTTCACATTTACAAATTATACAGGTTTAGATCCTGAGGTTAATTATCGAGGTGATGATAATTCGGTTATTGGAACTGACTTCTTCACCTATCCACAAGCACAAACATTCACCTTAGGAATTAACTTAAAACTTTAAAAAGATGAAAAAGAGTATTTTATTGATTTTTGTTATGATAGTGGCGTGGTCCTGTGATGTTTTGGAGGTGGAACCAAAAAGCTCTATTGAAGCAAGTACAGCATTTCAGACTAAAGAAGATATAGAGAAAGGAATTTTGGGAGCCTATTCTTATCTTCAGGCTTTTAGTTATTATGGAAGGTCAAATGTGATTTTTCCTGATTTAGCAGCCGATAATTTATCCCATCCCATTGGTGCGACCGCCAGTGAATACAGAGAGATTGCCAACAATAATATTCTTCCTGAAAACGGATCCGTTGGAGGCATGTGGAATATTATGTACGCTGGCATCAACGTTGCCAACAACGTCATAGCAAAAGTACCGGGTATTGAGAATATGACCGATGCCGAAAAGAATGCCGCTTTAGGTGAACTTTATTTTATTAGGGCACTTAACCATTTCAATTTACTGAATTATTTTGGTGCCGTTCCTGTCAAAGTAATGCCAACAGTAGGTGTGGGAAATTTAGATGCGCCAAGAGATCCAGTTGACCAAGTGTATAGCCAAATCATAAATGATCTGGTGTTTGCAGCTGATAATCTATCAGCCTCTGGCAACAAAATAAGAGCTTCTAAATATGCAGCAAAGGCCTTATTGGCACGGGTGTTTTTGTATAAAGGTGATTACGCTCAAGCAGTAACCTTAGCTACGGATGTCATTGATAATGGCGGGTATGCCTTGTTGGGCAATTATGCAGATGTTTTTGCGGCGGACCAATCTTCAGAATCCATTTTTGAAATCTATTTTTCGCAAACCGAACGCAACAGAATTGCAGAATATAATTTCCCGACCTCACTAAATGGAAGAAGGGAAGTAGAACCTTCGGCAAATTTACTTGCAGCCTATGAAGCTGGAGATACACGCTATGCGGCAAGCATCGCTTTTGCGGGAACAAGTGCTTATGCTATTAAATATGACGATTTAAGCCTTGGTGCCGATAATGTCATCGTCTTAAGATTGGCAGATATGTATTTGATCAGGGCAGAAGCTGAAGCTAATAAGACGGCGCCAAATATAACCGCTATCCAAAGGGATATCAATAAGATTAGATTGAGAGCACATTTATTGCCCACTTCAGAATCTTCTGTATCTCAATTACTGAGAATCATTGAAAAGGAAAGGCGTATAGAATTTGCTTTTGAAGGCCACAGATGGTTTGATTTGGTGAGAACAGGAAGAGCAATCGCTGTTTTGCCAAATGTAAACAACGTTAACCAAACCTTGTTTCCAATTCCAACTGACGAAATCCAAACCAACAAACACCCAGGAATGATACAAAACCCTGGTTACTAAAAACTAATCATCATATTTAAAAAATAGATCTTATGCAAACTAAATTTCTAAATTACATACTAATAAGTGTCTTCTCTTTAGCATTATTTTCATGTGAAAATGATGATGATGTAACGCCACCACAATCACAAGCAGAATTTACTGCAAGCGCAACAGAAGTTAAAATAGGTGAGGACATACAATTTACCAACAGCTCACAAAATGCCACGGCTTACTTATGGAGTTTTGGAGATGGAACCACATCCAATCAGGTGGCACCAAAAAAATCATACCAATCCAGCGATGTGTTTTTGGTCAGTTTGGTATCTACGGGTGCCGGCGGTTCAACTATTTCCAGCATGGAAATTAAGGTTACGCCAGCCAGCGGCTTTACGGTAGCTGATGAAGATAATTTGAGTGCTAAGATTCCGGTGCAATTCACCAATACATCTTTAGGCGCTACAAGCTATAGTTGGTCTTTTGGAGATGCTGACAACTCCACTTCTACTGAAGAAAACCCAACGTTTACCTATCCGGCAGCAGGAACTTTTAAAGTAACGCTTACTGCCAATGGCGCAGGAGGTAGCAATACATTTACCAAAGACGTCATAATTGCCATGGCGCCTGAAGCACCGGCAGAATTATATTATTTAGACAATACTGATGACTTTATGAGAAAGTTGACATTGGACGGTTCTGGGACGATTACTGATGTGTTCGATTTAGTTGGTAAATCTGGGGTTGGAATGGCTTACGATGAGGTCAATAATAAAATCTATTTCTCTGACTTTTTTACTACGCCATTTGGGAATATTTGGAAAATGAATCCTGATGGAACTGAAGCCGAAGTTATTGTTGAAAACATTGAAGATCCTTATGCGGTTGCCTTGGATGTTGCGGCTAATAAAGTGTATTGGTCAGATTCAGTTGGAAATATTTCGAGAGCAAATTTAGATGGATCAAATGTTGAAATAGGGATTTTGAACATCCCGGACGTCACTTTGACCGGATTGGCGCTAGACCTTAAAAACGGAAAAATGTACGCTTATGATCTTGATGTAGAAGATCTTTATATAGCGGATTTGGATGGATCAAATCCTACTAAAATTCTTTCCGGAGTTTATGGCTATTCTGTGGCTGTTGACATGGTCAATGATAAAATCTATTTTGAGGATAAAAGATCCTTGAAAAGAGCAAATCCTGACGGTTCAAATGTTGAAACCATTGCTGAAAGAGCAACCCGTATTTATGGAATTCAAATAGATAATGAAGCAAATAAAGTGTACTGGGGTGGACGTGATACAGGAGAAATCTATCGTTCTGATTTGGATGGATCCAACAAAGAGGTGTTGAAATCTGGATTGGGAAGTGTAAGAGGTATCGCATTAATTAAATAAAAAACTATGAAAAATTCGTTTATTATATTCTTTTTAATGAGTATCGGTATCTGTTTACAGTCCTGTTCTGATGATGATTTTCCGGTACCACCAGCAAGTACAGTTCCTTCATTTACCTATGCCATAAGTAATGATGAGTTTGCCCCGGCAGCGGTCACTTTTACCAATACGTCCATAGTACCCGAGACGGTAGGAAATGCTACTTTTTATTGGAATTTTGGAAATGGCGAGTCATCTTCTGAGACCAGTCCCGTTTATGTATATGATGAGGCTGGAGTGTATGTTGTAAATTTGGTTGTGACCACTTCTGGTTCCTTAGAAATAAGGGAGTTTTCACAAACCATCGTGATCAAAGATCCTAATGCAACCGGAACACCAATCTATTATACGGATGGCACCAAGGTATATCAGGGACTTATCAATAATCTAGCGCCAATTTTTACTCAGATAAATGGCTTAGCTACTGAAACGTCTTACAGTATGGCTATGGATACCTTAAATAATAAATTGTACATAAGTGATTATGCTGCGAATAAAATTTTCAGAGCCGATTTAGATGGTAGTAATTTTGAGGAGTTCAGAACCGGATTGGATAAACCAATTGCGATGGCATTTGATTATCAGGAAAATAAAATTTACTGGAACACAACTTCAGGTGTGCAACGTGCAGATTTGGGCAGTACAGATCTTTCCCAAAAAGAAGATTTCGTAACCGGTCAGGCCAATGATCCTGACGGGTTGGCGATTGATTTGGTAAATAGAAAATTGTACTGGATTAATTATGATGGTGGCGTTTGGTCTAAAAACTTAGATGGAACTGGTGAAAAAGAAATTCTTCCAGGCGTTGAAGGTGCGAGTATCATGGTGGTTGGAAACCGTATTTATTATGATGAATATGTGGCTTCTGGAGATATTAGAATCAAGTCGGCTAATTTAGATGGCACTGATGTTTCTACAATCGCTGTGGGTGTTTCGCGAGTGGTTTATGGATTGGCTTATGATCCAAATGAAGAAAAAATTTATTGGGGAGACCGAAGAACCTATAGAATGATGAGAGCCAACTTAGATGGCAGTGATGCAGAAGTTTATTATCAAACAACCGTGGGTACCAATGGTATCGTCATTGGAAAACGTCAATAAATATGAAGTTAAATGGATTAATAGCTATTTGTGTATGTATCGGGAGTATGTTCAGCATTACTCCCCTAAGTGCACAAGATGCTCAAAGCAAAGGAAAACTCGTGATTATAGGTGGAGGTCCAAGACCTTCGTCTATGGTGGATCGTATTATTAAAGAATCAGGTATTGATAAATCGGGTTATGGTATTATTTTGCCAATGTCAAGTGCTGAGCCAGATTCGGCGATCTATTATTCCGGAAAACAGTTTATCGAGAAAGGTCTTAAAAATATTTATGG
Organism: Gelidibacter sp.; assembly: GCF_035515035.1. Lineage (GTDB taxonomy): Bacteria > Bacteroidota > Bacteroidia > Flavobacteriales > Flavobacteriaceae > Gelidibacter. The sequence continues at coordinate 15,021 of NZ_DATJCA010000153.1, read as the reverse complement.
ACTCGATTTTGTGAAGGATGAGGTCCTGACAAAATCAAAAGTAGATTCCATCAGAAATGCCAAAATGATTTATATTTCTGGAGGCGACCAAAACCGATTTATGGATATCATTGCCGGAACGGAGATTGAAAAAGCCATTCATCATGCCTATAATAATGGAAATTTAATTGCGGGCACTAGTGCGGGAGCAGCCGTTATGAGCAAGATGATGATTACCGGTGCTGAATTGAAACATCCAGAATATGCTTCGACCTTCCGAAATATCGATGTAGATAATATCGAAATAGGAACCGGATTGGGCATGTTGACCAATGTGATCATCGATCAGCATTTTGTAAAACGCAGTCGTTACAACCGATTGATCAGCGCGGTGATTGAACATCCTGAAATGCTTGGGATTGGTATTGATGAAGCCACGGCAATTTTAGTGGTTGGTACGGATGCTGAAATTATAGGAGATTCGCAGGTAATTGTACTTAAAAATCCGAAACGCTCAAAAAATGTGCATGGCGATAAATTAGGAGCGCATGATATTCAGCTGAACATCTATTTGCCAGGAGAACATTTTCAACTAAATTAAACCGATCATTTTGAAGAAAACATCACAAAAAACAATCCTGCTTTTAGCCCTGTTCCTGAGTAGTTTGACATTCGCACAAAAAGGAAAAATGGAGAAGAGAATTATAAAAGCCGTGGATCAACATTCAGGGGCAGCCATCAATTTACTCAAAGAATCAGTTAATATCAATAGCGGAACGATGAATTTTCCGGGGGTGATCAAAGTAGGCGAATTGTTTAAGGCCGAATTGGATCAACTCGGATTTGAAACAGAATTGACCAACGGCGAAGCTTACGGACGTGCCGGCCATTTAATTGCTAAAAGAGTTGGCAAAAAAGGACCGAAATTCTTATTGATTGGCCATTTGGATACCGTTTTTGAATTGGACAGTCCTTTTCAGGAATACACCATGTTGGATGAGAATATCATGAAAGGCCCTGGTGTTGCCGATATGAAAGGTGGTGATGTGATTATCATCTTAGCCATGAAAGCACTTAAGGATGCTGGAGTTTTGGACGATATGTCCATTGAAATCATCATGACTGGTGACGAAGAGTTGAGCGGTGAACCGATTGAATTGGCTAAGAAAGATTTGATAGAGGGCGCCAAGCGTGCCGATATCGCTTTAGGTTTTGAGAATGGAGACAATAACCCAAAAACCATAGTGGTGGCTCGTAGAGGATCTTCAGATTGGCAATTGAAAGTCACAGGAGTGCCAGCGCACTCATCCCAAGTGTTTACCAAGGATGTTGGTGTTGGTGCTATTTATGAAGCTTCGCGGATTTTGAATGAATTTTATTTACAGTTATCCAAAGAAAAAGATTTGACCTTTAATCCGGGTTTTATTATTGGCGGCACCGATTTAAATCTCAATGACGATCTCACGGGCGGTACGGCCTTTGGAAAAGACAATGTCGTGGCACAACAGGCCATTGTGCATGGCGATATTCGGGCAACCTCTCTAGAGCAATTGGAAAAAGCGCATGGCATCATGAAACACATCGTGGCCAATAATTATCCCAACACTTCGGCAGAATTGATCTTTAATGATAACGGCTATCCACCCTTGGCGCTTACCGAAGGTAATACAAAACTCTTGAAAGTTTATAATACCGTAAGCCAAGACTTGGGTTTTGGCGCAGTGGAAGCAGTGAATCCCCGAAATGCAGGAGCGGCCGATATCTCCTTTACTTCAGGTTATGTGGATATGGCACTGGATGGATTGGGCTTAACAGGCGGTGGCGATGACCATACGATTGAAGAAACTGGCGATCTGCGGACGGTGGCAACCCAGGCGAAAATTACTGCGGTTTTAATGTATCGTCTAATTAACCAGAAATAAAACAAGAACTATAGGCTTATGAAGAAAATTACACTTTTATTTTTACTGAGCATACAAATGCTTTTTGCTCAGAATTATACGGAATATCTTACAGGAAATGCTACAGATGTTACGACCAATCACAAATCAGGAATTTGCTTGATGGGCGGAGCGGCTGATCAAGATGATGCCTTAAAATGGTTTTTGAGCCAAACCGATGGTGGCGATGTGGTGGTTTTGAGAACCACTGGCGATGACGGGTACAACAATTATTTTTACACCACTTTGGGCGTCACTATAAACTCGGTACGGACCTTTGTTATTGAAGATGCTCTAGCCGCCATTGATCCCTATATATTGGAAAAAGTGGCCAATGCAGAAGCTATCTGGATTGCCGGTGGAGACCAATATGATTATGTCAAATATTTTAAAGATAATGCCATGGAAGATGCCTTAAATTCCTTTATTAATACCAAAAAAGGAGTTATTGGCGGTACAAGTGCAGGGATGGCAATTTTGGGAAGTTCCTATTTCACTGCCCAATACGGATCCATTACCAGTCCGGAAGCATTAAGTAATCCTTACCATGCAAGGGCGACAATTGGCTACGATGACTTTTTGGAAATTCCGTTCATGACCGATGTCATTACCGACTCCCATTTCGCAAATCGGGATCGTGAAGGACGAATGAGTGTTTTTATGGGACGTCATACGGCAGATCATAATAGACGTTCTTTTGGAATTGCTTGTAGTGAACGAACTGCCATTACTGTTGATGTTAATGGCAAAGCAGCGGTTTATGGTTCAGAATCGGCTTATTTCCTGCAATCTAATTGTGTGGCCAATAATACACCAGAGACGATTGAAAAATTCAAACCTTTCACCTGGAACAGAGGAGGAGAAGCTATAAAAGTGTACAAAGTACAGGGGACAGGAACAGGCACTAATTATTTTGACCTGTCCGATTGGGAAACTGGAAGTGGTGGTACTTGGGAAAATTGGTCGGTGAATGCGGGCGTGTTTGCCGCCGTAGCTGGAACCAATCCTATGTGTGGCACATTATCGACTCCAGCATTTGAAAGTCTTTATGTTGAAATTTACCCAAATCCAACTTCCGATAGATTATTTGTGAAATCAAAAAACCCTATAAAATCGGTTAAAGTTTACAATGTTTTAGGAAAAGAATTCTCGGTATCACCATTCAACAATGAGATGATTGATGTGTCTTCATTAAGTTCTGGATTGTACATTTTAAAACTTTTTTCGGAAACATCTGAACAAACTTTTAAATTCATTAGAAAATAACCAACCCTTTTTTTAACAGTAAAACCTTGTATGTGTGACCACTGCAGGGTTTTTTTGTGACGTTAAATGCGGTGTTGAAATCAGATAACAACTCAGAAACAATGCCACTTTTATATGCGTAATTTTTCTACTTCATTGAGTTTTGGGATATGTACATGCCATTTATAGGTGTTTGTTATTTTTACCCGAAATGCATCTAATGCTGCCGGTTCACCATGGATGAGGTATACTTTTTCGGGAATGTTTTTAATTGCACCCATCCAATGGAGCAATTCACCTTGATCGGCATGGGCAGATAAGCTCTCAATATGTTTAATGGTGGCCTTGACAGGATGATATTTACCAGAGAACCGGATTTCATGGGCACCGTCAAATAATTGTCTACCGCGAGTACCTTCGGCCTGATAACCGACCAGTAACACAGTGGTTGAAGATTTATCAATGAGTTGTTGTAAATAGGTGAGCACTCTGCCACCAGTCACCATGCCGCTACCGGCAATAACTATTTTAGAACGTTTGTCATCAATCGTTTCCCAGGTTTCTTTATAAGATTGGATAATGTTTACATGATTGCACATCGCGTTATAATCTGAATCCGAAAGTTTGTGCCATTTTGGAAATTGCCTGAACACATTCAGAACATTATTCCCCATAGGGCTATCAACAAAAATGGGAATATTGGGGATTTTGTTTTTCTGATATAATTTCCATAGGATATACATCAGTGTTTGGAGTCGTTCTACGGCAAAACTAGGGATGATGAGATTGCCTTTTTTGTGGAGGGTTTCAATGATAATATCTGTAAGCACCTGTTCTACATCTTCTTCTGGATGGAGTTTATTTCCATAAGTGCTTTCAATAAACAGGAAATCTGCCCATTCTGGACGCTTAGGATCTTCCAATAAATAATCGTCGTTTCGGCCAATATCGCCAGAAAACACAAAACGTTTGGAATTGACATCCAATTCTATAAAAGTCGCCCCAAGAATGTGTCCATTGTATTGAAAACGATAGGAGATATGTTCAGATAAACCAATCCATTTGTCGCCCATTTCAACCTGAAATAAACCAATTGTTCTCTCTGCTTCCGCAACCGTATAAAAAGGCAGCGCAGGCTTCTGTTTTGTAAATTTTTCATCGTTGGCTTTTGCGGCTTCCTCTTCATGAATTTTAGCACTGTCCTTCAAAATGATTTCCGCGATTGCCAAAGTCGGTCCGGTTCCGATAATTTTCCCATGATACCCCTGCTTTACCAAGCGCGGCAAATAGCCAACGTGATCTAAATGGCCATGGGTAAGCAGTACGACATCTATGCTACTGACATCTATAGGAAGATCCTTCCAATTGAGTTCGCGGATTTCTTTTATACCTTGGAACATCCCACAATCTATCAGGATGTTTTTTTCTGAGGTTTCAACTAAAAACTTCGAACCTGTTACTACACCGGAAGCTCCCAAAAAAGTTATATTGACATGATTTTCCATAGTTTTAATGTTTACATAACATAGCAATCTCATTTTGAATTTTCGATTTGCGAGTTTCAGAAATCCCGAGATGATCCAAGAAAAAGAGATCGTCTATCAAGTCTCTGCACAACACCACATCTCTACTTAATAGAAATTGTTTTTCACGATTGGTCAATAGGGTTGATACGGTTATTGGATATAATCCCAATCTGTCAATCCGATTCCTTATGCCATCCTTCTCTGGGTAATCCCAACTTAAAAGATATAAACCAATGCAATTCCCGTATTGGATCGCATCTTTAGTAAATCGGGTGTTGGTGACCACCCAGCCGGCTTCTAGTTTTGTGTCATGCGGTTTTGAATCCCAGTGCGCTTTGACATCTTTAAATCTTGAAGCGATATACAACGGCACTTTAACGTTGCAGTTTCTCCCTTGTTCCGTATGAAATTTACATTCAATAAGCGTTGTTTCTCCGTTTTTTTCAGCGACGACATCTATTTCATGACGTACACATTCACCTTGCATAATTTCACCTACATGCGTGTCATAACCTGAGTATTTTAAAATGGCACTTATAAAACGTTCAAATGGATAGCCTGTAGGACCCAACTCATAGATTGCTTTTTTAAGTTTGTATTTGGATGCCAGATACCCCCCTTTCTTTTTCAATAATGCGAAGGCTCTATTATAGATTTCCTTTGTTGAAATGCCATCATACAGTTCTTCTTTCACTTTATCAATGATTTCATTTATTGTTTGTTCTTCTGCACCTGATTTTCTCAGTGAAGCACGTAGTTTTTTAAGTGAGAACTTTACTTTTTCACCAGAAGATTTAATGATATCAATATTAGTAGTCATAGCTTTTATAGAAATAATGTGTTATAACAACCCTTCAATATGAGGATTTCGACATTTTAAAACCCTGCTGTAATTATGATGTGTTTCCTCCATTCTGTCGGTTGAAGTGTTAAAGTTAATAAGTAAATGGGAGAAGACCTATGATAAATATCACGTCATGCGTGGGTAGGATAACCATGAAGTCAAACGGTTGATGTTCTGTCAATCGCCAAAATAAAGCCTTTATTCACTATCCTGATGGATATCATTTCATAAGGTTTTTATTCTGGGTATTTTTATGCTTAACCATAAATGTTATAATCATGAAACGAACACATTTTTTAATTTCTTTAATGATAGTTTTTACAACCGTACTTTATTCCCAAAGTATGGTTGATGCTGACTTTGTATCGCCAATGAATGATGAGATGGTGGCCGTTAAAAAGGGAAGTCAATGGGGATTTGTCAATCCTGAAGGGCATCTTGTCGTCAATTTTAGAGATGATTTGGTGATTACCAAAACAGCAGATGGCAGTTTTCCAATCTTCCATAATGGCAGATCACTCATCACTCAAAGAAAGAATGGCATTAATTATTATGGATATATCGACCGATCAGGGAAAACGGTAATTGAACCTCAATACTTGAATGCGACAAACTTTAAAGATGATGTCGCCATTGTTTTGGTGTTAAGAAGAAATGAGCTGTCGCAGAATATTGCACTGAATAAACCCGTTGTAAATTACGACTATTTTGAGGTGGCCATCAACCCAAATGGCGAGGTCATCACCTATTTGACCCAAGAACCCGTACATATTACCCTATCGGCAGAAAATCTAAGAAGACCTCCATCAATCTATTCCAAAGCACTTTCTAACACCTTGTTTGCAGTGATGAATGCAGAGAAGAAATGGTCGATTTTAAAAGTTGAATAAACCACATCGGGTTTAGTCTGTCAATTTGATGATTTATTAATTCGTACAAATCAAACAATGATATTATAATTGCTAACCTAAAGTTAGGTAAATACTACGGAACCGAAATTCAACTCCATTGGACATTTCCAAGTAATTCTTAGAGGATCTGAAGCCAATTTTTGTTGTCGTTAACAATAAAAAATAGTAGGGCTTTTGTATCACCAGGACATTATAGAAAACTCCAAAAAAAGAAGTCTGTTGGTCCAAGAGGTCATGACTACCAATTTCAAAACACTGGAGACTAAAGAACAACTTTCAGTCGCTTATCGACTTTTGCAAGAGGAAGTCCATCCCTTTTTTCCTGTCACTGAAAAGAACGAATGGATTGGTGCTATTGATTTTGACGATCTTCACGAGTTTTTACTGATGGAAGACCGGCTGAAATATTGATAATTTTAGGAGAATGATCGTTGCATTGTATAAATTGCAGTACTCTTGATTTATTCTTAAAATCGATGGGATTCCGAATAAAACCATATCAATTTAATAAAGTGTCTATGAAATATTTAAAATTAATCTTAGTGGTTCTTTTGTTTACAAGTTGTAAAAATGACAAACGTGAGGACAATAATCTTGAAATTGATGACACTGAGCAAGCTGTGCCACTTGCCATAGATACACTTCAAATAGGAGAAGGAGGTATCAACTCTTTGAATAGGGCTGTTTCCATCGAATTTAAACAGAAAGCATTGATTGAAAAAAAGGATCAACGATCAGAGTTTCAAAAGTTGATCATCGATAAATCCTATTCTATTAAGCAACCGGACTACACCATCAATTTTAAATATCCGCAACTCGATGAATCCTATAAAGCTACAAACCGGAATTTTAACGAATTCATCAAGGATTATTATGTGAATATCAAGCAGACGGTATCAGACATAGAAGCCAGTAAAATGTTATGTGATAGTATAGAAGCTCTGAACTTTAGAGAAGACCGCTTTATAGATTACAAAATATATATTGTTAACGATCAATTGGTAAGTGTCCTGTTTTACAAAGAAGATTTTTATTCAGGTGCCATGCATCCCAGTTATTCTTTTGACTGTTTTAATTTTGATTTGAACCAAGGTGTTTTTATGAACTATGAAGACTTTTTTAACCAAGGTTCTGAAGATGAGTTATTGACGCTTATCAATGAAAGAATTGTTAAAAAAATACAAAACGAAGAGTTGTATTATGATTGTTGGGAGTTATCACCAACCGATTTTTTTGAAAGTAAAAATAATTTTGTGATCAATGATAATCAAGTCGAGTTTTATTTTGATGACTGCGTCATGTGTCCTTCGTATACAGGGTCTTATTCTATTGAACTTCCGCTTGTAGAATTGCTATCGGTTTTAAAGAAGTCCAATGCTAATCTCTTGACTTTTGATAAAAATCAGCCCAGCCGATAGCAAATTTTTTATTTTAAAATAGAAGAATCTATCTAATTAGAATTGTATTATGAATATTGGTTTAGTCTTATCTGGTGGTGGAATGCGAGGTGCCGCCCATATTGGCGTCATCCGAGCCCTTGAAGAACATCAAATTTTTCCTACCCATATTGCGGGATCAAGTGCGGGAGCCGTTGTAGGTTCACTTTATGCATATGGCTATGGTTGGGAAGAGATTTTGACGTTTTTTAAGGAAGTACAACTCATGAACATTAGAAAATATGCCATCAATAAACCTGGATTTATAGATGCCGAAAAATTTCATGATGATTTTAAAGTCTATCTAAAAGAGGACGATTTTTCGTTTTTGAAAAAGAAGCTCTTTATAACGGCAACCAATATCTTGAGTGGAAAACTTAAAATATTTGAAAAAGGAGAACTTATTAAACCTGTTTTGGCATCGGCTGCATTTCCTGGTTTATTTGCTCCCGTAAAAATTAAAAGTTCTTATTATATCGATGGAGGAGCGCTTAACAACTTTCCTTTGGAACCTCTCAAGAAAAAATGTGATAGGATTATTGGTGTTTATGTTGATGGATTTGATGTGCTGACGATAAAGGATTTGAAGCATTCCCACAATGTGGTGGAACGCGTATTTAGAGTAAAATCGGTTTTAGAAAATCGGGATAAATTTGCTGAGTGTGACCTCATGATTTCTCCTTCTGAATTGAACGCCTTTGGAACTTTTGATAAGAAAAACATCGATGCCATTGTTGAAATTGGTTATAATGCGGCAAAAACTGCGCTTGTGAATTATGACTTGGAGAAATTTAAATAATCTCCAATGCTTCTGAAAAAAGCCTCAAAAAGGGGTTTTCTATTTTGATAAATGTATGCCTTAGATGAATGCGCATCTCCTAAGTTTTTGTGTTCCATAACCTCTATGACAACTCCATTTATTGCTAAACTAAAAATAGTGAGGTTTGAGCCCGGAAAAAATTAATATCTTGGTATTTTAAAAATAACGACAACGAATTTTTAAACCACAACTTCACCATCTTCCAGCTCAAGATATTTAAGTAAAAGGTTTGAAAGCTCTTATTAAAAAATAATTATGACCTTAAAAAACCAGTTTTATTTAATTTTTTTATGTTTCGTTTTTGTGATCTTTGGTTGTAAAGATAAATCCGAAGGAAATAAATCTGATACTGAAACTACAATTAAAGATCAACAAAAACCCAATATAGTATTCATTTACACAGACGATTTGGGTTATGGCGACTTAAGTAGTTATGGCGCGACTGAAGTTTCCACCCCTGCCATAGATGCCTTGGCGGATGAGGGCATTTTATTTACCAATGCCTATGCCACAGCCGCAACCTGTACACCATCTAGATATTCATTGTTGACAGGAGATTATGCCTGGCGTAAAAAAGGAACTGAGGTGGCCAGAGGAGATGAGTCCCTTTTAATTGATACCAAAAGGACCACTTTGCCGGGTGTTTTAAAAAGTGCGGGTTATAAAACGGGTGTTGTTGGAAAATGGCATTTAGGTTTGGGTGATGAAAACGGACCAAATTGGAATGGGAAAATCAGTCCTGGACCCTTGGAAATTGGTTTTGATTATTCGTATTTGATTCCTGCAACTGGCGATAGAGTGCCGTGCGTGTTTGTTGAAAACCATCATGTTGTCAATTTGGATCCTAATGATCCTATTTCTGTGAGTTATAAAGAACAGATTGGAAATTGGCCTACAGGCAAGGAAAATCCAGAGTTGTTAACCATGAATCCTTCTCACGGCCATAACAATACCATTATTAATGGCATTAGCAGAATTGGATTTATGGAAGGTGGAAAGGCCGCTTTGTGGGATGACGAGACCATTCCTATGGAGTTGGTTGATAAATCAAAGAAATTTATCCATTCAAGTAAAGACCAACCTTTCTTTTTATTGCTTTCCACCCACGACATTCACGTACCAAGAGTAGCCAATACTATGTTTCAAGGAAAAAGCGGTATGGGGCCGCGAGGCGATGTTATTTTACAATTGGATTGGACCGTCAATGAAATTGTAAACACACTTAAGCAATTCAATTTATTGGACAACACGATCATCATTTTCTCTAGTGATAATGGTCCTGTTGTTGATGATGGATATGAAGATCAAGCCAGAGAATTGTTGGGTAGCCATAAACCTACGGGAGGTTTGCGTGGCGGTAAATACAGCGCTTATGATGGGGGCACAAAAGTACCGTTAATCATTCGATGGCCAGATGGTAAGGGAAAAGGAACAGTTTCTAACGCGCTTGTGAGTCAGATTGATTTTTTAAGGTCCTTTGCGGCTTTAGCCGGTGTTGATAAAGTCAATGAGGATGTCATTGATAGTCAAAATGCCTTAGATGTTTTTTTAGGCGAAAACAGTATTGGAAGAGCCTCACTTATACAAGAAAGCAGTCGGGGTCCCTTATCTTATATTGAAGGCGAATGGAAATATATTGAGCCTGTTGATGGTCCAAAATTAGTGCCTTGGGGTCCCATCATTGAAACTGGTTTTCAACTAGAACCGCAATTGTTTCACCTGAAAAATGACCCTAATGAACAAGAAAATCTCGCCTCAAAATTCCCTGATCGCGTCAGGGATTTTAAGGAGAAACTTGCGAAGCTGAAAAAAGAGGTATTATAAACTCAGCTTAGGCCACGTTGTTCAGCCAGAGGACCGAGTTGAATGATCCTTCTTATTTCCGTTTTAATTGTAAACCCCAAAACCCAATTTGTCTCGGGCTATCATCAATGAGATTGACTTCATTCACCATTTTAACGCCTTCTATAGTGTAGAAAGCACTTGGATGATATCGGTTGATGGCTTCTGTTAAATGCTTTAAGTTTTCTCTTTTTAAGACCAAGAACACCACGTTGACTTTCCCAGTTTTTCCTTCGGCATCCAAAATGGAATAACGATAATTGTTTTCGCTCAAAAAAGTCAATAATTCGTGTACCGGCTCCTTGGTAATCAATCGTAAAACGACACGACCTATGGCAAGTTTTTCTTCAATATACATGCCTACAAAAGTCCCTACTGCAAAACCACTGGCATAGGCCACATAGGACAAAGCATTGTCAATATTGCTTATGATCTGTCCAATAGCCAATAACCAGATTAAGGCTTCAAAGAAGCCTAAAAAAGGTGCAATATTCCTTTTTCCGCTCATCACGAAGAGGATTCGGATGGTAGAAATTGAAACATCTCCAATCCTTGCCAAAAATATTAATAGCGGAATAATCACGTAATTGAGAGTATTCTCACTGACGCCAAAATTATCATAAAAAAAATGTTCCATATTTCCGAAAGACTAAAGAATTGAAATTCCTGACACCGATCAATTAAGCGTCGAAATTCGGTGCAAATGTATAGAATTATATCTTTATGGATATTAATTTCACGACTCAATTCTGATGGTGAAACCATATTTTATTGCTCTTATTTTCACTTGATACATCGCGTAAATTATAGAAGTTGAACAAGGTATACGATGCCGGTAAAATTAAATTTCAGGAAACGAGATAGGGAAAAGTTTATTTAATAATAACTTTAAATTTTTTAGAGATCAAAGTTATTGTCTTATGTAAATAAGTTTTTTTAAATCTGAGTTATAGAGGTTGCCCATGATTTTATGTATTAATTTGTGGTAATATTTGTAACTTTAATCTTGGTATTCTCACTGCTTCTGATTTAGTTTATGGGGGTTCTATTTATTCGGAATTTATTATTATGAAAATGTATAAAGTTAATGTGATTGATGTCAACCACATGAAAATTAATGGCAAAGCGGATCATCCGTTATGGGAGAAAGCAATCGTTTTAAACGATTTTTCATCCCCTTGGCATTTTGAAGATGTAGAAGATATCGAGTTCAGGGCTTTGCACGACGGTTCGAATTTATTTGTATCCTATAGGGTGAATGACAGTTCATTGCACATTGATAGTACGGACGACACTAAGAAAAATGTTGATAATTCCGATCGGGTAGAACTGTTCCTAAGATCTGATAAACATCTAGATCCTTATTACTGCCTTGAAATAGATCCATTGGCGAGGGTTCAGGATTTTATGGCAAGACCAAACAGAACGTTTGATTTTATGTGGGATTGGCCAAAGCAGGACATTTCCATAAAATCCGACATGACCTCGTCATCTTTTAGTGTGGAACTAGCCATCTCAATAGACTCCTTAAAAAGATTCAAACTCATCCAAAATGATGGTCATATTGAAGCAGGAATTTTTCGAGCAAAATATAGTCAACAGCAAAATGGTCAATTTGAGCCCACTTGGATTACCTGGGTAGATCCTCAAACGGAAACTCCAGAGTTTCACATCGCATCAGCCTTTGGAAAATTAAAACTCGAGAATTTTAAGCTCTCAAAAACGGGGTGACATTTTCTGAATTAATAATGTCTATTGGTAAAAGATGCTTTCCCGGGATATCTTTTTCAAACACTAAGTTTTCAATTAAAAACTTTAGGCCCAAATAAGCCTGCTGCCGTGGATTTTGATGGATCAAAAAATCGATCACCCCATCTTTTAGATAATGGACGTTTTCTGCCAATAGATCATAACCCACCAACTTGATATGGCCTTTATTTTGAGATTCCAGTAATCGTGCCACGTGAAAAGCTTTTGAATTGGTCACAAAAATACCGGTCAAGTGAGGATGGTCATTTAAAAAATCGCGTAATTTATCTTCCGTTTCAGTATATTTAATCTTACACTTTAATATAACAGGCTTGAATCCGTAAAGGTCTTCAAAATAACTTTTGAAACCTTTTTCTTTTTCTTGCATGTGGACAGCATTTTTATATTTTTCATCAATGTGGATGATGGCCATATCGCCTTTGTCGATAATACTGTGCATGAGTTTGGCGGCCACCCGACCGCTTTGATATAAATCCTGACCAATAAAACTGGCAATCGACGCATCAATCTGATTGTTAAAAGTGCACACCTGAATATTCAAAGCTTTATAATGTTCCAAGACAGTTTTGGCTTCTTTATAAAATAGAGGCACCATTAAAATCATATCAGGAACAGAATCTAAAAGATGTTCATGATGTTCCATGAACGACTGCGTATCTGTGGGGTCAAATAAAAAGGTATTCAATCGAATATCAAAAGCGCTGAATTCGGACAGGGCTTGTTGAATACCATCAGAACACACTTCCCAATACGCATCTTTTTTTGGATCGGGCAATAAAGCGCCAATTTGATAGATCCGATTGTTTTTTAAGTTTCTAGCGATGAGGTTGGGCTGGTAATCAATATCTGTAAGCAATTGCCTTACCTTGTCCTCAACATCCTTTGCCACGTTGCCGCGGTTATGGATGACGCGATCAATAGTCCCTTTAGAAACTCCGGCCAATTGAGCGATATCTTTTATGGTATATTTTTTCATCATTCACATTTGTATAGTAAACAAGAGATGTGTATATTCGCATTACTGTGTTCGAGCACAATTTATGAAAAATTATGTTGCAATTCAAAATTATAAGGTAGGATTGTAAGATTTGATTTGGTTGTCTCGGTCCAAATTACATTAATTTCCATATGAACCTCAATCGTTTGAGGTTATTTAAGAATTAAAACACAATACATGGTAGTAACAAATAAACCGACATTAGTCATTTTAGCTGCTGGGATGGGGAGCAGATATGGCGGTTTAAAGCAAATGGACCCTTTTACCCCTGAAGGTGATACCATCATTGATTTTTCGCTATATGACGCTCTTCAGGCAGGCTTTGGCAAATTTGTTTTTATTATTCGAAAGAGTTTTGAAAAGGAGTTTAAAGAGATCTTTAGTGAAAAATTACAAGGAAAAGCTGAGGTGGATTATGTGTTTCAAGAATTTGATAGCGTCCCAAAAAAATATAGAGATCCTAAGCGAACAAAACCTTGGGGAACAGGTCATGCTTTGTTAATGGCGAAAGATGCAGTGCAAGAAAATTTCGCCATCATTAATGCCGATGATTTTTATGGAAGGGAAGCGTTTGTGACCATGGCCAAGTATTTGTCAGAAACTGATAAAGATTCCTACAATTTTAGTATGATGGCTTATCTGCTTAAAAACACCGTCTCAGATCACGGTTATGTGGCCAGAGGAGAATGTGAAGTGGATGAGAACGGTTATTTAAAAGATGTGACCGAACGCACGCATATTGAAAATATTGATGGAAAACCCATGCGTAAGGATTCCAATGGGAAATTCATTCCTATTGATGGCGATACTATAGTGTCTATGAACTTTTGGGGTTTTACACCAAGATGTTTTGAGTTTGGAGGAGAATTGTTTGACGCATTTTTAGAGGTCAACAAGCACAACCCTAAAGCAGAATTCTTTATTCCCTACGTAGTCAATGAAATTTTGAGATCAAAAAAAGCAAGTGTAAAGGTGCTGAAATCAGACGCACAATGGTTTGGAGTGACTTATTTAGAAGATAAGGAAATAGTCGAATCTGCTATCGCAAAACTAAAGGAACGGGGCGTATATCCTACTAATCTATGGTAAAATGATATCAGAAAGACTAAAATATATTTTTGGGCAATTTGAGCACGACGCTGAATTTGATTCCTATAAAGAACTGGCTTCCGGTCATATCAATGATACCTATTTGATCAAGACTAAAGAGAAGCCTTATTTTGTTTTGCAACGGATCAATCATGGCGTGTTTAAAGACGTGCCCGGTCTTATTGAAAATAAAATGCTGATCAGTAACCATATCAAAGAAAAGCTTGGCCACTTATCTCCAAAAAAACAGAACCGGCGCATCCTAAGATTTTATATGACCAAATCTGGGGAATCCTATTTTAGAGGTGATGAAGGGAACTACTGGAACCTCATGCATTTTATTGATAAAAGCGTCACTCATTTAAGTGTCTCCAATGAAACCATCGCTTATGAAGGCGGCCGATTGCTGGGCCAGTTTTTAACCTTAACCAACGATTTTGACGCGTCCAAATTAACTGAGGTCATCCCTAAGTTCCACGATATGCCATTTAGGTATTGGGAATTTGAAGAAGCAAAACGAAAGGCATCTCCAGAACGACTCCAGAAAGCAAAAGCTCAGATAGAATAAGTGGCCATTGCCAAAGAGGAAATGCATATTCTACAACATCTTAAAGAATCCCGC
>NZ_DATJCA010000152.1:0-117543 GCF_035515035.1 Gelidibacter sp. | reverse complement strand
TGATGCAGCCCTATTTATAACTTGATTTCTTTTGTAAAGAATATAAATTCCAAACATCAATCCTGCCACAAGTAATATCCATAAGTTGTCATCAATTGGTAGCAGAGGGCCTTCTGGATCGCCATCACGAGCGGGTGGCGGAGGACCTTGGGTTTCCGTAACCGACTGAAATGCAAGAAAAACTACCGTATATAAAAATGATATCATGAATGTTATATAATGGTGGGGACGGTAAACACGTGCCTAAAGTAACAATTTTTTAATTACTCTACTAAATTATTTTAAGAACATTCTGAGATAAATTTATCTTTTTAAGAATAACCCGAGTAAAACAGTAAGAATTTCTATAAAAAAAACAAAGTCTTGCAACGCAAGACTTTGTTTTGTGGTGGTCCCACCTGGGCTCGAACCAGGGACCACTTGATTATGAGTCAAGTGCTCTAACCAGCTGAGCTATAGGACCGGTTAAGAGGATGCAATATTACTACTAATTTTAAAATCATACAACAATTTTAAGACTTTATCTCTTGGCATAACTCAATCAAAACGCCATTGGTGCTTTTTGGGTGCAAGAAAGCCACCAACTTGTTATCGGCACCTTTCTTGGGCGTTTTATTTAAGACGGTAAATCCTTCTTTTGAAAGCCGGTCAATTTCCGCTTCAATATCATCAACCGCAAAGGCGATATGATGAATGCCCTCGCCTTTCTTCTCGATAAACTTAGCAATTGCACTGTCGGCTGAAGTGGCTTCCAGCAACTCAATCTTATTTGGACCGGCTTCAAAAAATGAGGTGCGGACGCCTTCGCTATCCACCGCTTCAATTTTATAGTGTGGCTTTCCAAAAAGTGCCGCGAATAGGTCGTTTGAGGCATCTAAGTCTTTTACGGCGATGCCGATATGTTCTATTTTTTTCATAGTAATGCCCGCGAAGGCCGATTTATCATTCCCGCGATCCCGATAGCTATCGGGAGGGAATCTCTCATTATATATCTGCGAAGGCAGGTATCTAATTAATCTCCGACGTATTATTTTTGATAAACAGCGTTGAAGTCTATTTTAGATTATCAAAAGTTAAGAATAGAGTACAACAACAGTTCCCTATTCCAACTTTGTGCTTTCAAAAATACAATATTCCTTAAATATGCTCTATTTTTGCAGTTGATAAGCCCTAATTGGCTTTAATTTAATAATTTAAATCTTGAGGTGATCCTCTTTTTTTATAAAAACGAAACATGGAAGAAAGTCATAGACAGAAAAAAATAGGAGGCATTTTGCAGGTAGACTTGGTTGACGTGCTTCAAGGTGCAGCAACTAAAGGGGGCATGCGTGGTATTATTATCTCGGTGAGCAAAG
This sequence comes from Gelidibacter sp., assembly GCF_035515035.1. Lineage (GTDB taxonomy): Bacteria > Bacteroidota > Bacteroidia > Flavobacteriales > Flavobacteriaceae > Gelidibacter. Next base: position 116,188 of record NZ_DATJCA010000152.1, on the reverse strand, counting down.
TAAGCGTAACCGCCGATTTGTCATTAGCCAAAGTATATTTGAGTATTTTTCCTAATAAGGAAGCGGCGGAATTGCTGGAAGGAATTCGTTCCAACACCGCGTTGATCCGTCATGAATTGGCACAGCGTACCAGACATCAACTGCGTCGAATGCCCAATTTGGAGTTTTTTATTGATGATTCCCTCGAATATATTGAGCGGATTGATAAATCTCTACGAGGCGAAGAGAACCCAATCAGGGACGCTGATTTACTGGATAAACGTAAAAAAAAGTAATTGAATTTTTCGCTTTACATCGCTAAGCGTTACCTCTTTACCAAAAGCAGCAATAATGCCATCAACATCATGACCATTATTGCCGCGTCCGGCGTTGTGGTGGCTGCTGCAGCGTTGTTTATTGTTCTTTCAGGATTTGCAGGGCTAAAGGATTTTAGCCTTGAATTTTCTTCTTTTGTAGACCCTGATCTTAAAATTCTTCCTGCTCAAGGAAAGTCCTTTTTACTAACGGAAAAAGACTCTACAGCATTAGCAAAGATTGACGGAATTGCATCCTATTCCAAAATCATTGAGGAACGCATCATCATAGAATTCGATAATAAGAATTTATTGGCTTCCCTAAAAGGTGTGGATGAACATTATCTGAAAGTCACCAGCATTGATTCCATGATCATTCAAGGCCAATGGTTTGAAAAAGGAAGTGGCCAGCTCGTTTCAGGATGGGGCATTGCACACAAATTATCTTTTGGGATTTTGGATTACGGAAAAGCTCTGAACATCTACGTTCCGAAACCGGGCGTCGGGCAAATAACTTCCATAAAAGGGGCGTTCAACTCTTTGAATATGGTCAATATTGGCGTTTTTGACGTAAATGAAGATCTCAACGGGACCTATGTTTATACGGATATTGTAAATGCGCGCTACTTGATGGATTACGCCAACAATCAAGTGACCAGCATTGAAATTAAACTCCAACCTAATGCTGATGAAAAAACGGTTAGAAAAGCGATTTTAGAGCGCTTTGATACCGAGGTCATCGTTAAGAACAGAGCACAGTTAAATGATTCGCTCTATAAAATGCTGAATACTGAGAATCTGGTGGTCTATCTGATTTTTACTTTAGTGATCATCATCGCCTTATTTAATGTGATTGGTGCTTTGATCATGATGATTTTAGACAAAAAAGGCTCATTGAATACGCTTTATAATATTGGCGCCACCACGAAGGATATCCGTCGGGTGTTTTTCCTTCAGGGAAGTTTAATGACGATTTTAGGTGGGTTTGCCGGCGTTTTGATCGGTTTTATCCTTGTGGTGCTACAACAGCAATTCGCGTTGGTAATGATCACGCCTTCGCTTCCCTACCCAGTGAAAATTCAAGTGGTGAATATTCTTCTAGTCTTGGTAACTATTGCTGTTCTGGGACTGATTGCGTCTAAAATTGCTTCTGCACGCATCAATGAAAAGTTAATGCAAAATTAGTCGTCCCACCTTCGCAAATGTTCTGGACTGGCAGGCAGAGTTTAAAGTTTAGGAGTATAGGATAAATTTTATCGCATTGATAATGACATGATTCTTAAAAAACTTACCACATACTTCCAACTATACGGAATGCAGAATTCTTTAGAAAATGTATATGTTAAGATAAATCTTCAGAAACATCGTTTGCGATCCCAATTTCTTATCGGGATCTTTCCTCTACCCATACCCTCTTCAAACTTCGTGCTCAGTGCTTCTAGCTCTTTCAAACAAACTCGTAGCCCGCATAAGCTCCCAGCACTTCATCAAACGCTGCAAATACATCTGACGAATCATCGCTCGTCACCATCTTCGTGCGATACTCCTTAAAATTTGGAATGCCCTTAAAATAATTGGTGTAATGGCGTCGGGTTTCAAAAACACCTAATTTTTCGCCTTTCCAATCAATGGCCATCTGAAGGTGTCTTCTTGCGGCATCCACACGTTCTTCCAAAGAAACAGGATCCAAATGTTCGCCAGTATTGAAAAAATGTTTGACCTGTTTAAAAAACCAAGGGTTTCCGATGCTCGCGCGACCAATCATACAGCCGTCCAATCCATATAGATCACGCATTTCCATGGCTTTCTCTGGAGTATTGACGTCTCCATTTCCAAAAACTGGTATATGCATTCGAGGATTGTTCTTAACCTCAGCAATTGGTCCCCAATCGGCATTACCTTTATACATTTGAGCGCGCGTGCGGCCGTGGATTGAAATTGCTTTACAGCCCACATCCTGCAAACGTTCGGCAACTTCAACAATTTTAATGGAGTCATGGTCCCAACCCAAACGGGTTTTTACGGTAATGGGTAAATTCGTGCGTTTGACCATTTCTTCCGTTAATTTCTCCATCAAGCACACATCTTTCAAAATGCCTGCGCCTGCACCTTTGCTGACTACTTTTTTGACCGGACAACCAAAATTGATATCAATAATATCGGGATTGGATTTTTGAACAATATCAATGGTCTGCAACATGCTTTCTAGGTTGGCGCCAAAAATCTGTATGCCTACCGGGCGTTCTTTTTCATAGATATCCAATTTCATGATGCTTTTTGCGGCATCGCGAATCAATCCCTCACTGGAGATAAATTCTGTGTATACCACATCGGCACCGTTCTCTTTGCACAAAGCTCGAAAGGGTGGATCACTGACGTCTTCCATAGGTGCTAAAAGCAATGGAAAATTTGGAAGTTGTATGTCGCCTATTTTTATCACTGTAGAAATTTTTGTGCAAAATTAGCTTTTTTTTATGGAATTAAAGTTATGTGGAGCTAACTGGTTGTATTCTAGAAATTTTGGAATAGGAAAGCTTTAAGCCATTCATCTGGAAAAGTTTGGATTAAAACTTCAAATCGGCTTCAATTTTCTCACCTTTTCTATCCACAATTACTTTGGTCTGATCGCCTTCCTCAAAAACCGAAAGCGCTCGCATATAGCCATATATATCCGTAATGGTACTGTCGCCCAATTTAATAACCACGTCGCCTTTGAGCAAACCAGCTCTTGAGGCAGGCGTGTCATCCCTAAGACCATCAATCCGCATGCCTTTTCCATCGTATAAATAATCTGGTACGACGCCTAAGCCCACTTTAAATCGCGCCATTTCTCCACTATTGTCCTTTGTTTTTCTAAAGGCCAATTTACCACTGGAATCCAGTTCTTTGATCACATCAAAAATATAGTCAGAAATGAGTTCCATGCCTTCATAATTCAACTTATCAGCATCATCACTGGGTTTGTGATAATCTTCATGTTGTCCCGTAAAAAAGTGGAGGACCGGAATATCATTTAGATAAAACGAAGTATGATCTGATGGTCCAACCCCAGACTCATCTTCTACCAATTTAAAACCTTTGTTGACCGCATGCAAAACCTGTTTGAAACGCGGTGAAGTTCCTGTCCCATAAACAGCTAAAGTGCTATCGGATTTCAACCGTCCGACCATATCCATGTTAATCATATAGTTAGCAGTACTGATATCAAATGTTGGGTGTTTCACAAAATAATTACTTCCCAATAAGCCCATTTCTTCTCCGGAAAAGGCCATGAATAAGTAATTGTTATGGCTGTTCGCTTTTTTTAATTTTGCGACTAAATTGAGAAGCACAGCAACCCCACTGGCATTATCATCAGCGCCATTGTGGATGGCTTTGTCTTTTTCACGATATAATGAGCCTTCACCACCATAACCCAAATGGTCATAATGTGCGCCAATAATGATGGTGTTTTCCGCATTATTATCAATATATCCTAAGACATTGGTACCCGTAATCATGCTGTCCGTGGCTGTTTTTGCAAAAGTCACTTCGCCATGAGGATCCGATTTAGGTTTAAAACTAAAGGTTTGGAAATACCCATCGGTTCCTTTTGGTTCCAGACCTAAAGCCTTGAACCGCTCTGAAATATATTTGGCCGCTTCCTGTTCGCCTTTTGTACCCGTTTCTCTACCTTCATAGCCATCGGAAGCTAAAACAGCAATGTCGTCCTTAATGCTTATTTCTTTGAAGGTTTCTTGTTTGCAAGATGCGATTAAAACGAAAAAAAACAGACCTATTATATATTTCATGATTATATATGTTAATTTTATACAAAATTAGGCATTATTTGCGGTTTTCTTATCTTATTCTCAAAAGTTCAAGTTTCCAAATAAGGGATTATCAGACTGAGAAATCTGTGATTTAAAACTATAATCTATGAAACACATTTTAATTATACTATTAGTTTTCGTCGTTAGCATCTCCTGTAAAGACGAAAACAAATCAAATTCTGAGAAGGTTGAAACTATCGAAATAACCGTTACGGATTCGCTTATTTTTCCAGATGAAAAGCATTTCAAGTCCTTAAAACAAATCACATTTGGGGGAGATAATGCTGAAGCCTATTGGAGTTTTGACGATAAGCAATTGGTATTCCAATCCAACAACACAAATTGGAACGTGAAGTGCGACCAGATGTTTTTAATGAATGCAGACGATACCTTTAAGGATAAAATGCCCATTATGGTCAGTACAGGAAAAGGCAGAACCACTTGTGCTTATTTTTTGCCCGACAATAAACACATTGTATATGCCTCTACTCATTTAGGTGATGAAAATTGTCCGGATACACCATTGAAAAAAGACGGGAAATACATTTGGCCGATTTATGATTCGTACGACATTTTTGTAGCCGATCTAGAAGGTAATATTACCGCACAACTGACCAATGAACCCGGTTATGATGCCGAAGCGACAGTTTCTCCAAAAGGGGATAAAATTGTATTTACCTCCACCAGAAATGGCGATATCGATTTATATACCATGAACATTGATGGTTCAGAGGTTAAGCAAATTACTTTCGAATTGGGATATGACGGCGGTGCCTTCTTTTCTCCTGATGGCACAAAACTTATCTTCCGGTCTTCACGTCCAAAAACTGATGAAGAAATTGCAGAATATAAAAGCTTGCTAAAAGAAGGTTTGGTCCAGCCCACTGAGATGGAACTGTACATTTGTAATGCAGACGGCAGTGATTTGAGACAATTGACCAACCTTGGGAATGCCAATTGGAGTCCGTTTTTTCTACCTGACGGCAAACGTATTATCTTCTCTTCCAATTTTGAGGCAGAACGTGGATTTCCGTTTAATCTCTATATCATAGGGATTGATGGAAAAGGCTTGGAGCGTGTGACCCACAGTGATACCTTTGATGCCTTTCCTGTATTTTCAAATGATGGTAAAAAACTTATATTCTCTTCCAATAGAAACAACGGTGGTGGGCATGATACCAATTTGTTTGTTGCAGAATGGCAAGACTGAAAGGATTGACATTCTGAAACAGCATAAGCAAGAGACCAATTTGTTTGTTGCAAAATGGCAAGACTGAAAGGATTGACATTCTGAAACAGTATAAGCAAGAGACCAATTTATTTGTTGCAGAATGGCAAGACTGAAAGGATTGACATTCTGAAACAGTATAAAGCAAGAGACCAATTTGTTTGTTGCAGAATGGCAAGACTGAAGAATTAGAAGCATTAATTCTGCTTTTTCTCCAAACGCTCCGTTTCCTCTTCAGTTACCTGACGTTGGTTGGTTTCTAAATTGGTGTTTCCAAATTTGTATCTAAATCCTAACTTAATGGTCCATGTGTCTTGATCAAAATACGTCGAGTTGTTTTGGTTTAGGTAACGTGAACGGATATTAAAATCCTGAGTGTTAAAGAGATCTGAAACCGCTAATGAAATAGTGGCTTTATCCTTTAAAATTGTTTTGGATAGGGATAAATTAGACATCAACATCTCATTGACCTCTCTAAAACCACTGATGCTCTTGCTCAAATAAACCAATGTGAAATTTACATTCAAACTGCGGTCTTTTAAAAACGAAATATCGTTGCTCACGACACTGTAATTTGACCACAAGTCTTTTTTGAAATCAGAACCCTCAATTTGACCTTGATCTTCCGCGTTAAAGAACGAGGTCGCAAAATAAACCGACCAGGTATCAACAACATTGAAATAGGTAATGAAATCTATACCATATTCCACTGTTTTATCAAGATTTAAAGGCGTGTAGGTTAAAATATTGTTGACATTGTCCTGAAGCGGCAGCTCAAATATATTATTACTATAGGTTTTATAATACGCCTCAATGGTATAAACTCCTTGACCTAGAGACGTACCTAACACCACATTATCTACGATAACCGGCTTCAAATTTGGGTTTCCAACAACTATGGTTACATCATTTAAATAAAATTGAAAAGGATTCAAACTTTGATAATCCGGTCTTCCTATACTTCTTTTATAATTGGTATAAAGCGAAAAATTATCTGAAAACGTATAATTTAAACTTGCCGTAGGAAACCATTCCAAATAATCTTGTGTGTTGGTAACATTATCATAAACAGACAGACCTTCAACCATTGTTTTCTCTGCACGCAGTCCCGTGGTCAGATTTAGTTTTTCCCAATCTTTAGAAAAGTTGACATAACCGGCATAAATAGTCTCATCATAATCAAAAGCGTTGGTATTGTTAGGATCAATGGTTTCGGTGCCATTGACGATATCAAACTGGGTAATATTACTTGCACTGTTTATGTTGGAACCTTTAGCACCTATTTCTAAATTTGTCGCCTCATCTATAGGTAAGTTGTAATCCAGTTTTGCGGTATAAATTTCCGTATCCTGATGGTTATCAGTTCTAAAAGCGTTTGTAGCTAAAAAGCTATTATCACTATCAAAATAATTGCTCTTTACATTCTGGTTCCTATTGTAATTATACGTTGTGAAATGGGCGTTGGCAGAGAGCTTTTCTCCGGACTTTTCGAATTGATGTACATAATTAAGATCAAAACCTAAATTGTACTTATCATCATTTGAAAGATTATTAGCGTCAAAATAATAATCCAAATTCTGGTTCGCTTCAAAAACGTTCGTGTTATTATTAATTTTATATTCAAAATATGGCAGCACCAAGACGTTTGAAGACAAGCTCAAGGTGTTTTTTTCATTGATGTTATAATCCAGATTAAAATTAAAATTATGCGTTCTTGACCAGGTATTCCGGTTGGTTTCAGACTTAAATATCTCGTTGATATTACCGGCGCCGTCCAAGTAATTGATCACGTCCTCTTGACCTCTATTGATTTTATCATGGGAATAGGTATAGTTGGCAAAAAAGTCAACCTTATCATTCTTAAAAAAGTGACTCATGCCTGCATCATACCTAGGAAAAACGCCTTGGGTGAAATTTGCAAAAACATTGCCTCTATAACCTGTGACCAAGTTTTTACTCATGACAATATTGATCACGGCACCACTTTCGGCATCGTATTTAGCTGATGGATTGGTAATGACTTCAACGGATTTTATAGAATTTGCTGAAGAACTCTCCAGTAATTGAACCAACTCTTCACTGCTTAAATGCACTTTTTTATCATTTATATAAACCGTGGGGGTGGAATTTTTTACTTGAATGTTGTTGTCCATCACCAAAACGCCGGGGGTGCTTTTGAGTACATCAAACATATTTCCCTCAATTAATGCCGTATTTTCAACATTGAAAACCAGACGATCGGCTTCTTTTCTGAGTGTTGGTTTTTTCACGATAATACTTACTTCGTCCAATTCTTCTGAAGATTCATATAACACAATAATCCCAAGGTCCATCACTTGATCAACCAAAAGAGATTTATAATCATCGTTAAAACCTAAATAACTGATTTTTAACAAGTAGCTGCCTGATTCTAATTTATCGAGAAGAAAAAATCCTTTATCATTAGTTGAAACTCCTTTAACCACGGAAGAATCTGCCACTTTCATTAAAATGACATTCGCAAATGCAACCGGTCGTCCGTCTATGTCCTCAGCAAATCCAGAAATAGCATGGTTTTGAGCAAAACCCATGGCGGTTACAAGAATAAGGGACAAAAATAAGAAGGTCTTGAAAGGGCGTTTCAAATTTAATTTGGTTTAAACCCGCAATATATAAATTGTTTTAGACTTAGGATTACGGTATTCCCGTAGTTATGAATGTTTTTAGATAAATAAAAATCATCTAAAAGCGTAATAATTCAGTTATATTTGCAACTTAGTTAGCCCTTATTTTATGAAGAACATTAGAAATTTCTGTATTATAGCACATATTGATCATGGTAAAAGTACGCTTGCAGATCGATTATTGGATTTCACGGGCTCAGTAACTGAACGTGAAAAACAAAATCAGCTTCTTGATAGTATGGACTTAGAGCGTGAGCGTGGTATTACCATAAAATCTCACGCCATACAAATGGATTATACCTACAAAGGTGAAAAATATATCCTTAATCTGATTGACACCCCCGGCCACGTTGATTTCTCTTATGAGGTTTCCCGATCCATTGCGGCATGTGAAGGTGCTTTATTGATCGTTGATGCGGCACAGAGCATTCAGGCACAAACCATTTCAAATTTATATTTAGCCTTAGAAAACGATTTGGAAATTATTCCAATCTTGAATAAAGTCGATTTACCAAGTGCCAATCCAGAAGAAGTGACCGACGATATTGTGGAGTTATTAGGTTGCAAACCCGAAGATGTCATTCATGCCAGTGGCAAGACAGGTTTTGGAATCGACAACATTCTGGCCGCTGTAATTGAACGCATTCCTGCTCCAAAAGGTGATGTGGATGCCCCTTTGCAAGCTCTGATTTTTGATTCGGTCTACAATACGTTTAGGGGGATTGAAACCTACTTTAGGGTATTTAACGGCGAAATTAAAAAAGGGCAAAAAATTAAATTTGTTGCTACAGATAAAGAATATTATGCGGATGAAGTGGGTACCTTAAAACTTACTCAAATACCCAAACAAAGCGTTAAAGCTGGAGATGTTGGCTATTTGATAACAGGAATCAAAACCGCTAAAGAAGTAAAAGTAGGGGATACCATTACGGATTTTGCAAGACCAACCACTAATATTGTGGAAGGCTTTGAAGACGTAAAACCCATGGTATTTGCAGGAATTTATCCTGTGGACAACGATGACTTTGAAGAGCTCCGTAATTCCATGGAAAAACTACAGCTTAACGATGCTTCCTTGGTTTTTATTCCAGAAAGTTCAGCTGCCCTAGGTTTTGGATTCCGTTGTGGTTTCTTGGGAATGCTTCACATGGAGATTATCCAAGAGCGCTTGGAACGCGAATTTGATATGACCGTGATTACTACCGTACCTAACGTGTCCTACAACGCCTATACCAATAAAAATCCGGATGTTCCATTTATTGTGAACAACCCATCAGATTTACCAGATCCGTCTACCATCAATAGGGTAGAAGAGCCATATATTAAGGCTACCATAATCACAAAATCAGATTTTGTGGGTAATGTGATGTCGCTTTGTATTGAAAAAAGAGGAAATATCATTAACCAAACCTATTTGACTCCAGAACGGGTTGAACTTACTTTTGAAATGCCGTTGGCTGAAATAGTGTTTGATTTCTACGACCGATTAAAAACAGTCTCAAAAGGCTACGCTTCTTTTGATTACCATCCAATGGGCATGAAAACCTCCAAATTGGTTCGCTTGGATATCTTACTTAACTCGCAACCTGTGGATGCCCTTTCAGCCTTGATTCACGCCGATAACGCTCAGGAGATTGGCAAGAAAATGTGCGAAAAACTACGTGAATTGATTCCACGTCAACAATTTGATATCCCTATTCAAGCCGCTGTTGGAGCTAAAATTATTTCAAGAGAAACTATTAAAGCCTTGCGTAAGGATGTTACCGCAAAATGTTATGGCGGTGATATTTCACGTAAACGTAAACTTCTTGAAAAACAGAAAAAAGGTAAGAAACGTATGCGTCTGGTTGGGAACGTCGAAATTCCTCAGCAAGCGTTTATGGCGGTGCTTAAGTTGAATGACTAGACTATAAGTTCCTGCGAAGGCAGGAACCTCATGATAAAAAGACCATTCTAGTTTTTAACGCTTTTACCTAGTTCGTTTTTGAGCTAAAAGTATAAGATCAACTCCGTTGAACCTAAAGATTAACCTAATTCCTGCGCAGGCAGGAATCTCATAATTTGGATGTCATATGCGTCCGCAGGAATTTGGCGAAGGCAGGAACCTCATAATTAAATGATCATTCTAGTTTTGTAACGCTTTTAGCCACTTCTGGTTTGAGCTGAGAGTATAAAATCAACTCCGTTGAACCAAAAGATTCCTGTGTCCGCTTTTTATATAAAACATCAAGATTAACTACATTAAACCAAACGGTCTCCTGTGTCCATCAGAGCAGGATTTTTCAATCTGTACTTCCACCAATCAATTTTCGTTAATGAACCCACTAAATAACGTGATATTTGCTCAAATGATTCACGAATATTAAAATTTGAGCAACATTCATCTCAAATAAATCTTAAAATATATTTTTTTTATAAGTATGTGATATGCTCAAATATTTTGTAGTTTTAAAAAACTAATAAAACTAACCAATGAACATATTTCATATCAGTGCGGAATGCTATCCTATTGCCAAAGTTGGAGGTTTGGGAGATGTCGTTGGTGCACTTCCAAAATATCAGAATGATTTGGGTCAGGCCAGCAGCGTCATCATGCCCTTTTATAATAATAAATTTACCCAATCCCATGCGTTCAAAAGAGTTTTTAATGGCCGATTCAATTTAGGTAGACCCTTTAATTTTGACATCCTCACCCTTGAAGATAACACCTTGGGTTATGACCTTTACCTTGTTCATATTCCAGAATTATTATATACAGATTATGTATATTCTTCCAATGATACCGATCGGTTTTTAGGTTTTCAGATTGCTACCTTAGATTGGTTGGTGCAGTTAGAAACAAAACCGGATATTGTACATTGCCATGACCATCATACAGGATTGATTCCGTTTATGATGTCACAATCCTATGCCTATCATAAATTAAGAAGGACACCAACGGTGGTTACCATTCACAATGGGCAATACCAAGGCTGGTTCAGTCATAATAAAATCCACCTCATCCCACCTTTTGATTTTTCTAAAGCTGGGTTATTAGATTGGAACCATCTCATAAATCCGTTGGCATCAGCTATAAAGTGCGCATGGAAAGTGACCACAGTATCTCCAAATTACATGGAAGAACTTAAATATGCTGCCAATGGTCTGGAAGATTTGCTGCGCTATGAAAGCGGTAAATGTGTGGGAATTTTGAATGGTATTGATGATAAGGTTTGGGATCCCGCTACCGACGATAATTTGATTCAAAACTATTCCATAAAAACCGCTGTTTCAGGTAAAAAAGGCAATAAAGAATGGCTTTGCAAAGAGTTCAATCTCAATCCCGCACTTCCGTTATTTGCATTTATTGGACGACTGGTAGGTGAAAAAGGAGCCGATTTATTACCTGAAATTTTTCATAATTCCCTAGTTCATAAAAACTTGACCGTAATCATGTTGGGTTCTGGAGATACCTCTGTAGAACATCAGTTAGACCAATTAAAATATCGCCATCCCGGGTATTACAACAACTATATTGGGTATAACGAACGTTTGGCACATATTGTTTACGCTGCTGCCGATTTTTTAGTCATGCCATCACGTGTAGAACCTTGTGGGCTTAACCAAATGTACGCTTTGCGCTATGGCACAGTACCTGTTGTCAACAAAGTTGGTGGGCTGAAAGATACGGTTAAGGATTTTGACGATAACGGTTTTGGAATTTTACATGATGGCGCAACTGTGCACGAAGGTAGTTTTGCGATCCATCGGGCCATTAATTTTTACAGTGATACCGAAAGGTTCAAAAAAAACCGTAATTTAATCATGAAAATTGACCATTCTTGGGATTCCTCGGCTCAAGCTTATATTAATCTTTATAATTCATTAATCCAGTAACTATGTACCACGACTCAGTAATTTCTATCATTTTAGGTGGTGGGCAAGGCTCTCGACTTTATCCGCTTACCGCAACACGATCAAAACCAGCTGTTCCCATTGCGGGAAAATATAGATTGGTAGATATTCCTATTTCTAATTGTATCAATTCAGAAATAAAACGCATGTTCGTATTGACGCAATTTAATTCGGCGTCCTTGAACAAACACATTAAAAATACCTATCATTTCAGTTTCTTTAGTCAAGCGTTTGTAGACGTTTTGGCCGCCGAGCAAACGATGACCAGTACCTCATGGTTTCAAGGCACAGCTGATGCCGTACGCCAAAATATGCACCATTTTTTGAATCACGAGTTTGAATACGCCCTAATTTTGTCTGGCGACCAATTATATCAAATGGATTTTAATAAGATGTTGGATGCGCATGTGGCCAGTAATGCCGAAATAACCATTGCTACCTTGCCTGTTGTGGAAAGAGAAGCCACGTCTTTTGGAATTTTAAAAACTGATGAAAACAGTATCATTACCTCCTTCATAGAAAAACCTGACGCGAGTTTGTTGCCCGAATGGACCTCTGATGTGAGTGACGAAATGAAAGCACAGGGGCGGAATCACTTGGCCTCCATGGGAATTTATATCTTTAATCGTCAGCTGCTTATCGATCTTATGGACAACCCTGATACCAATGATTTTGGAAAAGAAATCATTCCGCAGTCTATTAACAAGCATAAAACATTAAGTTATCCTTTTGAGGGTTATTGGACCGATATTGGAAATGTAGATTCATTCTTTGAGGCCAATTTGGGGCTCACCGATGATATTCCTGCCTTTGATCTGTTTAACAATAAAAAGCGTATTTACACACGGGCCAGAATGCTCCCGACCACAAAAATTAGCGGCACTACGCTCAATAAAGCAGTTATCGCAGAAGGCTGTATTATCAATGCTGCAAAAATTGAGCATTCTGTTATTGGAATCCGTGCCAGAATTGGCCATGATTCTACCATTATCAATACGTATATGATGGGTAGTGATATTTATCAATCCCTAGCTGAAGTCACCTCCACATCAAAAATACCGATGGGTATTGGTAAGCGTTGCTTTATAAAGAACGCCATTATTGATAAAAATTGTTGCATTGGAAATGATGTGAGAATCAATGTGGACGAGAATTCAGAAGATAAAGAAACCGATACTTACGTGATCAAAGAAGGCATTATCGTCATCAAGAAAGGCGCGACTATTCCTCATGGAACGGTCATTTAGAACCTAAATATAAAAATTAAGTTAAGCCTCAATTCTTTTCGTTTGGGGCTTTTTCTTTGTCCTTATTTGCTGTCTTTTCTTTCTGAATTTTCTCTACATCATAGGGTTTTCCTAAATAAACCAATTGCCATCCTTCGGTAAATTTTTCATCATCTTGGTTGACATCTGAAATGATGTGCAATACTTCTGATTCGTCCTTCAAAAACATCGGAATAATGTCATCATCCTTTCCACTCAATTCAATCAAACTTTGAAGATGCTCTTTATCTTGAATATCTATTTCATGAATGGAAGGGTGTTTTCTTGTCGTTTCGGTCAAGGAGATAAAATCATCGGTTTGCATAAAAATATGTTCCTTAGGCACGTAATCAGGATCACTTAATTCATCCGAAGTAATCAACCTGAAGACCCCATTTTGACCAAATTCTTCACCAAACCTATTGATGGCAAATTGATTGATATCAGAATTTCCAGTCAAGGCAATAATATAGCCGATATCATTCAACTCAATATTATCTTCCAAAGAGGCTTCGTACACATTGGAAACAATGCCCTCCAAGCCCAATTCCCTTGCTTTTGAAATATTGATTTCATTATTATCAAGAAGCACGACGCGTCGTCCATTTTTCTGTAAGTAGTTACCAATGAGTCGAGAGGATTTAGACGCTCCAATAATTAAAATACCGTTTGCTTTTTTAAGAAACACACCCAATAATTTTGCGATATAACGTGCAGTTGTAGCGTTCAGAATGACGGTTCCCAATACAATCATAAACACCAAAGGTGTAATAAATTCAGCATCTTGAACGCCATTTTTTGCCAACTTCAATCCAAATAATGACGCAATTCCTGCCGCAACAATTCCTCGTGGACCTACCCAACTTATAAAGACCTTTTCATTAAATTTTAGTGAGGAATTATAAGTACTCCAAAAAACACCTATCGGTCTTAATATAAACACCACAATGGCAAAAAGTGCCACCATATTCCAATTGAGCACCAGCCTTAAATCTTCCATATTGATGTTGGCCGCGAGTAAAATAAATAAGATAGAAACTAATAAGATGCTTAAGGATTCCTTGAAATACAACAGTTCTTTTAAATAAGGTGAATTGGAGTTACCCAAAACCATGCCCATGACCACAACGGCCAATAGCCCGGATTCATGTGCAAAGATATCAGCCAATACAAAGACGCCCAACACACTGGCCAGGGCAAAAACATTCAGCAAATAATGCGGAATCAAACGCTTGTTCATGATAAAATTGAGACCATGTGCAAATGCAAATCCGAAAGTACTTCCAAACAAGACAATTTTTCCAAACTCAATGAACGCAGTTTTCGTAAAGGCGCCGCCAACATCCACACTGATAAATTCAAACACCAATACGGCCACTAAAGCACCAATAGGATCAATGAGTATGCCTTCCCACCTCAAAACGGCAGAAACGTCCTGTTTTAAAGGTATATGACGTAAAATAGGAGTGATAACGGTTGGGCCGGTAACCACTATAAGTGCCGAAAAAAGGAAAGACATTTCCCAGCTGAGATAAAAAATATAATGGGCTGCAACTGCACCACCAAAAAAGGTGACGGTAGAACCAATGGTGATCAATTTTGTAATCACTGGTCCAATGTTTTTGATCTCTTTAACCCGTAAGGTCAATCCACCTTCAAATAGAATAATACTTATGGCCAAGGACACAAAATAAAAAAGGCTTTCTCCAGGAAAAAGGCCCTTTTCACCATTATAAATGGGCTGGATCCATTTCGTTCCATCACTTGAAAGATATTCAGCAGCAAATGGACCCACCAAAAGACCTATTAAGATTAAAGGAAGAATCGCCGGGATTTTCAACTTCCATGCCACCCATTGCGCCAAGATACCTAATATGACAATTCCTGATAGTTCAACCATATACTGTTTTTACCTTTGTTAATATGGTAAAGTTATTTTTTTTGTCTTAAGAACCCCAAAATATATCATAAAAAATGAATTGGGATGGTAGAAAAGTCAGTGGAATAACGGTTTTTGGCACGCCATTTATTTCTTATTCCGGCTTTGTGCTTCTGAATTGTAGTATAATGTTTTTAAGCTTCTTTTAAGCACCGTAAAACGATAGATTCCGATAATAAAAAAGATGGCGCTAAAAAATAAAGACAACATGGCCAAGTATTTAAAATCCGGAAAACTCTTTAATTGAAAAAAAGCAATCCCGCCCAACATCAAATAGAGTGACGATCTAATGTAAGACAATAAGGTCCGCTCATTTGCCAATCGGGTTCGTTCTATAGCAAGATAGTCTCTTAAAATAACCTCTTGATCTGGTTTGAAATCCCGTCCGAACCTCAAAAGTTTGATTTTGCTTAGCTTTAAAGATGCTGGAACAATTCTTTTCATAAATCTTTTTTATAAAATTAGAATAATTTTCAGTGCTTTCAAATTTTATGAGTCGTAAGTTCGCTTCTATATGTTAAAAAACAGCCAATATCATTGCTGAAAACGGACAAATTTTAAGTGTTTTAGTAATTTGCAGCTTTAACGATCGCCTAAAGTAACAACTATGCAACTATATCCTATTGAATCTGGTAATTTCAAACTTGATGGTGGTGCTATGTTTGGTGTTGTCCCTAAATCACTATGGCAGCGTACCAACACCCCCGATGCCAACAATATGATTGATATTGCGGCACGTTGTTTATTGATTGAAGATGGTAACCGACTCATCCTGATTGATACAGGAATGGGAAACAAACAAAGTGATAAGTTTTTTGGCTACTACTTTTTATGGGGAAATGACTCCATTGATAATTCCTTAAAACAATATGGATTTCATCGGGATGACATCACGGACGTGTTTATGACCCATTTACATTTTGATCATTGTGGTGGTAGCATCCAATGGAACAAAGACAAAACCGGATACGAACCTGCGTTTAAAAATGCCCATTACTGGAGCAATTCTGAACATTGGCAATGGGCAACCCAACCCAATAATCGTGAAAAAGCATCCTTTTTAAAAGAAAATATCCTTCCGATGGAAGAAAGTGGCCAACTTAAGTTTACGTCACTTCCTGAAAATCGCTTACTAAAAAACTCAGAATTGGGCTTCGATATCTTTTTTGCCGATGGTCACACCGATAAGCAAATGATTCCGCTCATCACCTATAAGGATAAAACCATCGCTTTTATGGCGGATTTACTGCCAACCGTTGGCCATATACCTTTGCCTTTTGTTATGGGATATGATACCAGACCGCTATTGACCTTAGATGAAAAGGAACTCTTCCTTAATACCGCAGCGGACAAAAATTATTATCTCTTTTTGGAACACGATGCCCACAACCAAATCATCACGGTAAAACATACGGATAAAGGCGTCCGTTTGGATCAAACCTTTACTACAAAAGACATTTTTACAACTTAATATTTAGATCTCATGAAATTTTTTAAATCATTCGCTATTGTTGTTTTTACAGCAAGTACCCTCTTTAATTGCGGTTCATCTTCTGGCGTGATTTCAACACCGTTGGAAAACATTGACTCGCTGCCCTTAAAAACTTCTGAATTGACCGAAGCTGAAAAGCAACATTGGGGCCATTTGGACCTGAAAAAGGATACCATTCCCGGGATGAGCGTTGACCGAGCCTACGATGAAATTATCAAAAACAAAAAAGGAAGTACCGTTATTGTCGCCGTTATTGATTCAGGAATTGATATCGACCATGAAGATCTTCAAGGTGTGATCTGGACCAATAAAAAAGAAATTCCGGGTAATGGAATAGATGATGATAAAAACGGATATGTTGATGATGTCCATGGGTGGAATTTTTTAGGTGATGGTTATAACGAACAGTTGGAATATGTACGACTATTGGCCAGTGGCAATACATCACATCCACGCTATGCAGAAGCAAAAGCAGAGCGTCAAGCCGAATACGAAAAATACTCGGGTATCAAAACCAACTATGAGCAGTTTTTACAACAAATCACCAATGCTGATGATGCTTTGGAAAAGGAAACCAAAAAGAAAAACTACACGAGAGAAGATGTAGATGCCATCAGCACCAACAATCAAACCTTACAACAATACATCGCTATTGCAAAATACGTGTACACCATGGACTTTGAGAGTCTTAAAGCAGCTAAAAAAGATATCAGTGAAGGTTTGGAAGACATTAAAGCTCGATTGAACTATAACCTCAATGTCGATTTCAGAGGACGTAAAACAGGAGATAATCCTGATGACATGGTAGAAAAATTTTACGGGAACAATAACGTCAAACCGAAAAAACCTTCCGAAAGCCACGGCACACATGTTGCCGGAATTATTGCCGCTGTAAGAAATAACGGAAAAGGAGCAAATGGGGTTGCCAACAATGTAAAAATCATGAGCGTTAGAGCGGTTCCAAACGGCGATGAATATGATAAGGATATCGCCTTGGCCATTAGATATGCAGCTGATAATGGCGCCCATATTATCAACACAAGTTTTGGAAAATACTACTCCCCACACAGTGACTGGGTTAGAGATGCCATTGTTTATGCAGCCTCAAAAGATGTCTTGATTGTCAATGCCGCGGGAAATGAAGGTGCAGACCTGGATACCAAAGACGTATATCCAAATGACGCGATCGGAACTGGTCCTGAAATTTCTGATAATTTTATAAGTGTGGGATCATTAGATTCAAAATATGGTTCTAGTATGATTTCAAGTTTTTCAAATTATGGAAAAATAAACGTGGATATTTTTGCTCCAGGGGGGGATATCTATTCAACCTATCCTGAAAACACTTACAAATCCATTGGTGGAACCTCTATGGCCTCTCCGGCAGTTGCAGGAATTGCAGCATTGATTCGTTCTTATTATCCAAAACTGACCGCGCCACAGGTTAAAAAAATAATCCTGGATTCTGGACTGGCACTCACAAACAAAGTTATCGTTGGTGGAAAAACATCTGACGTAAGACCGTTCAGTGCGCTTTCAAAATCTGGAAGAATTGCCAATGCTTATAACGCTATGATTTTAGCGGAACAAACAGCAAATAACCTCTAATTAAATGGTATTTAAAATGAAAATCAGTATTGCATTAAGTCTTAGTTTGCTTTTGTTAATGCCGCTTACCAAAGGCCATTCCCAAAACGAGACACCACCATCTTCAAAACCACATTATTGGCAACAACATGTGGACTATACTATGGCTATTGATATGGATGTCAAAACCTACAAATATACAGGTACGCAAAAATTGGTATATACCAATAATTCACCTGATGTTTTAGATCGGGTATTTTATCATTTGTATCCAAATGCCTTTCAACCGAATAGTGAAATGGATGCCAGATTACAAAGCATTCCAGATCCTGATGGGCGAATGGTGAATAATCTAGGCACCAAAGCAGCTCCCATTTATGAAAGTAGAATCAGTAAATTAAGTCCGGATGAAATAGGATATATCAACGTGACTTCCTTGACTCAGGATGGCAAGAAAGTCCGTCATGAAACACAGGGCACCATTTTGATCGTTACTTTGGACAAACCGATCCAACCGGGAGAAAAGACCACTTTTGATATGGTTTTTGATGCCCAAGTGCCTGTCCAAATCCGCCGTTCTGGAAGAAACAATAAAGAAGGGGTGGCATTATCCATGTCGCAATGGTATCCTAAATTAGCAGAATATGATGACGAAGGATGGCATGCCGATCCGTATATTGCGAGAGAGTTTTATGGAGTATGGGGAGACTTTGATGTCAAAATCACCATCGATAAAAATTATACTATTGGTGGCACAGGATATCTTCAAAACCCGAATGAAATTGGGCACGGTTATGAAACTGGAACCGTAAAAAAACAAAAAGGAAAAACCTTGACCTGGCATTTTAAAGCACCAAACGTTCACGATTTTACCTGGGCTGCAGATCCGGAATATATCCATGACACACTTCAGGTTGAGAATGGACCGCTTTTGCATTTTTTATATAAAAAAACGATGCCAGCGGCCAATCTAGAAAACTGGAAAATATTACAACCTGTTACAGAGCAATTGATGCAGTATTTCAGCACCCACGTTGGCGACTATCCTTACGATCAATATTCCGTGATACAAGGTGGTGATGGGGGCATGGAATACGGAATGTGCACCCTTATTGTTGGTGAAGGTACCATCAGTGGTTTGATAGGCGTGACGGCGCATGAATTAGCACATAGCTGGTTCCAATTTGTATTGGCGAGCAATGAGAATAAACATTCTTGGATGGATGAAGGTTTTACTACCTATATTCAAGATAGAGCGTTAGATGCCATTACGGGCACCAATAGCGATAATCCGTTTACTGGATCATACCGTTCTTATATTTCATTGGCCAATTCTGATAGGGAACAACCACAAAGCACCCATTCTGATCGGTACGCCTATAATCGCGCATTCTCTATTGCATCTTATAGTAAAGGATCCATATTTCTAAGTCAGTTGGGCTATATCATAGGCGAAGAAAATTTAGATAAAACCCTTAAGCAATATTATAAAGAATGGGCCTTTAAGCATCCAAAACCTATGGATTTCATTAGGATTGCCGAAAAAGTTTCAGGGATGGAATTGGATTGGTACTTAACCGATTGGACCCAAACTACAAACACCATTGATTATGCGGTAAAGAATGTAGATTCTGAGGGCAATAAAACAACCGTGACCTTTGAACGTATTGGATTAATGCCAATGCCATTGGATGTAGAAATAAGTTATGCCGATGGTTCAAAAGCAGCCTACCATATTCCATTACGAATGACTAGAGGCGTTAAACCAACACCCAATACAACAACAGTTTTACCAAATTGGGCTTGGGCACATTCATTCTATACTTTTGAAATTGACAAACCTAAAAGTGCTATAACGTCCATCACCATTGATCCGAGAGGATATATGGCAGATGTCAACAGAGAAAATAATGTGCTAAAAATTAATTAATCAACGCACTCACTTATAAAAAACCGCTTCCAACAGGCGGTTTTTTTATTCCACAAAGCCTTACCTTTGATGTCCTATGGATCAGTCGTATAAAAAAATAGAAAAACTTAAAGGTCAAAAGCTTATTGAAAAGCTATTTTCTGAAGGCAACTCTGTTGTTGCTTATCCCTTACGATTGGTCTATTTAAAGACCAATTTTGACACGCCTGTAAAAATAAAGGCAGGTGTTTCGGTTAGCAAACGGAATTTCAAAAAAGCGGTGGATAGGAACAGAATAAAACGCTTGATGAGAGAGGCTTATCGCCTTAATAAATCGAAGTATTTTAACAACATTCCTGATCAATATGCGTTTATGATTTTGTACATTGGTAAGACCCAAACCGATTTTGAAACCGTTTCAAAAAAAATGAATACGCTGATGGACGCTTTTTTAAAACAACAATCCCTCCCAAAACCCTAATTTTTGAGACTAAGATTATGAAAAAATTATTGACCAAAAAGATAGTGCTCCCTATTTTTATAGGTGTTTTATTTATCACCGGATCCGCATTTAAAAATGATTTCTTTGAAATTGCCAAACAAATAGAAATTTTTACAACGCTATTTAAAGAAGTCAATATGAATTATGTTGACGAAACAAATCCGGCAGATTTGATGGATACGGCCATTAAAAGTATGCTCCAGGATTTGGATCCTTATACCAATTTTTATAATGAACAGGATGTAGAAGCATCAAGAATTAACAATACTGGTGATTATACAGGCATTGGAGCCAGTGTATTGACTTTAAAGGATAAACTGGTCATCATAGAGCCTTATAAAGGTTTTCCAGCAGATAAGGCGGGATTAAAGGCAGGTGATGAGATCATCAAGGTAGATAATACCGTGGTTGCAGATTTTAGCGATGATGCCGGTAACTTATTGCAAGGCACTGCAGGAACAACAGTAGATGTAACTTATGTCCGCCAAGGAAAAACCCAAACGGCATCCATTAAACGTGAAGCCGTAGAAATTCATGCCGTTCCACATTATTCTATGATTGATGATAAAACGGGGTATCTCGTATTGCGTAAATTCAATGAAAAAGCCTCGTCAGAAACCATTAAAGCCATAAGAGATTTGAAAACCCAAGGGGCAAAACAGATTGTTTTAGACCTTAGGGGAAATTTGGGAGGTTTATTGAATGAAGCTGTAAATGTGACCAATATTTTTGTCCCTCAAAATCAATTGGTAGTGACCACAAAATCAAAAGTAGATAAATACAATAAAACCTATTATACCCAAAAGGAGCCAATTGACACAGAAATTCCAGTAGTGGTCCTCATTGATGGCAAAAGTGCCTCAGCAAGTGAAATTGTTGCCGGCGCCTTACAGGATTTGGATAGAGCAGTGGTTGTAGGTGCAAGAAGTTTTGGAAAAGGTTTGGTACAACGTCCAAAACCCTTGGTTTATGGCACGCAATTAAAAATTACAATCTCACGTTATTATACGCCTTCAGGACGCTGTATCCAGTCTTTGGATTATTGGAATAGAGATGAACTGGGCAAGGCCACACGTGTAAAAACCGAAAATTATACGGCCTTCAAAACCAAACGTGGGAGAACGGTTTATGATGGTGGCGGGATCCAGCCTGATGTGGAACTTGGTATTACTAAATTAAGTCCTATTACAAGTGCCATTGTCAACGAAAACCTCATTTTCGACTTTGCAACGCAATATTATTATTCCCATCAAGTCACTGATTTAAAAACCTTTGAATTGACGGATGCGGATTTCAATGCCTTTAAAGAGTTCTTGAAATCAAATAATTTTACGTTTGAGACCAAAACCGAAAAAGCATTTGACGATGCCCTTTTAGTCGCCAAGGAAGAAGCATTAAACAGTGTGATTGATACACAATACAATACCTTATTAAAAACACTCAATACCTATAAATCAGAAGCAATTGATGCCAACAAAACACAACTCATGGGTTTATTGGCAGAAGAGATCGTAAAACGCTATTTTTATAGAGAAGGGATGTACGCCTATTATATTGCCCATAATACAGAAATCAAAAAAAGTGCTGAAATCCTTAAAAATCCATCTACTTATCTAAGTTATCTTCAATAAATTCCATACATCGATAAGAAAATGAGATTCTTGAAAAATTAGTTATATTTAATCTTTCAAGAGACTAAACTATGCAAAAAATCTTCTTCTTAGGTTTTCTTTTCTCCCAAATTATCTGGGCACAAGAAGAATTGAAGCACGAGGTATTTTTTAAAACGGATGCTTACGATGTATCCGATACCGAACACAGCAGATTATTATTATTTCTATCAGATATTGAATCCTTAGACATCGAGAAAATTTCCATCTATGGCTTTACGGACGATCGGGGCAGTGCGGAATATAATTTGGTCCTCTCGCAGAATAGGGCCAACAGCATTAAAACCATCTTTTCAAATAATGAGTTTGATGAATCCATTATCACAAATGTAGATGGCAAAGGAAAAATCTTACTAAAACTCATCAAAGAAGAAGATGTTAGTAAAATAAGGGGATTGAACCGAAAAGTGGAAATTATTGTAACCCCATTTTTTCCTCCGAGACCTGAAATTGTCACCAAAACAAAAACTGCCAGTGAAACTTTGGCAGGAGATATAAAGATTGGGGACTATATTCTATTGGATAATATTCTCTTTAAAACAGGTTACAGCTATTTACTTCCTGAATCTATAAAAACCTTGGAAGAAATTTCTAAAGTACTGCTCAAAAGAGAGGATATTTATTTTACTATTCAAGGCCACGTATGCTGCACGCAAAACAGTAGGGACGCCATTGATAGAAAAACTAAAAAACGAAATTTATCCTTAGCTAGAGCGCAATATATTTATAATTATTTGGCTAAAAAAGGCGTGGATCCGAGGCGTATGAAATATGTGGGGATGCGACGTAAATTTCCACTTGGAGGCGAAGCAAAATATGACCGACGCGTAGAAATTTTAGTAACTTATGTGAACGAAGTCAATTAACTTTTTAGCATCCCAATATGAGGAATCCCATCTTCCAGATAGCCCTCACCAACTTCTACAAATCCTAAATTATTATAAAAGCGCTTCAAATAGGTCTGTGCAGAAATTTTAATTTTAGTTTCGTCATAGACCTCTTTAATGACCTGTATAGAAGCTTTCATAATATCATAACCGTAGTTTAAATGTCGTTCTCCCGCTTTAACCAGAATCCTTCCTATGCTTGCAAACTCAAAATAATCATTGGGTTTAAAAAGACGTGTATAGGCAACTAATTGATCATTTTTAAACCCCATAACATGTAAGGCATTTTGGTCCTTACCATCAATATCTTGGTAGACACAATTTTGCTCTACTACAAAAATTTCGCTTCGCAATTGTAAAATGGCGTAAAGCTCGTCAATGGAAAGCTCTTTGAAAGTTTTGGTTTTGATGTTTAGCATGAGCTATCTTATAAGATCTGGTCTATCGGTTAAAAAATAAAAAACAACCTATTTTAAATCCTTTATATAATTAGTCGAAGAGTTGCGACACTAAATTAGTGTTGCACAGGAATTTTTTTAATTCGGTTTTCGTGTCTACCGCCTTCAAACGCCGTATCTAAAAAGGTATCTACCATTTCAAGCACTTGGGGCAATGCTGTAAATCGTGAAGGAATACTCAAAATATTCGCGTCGTTATGTTGTCTAGCCAAAGCGACAATCTCCTTAGTCCAACATAAGGCAGATCGGACACCTTGATGCTTATTTGCCGTCATATTGGCGCCATTCCCGCTGCCGCAGATAATAATTCCGTAAGTAACTGTTTTATCTTCCACATCCTTAGCTACAGGGTGCACAAAATCTGGATAGTCCACACTATCATTACTGTTGGTACCATAATTATTAACGGTATATCCTTTCTTTTCCAGGTGCTTTATAACAGCTTGTTTATATTCGGTTCCCGCGTGATCATTACCAATTGAAATTCTCATTTTTAATGTATTTTGTTTAGCCGATAAAGTTAGTAAATGCACCTTAATAAAAAGATATATTTGTACTACTATATCAGCACCTTTAAGCGTTGTTAACAATTGGCAAACTTCTCTTCATTACCTGTTGATATCTTGTGGCTAATTTCTAATAGAAATATTTCCAAATTCCATTTTTTTTTGCAACCAAGGACATAAACCATAGAGCCTAAAATTTAACCCATTTTTTGCTGTTCAGTTATCACCATAAAATGAGGCGCTATGAACATAAAAAATCAATAATCTTATAGGGAATATGATGTTCAGTCCAGTTATGGACAGTTGTTGATAACTATTGGACTAAGCTTTATAATCAATGAGTTCCTTCTATATAACATGTTAACTACTCCTTGATGGATTGTCAATAACCACATTCCAAAGTAAAACCGAATAAAGTTATAACGGTTATTAACAAGCTATCATAACCACCATTATTTTTTTTAAATTTTAATAAAAACTGATTATTATATATATAAATGTGGATAACTGTTTTTATATCCAAATCTGAGCCATTTTATTGAAATCCTATTCCCAAAGAAACAGCGGTAAAGAGTCAAAATTATAATACTTAGCTATGGAGATCCTGTGGTTATTCTCAAATTCCACATCTGAATTTATTGAAAATAGAATTGAACGGGGGTTCAGCACTCAAATAATCCACGTCCTTTAGAAATAAAGTCCAATTGGTTTCAGAGAAAAAGGACATTCACATTGTGTTTCTAACAATTCAAAAGGTCTTTATTTTACTGAAATACAGATTAGCCAAGGCAAGATCATCAATGTTTATATTGAACTAAATTCTATTAAAGTCCTATTAAATAATAGAGGTTTACATTATTTTAAGAGCATTTTTTCGTTAACTTATGCTTAAATACGAATAAATTCATATTAAAAACGTAGTTTTGTAAAACTTAATTACCAATCTTCTCCTTTAATTAAGTTACGAATAACTGAATTTCGCTAACTTTAGAAATTCAATAAGATTACATTATAAAATAAATGACAAAAAAAAGAAGAAAGGGATCATCAAATAAGATCTCTAACCTAACAAATACAATTCTAAGTATTTTAAAAAAAGATAGAAATCAATCCTTCAATTACAAACAAATTGCTGCTAAACTTGAGGTGGATGATGCTTCTAGCAGAAATCAAATCATAAAAAAACTT
This sequence comes from Gelidibacter sp., assembly GCF_035515035.1. GTDB lineage: Bacteria > Bacteroidota > Bacteroidia > Flavobacteriales > Flavobacteriaceae > Gelidibacter. The sequence continues at coordinate 90,895 of NZ_DATJCA010000152.1, read as the reverse complement.
CAAGAACTCCTGGCTAAAAAGGAAATTGAAGAAACAGAACGTGGCAAATTTAAGGCCGTTGTTACTACAGAATATCATACAGGAATTTTGGATATGGCCTCAAGAGGGTCAGGATATATCATTAGTCCAGACTTTGACGAAGATGTCTATATCGCTTCAAATAACATCAATAAGGCTTTAAATGGCGATGAGGTGGAATTTTATGCCTATAAACGTCGGAAAAAAGGAAAATTTGAAGGTGAAATCACCAATATTATCAAACGTGCCAAAAGTGAATATGTGGGTGTTATCCAAATTCACGATAATTATGCTTTTGTAGTGGTCAATAGTACCAAAATGTACACCGATATTTTTGTGCCGATCAATAAAATCAATAAAGCTGAAGATGGTGATGTTGTGCTTGTCTCTCTAGAAAGTTGGGAAAAAGGCGAAGATTCACCTAAAGGAGCTGTATTAAAAGTGTTGGGAAAACCTGGAGAACACAATACTGAAATCCACGCCATTTTAGCGGAATACGGGTTACCTTACGAATTTCCTCAGGATGTTGAAGACTATGCCAATTCCTTGGATACCTCCATCAGTCCAGATGAAATTGCCAAGCGTCGCGACATGCGAAAAGCGCTCACGTTTACCATTGATCCAAAAGATGCCAAAGATTTCGATGATGCCTTATCCTTTGAAGTATTGGATAATGGCTTATATGAAATAGGAATCCATATTGCTGACGTATCCCATTATGTGCAAGAAGGCACAATCTTGGATGATGAAGCCTATGAACGCGCAACTTCGGTGTATTTAGTGGATAGAGTGGTGCCAATGCTTCCTGAAGTTCTTTCCAATAATGCCTGTTCCTTAAGACCTAATGAAGAAAAATATACGTTTTCGGCTGTGTTTAAGATGAATGATGAGGCAGAGATTAAGGAACAATGGTTTGGAAGAACGGTCACTTACAGTGATGCACGTTTTTCTTACGAAGAAGCACAAGCCATTATTGAAAACAATACAAATAGTCCTTCACAAAAGGATATCTCTTCCATTGATACGCTAATTCCTCAAGACATTGCTATTGAAGGAAAAGAATATCAAGCGGACAAAAACGTAGGCTACGCTATTTTAAAAATGGATGAAATGGCAAAGATCATGCGCGGTAAACGTATGAGAGAAGGTGCTATTTCATTTGATAAAGTAGAAGTGAAGTTTGATCTGGACGAAGAGGCCAATCCGATAGGGGTGTTTTTTAAGACCAGTCAAGATGCCAATAAGTTGATTGAAGAATTCATGTTGCTGGCCAATAAGAAGGTAGCCGAATTTATAGGCAAACAATCCCCAAAAAAGACTTTTGTGTACCGTGTGCATGATGAGCCAGATGCCACAAAATTAGCGACACTTCAAGGGGTTGTTTCGAAATTTGGATATAAATTAAATTTCAAGGATCGCAGTAGTATTGCTTCTTCCTTAAACGGATTATTACGCGATGTTCAGGGTAAAAAGGAACAAAACTTAGTGGATACCTTGACCATCAGAACGATGAGCAAAGCGGAATATACGACGCACAACATCGGGCATTATGGTTTGGCGTTTGATTATTATACACATTTTACATCTCCTATCCGTAGGTATCCTGATGTGATGGTTCACCGGTTATTGCAACATTATCTTGATGGCGCAAAATCGGCAAATGAAGCTATCTATGAGGAAAAATGTAACCATTCCAGTAATATGGAAAACCTCTCTACCAAAGCAGAACGTGATTCTATAAAATACATGCAGATCAAGTATATGGAAAACCATAAAAACGAAGAATTTGTGGGAGTTATTTCTGGCGTGACCGACTGGGGAATTTATGTGGAAATCATTTCCAATAAATGTGAGGGTATGGTATCTGTAAGGGATATGACTGATGATCATTATGAATTTGATGAGACAGAATATGCATTGATTGGGAAAAAATCCGGTGTAAGTTATCAACTTGGTGAAGAAGTGGTGGTAAAGGTGAAAAATACAGATTTAGTTAAAAAACACCTTGATTTTACGCTGATTGGAAAACCTCAAATTATTCAATTGTAACAATTCTACAGTAAGTTCTACTGATACATTAAATTTAAATTTATGATCCTCACCACAACCAACTCCATAGAAGGGTTTAAAATATTGGAATACAAGGGCATTGTTTCTGGAATTTCAGTGAATGTCCAAAAAATGAAAATGACTTTTAATATGGAAAAATATTATCAGGCCATTGCGGAAAGTATGAGCATGGTCAAAGAACAGGCATTTCAACAATTACAGGACAATGCAAGAAAATTGAATGCCAATGCTATTGTGGGAATCAAAGTGGATATTGAATTGACCACGACCAATTATGTGACGGTTTCAGTAACGGGAACGGCAGTAACTGTCGCTTAAAATTGCAGTTTTTTCACCAGAGTCGTTTTATCCTCCAAAGCTTTCCGTGATTGATAAGACCATTTGTTATTCATATGATGATTTGATAAAGTTTACAGGAATTAAAATATTAAAAATGAAAATATTACTATCGATAGTGTCACTTTTTTTAAGTGTAAGTGCGATTGCACAACAAGACCTTGAGATGAATTTGGGCGATTTTAAAGAAATTAAAGTCTATGATATGATCAATGTTGAATTGGTTAAATCTGATGACAATAAGGCCATCATTTCTGGCGATAATAAAAGTGATGTTGAATTGGTCAATAAAAATGGCACTTTAAAAATAAAAATGCGTCTTGGAGAAAGCTTTGTAGGCAACAAGACTACAGTCCGTTTATATTATAAAAATATTGCTATCATTGATGTGAATGAAGGGGCTTATGTGTCTTCTGACGGTATATTTCAACAGTACAAAATAGAATTGAGAGCCCAAGAAGGCGGGGTGATAAAAGTACCTTTAGAAGTCACCGATATTCAGGTTAAAGCGGTTACTGGTGGTGATATTGAAGTTTCCGGAAAGGCGGATAGACAGGATATTTCCATTAATACTGGTGGAATTTTTCGAGGGAAATCACTAGAATCGGAAGCTACTTATGTAGCCATAAGAGCTGCTGGGGAAGCACATATCAATGCTTCTCGATTGGCAGATATAAAAATTAGGGCAGGAGGTGATGTTTATATTTACGGCAATCCAGAAACGGTCAACGAGAATAAATTATTTGGCGGTCGTATCAATCGGATGGATTAGAACGCCACTAAGTTCATTAATCAGTGAGTATATATTAATATATCCCTAGCTACGGTTACTGTTTTGAAGATTTCAAAGCTTTAAGAGGATAAAAAATTATGTAGCTTTGTTGAAACACAAGTTATATGTTTGACGAGATTTTATCAGCTATTCCTTTTGGTATTCTATTGGCATTTACGATTGGCCCTGTGTTTTTCGTACTTTTGGAAACCAGTGCTACCAAAGGTTTTAAAAGTGCCCTTATTTTTGATTTGGGTGTCATGTTGGCTGATATTTTATTTATTGCTGTTGCTTTTTTAAGTACCAATAAGTTACTGGATAAAATTAAGGATGATTCCAATTTTCTTGTATTTGGTGGGGTTATTTTAGTGGTTTACGGAATTATTACGTTCACGAAAACCTCAAAATCATTTCGCTCAATCGTCAGGGAATATCATCGAGTGGAAATCCAAAAGAATTACGGAAAGCTATTTTTAAAAGGGTTTTTATTAAATTTCATCAATATTGGCGTACTGGTAGGCTGGGTGGGTTTTATCATCATTGCCAACTCATTTACGGAGACTAAAAGCGGGGTGATTGTTTTTCTGAGTACCATTTTAGTCACTTATTTTATTATTGATCTTTTTAAGATTTTAATTGCAAAAAAATTAAAGAATAAATTAACCCCACGCCGTATTTTCAAAACTAAAAAAATCATTGCCTTGGTCATTTTGGCTTTTGGAGTATTGCTGTTGTCGCAGGCTTTCTTCCCTAAAGAAAAGGAATTGCTCAAAGACCGACTAGAGCAAATCAATCCGTTTTAAATTATTTTATAGATAGAACACGGATGACGCTGATTTCTTAAGATAGTCACTAATTTTAAAGCGTTTTATATAAATATAAAAAGTCATTTTAAAAAAACTTAAACCTCCCAGGACCTAAAACCTGGGAGGTTTTTTTAATCTAAATCAGTGTCCTTCTGCTCAATCTGTGTCACCTGCGTTCCTTGGTAAAAATTTAGGTATAAAAAAACCCTCAACGTCAGTTGAAGGTTTTTTTGAGGCATCAAGCGGATTCGAACCGCTGTAGAAGGTTTTGCAGACCTCTGCCTAGCCACTCGGCCATGATGCCAGTTTTTGGAAGCGCAAAGGTAAAAAAAATAAACTTGGTAAGCTATATAGTTTTATTTATTTCGGCGTGATGTTAATTTTATGGTCACTTTTTCAACATCACCTCCAATGGGAGGATTTAATTTACTCACATAAACCGTCGCCTTTTTCACCAAATGGTCTTCATTAAAAATACGGTTCAAGATGCGTTGGGCCACTGTTTCTAGTAAATAGGAAGGTATTTTCATTTCTTCCTTTATAATTCGGTTGAGCAAGACGTAATCTACAGTATCCCTTAATTTATCTGAAGTTGCAGAAAGTTTTAAATCAGCTTTTACCTTTAGATCTACACGATAATCACTTCCAATTGTCGTTTCTTCCTTTAAACAGCCATGATGTGCGAATACTCGGATATTTTCAACTTTTATAGTCCCCATAATTCCTTTTATACCTGCAAAAATAAGGCATTTCTAGAACTAAAAAAATCCTTAATTTTGCACAGGAATTCTTATTGGATATTTTAATTAAATAAATAATAGGAAATAACGAATAGTCGTATGTCAGAAGAAACAAAACCGCTCAACTTTATTGAGCATATCATAGAAGAAGATTTAGCCAACGGGATGTCTAGAGACGACCTGCGTTTCAGGTTTCCTCCGGAGCCCAATGGATACTTGCATATCGGACATACCAAAGCTATTGGTATCAGCTTTGGATTGGGTGAAAAATATAATGCACCGGTCAACTTACGTTTTGATGATACCAATCCTATCAAAGAAGAGCAGGAATATGTAGATGCCATTAAGGAAGATGTGGCGTGGTTAGGCTATACATGGGAAAACGAACTGTATTCTTCAGATTATTTTCAGCAGTTATATGACTGGGCCGTACAACTTATTAAAGAAGGAAAGGCATACGTTGACTCACAATCTTCTGAAGCTATGGCGGAACAAAAAGGGACCCCAACCCAACCTGGTGTGGATGGTCCTTATAGAAATAGGAGTATTGAAGAGAATCTCGATCTTTTTGAACGGATGAAAAACGGGGAATTTGAAGAAGGTTCCCACGTATTGCGTGCTAAAATTGACATGGCACACACAAATATGCTCATGCGCGACCCGTTGATGTACCGTATTTTAAAAAAAACCCATCATCGAACCGGTAATGATTGGTGTATTTACCCAATGTACGATTGGACCCATGGCGAGAGTGATTATATTGAAAGCATCTCGCACAGTTTATGTTCTCTCGAATTTAAGCCGCACAGAGAGCTTTATGATTGGTTCCTTGACCAAGTAGTCGAAGAAGGTAAGTTACGCCCTAAACAACGCGAATTTGCCCGTTTAAACCTGAGTTATACCATAATGAGCAAACGTAAGTTGCTCAGGTTGGTGGAAGAGAACATTGTTTCTGGATGGGATGATCCACGAATGCCCACCATTTCCGGTTTACGCCGTCGCGGATATACGCCAAATGCCATCAAAAAGTTTATTGAAACCGTAGGTGTTGCCAAACGTGATAACATTATTGATGTGGCGCTTTTGGAATTTTGTATCCGTGAGGATTTGAACAAAACAGCACCACGAGTGATGGCAGTTTTAGATCCCGTAAAATTGGTGATTACCAATTATCCAGAAGGAAAAGAGGAGTGGCTGGAAGCAGAAAATAATCAGGAAGATGACCGTGCAGGCTTTAGAAAAGTTCCTTTTTCAAGAGAACTATACATTGAAAGAGATGATTTTAAAGAACAGGCAGGGAGTAAGTTTTTCAGATTGACCTTAGATCAGGAAGTGCGTTTAAAGAATGCTTATATTGTAAAAGTTGAAAATGTAGTTAAAGATGAGGTTGGAAATATCCTGGAAATTCACGCTACCTTTTCTGAAGACCCTTCTATAAAAGTGAGAAGCACGATCCATTGGGTCTCTATAAAACACGCTGTAAAAGCTGAAGTTAGGGAATATGACCGCTTGTTTATGCATGAATCTCCAGATACACATCCTGAAAAGGATTTTATGGAGTTTTTAAATCCAAATTCCTTAAATTTAGTAACCGCTTATGTAGAGCCAAGCTTAAAAGAGGCAGCAGTTAACGACAGATTCCAGTTTCAGCGATTGGGTTATTTTAGTGTTGATAAGGATTCTACCTCAGAAAACTTGGTATTCAACAAAACAGTAGGTCTACGCGATTCATGGGCGAAAGAATCGCAAAATATTGGAGCTGTAGCAAAGAAAACTGAAAGTCAGGTAAAACCAAAAAACCACCAGCCACAACGTAAAGCCATTGATATTATTCAGCAATTGGGTAAAAAATACACCAATCTCCCTGAAGAGAAACAAATGGTTACCAAGGCGGAAATTCAAGAATTGGCTAAAAATGTCAGTTATGAAGAATTACAGCCATGGTTTAATACAGCAGCTAAAAAAGTGGGCACCCGTATTGCCACAATGATCACCCTTGGAGTATTGTTGGGTCGGGGTTTGAAAAGAAATGAGGATGTTGATGCCTTTATTGCTGCGGGATTAGAGGATAAAAATGAAACTTTGGTTGGTATTACAAAAAGCATCTAAAATCTTTTTAGAACTAATAATTTCTTTTTATTGATCTGCCGTGCAACCGATTTCCATCGGCTTGCACGGCATTTTATTTTTAACCAAATGTTGGTCAAAATTTAATTGTCCTTACTGCAGGGTGGATTAAATTTGGTATTGTGTGGACTCACTTTTTTAAGGAGCGTACAAATGGTAATGCTAAATTATTCCTTCTTATTACATACCCTTTGGTGAGATAAATGGCATCAAGCTTCAGAGAATAAAATAAACCACTTACATTTACAGAAACTGAATTTGATGATTCGGTTTTCTTTTTTCGATTGTGATATACTTTAAACGCTACGGTTCTATTTCTGAAATTCCATCCGAATGGAATGTTTTGGTTGCACATGATTTATTTCTTAAGACCACCTATTTAGAGGCCCTCGAAAATGCTGCACCAACAACTATTTCTCTGTATTATATAGGCGTTTTTAACGACGATATTTTAGTGGGAATGGCCATTATTCAACGTGTAAAATTATATGCTAAGGATATGTTTAGGAAGGCCTCGTCTTCAAAATTATTATCTATTTTGAAAGATGGACTCACCCGAATTTTAAGAGGAAATATCCTAGTGTTAGGTAACTTGACCCATACAGGACAACATGGAATGTATTTTAATCCTGAACTTATCTCGCAAGACCTTTTTCTCCAAACTATATTTGAAGCGATTGACGATCTCAGAACTTTTATCGGTAAGGAAAACTATAAAGCGATCAGGGCGATTTTATTTAAGGATTATTTCAAGGAAGACACCATTCATAAATCGTCTAGTTTGTTGGAAAAATATGGTTTATACCCTATGGATGCACAACCTAATATGATCTTAGACATCCGACCGCATTGGCATCATATGGACGATTATTTCAAGGATCTCAATAAGAAATACAAAACGCGGTACAAACGGGCTAAAAAGAAACTGGGAAACATCACCTCAAAAGAATTGACTGAGAAAGAGATTTTTGATGCCTCTCAACATTTACATCAACTTTACAAAAATGTGTCAAATAATGCTTCTTTTAATACCTTTGATCTACCAGAGCATCACTTTTATACCTTTAAACAACAGTTAAAGGAAAAATTTAGAATATTTGGGTATTACTTGAATGATCAACTCATCGGGTTTTACACTTTAATTTTAAATAATGACACTTTGGAAACTTATTTTTTGGGATATGAAGAAGCAAACCAATATGACAATCAGCTGTATTTAAATATGCTCTATGATATGATGGGCTTTGGGATTAGCCATCGTTTCAAAAGCATCGTATACGCCAGAACTGCTATGGAAATTAAATCTTCGGTGGGAGCACAGCCACAACCGATGTCCATGTATTTTAAACACACTAATGTTTTTTTAAATGCGCTCTATCAACCTATTTTTAAATTGATGGATACTGAACAACGATGGGAGGAACGCCATCCTTTCAAAAATTCAGAAGATTCTTAACTTAAAATCAAAGATTTTGTTCTCTTTGTTAAATTGTCTAACTTTCTAAGATTCACAAAAACCCTAAAAAATGAAATTATCACAGAGTATATTGTCAGAGATTATGCAGGTCACAAGAGACATTGAACAAAATTACCCAGAACTTGAGAAATTTCTGGACGAACGGCCAATGACCCTTCCTGATGAAAATGATCCGGATGCTAAGGTTGACAATGAAGCTTTAGAGAAATATTTAAGTAGCTTAAAGAACTTGGTCAAGAAATACAAGAAGAGCACGTAGTAAATAAAATGGCTGAATCATAACTTTATGATTCAGCCATTTCTTTAATTTTTAGTCCGGTTATTTTAAGAATTAGACTGCTTATCTTCATTTTTCTTCTTCAACTTTGCTTCTTTCATGGCCTCACCAATCTGGTTACTCGCGGTAAAACTGGCAACCATATTGTTCAGCATATCACTTCCGGCTTGAGGTGAATTAGGTAGTAATATCAGGTTGCTGTTGACATGCTCACCAATTGATTGAAGCGTATCATAATGTTGTGTCACTACAATTAGCGCAGAAGCTTCCTGTGAGTTGATTCCAACACGGTTCAATACGTCAACAGATTCTTCTAAGCCACGTGCAATTTCACGACGTTGGTCTGCAATACCTTGACCTTGTAACCGCTTGCTTTCCGCTTCGGCTTTAGCACGTTCTACAATTAAAATACGGGCAGCATCTCCTTCAAACTGTGCTGCTATTTTTTCGCGCTCAGAGGCGTTAATTCTGTTCATTGCGGCCTTTACCTGCGCATCAGGATCAATGTCCGTGACGAGGGTTTTAATAATATCATAGCCATAATCTGACATGGCATCGTTCAATTCCGTTTTTACTGCAATGGCAATATCATCTTTTTTGACGAATACGTCATCCAACTTCATTTTAGGAACTTCCGCACGAACCACATCAAAAACATAACTTGTAATCTGGTCATGCGCATAATCTAATTTATAAAACGCATCATATACTTTTTTGGAAATGACCATAAACTGAACCGAGATCTTCAAACGCACAAAAACATCATCCAAAGTTTTGGTTTCCACGATCACGTCCAACTGTTGGATTTTAAGACTCATCCTTCCTGCAATACGGTCTACAATTGGAATTTTCATCTGCAGACCGGAATGGCGAATACTCTGAAATTTTCCAAAGCGCTCCACAATAGCCGCAGACTGTTGTTTTACAGTAAAAAAAGAGGAAAAGAATATAATTAATCCAATGATAATAAAAGGAATAGCAAACATAATATGAATTTTATTTTGTTAGAAAATGAAAAGTACTCATTTAAATTATATTTACTAAGGTTCTTATTCTTTTTGTTAATGGGCAAATCAAGATTTATAAGGTTTGCACCAACTTATCAAGACGTTGGATCGTTTCAGCCTTCCCAATCATAAACATGATTTCAAAAACATCTGGACCTTGCATGGCACCAACCAATGCCAATCGCAAAGGCTGCATGACTTTGCCAAAACCAACACCTTTTTTACCGATCCATGCTTTGACATCGGTTTGGATATTTTCAACCGTAAAATCTGCAGTATGTGTAATTATTTGCTCCAATTCACTCATCAGTTCCCGCGTCTCATTGGTCATGATTTTAGCAAAAGCTTTCTCATCATAGGTTGTAGGCGCTTCGAAAAAGTATGAGGATAAATCCCAAAAATCGGAAATAAATGTTGCGCGTTCCTTGATCAATCCAACAACCATAGCTACATAATTGACGTCAATATCTTTTAGTTGTGGTTGATTCTCTTTAAAGATTTCAGCTAATTCGTCATCATTTTGATACTGCATATATTGATGATTGAACCATTTAATTTTATCTGGATCAAATCGGGCTCCTGATTTGTGGACACGCTCCAATTCAAAAGCGTCAACAAGTTCTTCCAAAGTAAATTGTTCTTGTTCCGTACCTGGATTCCATCCTAAAAATGCTAAAAAGTTAATCAAGCCATCGGCAAAGTAGCCGTCTTCTCTATAACCGCGAGAAATATCGCCAGTTTGAGGATCCTTCCATTCCAAAGGAAATACCGGAAAACCCAATTTATCGCCGTCACGCTTGCTCAACTTTCCTTTCCCAGTAGGCTTAAGCAGTAAAGGTAAATGGGCAAATTGCGGTTTTTCCCATCCAAAGGCCTCATATAATTGGTAATGTAAGGCCAAAGAAGGTAACCATTCCTCACCACGGATCACGTGGGTAATCTCCATTAAATGATCGTCAACAATATTTGCCAAATGGTAGGTAGGCATGCCATCACTTTTAAACAATACTTTATCATCTAAAATATTGGTATCAATGGTAATGTCACCTCTTACAATATCCGTTAGATGTAAAGTTTGATCTTTAGGCGATTTAAATCGGATCACATAATCCTCCCCATTGTCCAATTTGTTTTGTGTTTCTTCTTTTGAGAGTGCCAATGAATTGAGCAAGAGGTTTCTGTTATGCCAATTGTAAATAAAGGTTTTTCCTTGCGCTTCGTGTTCTTTTCTATGATGATCCAAGCTTTCTGCGGTATCAAATGCATAATAGGCATTGCCAGAAGCTACAAGCTTTTCCGCATAGTCTTGATATAAATGTTTGCGTTCACTTTGACGGTACGGACCAAATTTTTCGTTGTGATTTGGACCTTCATCAAAAGGGATATTGCACCAATTTAAAGCGTCAATAATATATTGTTCAGCACCTTCCACATAACGGTTTTGATCGGTGTCTTCTATTCTTAAAATAAAAGTTCCATTATGTTTTTTGGCGAATAAGTAATTAAATAGGGCAGTACGGACACCGCCAATATGTAAAGGTCCGGTTGGACTTGGTGCAAAACGCACACGAACTTGATCAGTCATTTTTCTATATTTAGAATTGCAAAGATAGATTTTTCAGGTTCAAGGTTCAAGGATTGGCAATCAAAGTTTAAAGCTCAGTATTCTAGTTTCAGTTTTATTCAGACGAGCAACTTCAACTATAATTTTATCTTCGTTAGACTCTTCTTCTTAATTAACACAAGCTTATCCAATTTAAGCATTTACAGATTAAAATAAAATTGTAGTTTAGTAGGTTATATATGAGATCATTTCTCTTAAAAATGAAACCTCGAAAAAAATTACCAAATCTGTGTCAAACAACTTCAAAACCATACAATCCAAACTAGAACAATTTATCAGGCGTTATTATACTAACGACCTGCTAAAGGGTGGCATTCTCTTTTTTTCCATTGGTTTGTTGTATTTGCTATTCACACTGTTTATTGAATATGTATTATGGTTGGATCCAACGGCAAGAACCATTTTATTCTGGTCTTTTGTAATTGTAGAGTTGGGTTTATTTGTCAGGTTTATTGTGTGGCCATTATCAAAATTGTTCAAGCTTCAAAAGGGGATCGATTATGAAGAAGCCTCCAAGATCATCGGCAAACACTTTCCTGAAGTGAGTGATAAATTGTTGAACGTGCTTCAACTTCAAAATAGTTCAGATCAGTCTGAACTTTTGTTGGCGGGTATTGAACAAAAATCTGCTGAACTTCGACCTGTGCCTTTTAAGATGGCGGTTAATTTTAGAAAGAATGTAAAGTACCTAAAGTATGCCGCCATTCCAATCCTGATTTTATTAGTGACCTTTATTACCGGGCATTTTAACTGGTTCAGTGATAGCTATACACGTGTTGTTAATTATAAAACTGCGTATGAACCGCCAGCGCCTTTTCAGTTTTTTGTGGTCAATGAGGAGCTTCAAGCCATAGAATATAAGGACTTTAAATTAATGGTTAAAACCGCAGGAAATGTGGTTCCTGAGAACGCACAAATTCATTACGGTGGTGAAACTTATTTTTTGAGGCAAACCGATCCTGGGTCTTTTGAATATGTTTTTCCACAATTGAAACATCCAGTATCATTTACACTTTCTGCCAATAAAGTGGTGTCCAAAGCTTACCATTTAAATGTGATAAACGTCCCAAGCCTGGTCAATTTTGAAATGGTTTTGAATTATCCGTCCTATACCAACAGAGCGGATGAGGTTTTGAAAAGTACCGGTAATACCACCATCCCGGAAGGGACTAACGTGACCTGGAAAATTAAAACCCGAGCTACAAACCAAGTGGTCATGTATGCAAAGGATACGTTACACTTTGAACTTAAGACCAACGCTACTTTTGAAATTTCCAAAAAACTGTATTCCAAATGGGATTATAATATCACCACAAGCAATGAATCGCTAAAGGACTACGAGAATTTGGCCTACAGTATTCAAGTGATTAAAGACGCTTATCCTGAACTCAATATCAAGGTTGAACGAGATACTATTGACAATCAATCGCTCTATTTTTACGGTCAGGCTAGTGACGATTATGGAGTGAGTAAGATACAATTGGTGTATTACACAACTGATAATGAATCTGATAAGGGAGTGAAGATCATTCCTATTGGTGAATCTAATTTCGAGGAATTTGTTACCGCATTTCCAAATAATTTACCATTGGAAGAAGGTATGACTTACGAATTGTATTTTCAAGTATTTGATAATGATGCAATTCATAACCATAAAAGTATAAAAAGCGCCGTATTTTCCTATAGAAAACTCACTAAGGATGAAGAGGAGGTGAAACAACTGAGAGAGCAGAGTGAAACCATCAAGAATCTTGACCAATCTTTTGAAAAAATGAAACTTCAGGAGAAGCAATTGGAAGAGTTATCTAGAACGCAAAAGGAAAAAGAGCAACTTAATTTCAGTGATCGGAAAAAACTGGAAAACTTCATCAAGCGTCAGAAGCAACAAGAGGAAATGATGCAAAATTTCAATAAGCGACTTATGGATAATTTGGAAGATTTTCAAAAGGAAAACACCGAAAATGATCCCTTTAAGGAACAGCTGAAAGAGCGGTTAAAGGACAATGAGGAACAACTCCAAAAAGACGAGAAACTTTTAAAGGAACTAGAACTGCTTCAGGATAAAATCCAAAAAGAAGAGTTGACAGAGAAACTTGACCAATTGGCAAAGCAAAATAAAAATAAACAGAAGAGCTTACAGCAGTTATTGGAATTGACCAAACGTTATTATGTTGCGATAAAGACCGAAAAATTGCAGCGGGAACTCGAGAGATTAGCTGACAAACAAGATCAGTTATCCAAAGAAGATAAAGAATCAAACACGAAAGAAAAACAGGAAGAGTTAAATAAAAATTTTGAGGATTTTCTTAAGGAATTGGAAGAACTACAAAAAGAGAACATGGCCTTAAAAAAGCCATTGGAGGTGCCACAGGATAAGGAGGCGGAGAAGGAAATTCAAAAAGATCAACAAGATGCCTCGGAGGATCTTCAGAAGAAGGAAGATGCTGAAGAAAAGAATGATCAAAAGAACGCAGAGCAAAAGCAGAAGGATGCACAACAAAAACAGAAGAATGCTGCAAAGAAAATGAAACAGATGAGTTCAGAAATGGCTCAATCCATGATGTCTGGAGGACAACAGCAAATCCAGGAAGACGCGACTATGTTACGTCAGATTTTGAAGAATCTTTTACTTTTTTCCTTTGCGCAAGAAGATTTAATGGATCAATTTAAAAGCATTCAAATCAATCATAACCAGTACGGAAGTTTTTTACGAAAACAAAGTAGTTTACGCGAACATTTCGAGCATATTGACGATAGTTTGTTTGCGTTATCCCTGCGTCAGCCTAAGCTTTCAGAACAGGTTAATTCCAAGATTACTGATGTGTTTTTCAATATTGATAAATCTATGGAACAACTTTCTGAAAACATGTTATACCAAGGCGTTGCAACTCAACAATACACCATGACGGCAACAAATGATCTGGCGAATTTTTTAAGTGATGTGTTGGATAATATGGAAGCTGATATGAATGCTGCACAAGGTGAAGGATCAGGGAAGGGTCAGGGACAAAGTGGCGGTTCTGGTGGTATGCAATTGCCTGATATTATCATGAGTCAGGAAGAACTGAATAAGCAAATGGAAGCAGGGCTTAAAAAAAGTAAATCAGGTAAGGAAAAGGAGGGTGAAGGAAAAGAAGATGGTGATGGCAAAGATGGCGAAAAGGGGGATAATAAGTCTGGCAAGGATGGAAAGGAAGGCGATGGCGGTAATCAGCAGGGAGAGGGTGAAGGTTCCTCTGAGATGATGAATGGTGAGTTGTATCGTATTTATCAGCAACAGCAACAATTGCGACAGGCTTTACAGGACAGACTAAAGCAATTGGGAAAGTCTGGTGAGGGACAGCAGCTCTTAAAACAAATGGAGAACATTGAATCGGATTTGATAAATAAGGGTTTTACCAATCAAACTTTGCAGCGTATGATGAACTTGCAACATCAGCTTTTGAAATTGGACAATGCTACTTTTATGCAAGGGGAAGAAAATAGGCGTGAATCCAATACGAACAAGAAACAATTTGAGAACACTGCCAATGATCAGATTCCGACGGCCAAAGAATATTTTAATACTACTGAAATATTAAATAGACAAGCTTTACCTTTGCAACAAATTTATAAACAAAAGGTACAGGACTATTTTAAAAAAGGAGAATGATCAGCTTTAACTACGAAACAGAATTTGAATTACCAAATGAAGACGAGTTGTCTAAATGGATTTCTGATACCATAAGCAATGAGGGTTTTAGGGAGGGAGAGATCAATTATATTTTTTGCGATGACGCTTATCTATTAGATCTTAATGTTAAGTTTCTTGAACATGATACTCTGACCGATATTATAAGTTTTGATTACACCCTAGGAAAGCTCATCAGTGGGGATGTTTATATTTCAGTTGAAAGAGTGAAGGAGAATGCGAAGGATTTCGATGTTACTTTTGAAAACGAATTAAGTCGGGTCATGATTCATGGAATTCTTCATTATTGCGGCTACAAGGATAAAACCGAGAGTGACGAGGCTGAGATGCGCTCGAAAGAAAACTACTACATATCTAAATTACCTTAAGTATCGGGAAATCAACGTATATTTGCAAACTTTTCTATTTAGGGAAATTAGTTAGCTCCATTACTAAAGGTTGATTTCTAGTTCTTGATATCAGAAAAGGAATATGTTCCACGTGGAACAATCGAATTTTTAAATTAACAAACAATGTTTGATAAAGTATATGATGTAATTGTTGTTGGTGGGGGCCATGCTGGCAGTGAAGCTGCAGCTGCGGCGGCCAATATGGGGTGCTCTACATTATTAATTACAATGAATCTTCAAAATATAGCGCAAATGTCTTGTAATCCTGCTATGGGAGGAATTGCCAAGGGACAGATTTTGCGTGAGATTGATGCCTTAGGTGGTTATAGCGGAATCGTGAGTGACACTTCGGCTATCCAATTTAAAATGCTGAACAAGTCTAAAGGTCCTGCTATGTGGAGCCCAAGAGTGCAAAGTGATCGGATGCGTTTTGCTGAAGATTGGCGATTGATGTTGGAGCGAACTCCAAATCTTGATTTTTATCAAGATATGGTGTCAGGGCTTCTTGTGGAAAACTATCAGGTTGTAGGTGTCAAAACTTCTTTGGGTCTAGAAGTGAAGGCCAAAACCGTGGTCCTTACCAATGGCACTTTTTTAAATGGATTGATCCATATAGGAGATAAAAGTTTTGGTGGCGGCAGAGCAGGAGAAAGAGCGGCAACAGGAATTACAGAACAACTGGTTGAGTTGGGATTCGAATCTGGAAGAATGAAGACCGGAACACCTCCAAGAGTTGATGGAAGATCATTGGATTATTCCCAAATGGTGGTGCAGCCAGGGGATGAAGTTCCAGAAAAATTCTCTTATTCGGATATTACGAAACCCTTGACACATCAGCGGGATTGTCATATGAGCTTTACGAGCCCTTTGGTCCATGATTTGCTCCGCGAAGGCTTTGATCGTTCACCGATGTTCAATGGCAGAATAAAAAGTACTGGCCCACGATATTGTCCTTCTATTGAAGATAAAATCAATCGGTTTGCAACTAAAGACCGTCATCAAATATTTGTGGAGCCAGAAGGATGGAACACCGTTGAAGTATATGTCAACGGGTTTTCTACATCGCTGCCGGAAGATGTCCAATTTAAGGCATTACGTTCTGTAGTCGGTTTTGAAAAGGTAAAGTTTTTCAGACCTGGATATGCTATTGAATATGATTATTTTCCGCCAACGCAATTGAAACACACGTTAGAAACCAAGTTGATCCAAGGCTTGTTTTTTGCTGGACAGATTAATGGAACGACCGGGTATGAAGAAGCTGCTTCACAAGGATTGATGGCCGGAATTAATGCGGCGCTTCTTGTTCAGGAAAGAGATGAGTTTACGCTTAAGCGTAATGAGGCTTATATTGGGGTGTTAATTGATGATTTGATTACTAAAGGCACTGAAGAGCCGTATCGCATGTTTACTTCGCGCGCCGAATATAGAACACTTCTAAGACAGGATAATGCCGATTTAAGACTTACCCCAAAAGGATATGAACTTGGATTGGCAAGTGAAAAGAGATTGAGAAGGATGGAGGAAAAGCATTCTAAGTCTGACGCTTTCGTTGAATTTTTTAAACAGACCAGCGTCGAGGCAAAAGATATCAATCCTATTTTAGGTGATAATGATTCTGCTTTAGTCAATCAATCCGGAAAGCTGTTTAAAGTTTTTGCACGTCCGAACATTTCTATGGAGGACATGCGGAAAATTAGAACAGTGGATGCTTATATTTTGGAACATGACTTGGATAAGGAAACCATAGAACAAGCTGAAATACAGGTCAAGTATTCTGGATATATCGACAAGGAAAAGAACAATGCTGACAAGCTTAATCGTCTGGAAGATTTGAAGATTCCCGATGGTTTTGACTATTCACAAATGAAATCTATGAGCATTGAGGCAAGGCAAAAACTGGATAAAATCCGTCCTCGAACCATTTCACAAGCTTCCCGTATCAGCGGTGTCACACCTAGTGATGTTTCGGTACTTTTAGTATATATGGGTCGATAAGTTTTTACAAGTGCTATATGTTCCACGTGGAACGTGCGAGTATTTATAATGATTAATTGTAATTTTAAATTTTTTAGATAAAGGTTAAGCCTTAAAATTTGTTACTGCTACTTCGGTTTCAATATGTTTTTTAGCCACGAACCTATCATGAATAATGATGTGTTTGCTGTTGTTTTTTTGGCTATTCAACGAAACAGATTTTCACTAAGCTTGAATTAAATTATGGATTTACAAACTATGGTCATTTGTGTAAGATTGACCTTATTCTCTAAAGCGAAGTGAACAGACTGAAGCTCGATAGTTTCTAGTTGGGAGTATTTTCGCAAGAAAACCTATCATGAACATCATAATGAATCCGCGTTATCTGCTTTCTGTTGTTTTGAGATGAAGAGGTGAGAAGCCTTTCATAAGATTTCTTGGTGAAAAGTATTGATTGATTCTTGGAATAGATCTAAGCTATTGATTATTTTCGCTCACTTGAAATCAATCTAAATCATTCCATTGAACGTGTCAAGTCAATTGCAAAAAAAAACCTATATCACAGTTAAGGATCACTCTGTTTCTCAGGAAAGTTTTGAGTTATTATATAATGGCGCATTTGAAATGCTCGAAACATTTCCACAACCTTCTAAAGATAGATTGCCGGATTATTATAAAAGCGACGATTATATTTCGCATACAGACAGTAAACGGAATGTCTTTGAAAAAGTATATCACCTTGTAAAAGGGATCGCTTTAAAACGAAAGATTAGACTTATCAATTCCGTTTCAAAAAATACAAAATCTCTATTGGATGTAGGCTGTGGCACTGGCGATTTTCTGCAAGTAGCTCTTGAGTCTGGTTGGGCCATAACAGGAATAGAACCCAATGAGCAGGCGAGGGCAATTGCCAATCAAAAAACAAACCAATCTGTTTTTGATAGTGAACAACTTTTCAATCTCAAACCGCAAAGTTTTGACGTCATTACCTTGTGGCATGTGCTGGAACATTTACCAGAACTTGAGGCCCACTTTTCCTTGTTTAATAAATTATTAAAACCGAATGGTGTTTTGATCATTGCGGTTCCTAATTTTAAAAGTTATGATGCGCAATTATATAAAGAGTTTTGGGCCGCTTATGATGTCCCCCGACATCTTTGGCATTTTAGTCAAGAGTCAATAAAGAGATTGGCAAATGGCGTGGAAATGAAATTGATTAAAACAACTCCAATGAAATTTGATGCGTTTTATGTAAGTTTGCTTTCCGAGAAATATAAGTTTGGGAGAATGAATTATTTCAAGGGATTTTGGAATGGATGTCGATCGAATTGGAAAGCGGCGCGCACAAGTGAGTATTCTTCCCTAATTTATGTCTTAAAGCAGCAAAATACGTGAATTTAGCCGTTTTAAGAAAGGCTTTTAATCTTTAATGGGATTTATCTATGCTTTTTATTAAAGCCTTCTTAAATCACTCCTGAAAGGGCAGTTTCTTATCGACAAAACTAATGCACTTCTTTATTTCGATTAGTTTAAACTATACTATATATTTTATTAAAATTCACATTGACTTTATTACATTTGCATCAAAATTTTAAAAACATAAAAATGAAAAAAGGTTTTATCGCTCTATTAACTTTAGTGGTGTTATCATCATGTCAGGAGCAAACAAAAATTGGATTTGTTGATAATAGCAAATTGATTAATGATTACCAGAAGAAAAAAGATATTGAGGCAAAATTTCAAGTTGAAATTGATGCGTTTAATAGAAAAGTAGATAGTATCGGTCAATCTTTTCAAACTTTAGCTGCAGAAATGCAAAAAAAGGACCCACAAATGGTTCAAAAAAGCTCTCAAGAGGAGTACCAAGCTTTGGCACAACAGTACCAACGTTTTCAGCAGCAGTTTCAAATGGAAGAACAACAAATCCAAAAGAAAAGCCAATCTCAAATAGACACACTCATTAAAGACATTAGAAGTTTTGTTAAAGATTACGGACAAAAGAATGGTTATTCTTTTATTTTAGGAAGTAATGAAGCTGGTAGTGTCATGTACGGAAAAGAAAGTCAAGATTTGACCAAAGATATTTTGGAAGCTCTTAACGCTGAGAAAAAGAAGGATTAATTCTTGAGTAATAAAATTAATATTCAAAAAGAGCCAGTTTTTAACTGGCTCTTTTATGTAATAAACGGGTCAACTTAATTGAGAGATCGGTTAATATAATTTTGGAATTTCCGTTGCGTTCAATATGATAAATAGCATCTTGAAGCTCTTGGCTGATCTCCATAATATTGCCTTCGTGCACAAAAGGCGCGAAATTTTCAAGTTTAAAGTTTTTGGTTTTAGGTTCTATAAATACCAATTGGTGGGCATTATAATTCAGTAAAAGGGCCTGCCTGAAAAAATCGAGGCAAAATTGCAAAAATTGCTTTTGTGTCTCCCGACCGGTTTTTGCAACTTGTTCACTCCAACTGATCAAATCGTGGATGGCGCTTTTATTGCCTTTCGCCTTAAACGCGCTTCGGATCCAAAACACAAACCATTCTTCAAATTGTATGTCTTCAGAGTCCTGATAGACTAAATCGCAAGCTTTATTATAGTTGCCGTTAGACTGCCGGGCAATTTTTGTGGCGGTCTCCTGGTCTAACTGGTAGTTTTTCTTGAGGGCTTCCGTTAAAACGGCGTCAGCCAACGGCGGAAAATTGAGTACTTGACATCGCGATCTAATGGTATTGATAATCTGTCCTTCATCTTCAGCAATAAGGATAAAAACGGTTTTTGACGGTGGTTCCTCAATAAGTTTCAAGAGTTTATTGGCGGCAGCGGTATTCATTTTTTCTGCCATCCAAATCACCATGATTTTATAACCACCTTCATAGGATTTTAATGAAAGGGATTTGACAATGTTCAAAGCTTCATCAACACCTATTTGTCCTTGTTTGTTATCAATGCCCAGCATGCGGTACCAATCAAAAAGATTTCCATAAGGTTGTTCTTTAAGGAGCTGTCGCCATTCTTCCATAAAATGATTGGAAACGGGATGGCTCTTGATTTTATCGTTGGTTGCAACAGGGAAAGCAAAATGTAAATCAGGATGGGAGAAGTTTTTGAACTTCAAATTGCAATTATCATTTCCTCCTTTGTTTTCAGAATTCTTATTGCCACATAGGATGTATTGTGCATAAGCAATGGCCATTGGTAAAGTACCCGATCCTTCTGGACCCACAAACAATTGCGCATGTGGAATACGTCCATTGTCCGCGCTCTGGGTTAAATGATTTTTGAGATGTTCCTGTCCTAAAACGCTAATGAATTGCATGGGACAAAACTATGTATTTTTTTTCATTAAAAATTTATGGAAGTTGAATTCTCAAAAGAATGCATTTATAATCATTTTAGAAATGGTTACATTTGTTTTGATGTTATAATAAATAGATACTCATGAAAACCTTGAACGATTTCAATTTTAAAAATAAAAAAGCTCTGATAAGAGTAGATTTTAATGTGCCTTTAGACGATCAGTTTATGGTCACTGATGATAGCAGAATTGTTGCGGCAAAACCTACCATTATGAAAATTTCGGAAGATGGTGGCAGTTGTATCTGAATGTCACATCTGGGACGGCCAAAAGGGGTTCAGGCAGAATTTTCATTGAAACATATTCATAAGAAAGTGGAAGAAATTATTGGTGTAAAAACCATTTTTGTTTCAAGTAGTGTAGGAGGGGCAGCACAAGCGGCTTCAGATAATTTAGAACCAGGTGAAATCTTACTTCTTGAGAATTTGAGATTTCATAAGGAGGAAGAGGCAGGAGATAAAGATTTTGCCGAACAACTATCAAAATTAGGTGATGTTTATGTGAATGATGCTTTTGGAACGGCACATAGAGCACATGCTTCAACGGCTGTAATTGCGGATTTTTTCCCAGAAAGAAAATACTTCGGTTATTTATTGGAGCAGGAGATTGAAAGTATCAAGAAAGTGATGGAGAATGGTGAAAAACCTGTTTTAGCAATTCTTGGCGGAGCTAAGGTATCTTCTAAAATCACCATTATAGAAAATATATTAGATAAGGTGGACCACTTGATTATTGGTGGCGGAATGACTTTTACATTCGTAAAAGCACAAGGAGGGAAAATAGGGGATTCTATCTGTGAAGATGATAAAATGGAATTGGCATTGGAAATCCTCGAAAAAGCTAAGGAAAAAAATGTAAAAGTCCATCTTCCTGTTGATGTCATTGCTGCAGATGCCTTTAGCAATGACGCCAATACCCAAATTGTAAAGGTTAATGAAATTCCTGATGGATGGCAAGGTTTGGATGCCGGCCCACAAACTATTCGAAATTTTCATGAGGTCGTCCTTCAGTGCAAAACCATATTATGGAACGGTCCTTTGGGAGTTTTTGAGATGGAGAATTTTGCAAATGGTACAATTGAACTTGGTAAGTCAATCGCGGAAGCCACCAAAAAGGGCGCTTTTTCTCTTGTTGGAGGTGGCGACTCAGTGGCTGCCGTGAAACAATTTGGCTTTGAAAATAAAGTAAGTTATGTGAGTACGGGCGGTGGTGCTATGCTAGAAAGTCTAGAAGGAAAAACGCTACCAGGAATTGCAGCCATCTTGAAATAATAAGCTTGTAAAAATTGGAACTTTCTCATCAAAACCATAGATAAGAGGATGATTTATTCGGTGAGATGCACTTGTGTATGTTAAATTGTTGTTTTATATAATCATTTTAGATATTATTGTACGAATTTAACCAACTCATCGTTGACTTATAAAACACCTTACTAATGAACCAAAAACTAGTATCCTTGACTTTTGGTGCCTTGTGTGTATGTGGTTTTAGTTTCTCTCAAATTAAAACTAAAAAAACAGACACTCCCGTCGCACCTGACAAAACTGTTTCAGTTCAAATTGATTCCATTAGTGATGGGAAGAATTTGGCCGCCATTGAAATGGCTACAGTAGCCGATTCCCTATCCGCAAAAACCATTGAGGATTTACAATTAGCATCAGAAATCGACCAAAAGTGGCTCGACGAATTATACAGCAATGAATTGTTTGACAGTATCTATGCCTCTGTTACAGATTTAAAATACGATGCTGTTGACTATCCTGAGTTGCCTACCGACACGTTGAAAGCAAGGCTTCATAAACTGAGCTCCAAAACACCTTTTAACATAGAATACAATGAGTCTTTAGAAAGTGTGATCAAATCTTACTTAAAACACCGACGCAATTCTTTGGAGCGTTTAATGTCTTTGAGCGATTATTATTTCCCAATGTTTGAAAGAGAACTGGACAATTATAATATTCCCTTGGAAATAAAATACTTGGCCATTGTGGAATCGGCATTAAAGCCAAGAGCAAAGTCGCGAGTAGGGGCTACAGGTTTATGGCAATTTATGTTTGCTACCGGTAAGCAGTATAATTTAAATGTCACCAGTTATGTGGATGAACGGAGTGATCCGCTTAAATCTACAGAAGCGGCCAGTAAATATCTTGCCAGGCTATACGAGATCTTTGGCGACTGGGATTTGGCTTTGGCATCTTATAATTGTGGACCGGGTAATGTCAGTAAAGCCATCCGACGATCAGGAGGGTATGAAAACTATTGGAATATCAGACCTTATTTACCAAAGGAAACTGCAGGCTATTTGCCGGCTTTTTTAGCTACAATGTATATTTTTGAATATGCCGAGGAGCATGGATTTAAAAAACACCGACCAGAATTTAGATATATTGATACGGATACCATTCACGTCAAACAAATGATCAGTCTGGATCAAGTGTCTGAATTGTTGGATCTTCCCATGGAAGAACTTCAGTTTTTAAACCCATCTTATAAGTTGGATATCATTCCGTATGTGGAAGGAAAAAATTACACCCTAAGATTGCCAAGGCATGCCGTTGGAAAGTTTGTGACCAATGAAGCCAGTATTTACGAGTTTGTGACCAATGAAATGAACAAACGTGAAAAGCCCTTACCACAGTTGTTTGAGTCAGAAACAAAAACCACGTATAGAGTGGTGTCGGGTGATAACTTAGGAAAAATTGCCCGGCAATTTAATGTAAGGGTATCCCAGTTAAAACAATGGAACGGACTGCGGAGCAATGATTTAAAAATAGGCCAGCGCCTCACAGTTTATAGAACACAGCCAACTACGTCGGCGTCAAAATCGTTGGCTAATGCTTCAACAAAATCAACGGTTCAAAGCAGTACTTCAAATTCTTCAAAGACTTATAAAGTGAAGTCTGGAGATTCGTTGTGGAGCATTTCTAAAAAGTTTCCAGGCGTTTCAATTCAAAATATCAAAGATTGGAACGATATTAGTGGTAATAATTTAAAAGCAGGAACAACACTTAAACTTTCACGTTAAGTGTTATAAATTTAAAAACCACAACATGAAAACCTTTTACGCTATTGCCTTTTCTTTAATCTTGTTTACTTCTTGTAACAAAGGTAAAGATCAACGAATCATTCCTGGATCTAATGGAAACATTAATAACCTATTGGTGGTCGTTGACAATTTACTTTGGGATGATAGTGTAGGGGAAACCATTAGAGACGTTGTTGCGGCCTCTATACCGCTTTTAAGTCCAGAAGAACCTGTGTTTTCACTTAATCAAATACCACCTATGGTATTTGAAGGCTTTGCCACTAAAAACAGGATCATTTTAAAAATAGAAAAAGGGGGCGAAGCGGGTGTCGTCATTAGAAATGATGTGTACGCAAGACCTCAAACCGTTGCGGTTGTTTCTGGAAAGTCCGATCAGGAAATTAATGATCAATTAGAGATGAATGGCGATAAAATAATTGCTGCTTTCAAGAAAGAAGAGTTGAAGGAAAACCAACGGCGCATTAGGATTTCATTAAGAGATGACGGTCCACTACAAGAATCCTTAGGTGTCAAGTTAAATTTTCAAACGGCCTATCGGATCGCCAAACAAGAAAAGGATTTCTTTTGGATCAGAAAAGATATTCCAACGGGCACAATGGACATCATGATATATGAAGTGCCCCTTAACACCATAAAAAAAGGAGATAGCACCATCATTGATATTATTAGAATGAGGGATTCTATCGGGAAAGTCCATATTCCTGGTCCCGTGGAAGGTTCTTATATGATTACAGAAAATGCTTATACACCTTATTTATATGAAACTAGTGTTGATGGGAAGCCAACATTTGAAACCAGAGGTATTTGGGACGTGAAGAACGCTTTTATGTCGGGGCCTTTTATAAACTACGCCATTGAAGATAAAGCAAACGATAGATATGTTGTCATTGAAGGTTACGTTTTTTCTCCGTCGGTTGAAAAACGGAATAATATTTTTGAATTGGAAGCTATTATAAAATCCATTAAGATAAAATAATCTCATTGAGCAGAACATATCATACAAAAAAAAGAGCCAACGATAAAGTTGGCTCTTTTGGTTTTATAGGAAATTCTTACTTGTTTTTATTAGTGGAAGTGGTCGTTTCATCGCTTTCTTCCTTACTGGCATCTTTAAACTCTTTAATGCCACTTCCTAAACCTCTCATGAGTTCTGGAATTTTCTTGCCTCCAAAAAGCAATAATACCAACACGACTACGACTACTATTTGCCATGGTCCAACTGCTAAAAAAATACTTGATGCTATCATAACATTTGATTTGAACAGCAAATTTAATAATTAAACTTCAAATTAAACGTTAAAATCAAACTTTAGATGAAAGACAATATAGATTGCCTTAATTTTATTTAATTTTGTTTAGCATGACCACTAGAAAAAAAGAGAAGAAATTCACAAAAAAGCTACTTCATAAGTACCGATTGGTAATCCTTAATGAGGACACCTTTGAAGAACGCTTTGCTATTAAGTTAACACGCTTGAATGTGTTTGTTATTGTGTCTTTGAGCAGTATTCTGCTTGTAGCGGGTACGATCTTTTTAATCGCTTTTACGCCTTTGAGGGAGTATATACCGGGGTATTCTTCGGCGAAATTAAAAAAGCAAGCCACACAGCTCAGTTTTAAAACTGATTCCTTGAAGCAGGTGATCGAGGTCAATGAAAAATATTTTGCGTCCATTAAACGTGTGCTTACAGGGGATGTTAAAACCGTAGAATTCAACAAAGACTCTATTTTAAACGCTTTCCATGACGAAACAGGGCAAATAGATATTAAACCGACCAAGCAAGATTCCTTATTACGCGAAAAAGTGGATAAGGAAGATAAGTACAACTTTTTTGAATCGGCCATCTCTGCCTCAAATTTCGTTTTGTTTCCACCGGTAAATGGAACTATATCAGAAGGTTATAATGTGAAGGAAAAACATTATGCCGTTGATATTATTGTTGCTAAAAACACGCCAGTGAAGGCTACAGCAGATGGGACCGTTATTTTTGCAGAATGGACCTCAGAAACGGGGTACGTGGTTATCATCGAACACAGTTATGAACTTATTTCGGTATATAAGCATAATGCATCGCTTACCAAGGAACAAGGTGATATAGTTAAAGCAGGAGAAGTCATAGCCATTTCAGGAAATACAGGTGAATACACGACAGGGCCACATTTGCACTTTGAATTATGGAGTAAAGGCTATCCTATCAATCCAACCAATTTTATAGATTTTAAATAATGTTTACAATAAAATCGGCTCTTGCCAAAGTCTTTGCGCACTTCGTTAGAAAGTCGGTTTTGAAATGGGCGAATAACCCCATTGAAACCCAAAACGCTGTGTTCAAAAAGCTCATCTACGAAGCGCAAAACACCCAATTTGGGAAGGACCACGATTTCAGGAAGATCCAATCGCATGCTGACTTTATTTCCCGTGTTCCCGTTCGGGATTATGAAGAATTAAAGCCTTATGTAGAACGGGTGGTTGCGGGAGAATCAGATATTTTATGGAAGGGCAAGCCTTTATATTTCGCTAAAACATCCGGAACTACTTCGGGTTCGAAATACATTCCGCTCACCAAAGAAAGCATGCCAACACATGTTGAAGCTGCCAGAAATGCCATTCTCATGTACATTGCAGAAACCGGGAATTCTGAGTTTGTGAATGGTAAAATGATTTTTCTGCAGGGCAGCCCCATTTTAAAGGAACAAAACGGGATCCAACTTGGGCGTTTATCAGGGATTGTTGCCCATTTCGTTCCAAAATATCTTCAAAAAAATAGAATGCCTTCCTGGGAAACCAACTGTATTGAAGATTGGGAAACGAAAGTGGAGGCTATTGTTGCTGAAACCCTGCCGGAAAACATGACCGTAATTTCAGGAATTCCTTCTTGGGTACAGATGTATTTTGAAAGAATCAATGAAAAAACAGGGAAAAAGGTGGGTGATGTTTTTAAGAATTTCAACCTATTTATTTTTGGAGGTGTTAATTATGAACCCTATCGGGCAAAGTTTGAAAGCCTAATAGGACGAAAAGTGGATAGTATAGAACTTTATCCTGCCAGTGAAGGTTTTTTCGCGTATCAGGACCAGCAAAATCAAAAAGGAATGCTGCTACAATTAAATTCGGGTATTTTTTATGAATTTATCAAAGCAGAGGAGTTTTTTGATGAACATCCAAAAAGAATTACCATTAAAGATGTGGAATTGAGAACCAATTATGTCATGATCATTTCATCAACTGCAGGACTATGGGCATATAATATTGGAGATACGGTTGAGTTTACGTCGTTGAAACCCTATCGGGTGATTGTTTCCGGACGGATTAAGCATTTCATATCTGCATTTGGCGAACACGTAATTGGTAAGGAAGTAGAGCAGGCGCTTCATGAAGCGATTGAAGGAACCAACGTTCAAGTCTCAGAATTTACGGTGGCACCACAAATCAATCCCTCCAGCGGGCTGCCATTCCATGAATGGTTTATTGAATTTGAAAATGAGCCTGATAATCTTTCGGAATTGGCAGAGAAGATTGAGATGTCACTCCAAAAGCAAAACAGCTACTATTTCGACTTGATTCAGGGTAAGGTATTACAACCTTTAAAAATTTCCAGGGTCAAAAAGAATGGTTTTCAAGATTATATGAAATCTATAGGAAAACTGGGTGGTCAAAATAAACTCCCGAGGCTGTCCAATGACCGAAAAATAGCGGACACCCTAACCCAACAAAATTTAACTAAATAATTCTATCTTTACAGGATAAACACTAATTATGAATAAAAAGTATCATGTCCGAACGAGAGCCCAGGAAAGCTCAAATGCCATTGAAAGAATGTATATTACAATGCGCCATTTGTTTAATCGCGGATTTTACAAGCCAATGGGTATTTCTGGCGAAACCCTTCGGGAGTCGTTATTACTTTTGAGACCTGAGATATATGGATCAATTGGAGAAGAAAAGGCGGAATTGGAAGGACTGCTTTATGTTGTTGACAGACTACCTTATGGGATTGAAGAATGTACTTTTATCAACTTAACTAGCGATGAAGGGTATAGCAATTCACATTTTAAAGCGATAATTCCACCAAAAAGAAGACGGAATTGTTTCCGTATAGACAGTGAGCAAATGAATATTGAGATCACGCGTGGCCGCTCTGAAATCTATGATATTTTAACACATTTGACCTTCATGTTTGTAGAGTCCCACAAAATAAGTAAGCGGGTGCTTATTGATGAGGAGGGCACTACTACGAGAGATTGGCTAAAATTGGAAAAAGCAGTACGTTCCAATCAAGAATTGACGCAACCGGAAAGAGAGATTGCCATCGCGCATACCGCGAATATTTTAGGCAGGACGTTTAATGAACTGACTCAAATGTACAGTTCTTTTGCCTTGCCAGACCAACCAGAACGATTTCTACATTTAATCTATTGGTTAGGCAAACTTGCTATAGAGGAAGTGGTCAATAACAAAGGAAGAACGGTAACCTTTAGTCCCGTATTAAGAGAACGATTGGGCCATCATATCCATGGTGAAATTTGGTCGGATACCATTAAAGAAGCCTTAATAAAAAACGGACTGATTGATCGGCCTATCCATGTCATCAGTGCCAATATGCACAGCGTTATGAATTCTATTTTTGCGCCTCAAGCATTAAAGACCTTGGCTACAAAAAAGAGTATGTTTGAAGTCTACGAAGCATTAAGCCAAAAGGAAAATCAAGAATTACGAAATAAAGTCACCAAAGAAGCCTTGTCAAAAGGAATGATCTACATTCCAGATGCGTCAGGAACCAATATTGACGTTCAAATTTTTGACACGGCTAAAATAGATTTCGTCAAAACAGATTTAGAGAATTCCAAAGTGTTTGAGGATTCAGAAAAACCCGTTCTTTTTGTGATGGATTACGCCTTTGGAGAACAAGCTTATGAAACCATTGATGAGCTGCTAAAACCGATAAAATTAAAGGATAAGCAAATCCATCTGAATATCGATTCTATCTCCATTATGGGTAAAGCCGGAATTTTAGAAGGAGGCAAAGGTGATATTATGATTCCATCCGCACATATTTTTGAAGGCACTGCGGATAATTACCCATTGGAAAATCAGCTGTCCAAATCGGATTTTGAAGGACATGATATTGACGTTTATGAAGGCACAATGATTACGGTTTTAGGCACCTCCCTTCAAAATAAGGAAATATTAAAATTCTTCTTCAATTCTACGTGGAATGTCATTGGCTTGGAAATGGAAGGTGCTCATTACCAAAAAGCCATTCAGGCAGCTTCAAAAGTTAGAGGCAGTATCAACCCTGATGTTAAGGTAAGATATGCGTATTATGCCAGTGATAATCCGTTAGAAACTGGTAGCACACTAGCATCCGGGGGTTTGGGAACTACAGGTGTAAAACCAACCTATTTGATCACTAGAAAAATATTACATCAAATATTTAATTAAATAACTATTATGAATGAAAATTTAAGTAAACATCAGCCTCCAAATGATGAGGTTGATTTGGGTCAATTATTTAATGCAATCGGAAGGCTTTTTGAACGGTTTTTTCGGTTTATAGGCTCAATATTTACTGCCATATTCAGTTTTATTATATTCATTCTAAAAGTCATAATTGACAACTTTAAACTTATTTTAGCTGTCTTGATTAGTGCCTTTATATTAGGTTTTATCATTGAAAAAAGACAGCCTGTTGTCTATTCTTCCCAACTGCTGGTAAAACCTTATTTTGATTCTAAATATCAATTGATAAATAACGTCAATTATTTTAATACGTTGATTAAAACACAAGGTTACGAAGAGTTATCAAATGTCTTTGAAATTCCTGTAGAATCTGCCTTAGAACTAAAATCTTTTGAAGTGAAGCCAGGACCAGAGAGTGATAATGACAAAGCTCAAGCATATGGCAATTTTCTTGAATCTATTGACACATCTAGCGCAAGAACTATTACCTATAAAGAATTTATCCAAAATAGAGATATTTACTCTTCAGTAATTTTCGAGATCAACGTAGAATCAACAAAAAAAGATATATTTAAAAATCTAGAAGATGGATTAAATAGAACATTCAGGACCACCTATTCTGAGCGTATGAAACAAAGGAGGGATACCTTGATTGCAATACAGAAATCAAACATTTTAGCTTCCCTTACTTCAGTTGACTCCCTTAGTAAAGTTTACATCTCGGTTCTTCGAGAAGAATCCCGAAAGGGCGCTACTAAAATTAGCTTTGGAGAAGGTCTTTCTTTCGAACCTGAAAGTAAGTCTAAAACTAAAGAGTTTGAATTGCTCGAAAGAGAAATTGTTCTAAGAAACAAATTAGCGAAACTAGATGAAATGAAAGTAGAAGAGGATAGTTTTTTTGATGTTGTGTCTGGATTTCAGGAGGTGGGTAGTATAACTTCCAAGTTCAATGAAAGATATACCATCCTATTTCCATTGATTGGGTTTTTAGTTATGATCATTATCTTTATGATCAACCGAACCGTTAAATATGTTCGAGGTTATGCAAGGTAAAACGTCAATTTTAATAACAGGAGGAGCGGGTTTTATTGGGTCTCACGTTGTTAGATTATTTTTAACTAAATATCCTGACCATCAAATTTATAATCTCGATAACCTTACATATGCCGGAAATTTAGAGAACCTTAAAGATGTTGAGGATCTACCAAATTACAACTTTATAAAAGGAGATATTGTTGATAAAGATTTTGTTGACAATTTATTTAAAACCTATAGGTTTGATAAGATTATACACCTAGCGGCCGAATCGCATGTGGACAGATCTATAGAAGATCCGTTGGCATTTGTAAAAACAAATGTTATAGGCACTATGAATCTGCTGAATGCTTTTAAAATGCTCTGGAAAGATGATTTTAATGGCAAGCTTTTTTACCATGTCAGTACGGATGAGGTTTACGGCAGCCTAGGTCAAGAGGGGTTATTTACAGAAGATACACCTTATGATCCTAATTCACCTTACTCAGCGTCCAAAGCAAGCTCAGATCATTTTGTAAGGGCATATGGAGAAACTTATGGATTGCCTTATATCATTTCCAATTGTTCAAACAATTATGGACCTTTTCAATTTCCAGAAAAACTGATTCCTTTATTCATCAATAATATTGTAAGTGGAAAATCACTCCCCGTCTATGGCGATGGCAATTATACCAGGGATTGGCTTTATGTGGAAGATCATGCGGAGGCGATAGATTTAATCTTTCATAAAGGTAAAATTAATGAAACCTATAATATTGGCGGATTTAATGAATGGAAAAACATTGATTTGATCAACCTTTTGTGTGATCAGATGGATCTTAGATTGGAGAATGACAAAGGAACTTCCCACAAACTTATTACTTATGTCAAGGATAGGCCTGGTCATGATTTAAGGTATGCCATTGATGCCAATAAACTTAAAAATGAACTGGGATGGGAACCTTCATTGACTTTTGAAGAAGGTCTTGCTATAACTATTGATTGGTATTTAGAGAATGCAGCATGGCTCAAAAATGTGACCAGTGGGGCGTATCAGTCGTATTATAAAAAGCAATACAGTTAACATGAAAGGAATTATTTTAGCCGGAGGATCTGGAACGAGGTTACATCCATTAACCCTTGCCATAAGCAAGCAATTGATGCCTGTCTATGACAAACCGATGATATACTATCCTATATCGACCTTAATCTCCTCGGGTATTAAAGAAATTCTGATTATTTCGACACCTCAAGATTTACCGCTTTTTAAACTACTGTTGGGTGACGGCACTCAGTTTGGCTGTGAATTTCATTACGCAGTACAGGAAGAACCTAAAGGTTTAGCTCAAGCATTCCTAATTGGGGAAGAATTTATTGGGAAAGAAAAAGTTGCCTTAATATTGGGTGATAATATTTTCTATGGATCTGGTCTGTCTGAGCTATTGCAAGCCAACAGCAACCCAGATGGCGGTATTATCTATGCTTATCATGTCAATGATCCAGAGCGTTATGGGGTGGTTGAATTTGATGATGCTGGGCATGCTATTTCTATAGAAGAAAAACCGATCACGCCAAAATCTAATTATGCTGTTCCTGGAATCTACTTTTATGATAATTCAGTTATTGAAATAGCTAAGAGTATTACACCAAGTAAAAGAGGGGAATTGGAAATTACCGACGTCAATAGAGCATATTTAAAGGAAGGTAAACTGAGTGTGAGTATTTTGGACAGAGGAACCGCCTGGCTAGATACAGGCACCTTTAAATCGCTCATGCAGGCTGCTCAATTTGTCCAAGTAATTGAAGAACGTCAAGGTTTAAAAATTGGCTCAATTGAAGAGGCTGCCTATAAAATGGGGTTCATCAATAAAAAACAATTACATGCGTTGGCCAAACCGCTTTTAAAAAGTGGCTATGGACAAAATTTGATAGATTTAAAATAAGTTATTTTGAGAATAGAAGAGACGAACTTAAAAGATTGTTATTTAATTACGCCAAAAATTTTTACGGATGAACGCGGCAGTTTTTTTGAAAGTTTCAATAAACAGCAATTTTTAAAATTAACAGGGCTTTCCATTGAGTTTGTTCAAGACAACCAATCAGAGTCCCAAAAAGGTGTCTTAAGAGGACTACATTTTCAAACAGGGGATTTTGGACAGGCAAAATTGGTTAGAGTTATTACAGGCAGTGTTTTGGACGTTGCCGTAGATATTCGACCAGAATCTAAAACTTTTGGACAACACTTCTCAATGGTTTTGAGTGCCCAAAACAATAAACAATTATATATTCCTAGAGGGTTTGCACATGGATTTTTAGTTTTGGAAGACCATACCATTTTTTCATATAAATGCGATAATTACTACAACAAAGCATCTGAAAGTGGCATCATTTTTAATGATCAAACACTCCAGATCAATTGGAAATTTTCAGAATCCGAACTTATTATTTCAGAAAAAGATAAAGAACTTCCAACGTTTGAAACTCTGTTCAAATGAAAACAACGATTCTAGTCACAGGTGGTAATGGGCAATTGGGACAATGCATCCAAAGCATTGCCAAGCAGTTTCCGGCTCTTAGTTTTTTGTTTGTAGACAAAAACACACTCGATATTACTATTGAAAAGAATGTGCTAGAATTCTTTGAAGATCATCACATCCATTGGTGTATTAATTGTGCAGCATATACAGCGGTAGATCATGCTGAAGAAAATCGGGAATTGGCACACCAAGTTAATGTAGTTGGTGCAAGAAACATAGCCAATGCCTGTCATTGGAACGGTAGTAAGTTAATTCAAATATCTACCGATTTTGTTTTTGATGGAAAAAAATCCCTCCCCTATAAAGAAACAGATTGTGTTAATCCTCTGGGTATTTATGGACGGACAAAATTAAATGGAGAAGTAGAGGTTAAAAAGAATTGTCCCTCTCACTTTATCGTGAGGACCTCATGGTTGTATTCTGAATTTGGAAATAACTTTATGAAAACCATGCTGAGGTTGGGTTCGGAAAGAGATCAGCTAAGTGTAGTTAATGACCAAATAGGTTCCCCAACCTATGCGGTAGATCTAGCAGAAGCGTTGATACAAATAATTCAACTGGATACAGACAACTATAGTGTTTACCATTATTCCAATCGGGGTCATATCAGTTGGTTTGATTTTGCTAAAACTATTTTTGAACAGACTAACAACAACCTTATCTTAAACCCAATTCTTTCGAGAGATTATGCGACTTTAGCGGAGAGACCTAAATACAGTGTGTTGGATACCACTAAAATTTCTGATGAATTTGCGCTAGAAA
This sequence comes from Gelidibacter sp., assembly GCF_035515035.1. Taxonomy (GTDB): domain Bacteria; phylum Bacteroidota; class Bacteroidia; order Flavobacteriales; family Flavobacteriaceae; genus Gelidibacter. The sequence continues at coordinate 57,412 of NZ_DATJCA010000152.1, read as the reverse complement.
TTCCATTTTGGAGAGATAGTTTAATTTGTGCACTTTCTAAGGTAAAATAGTTTTCAGTTACCATTAATAATACGTGTAATTGAGATTAGAGTGAGAAAAAACACTTATCAGATTATTGCTTGAGTGTACACTGAGACTATACGTTTTCCGAATTTGGTACTACGCCAATGATCAAATTTTTATTGCGGTGCTCAATAGTTTAATGTATAAACTTAAAGCCTAGTCTCTATAAGAAAAGTTTGAAAAAGTAGATATTTTATTTCACGCTGTAGTTCATAAAGAATTGAAAACATTAAGTTTGTCTTCTGATAAAATTGGGTTTGGTACCGGTGAAGAAATAACAAAAGATCATAGTCTTAGGTTAAATTATTAAGATGGAAGAATATTTTAAAGGGCAAAAATTATATGGAGACGACTTCAACATTGAGCAAATAACCCAATGGTATAAGGAAGAAGAGGAAGGTTATGCTAAACTTGACTCAAGGGAATTGGCTCTTTTAGATCAGGACATATATCTTTATGAACATATCAATAGGGTTCATGGCTATCAGTATTTGGACAAAAACCAAACTTATAAAAATGTTTTGGGTATTGGATCCGCCACTGGCCATGAGTTTTTACCTATTTTAGATAAGGTTGAAAATTTGTATATTCTTGAACCCTCAGATAAACTTAAAGGACAAAAAATTAAGGGCAAATCCATAACCTATGTCAAGCCACAAATTAATGGTGATATAATTTTTGAAGATGGCTTTTTTGATTTAGTCACCTGTTTTGGTGTGCTCCATCATATCCCAAATGTTTCTCATGTAATGAAAGAAATCCACAGAACAATGAGGAAAGATGGCATATTGTTACTAAGAGAACCCATAGTGTCCATGGGAGACTGGAGACAGCCAAGATATGCGCTCACCAAAAACGAAAGGGGCCTTCCTGAATCATTTCTTAACGACCAGTTGAAGCGGCTTGAATTTGACATCCTAAGTCGGAAATATTGCTTTACACTTTCAACCCTATTCTCAAGATTAACCCAGAACATACTTTCAAAGCCTATTTATGCTTATAAACCCTATGTATACTTTGATAAGGTGTTATCAAGCGTTTTCAGAAATAATGTTAAATATCACACTGAAAATAAGTTTCGAAGGCTTTTTCCTCAATCAGTTTATTTTGTTTTAAAGAAATAGATAATTAATTTCCTGTTAACGAGGCTAGCAAGATAAACGCTAGTTTTTTAGTTAAATTAAGGTCTATAAACCTGTAATATGATTAAAAGAATATTTATTGTTGCACTACTAACAGGATTTTCTCAAATCATATCTTTGGCCTCAGTTGGGTTTTTAAAATCGCTGGATGAAACGCTGGTTTATGATATTGGAAATTTTGAATCTCTTGTTGTTATTTTTACTGCAATTATAGCCTTAGGCCTTCAATTGGTTACTGTAAGAGATATTGCATTAACTGATAAATGGCAAAAAATATTAATAAATAGCCAAAGAGATCGCTTTACTTTTTCTCTGCTCCTATTTGTAAGTGTCATCAGTTTTGATTTGTTTTTTAAAGAAATTAAACTGGACCATCTTTTGTTCTATGTAGTGATCCCCTTAATAGCTTTAAATTCCGATTATTCGTTTTATGGTAAGGGTGAGCCCGTAAAAGGTGCTTTTCTGTCTTTCTTAAGGGTTTTTATTTTATCCGTATTTATTATTCTAAGTGTGGTATTTGATAATGAATACGTCAAAATTACCTATATCATAACAGTACTGTTAACTTATTTTTTAGTAGGATTGCTTTCTTCATATTTTAATAAACTAACTTACTTTTTGATACCTAAAAAAGATTTTTATAAATCTTATTATGCGTCATTCAGTGTGGGTATTGCTTCTTTCGCGCTCGTTTTTTTTGGTTTGGGAATTGTTTCTTTTGCAAGTTTCTTTTTTACCGAACACGCCATTGCAAATGCGTATCTCTTATTAAAAATTTATGTTTTTTACATTGGAATTAAAAGATTGCTCGTACAAATTCTGTTTAAAGAACTTACGGATGAAGATTTGGTCAAATCTGTCGATCAAATAGGCGTATTTGTATCTATTGCTGTAATCATAGTGTTTTATTATTACCCTGAGTTTTCAATTAAGTTTTTTACTAAGGATTATCAAAAATCACTGGATAGCTTGGTGTACTTATTGCCAGCAATCTTTTTTACATCTATATCCTTTGCTGGGCCATTAGAGTTAATTTTAAAGAATAAAGACAGGATTTATTCTCTCGGATTTATTTTTGGAGCTGTAGTCGTATTGCTATTAGTTTTTATATTCAGTTTTGTAGACAATACAAACGAATCCTATATTTATTTAGCTATTTCTATAGGCGAATTATGTGCCATTTTAATCCACGGATGGGGTTTAGGTAAGTTCAAGTTTTTTAAAGATAGAGCCTTATATTTCATCCCAAGTGCTATTGCATTAGTAACACTTAATTTTCTCTTAATGTTGATAAACTCTAAATTAATCTCATTGATATCATTCGTTGGTATAGTATCGGTTTATATATTACTAATTTTGAAAAACAAAATTGGTAAGAAAGTCAATATTGAAAATTAGTTGGTATATAGAAATTAATAGATGAGTGCGGAACGATCAAAAATAAAAATACAACCAGCAGCTTCGATATTTATGATTATCGTTGTTGCGTTATTTCTCTTTGATAGAGGCTTCTCTAAATTACCGCTCAAAGGACCCATATATGTACACGACTTTTTACTGGTTTTGGCTACAATCTTTGCTTTGGTACGAGAAAAGTTGACTTTTAAATTTCCGTCGATCTTTTTATTTTGCCTTATTTCAATAATTTACTTAGTAAAATCATTACTTTTCTTTGACTTAGGCAAGGATTATATCATTTATCTCTTCCGGCAATTCTTTATGTTTTTCTATCTTATATGCTGCTATATCATAGCAAATAAGGTGTTCGAAAGACCTGAAAACATTGATAAGGCCCTTGTTATTATCAAAAAAATCGCCTTTTGGTCTATTGTCGTTCAATTAATATATTTTGCATACTTATATGCAACGGTACCAAACTATTCACCATTGGAATGGTTTTCATACTTTTCATCTGTTGTTGTCATGGGCGTTTTGACATATGGAGCTTATGCTTTGGTGTTTTTCAAAGGTTCCGAAAGAGTTTTGGTGTTTTTAATGACCTTAATAATTTCTGGACTTTTGGGTCACGCATCTTCTTTTTTTGCATTGTTTGTTATGCTTTTGATCCATTTCTATATTTCCTTTACGCCAAAGGTTAGATTTATTACTGCTGGCGTATTATTAGTGTTATTGGTGCTTTTGTTTCAATTACCTCAATTTAATGATAATAATGCTACCTGGAGAATTATCTATTGGTCGCAAGTACTACACCGGGCCATTATCGATAATTTCATGATTTTTGGTGATGGTTTTGGACAGCCTTACATGTCCTTAGAAGATGCCAAAGTCTTTACTAGAGAAATTAATTCTTCATTTATGGAAACTGGAGTTAATTATAAATATGAAAGATGGGTAACGCCGCCGCACAATTCGTTTCTAACTATTATACATCATATTGGCGTAGTGCCCCTGTTACTTTTGTTTTTGCCAATAAAAGGCTTATTTAGTCAAATATTTAACGAAAGAAGATCCATGGACAAGGATCGGTTATTCTTGTTTTTTACATTATGGGGATTAATCGTTTGGGTATTTTTTAATGTTATTTTAGAGTTGCCTCATTCTGCCATCTATTTTTGGCTCATTTACTTCACATATATTTTTTATGAAAAAAGAACGTCAAAGGAATAAAATTTTATTTCTAATACAACTACCACCTCCAATTCATGGCGTCTCCGTTTTAAATGAACATATTTATAATTTGGATATTTTTGATGGATCTTTCAAAAAAGATTATGTCGAGCTAAAATTTTCAACTAACCTGGAAACACTTTCTCAAATAAGTTTTAAAAAGATAGTGCGCACTTTTAAAATTGGCTTTAATTTAATTAAGAAATGCGTCGAATTTAGACCACATTTCATTTATTTTACAATTTCCCCAGCCAACAATACTTTTTATAGAGATTTACTGTATGTGTTCATTATTAAAGTAATGGGCGTACGTCCAGTTTATCATTTGCATGGGAAAGGAATTGCTGATAATATTACTAAATATGGTTTTTTATTGAAGATTTACAGATGGGTATTTAATAATGCCACTATAATCCATCTCTCAGATGGCCTATTGGCTAGTGAAATAACCCCGTTGAAATTAACCAATACAAAAACCTATACACTACAAAACGGAATAAAAAAAGTAAAAGGTACGTCGTTGTTTAACATAGAGGAAAAAGAGGATGATATTCTGTTTTTATCCAACTTATTTCCTTCTAAAGGTATATTTGTTCTCTTAGAAGCATTACAATTGGTCATTAAAAAACGGCCCTTGATTAAAGTGAATATTGTTGGTGACACTGTAAATGCGGATATTTTGCAAGGAGTAAATGATAGGATAGCGTCCTATGGATTAAAGGAAAATGTCATTGTACATGGTTTAAAAACTGGTGCTGAGAAAAACGCTTTTTTTGAATCGTCAAAAATATTTGTACACCCAACACTCAACGACGCGTTTCCATTAGTTATTTTAGAAGCTTTACAATACGGACTTCCTGTAATTTCTACCTATGAAGGGGCTATCCCTGAAATTATTGATCAAAACACAGGAATTCTTTTACCCAAAAACGAACCAAGGATGTTAGCTGATACAATTGTAAAGATGCTTGACAATACGCCACAATTAATGAGAATGAGCACCAACTGTCGTTCTCAGTTTAGCGAATATTATTCCCTAGACCGTTTTGACAGGGATCTTAATGTTATTTTTGAAACTATATTAGAAGAAGCATATGTTTGAGATTAATAGATTAGATGCTCTGGAGTATGATGAATTGATTTCTGTAGAACAAATTGAACACGGAGTGATCAAGGATAGGCCAGAAGCTGAACATAAACTTCGAAAGGTTTGGTTTTTCCTTTTTGCTGAAGGTTTTAATAGGACATTAGCGAAAATAAGATCCAAAAAGAATAGGTTGTTGGATCTACATAAATATAAAACCATCATAAGGGTTAAGTATCAAAATAAAACTTATTTAAACTTTAGCCTTCAAACTTCAAGGGAACTTGAGAATTTTGTGATTAGGAATGCCTTTTTTGAGTTTAATGAAAGTTGCAATTATTCTTTTGAAAACACCAACTTGAACTTCAATCAATTTGTTGGAAAGGAATATTCTGATCAGGACAATATTAAACCAATAGTCATTTCTGAAAAAAAGGAGATCCCCTTAAATGCCATTTCACCAACCTATGAAGAGGGTGTGTTTTTATATGGTTTAGGTGATTATTCACGTGTTTATATAGCACCTAATCTGAAGAATTTAAAGCGGATTTATTGCATTGATTATGTCTCAACCTATGCTGATTATTACAAAACATCCTATAATTACGAATTCAGTGGCTTGGTACCACAAGAGAGTTATGAAAAACTAACTTTGGTGAAAAAGCCATTGGTCATTATAGCCACCTATCATTCTGATCATACACGGATTGTTGGGGAGATTTTTAAGATCAATCCAAATACAGTTTTCTTTATAGAAAAACCCCCATGTGTCACTTTAGATGACATTTCAAAATTAGTCCAACTTTACCAAAATGGAGCTAAAATTGAAATAGGATATAATAGGAGATATATCCCAATTAATCAGGAAATCAAGAAGCGTTTGAAAGGTCAAAGAGCGGTTATCAATATCTCTATAAAAGAAATACTCATAAATGACAATCACTGGTATTTCTGGGAAAACCAAGGCACGCGCATCACAGGCAATTTAACTCACTGGATTGATATCTGTAATTTTTGGTTAGAAGACGAAGTACCGGTAGAACTGAACATGCTAAAAAGTGCGTCTAAAGACGAGACCTTTGCCGTATCAATTTTATACAGTAACGGGTCACTTGCAAATATCACAGTATCTGATAAAGGTAACTCCTTGAGAGGGGTCCAGGAAAAAATAGAGATACGTACTGAGGGTGAAACCTATCATATTGACGATTACCAAAGAATGTATTTCATCACAAAAAACGGCAAAAAGCATAATAGAAACAGCATTAAACGTATTAAAGGGCATGATGAAATGTATAAATATGTCGTAGATTTGTACCATGGCAATGTTGATTTTAACTATAGCGTCCGAGACTTGATAAAAACCGCTTTAACAACCTATCATTTATCGGAAATGTTTAAAAAAGACATGAGAACCTTCACTATACAAGAGACGATCATGTCTATGCTAAATAAAATTAAAGTCTAAAGAATTTTAAAATTAACCTAAAATAAAATGCTCAAAAAATTAATTGTTATTCTGGCTTTAGTAATGATTGTGGTATCCTGTAAACAGGATTCCAAACGCAGTAAAGCTGACGAAGTCTCAGAAATATCAACATCAGAAACGGCTTTTGAAGATCGCAAAATTGAAGAGGCACTTTTTGAGGGTTATTTTGTAAAAAATCCTTCAGGCTATGATATCGCTTTAAAGAATAATACACTTTATATGCTTAAAGCCAATCCTTCAGAAAAAGATAAAACAACCAACTTCTTTGTTGATGTCATTCCAAAAAACGGAAGTTTGCAAAATTTTAATTTACCACCTTCCGACATAAACTTAAATGATAGTTTGAGTAAAAATTATAATAACGTTGCCGTCCACAAGTTTGTTTTGCCTAAGGTGGAAGGCGAATATGAAATTATAGTAGGCCAATATGATAATGTGGGAAGGGTTTGGACCACAACGATTCAATCAGGAATGTTAGGTCAAGATATCCGTAACTATAGAAATGAATATGCTAAAAACATTAAATCAACGAGATATTTAAAAGAATTTGAATTGGCATTAGGCCAAGGTTACTTTATGATGTACCCGGAAGGTTACGATGTATTGGTTAACGGGAATATTGTTTACTTTATAAAACCAACAAACATTGATGTAGATGTAGATACCAGGTTTTACTTGCATCTCAAATTTGAAAATACTGAGGAAAACATGGTCTTGGATTTCAATGGGAGAGAGGCTCAAATAGATCAGAGACTTGGATCAAAGTATAAAAATTTTACAGTAATCAGAAAAGAGGTGCCATCAGAAAAGAAAATTGTTGAGGTAGGCGTAGGCCAATTTAATAATGAAGGTAGGACGTGGCAAGTTGTTTATGATTTAGAAAAAATGTATGACAATATCACATATATTTATGATAATCAGTATAAGGACTATATTCAGAAGTAACTACTACTCTTAAAAAAATGCACTCAACTAACAGCAGTTGGTAATAATTCAAATTCATGAAACAAGTCATACAAAATTTTAAATCGGGTGAGTTATATGTTGATGATGTGCCCTTGCCCTCAATTTCAGAAGGCATGGTTTTGGTTGAAAACAAATTTTCATTAATAAGTGCCGGGACGGAGCGAGGTACGGTTAAAGTTGGTAAGGCCAGCTTAATTGGAAAAGCAAAACAACGGCCAGATTTAGTTGCGCAAGTAATTCAAAACATCAAAAAAGAAGGTTTAAAGGCTACATTAGACAAGGTAAAAACAAAATTAGATAGTTTAAAAGCTTTAGGATATAGTACATCTGGAGTTGTTAGTGCATCCATGGACACTAACAACATGTTTCAAGTTGGCGATAGAGTGGCGTGTGCCGGACAAGATTATGCATCACATTCTGAAATTGTAGCCGTACCGCAAAATTTAATCGCAAGAATACCGGATAATGTCTCCTTTGAAGATGCCAGTTATACAACTTTAGGAGCAATTGCGCTGCAAGGTGTAAGGCAAAGCGAACCAACTATTGGGGATAATGTTTGTGTCATCGGTTTGGGGTTATTGGGCCAGATCACATGTCAACTTCTAAAAGCAAATGGTTGCAATGTGTTTGGTATTGATTTATCTTCCAGATTGGTAGCACTTGCCAATGAAACAGTCGCAGATAATGCAATGTTAAGAAGTGACTCCAATCTTTTGCCTACAATAGACGACTTTACAAATGGACATGGTTTTGATAGTATTATTATCACTGCTGCCACACCGTCCAATGATCCAATTGAACTATCAGCGGAGATCGCACGTAAAAAAGGAAAAATAGTTGTCGTGGGCGCGGTGAAAATGGACATCCCAAGAGATCCTCATTTTTTTAGAAAGGAATTGGATCTGCGGATGTCATGTTCATATGGTCCTGGTCGTTATGATGTGAATTATGAAGAAAACGGTCAAGATTATCCTTATGCTTATGTGCGTTGGACGGAACAACGAAATATGGAAGCTTTTTTAAAATTAATTTCTAATGGAAATGTCAATTTAAAACCTCTTACCACTCATGTCTTTGATATTGTGGAAGCTGAGAAAGCTTATGATATTGTTTTAGGAAAAGTAGAAGAATTTTCCCTAGGCCTTTTATTAAAATATGATGATAGTAATTCACTAAAAAACGTTACAAAGTTTAAAGTCAATACAAATCCTGTTAAAAACATCAATATCGGATTTATAGGTGCGGGAAGTTTTGCCCAAAGTTATTTGATTCCCAATGTTAAAACTGCGGGGGCCTCATTGGACACTGTGGTTACAACTAAGGGAATTACATCTAAAAATGTCGCTGAAAAATTCGGATTTAACCATACTTCTTCAAATGCGGATGATGTTATGGAAAATCCTCAAATCAATACGGTTTTTATTGCTACACCTCATAACTCACACGCACAATATGCGATTAGTGCTTTAAAGGCCAATAAGCACGTTTTTGTAGAAAAGCCCTTAGCCATGACTCCAGAAGAGCTAAAAGACGTTGAGGCGGCTTATAAAGAAGCAGACGTCGCGCTTATGGTTGGGTTTAACAGACGTTTTGCAGATGTTTCTAAGGCCATTAAAAAGGCCTTCGAGAATTTAACTGAACCTGTATTTGTAAATATAAGAGTAAATGCAGGATTTATTCCCAAAGAACATTGGACACAAAACCCTGAAATTGGTGGTGGAAGAATCATTGGCGAAATGTGCCATTTTATAGATTTGATGCAATATTTCACGGATTCTGCACCTATTAAGGTTTATGCGGAATGTATCAACACCACTAATGAGAAACTGAAAGCTGATGATACTATTTCTATAATAGTAAAGTTTAAAAACGGCTCTGTAGGAAGTCTTAATTATTTGGCCAATGGCGACAAATCTTTGCCAAAAGAAATGATTGAAGTTTTTGGAGGCGGTAAAACTGGTAGAATCCACGATTTTAGGTCTGGAGAACTGCATGAAGGAAATAAAATCACAAAAATAAAGTCCAGCTCAAAAGGACATAAACAGGAAGTAGAAGCATTTTTGACTTCGATAAAAGAAGGCACTGTCAGTCCAATAAGCTTTGAATCCATAAGGCTTACCACTGAAACTACATTTAAAATAATAGATAGTTTAAATATTGGTTTGCCGCAAACAATTAGCTAAATATGTTGTCACAAGCAAACTTAAAAAGCCTCTATATCTATGTAATGTATGTGTTGGCTTTTATGATACCTTCAGGAATTTACAATTTTGAAGGTGTTATTATCGCATTACTATTCTTGCTGTGGCTGGTGACCAAGCAATACAAAGAAATAAAAAGTCAAACTACAATTCTTCCGTTTTTACTTCCTTTCTTTTTTTTGTTATACCCATTAAGTTTATTTTATACAAATGATTTGTCAAGTGGCTTTGATCAAATCACTATGCATTTGTCTTATCTGCTCATTCCACTGGTTTTTATTAGCGATGTGATTGATGATAAAATTAAAAAAAACATACTGCTTATTTTTCTCTTTTCGACAGTGTTATTTGTCTTTATCGCCGATGTGTATGCCGTTGTTGACATCATTCAAACGGAGCGTTATATCGTTAGGGTAGCTAAAGGTGATTACTATAAGTTTTTATCTTATGGTTTAACAAGGATTTTTTCTGATTGGCATCCTACTGTTGTATCGTTGTTTTTGATGTTTAGTTTGGTTTTGACGGTCAAGTATCTTTTTAAACCCAAGAAATTTTTAGCGCTTCTTTTAGCGATTTTCATAATCATAAACATTTTTTTGCTTAAGTCTTTAATTGCTATTATATGTTTAATGGGCGTGACGGTGTTGTTCTTGTTCTCTTTGATAAAAAGGAAACCTTATAAGTTTGGTGCGGTATTTCTTGTTATTATCATGGCGAGTGCTTTTTATATTCTCAACCCCTTTAAGATTGATAAGATTCAGCAGCTTAAAAGAACCAAAATGGAAATAACAGATAATCAGGACACCAGGAATGTACTTTCTATTAGATTGGTTAAGTGGAGCTCCACATTCAATTTGTTTTTAGAAAACCCGGTTTTAGGTGTTGGTCCAGGCGATTTGAGGCATGATCTCGTTGGCGAATATATTGATAAAGGTTTTGATTTTGCTGCAGAGCGAAGATTTGGACCACATAATCAATATCTCCAAATATTAGCAGCTTTTGGTGTTTTTGGATTTTTGCTGTTTTTTATAACCCTGTTCGGGCCTTACTTAAAAGATATTAAAATCGATAGTCTGTATTTTTGGTTTTTAATTATGACCTTGACGTTTTTTATGACCGAAGATGTTTTAGAAAGGCAACAAGGAATCGTGTTTTTTAGCTTCTTTTATGCCCTTATTCTAATGCGTCCAAAAAGAACATGAAATCAAAGGTAATCAAAGGTATTAGTTTTCTTTTAGCGTTGGATTTGGTCTTTCTATTGGCTTTTGCAAAATCATATTCCACGCTCACTTTGTTTCCTCCGTTTTTCTATGCCCATGATGTGATGTTGTTGATCATGGTACTTTTGTGCATTCCCTATTTTAAATTCTCTCCACGCATCAGAAGTATAGAGTTATTGTTTTTAATGGCCATTTTCTACTTAATATATTCTTTCTTTAATCCAGGGATTGAGAATGTAGAAATTATTTTAAGGCAATTCATGATCTTTGGTTATGGCATTTGTCTTTATGTCATTATGAAGTCGGTTTTTATAAACAAGACCATACGCAAGAATTTCGCTCAATCCGTAATGTATTTTGGCTTGGCGTGTGTAACAGTGCAAATTTTATACATTCCTTTTGTTTTTCTTTACGAAGGCAAAAATCCTTTTTTTGAAAGATGGTATTTTTCGCCCATAATAATGATGGGTATTTTTATTTTAGCCAGTTATATTTTGCTTAATGTTAAGGATAAATTACTGAAAAATATACTTTTCGCCAGCGTTTTTATTGTTTCGTTTTCTACCGGTCACGATTCGACATATTTGAGTTTATCCATGATTTACATTGCTTATCTGTTTGTGGTGAGCTCAAGAAATCATAGAATTATTTTAACGATGTCTCTTTTTATTGCGATAGTATTGGTTTTTTATTTTATCCCTTCATTTACAGACGTTAATGTAAAGTGGCGATTATTATTTTGGAAAGATTCCTTGTTACGGATTGCAAACAACTACTTTATTTTTGGTGATGGGTTTGGAATCCCATATGGCACCGAAGAGACCATTAAAAACTTGAATTCACTATATCCCGATGTGCCAAAGAGTCCTAGGATTATTGGCGATGAAATATACCTTACGGCTCCCCATAACTCATTTCTATCTATGGCCATTCATATTGGTATTCTGTCAATTGTATTTTTATTCTATCCTATTAAAGAGTTTTTCACCAATAAAAGCTTAAGAATGGATAAAGAAATTTTATTTTTGACCTTAAGTTTGTTTGGAATGGTGGTTTTTTGTGCTTTTAATGTCATTTTAGAGCTTCCGCATTCTTCGTCCATCTTTTGGATTGTGTTATTTGGTTTAATATTTAAACTGTCAGAAAAAATTGGAATACCATCAGATGAGTGAGAGCTTTGAAAAACTCAAGGCATATTGTGAAAAAGAAAACTTTAAAGGATGGGATCCCTATGATGGTTTAAACAGTTGGATCATTCAGAAGACGGTTTTAGGAAAATCCAGAGTATTCAGATTGGCTTGGATCCAACTTTTTAAAAGAAGTCCGATTAATTTACGTCCTTTATTTGGGGTTGAAAAGGATTACAATCCTAAGGGATTGGGACTTTTTTTGACGGGATATTGTAATCTTTATAGGCTTGAGAAAAACCCAGCCCATTTAGAGAAAATAAACACGTTGGCCCATCACATCATCAGTCTTCAAACCAAAGGTTATTCCGGAGCTTGTTGGGGCTATAATTTTGATTGGCAAGCGCGAGCCTTTTTTCAGCCAAAATTCACGCCCACTGTAGTTGCCACAACCTTTATCTCAGAAGCGCTTTTAGAAGCTTATGAGATGACTCAAAATAAGCTGTATTTGGAGACCGCTATTAGTGCCTCTAAATTTATTCTGAACGATTTGAACAAATCCTATGACGATGACGGCGATTTTACCTTTTCATATTCACCTTTAGATCATACCCAAGTTTATAATGCAGGTTTGTTAGGTGCCAAATTACTGAGTTTGGTTTATAAATATACCCAAGAGGCCCATTTATTGGACGAAGCCAAAAAAGTAGTCTCCTACGTGTGTAAAAAGCAGTATCACAATGGATCATGGAGCTATGGAACTTTGCCTTTCCACCAATGGATAGATAGTTTTCATACGGGATATAATCTTGAATGTATTCATGTCTATCGTACAGTCTCAGGAGACACCTCCTATGATGAACACTTTGATATAGGAATGACTTATTATTTAAATACGTTTTTCACTGACGAAGGAATTTCCAAATATTACAATAACAGCATATTTCCAATTGACATTCATGCCCCCGCACAATTAATTGTTACCTTGGCAAAATGTGGTAATTTTACGTCTCAGAAAGCACTGGTAGATCGTGTTCTTAATTGGACGATCAATAACATGCAATCTCCAAAAGGGTATTTTTACTATCAAAAAAAGAAGCATTTTACATCAGGAATCCCTTATATCAGATGGGCTCAATCCTGGATGTTTTATGCGTTTAGTTATTATTTTGTCGAATCAAAAGAGCAATGAGCAGGATTAAAATTCTTAATGCGGTTATAGATAACTATTCTACCGAAGAAACACTGGCGATTGTTGAAAATGCCATTAAGAATAAAAAGCAAATACATCACACCGTCGTAAATGCAGGCAAAATTGTAGCCATGCAATCTGATTTGCAATTGCGTAAAAGTGTTAATGAAAGTGATTTAATAAATGCCGATGGCCAAGCTGTGGTTTGGGCTTCTCGGTTTTTAAGAAAGCCTTTAAAAGAACGCGTTGCAGGTATTGATCTGATGATAAATTTGGTGGAATGTGCACATAGAAACAACACCAAAATATTTTTTTTTGGAGCCAAGGAGGACGTGGTCAAAGAAGTTGTAAATATATATTCTAAGGCCTATTCGCCAAACATTATCGCTGGCTATAGAAATGGCTATTTCAAAAAAGAAGAAGAGCGGGAAATAGCGAAAGAAATATCTAAAAGTGGTGCCAATATTCTCTTTGTGGCCATAAGCTCTCCCACCAAAGAAAACTTTTTATACGAGAACAAGGAACTTCTTAGCAATGTCAACTTTATTATGGGTGTTGGAGGTAGCTTTGATGTGGTATCCGGTAAGGTAAAACGTGCGCCCATATGGATGCAAAACACAGGAATGGAATGGTTTTACCGTTTTATTCAAGAACCAAAACGTATGTGGAAGCGTTATCTTTTTGGTAACACAAAGTTTATTTTTCTTGTTCTAAAAGAAAGAATATTCAAATCATGATCCTTAATCTCTATTGATTTTAAACTTTTTAAGATTAAATAGATCTCAGTCGTTAAGCGATGTTTATTTTACAACAACAATTTTTACTTCGTTACCATTTTGTTCAATACCGTATATAATTATCAACTTGTTGAACTCCAAATTGAAATAACACATTATATTTGAAAAATCAAATCATTGTAGTTCAATCAATGAGTTAATTGCATATTTGATGATGAAATGTGCTTATAATAATTCGAATTTAATGTCTAAAAATGTACTCATTACAGGAGCCGCAGGATTCCTTGGATCTCATTTAAGCGATCGCTTTATAAAAGAAGGATTCAATGTTATTGGCATGGATAATTTCATTACAGGAAGTCCAGACAATATAAAACACCTAGAACATCATCCACAGTTTACGTTCATTGACCATGACGTTACCAAGCATATTGCCATAGAGGAAGAACTGCATTATATCCTTCATTTTGCATCGCCTGCAAGCCCTATCGATTATTTAAAAATCCCCATTCAAACTTTAAAAGTGGGGTCTTTGGGTACGCACAATTTATTGGGGTTGGCCAAAGCGAAAAAAGCCAGATTGCTCATTGCGTCTACTTCTGAGGTTTATGGTGATCCTTTGGTACATCCACAAAGGGAGGACTATTACGGCAATGTCAATACCATTGGTCCGCGTGGCGTATATGACGAAGCCAAACGTTTTCAAGAATCCATAACTATGGCCTACCATAGATTTCATGGGCTTGAAACCCGTATCGTGCGAATATTCAATACTTATGGCCCGCGAATGCGACTCAATGATGGGCGCGTTATTCCTGCGTTTATGGGACAAGCCCTAAGAGGCGAAGATTTAACCATTTTTGGTGATGGCTCACAGACCCGATCTTTCTGCTATGTTGATGATCAAGTAGAAGGCATTTACAGACTGTTATTCAGTGATTATGCCTATCCTGTTAATATTGGTAATCCTCACGAAATCTCGATTAAGGATTTTGCTGAGGAAATCATAAAGCTTACCAATACCAATCAAAAAGTGGTTTATAGAAACCTCCCGGTCGATGATCCAATGCAAAGACAACCAGACATTAGTTTGGCTAAAAGGTTATTGGATTGGGAGCCTAAGGTGGGAAGGGCAGAAGGCATGATGATTACTTACAATTATTTCAAAAGTCTTTCAGAGGAAGAACTTTATAAAAGTGCACATAAAGATTTTACCAACCATATAAAAAAATAATGTGAATACTTTTAAGCAAGGCCGATATTCTGGGTATTTAAGACCTATTTCATATGTAATAGATTTAAGTGTCATCAATGGTCTTGCGGTTTTTTATTTTTTCAAAAATATTGATCCCATCCTGTTTGTATTGGTGGTGTCCAGTGCTTGGGTGATTCTATCCATAGCTTCAAAATTCTATGAAGTGTATCGATATACCAGAGAAGTGACTATCCTTTCTTTGGTGTTGCGTCAGATGATTCTATTCACCTTAATTATTTTTGCCTTTTCAGGGTATCATCAGCAATTTAATATCGCGCCTAAAACGGTTATAAAATATGTGCTCTCAGTCTTTTTGTGTATTACCATCTTCAAATTTGCGGTGTATTACTTACTTCAGAAATATCGCATAGCATTTGGCGGAAACTATCGGAATACGGTCATTTTAGGGGTTAATAAGAAAACGTTGGCCTTAGAGAATTTTTTCAATAGGAATCCAGAATATGGGTACATTCACAAGAAAACCTTTAGCTTTCGTGATAAAAAAGATGTTGATCTCCATGTTTGCTTTGAATATATTAAGGAAAATGCAATTGATGAAATCTATTGCTCCATATCAGAGCTTTCAAATGCGCAAATCATGGAAATTACCGATTTTGCCGATAACAATCTCAAAATCCTAAAATTCTTACCGGACAACAAAGAGATCTATGCCAAAAAACTGAAATATGAGTATTACAATTATATCCCTATACTCTCACTAAGAAACATCCCCTTAGAAGATTCTGTAAATCAGGTGATAAAGAGGAGTTTTGATATTGTTTTTTCAAGCATGGTTATTGTTTTAATTTTATCTTGGCTCACGCCTTTGATCGCTATTTTGATCAAGTTGGAATCCAAAGGCCCCGTGTTTTTTAAACAGTCCAGAAATGGGTTTAACTATAAAGAGTTTGATTGTTATAAGTTTAGATCGATGACCCCAAACAACAATGCCCACCTTAACCAAGCCACCAAAGACGATCAACGCGTGACGAGAGTAGGGAAGTTCTTAAGAAAAACCAGTATTGACGAATTACCACAGTTTTTCAATGTTCTTTTTGGAGATATGTCCGTCGTAGGGCCAAGACCGCACATGGTGAGTCATACCAGCATGTATGCAAAGCGAATTGATAAGTTTATGGTCAGGCATTTTGTGAAACCTGGCATCACGGGATTGGCTCAAATAAGTGGGTTCAGAGGCGAAATTGAGACGGATAAGGACATTATTGGGCGTGTAAAATATGATATTTTTTACATTGAAAACTGGTCTTTATTGCTCGATCTAAGAATTATTTTAAGAACCTTCATGAACGCTATAAAAGGCGATGAAAAAGCCTATTAAAGTCGTTGAACTAATGTGTCCAATTGTTTGTTAAAATCGAAGTGACGTGTTGCGGAGGCTTTAATGTGCTCCCTGAAGTCTTCATTGAGACTGGATTTTTTGAGATTTGAAAGTGTCTTGTTTAAATCGTTATAATCACCCGACTTCGCCGCCCAGCCTATTTGATACTTTGTAACGATACTTTCTCCCTCACCACCTCCAAAATAAAGCATAGGTAGCCCTATTCTAGCGTATTCAAATATTTTTGAGGGTACTGATCCATAAATCCTATTGCGTAGCGGAATGATGCCTAAATCGTATTTTAAAAGCACTTGGTGCAACACCTCCCGCGTAACTTCGCCATGATAGCTAATGGGCAACTCTGGATGCGCCTCAATGTAATTTTCTATGTTCACCTGTTCTGCCCCAGAACCATAAATGTGGAGTTCAATATGTTCATAATCGAGTTCTTGGCAAAGTCTTAAAATTCCTTGGGCAATTCCCAGTAATCCGGCATAAACCATTTTGATTTTACCAGGAGCTGTTTCAATTGGAGGACTTATTGCCGGAATACCAAAGTCAGGATAGTTTCTATATAGGAAGGTTTCTTTATTAGGAAAAAGGATTTTAATATGGGTCAGGATTTCTTCGCTTTGACCCAAAATCAAATTTGCCTTTTTGTAATTTAAATGTTCAATGCGCTCTAAAACACGATAACTAAAGTTCTTTTTCAAAGCGCCCAGTTCCAGTCCAGCAAGTGGCCATAAGTCACTGACATTGAGAATAAGCTTGCGTTTTTTTGACCGTAGAAATGTACAACACGTAAAAGCTACCAAAAGTGGGGGCGATTGTACAATAACCGTTGTTGGAATTTTATGAAATAAGAAATATAAGATGAGACTAAGACTGTAGGAGAGCATCGCCAACAAACGGATGACTTTATTTTTTGAAACCGTAGCGTAAATCCATAACCGATGGATGGTCATCCCTTTTTCGTCAGAAGTATGCCTAAATTTTCCACGATAGGGTGTAAAAATTTTACCTGTCGGATAGTTGGGCAATGGTGTGATGACGGAAACCTTAAAGTTTCGCTCTTTTAAACCTTCTGCCAAATGAAAAATCCTATTGGATGCCGCACCAATTTCAGGGGGAAAATAACTGGTAATGATCAGTATCTCTTTCATCACACTATGTAGAGGTCCACGAGATGGTTGATGATGCGTTTTGCAGCATGACCGTCCCATAATTCTGGGATCTCACCCTTTTTCCAATCGCCAGAAAATAACTTTTCAAAAGCGTCCGAAATTTTCTCTGGATCATTCCCTACCAATACATTGGTGCCTAAAGTGCAAGTTTCCGGTCGTTCTGTTGTATCTCTTAAAGTGATACAGGGCACGTTCATAACTGTGGTTTCTTCTGTAATTCCTCCAGAATCCGTCAGTACAGCAAAGGCGTTTTTAACAAGATAATTGAACTCTAAATACCCCAAAGGCGCCACATAATGGAGGTTTTCAAAATTTAAGTTTAATCCTTCCAAAAGTTTTTTGGTTCTTGGATGGACCGGGAAAATGATGGGAAAGTCTTTCCCCAATTGGGTCAATTGTGTAATTAAAGTTTTGAGTTGCTGTTCTTCATCTACATTACTTGGCCGGTGTAAGGTCAGGACCATATATTTTTTTTCCTGCAGTTGTAACACCTCCCATAGTTTGGGTTGTTGGAGACGGTCTTCATTTTTACGGAGCGTATCAATCATTACATTGCCCACAAAATAAATTTGGTTTTCAGGCACGCCAAGATTTTCAAGGGTTTGTGAAGCTAAAGGTGTGGTGGTGAAAAAATAGTCGGTTAAGCTATCGGTAACAATTCTATTTATTTCTTCTGGCATATTGAGATCTCCTGAACGAATTCCTGCTTCGACATGGGCCACTTTTATCCCTGCTTTTTTTGCCACAATGGTGCAGGCCATGGTTGAGGTAACATCACCAACTACCATGACCAAATCTGTCGGATTTTCAGCCAAAACCTTCTCGAACCCTATCATAATAGCGCCGGTTTGTTCCGCTTGCGTGCCGCTTTTTACCTCCAAGTTGATATCTGGAAACGGAATGTTTAATTCTTCAAAAAAGGTATCACTCAAGTTTTTATCATAATGTTGGCCGGTATGGATCAATTGATAATGCATAGCAACCCCTTCTGATTGTTTCTGTTTGATAGCCTCGATAATGGGTGCTATTTTCATGAAGTTTGGGCGTGCTCCAGCGATAATGGTTATGGTCATGTCTTATTTAATAATGATGAAAATTGTTTTAATTTTCCTGATTTAGAACGTTTTAAACGGGGTTGACGCTCAAAGATAATTTTTAATCCTTTTTCAAGATAGTTTTCTATTTCTTTAATTATAAATTTAGTCTGGCTATCCGATAGTTTCACATCGCTGACATAGATAATTTTGAAGGTCTGAAGATCCAATTGCTCAATCATAAACTCCTTGACATTGCCATCATCTTCAACGATACTTTTGGTAATATAGTAAAAGGTAAGTCCAGCGGCTTTCTTTCCACTTGGCAAGATGGCAAGATCATTGGTTCGACCAATTATTTTTTCGAGCTGAGGTTTTTGAAGTGTACTTTTTTTCGAGAGGATTCCAACATCTCCAATATCATAGCGAATAAAGGGATGGGCTTTATTGTATAATGAGGTAATGACCACACGGCCTTCCTCGCCGTAAGGCAAAACTTGATCTTGATCATCTATAATTTCCACAAAAAGAGTCTCGCTATTGACAATCCATTCGTTTTTAGGGTTTTGAAACGCTATTAAATCCAACTCGGAGGCTCCATATTCATTCACAACTGGAATACCGAAATGTTTTTCCATGAGCAGCTTGTCATTTTCAAACAGCATTTCTGACGTCACGATACACGCTTTCAGAGTAGGGCAGAAGTGGGTTAAAATCAAGTCTCTTTTTTCCAGGAATTTTGCAAATTGAACAATCGCACTGGTATAACCATTGATATAATCAAAGTTAGTGGTTTTGAACTTTTTTAAATAGCCTTGGAGAGCCGTGTCACTTAAGTCGTAAACAGAAAAGCGAAACCGACCGCTTAACACATCTTTAAATCGTTCTTTATAATACCCTTTTTTGTCTAAGGGAATTCCGTAAAACCGCGCCTGTTTAGAATTATTGAAATTGAGATTGAACCAACCAAATCGGTCCTGAATGATGGTCCAAGTGAGTGCGTGACAAAATTTGTCCTTGGCAAAAACAAAAGGGTCTCCCGAAGAACCTGAGGTTTTATTTACATAGACGTTTTTTGGTGAAAAACCTGCAGACAATCGATTGATCAAAGGTTGTTGTAAATCCCTTTTTGTCATGATAGGAACGGCGTCCCAAGCTGTATATTCGGTATCTTTAAAGATAGACTGATAAAAAGGATTGTGATTTAAATGATAATGGACAATTTGTGCCTTTTGCTTTTCAATGTAATCACGAAATCCTTCGTCATGAAGGTTTTGAACAGAATTCAATACCCGTCGAGCTTCCTTAATCGGAAAACCGTTCAATTTTAAAGAAAGATCGAATAAATTCAATGACACATAGTTTTTGAGAATGTAAAGTAAAGAAATTTATTAAACTCCCGCCTACAATCAATCTCGAACATTCAAGATATAATTCCGTCCTATTCCGATTGAAACTTTGTGGTTTTAAAAGATTTTCTAAGATGGGGTCTGTGGAAGAGAGATCGTCAGTATAAAAGGCACAATCGGATGATAGCAAGCAGTGGTCAATTTTGGTAACATCACATTACATGCTAATTCGGACGATTGTTAAATCATTTATAATTAAATCTGGATTCATGATTCTAACAGCGGGGCGGTCTTGATCCTTTTATCTTCCATCTTCGATTTAATCGTCAAAAATATTATTGTTTTCAGGGCATAAACTATATTTTTGCACCAAACATCAATTAATATGACCATTTTAATTCTCGGTTCCGGTGGAAGGGAACATACTTTTGCTTGGAAAATCGTACAAAGTTCATTATGCCATAAATTATTTGTTGCCCCAGGGAACTCAGGAACTGCTGAAATCGCTGAAAACGTCGATCTGAAAGTTACCGATTTTCAGGCCATAAAAAAATTGGTCCTGGAAAAACAAATTGATATGGTTGTTGTGGGACCAGAAGATCCTTTGGTGCAAGGCATCCACGATTTCTTCTTGGAAGACGAAGAGTTGAAAAACGTGGCGGTCATTGGTCCGCAAAAAGACGCAGCACAATTGGAGGGCAGTAAGGAATTTGCTAAGGAATTTTTGTTCCGCCATCATATTCCAACCGCGGCTTATCAGAGTTTTGATGCCACTACTTTAGAAGCAGGTTATGCCTTTTTGGAAACTTTGAAGCCACCTTATGTTTTAAAGGCGGATGGTTTGGCGGCAGGAAAAGGCGTTTTGATTCTAAATGATCTTAATGAAGCCAAAGCGGAGCTGAAAAGTATGTTGGTAGATGCTAAATTTGGGATTGCCAGCAACAAAGTGGTGATTGAAGAATTTTTAGACGGCATTGAACTTAGTTGTTTTGTTCTTACCGACGGGAAAAACTATAAGATTTTACCAACGGCGAAGGATTATAAACGTATTGGCGATGGGGATACCGGATTAAATACAGGCGGGATGGGTGCGGTTTCTCCGGTACCTTTTGCGACAGAGTCATTTTTGAAGAAAATTGAAGAGCGCATTGTCAAACCTACAGTTTCTGGTCTTCAGAAAGATGGCTTGCATTATAAAGGTTTCATCTTTATTGGGCTGATAAAAGTAGGGGACGATCCAAAGGTTATTGAATATAATGTGCGGATGGGAGATCCAGAATCTGAAGTGGTGCTGCCGAGGCTCAAAAATGATTTGGTAGCTATTTTTCAGGCCATTGCCAATCAAACATTGGACAAAATTGAAATTGAAATTGATCCACGTGCAGCTACTACAGTCATGTTGGTGTCTGGAGGCTATCCAGAAAGTTATGAAAAAGGTAAGGAAATCACCGGATTGAAAGATCTAACAGACGTCATCCCTTTTCACGCTGGGGCCATACTAAAAGATGGTAAAGTGGTGACCTCCGGAGGACGAGTCATGGCGATTACCTCCTTTGGAAACACGTATCAGAAGGCCATAAAAAAATCTTATCAAAATATAGAAAAACTACATTTTGATAAGATGTATTACCGTAAGGATATTGGTTTCGATCTATAAATAGGAATGGGATGAGATGCTTTTATCATCTTCATTATTATCGTCATGTTCTTTTAATTGGAGCATCCAATAGACAAATGCTGCAAAAGTAATGAGGATAAGGATCCAAGAGACAAAATTTGCAAGCCACCAACTGCTAAGCTCCAATTCTCTTAAAGCGTCGAAAGGAATTAGTAAAAATTCAAAAAAGGCTGCAACACCGTAAAAAAACTCAGTCATGATAATATATATTATATTTACATGACAAAATTACGTTTTTTTTATTTGAAAAGTTCCATAAAGTGACAACGAATTTTTTCCTTTAAAGTAAAGCCTCAGTAACAAAAACAGAACAAAGCCCTAAATGATTTCAAATTTTTTTAGTAAAGCAAAACCAGTACATCTTCTGGTCGTAAGTGCAATGCTTCTCGTTGTTTTTGTGGTGACTAAAATAACAACGCTTACCGCGCTTTTTTCGGTAGAACTTCTCTTAAAGCAGTCCTTTCTTTTTGGCGTGTGTTTGGCATCGCTTTTTGTATTGGATTTCTTTGTCAGCAAAAACAACCTTACCAAAAGAAATAGTTATAAAATTTTGATGTTCGGTCTGTTTGTGGCCGTTTTACCGGAAAGTTTGGGCAATTCTAAATTACTTATTGCCAATTTATTTATTTTATTGGCACTTAGGCGGATCATAAGTTTAAGATCTAGAAAAGAAATTAAGAAAAAGCTTTTTGATGCTGCCTTTTGGATCAGCTTGGCATCGCTCTTATTCTTTTGGGCGTCCTTATTTTATATTCTGATTTTTCTCGCATTGTTTCTGCATTCTATAGAAGATGTAAAAAATTGGATCATTCCATTTATCGGAATTCTTTGCGTTGCAGTGATAGCCGCGTCTTATATGATTGTAACGGGGATGGATTTTGAGTCCTATCTCCATGGTTTTTTTGATGTAAGTTTTGATTTTACGTCCCTAAATTCAACGCGTATTATTATAGCGGCTACCTTATTGCTATCTTACGGTGTATGGGCTTCTTTTTATTTTATGAGAAGTATAAAACAACAATTAAAAAGCTATAGACCATCCTTTGTCATTGTTATTGTGTCCTCGTTGATTGCCTTGACCGTCATTTTGCTTTCGCCTTATAAGGACGGCAGTGAATTCATCTTTTTATTCGCGCCCTTGGCTATTATCATGTCTAATTATTTAGAAATTATACCAGAAAAATGGTTTAAGGAAGGGCTGATTATTGTATTGATATTGGCCTCTTTATTGAACTTAGTGCTGTAGTTTTTCGCCAAATGCCAAATCGCCAGCATCTCCAAGACCAGGAATAATATAGCCTTTTTCATTTAGATCAGGATCTACGGTAGCAATCCATAAATGCGTGTCCTTACTAAAATGTTTACGGATATAATCAATACCCTCTTGTGCACCAATAACGCAAGCCAAATGCACCTCTTTAGGGTTCCCAAAGGGTTTTAATGCTTCATACGTGGCCACAAGAGATTGTCCTGTGGCTAACATAGGATCTGCCAGAATAAGGGTTTTATTTTCTAAATTTGGGCATGCCGAGTATTCTACAACAATTTCAAAACTATCCGGATTTTCATGATGGTGTCTATACGCCGAAATAAATGCATTATCTGCATTGTCAAAATAGTTCAATAGCCCATTGTGCAATGGCACGCCTGCTCTTAAGATCGAACAGAGTACAATATCATTGTTCATAATATTCATATTGCAGGTGCCTAAGGGCGTTTTTATAATAGCAGATTTATAATTTAAAACCTTACTTATTTCGTAACCCAAAATCTCTCCAATGCGTTCAATATTTCTGCGAAATCGCATCCTATCTTCTTGGACATTCACATCTCTCATTTCTGAAATAAACGTGTTTAAAATCGAATTTTCTTCTGTTAAATTGTGAATGTGCATAAGGCCTAATCTCTGTATTGAATGGTAAAGTTAATTAATTAGAAGTATATTTACGACTTAAATTCATCAGATTATGTTTACAGCAAAAGCCAATGAAATTTTTCAAAAAGTCATCGATACATATCACATAAAAAATACCGTTGACCAAGTTTTTAAGAACATTTACGACGAAGACGAGCAATTGATTGAGCACCTTTTGTATAGAAAATGTTGGATAGATACTGTGCAGTGGCATTATGAAGACATTATCAGAGACCCAAATATTGATCCTGTAGAAGCCTTAAAACTAAAGCGTCAAATTGATGCTTCCAACCAAGATCGGACAGATATGGTAGAATATATTGATAGTTATTTTTTAAGTCTCTACGGTGATGTGCAACCAAAACCAGATGCGACTATCAATACCGAAAGTCCAGCATGGGCAATTGACAGATTATCCATTTTAGCATTAAAAATTTACCACATGAATGAAGAGGTTGAGCGTCCTGACGCTTCTTCATCCCATAAACTCAATTGTACCACCAAACTCAATGTGCTTTTAGAACAGCGTAAGGATTTGAGCAAGGCCATTGACGATTTGCTTGACGATATTAAGAATGGCGATAAATACATGAAAGTGTACAAGCAAATGAAAATGTACAATGACGATGAGTTGAATCCTGTATTGCGGGGACGAAAATAAACCATCCAGTTCCTGCACCGGCAGGAACCTCATTTATAATATGCCAAAACAACCAAAACACATTCTCGTCATCCGTCTTTCTGCCATGGGAGATGTTGCCATGACCGTCCCTGTTTTAAGGGCGTTCACGGAACAGTATCCCGAGGTTAAGTTAACCGTTTTGACGCGGGAATTCTTTACGCCTTTTTTTCGCGATTTAAAAAATGTATCGGTGTATGCTGCAGATTTAAAAGGTCAACATAAAGGCTTTTTTGGGCTTTTGGAGCTTTCAAAAGAATTACGGATTTTGGGAATTGATGCCGTTGCCGATTTGCACAACGTTCTTCGAAGTAAAATCTTAAAAATCTTTCTATTGGATCTTAAAATCATTCAAATAGATAAGGGAAGAAACGAAAAGAAAGCTTTAGTGAACGGTAAAGTTTTCAAACAGCTTAAAACAACACACCGGCGTTATCGGGATGTCTTTGAAAAGTTGGGGTATCCTATTAAAGATTCAGAACCCAATTTTCCCGAGCGTGCCCAATTGAATTCCAAAACCCTTGAATTGGTAGGAAAGAATACCAAAAGCTGGATAGGAATTGCGCCATTTGCAGCTCACAAAAGCAAAATGTATCCGCTGGAGTTGATGGAAGAAGTGATTAAAGAGTTATCAAAAAATTCCATGATCTTCTTATTTGGCGGAAAAGCAGAAGCAGAGTATTTAAGTTCTCTTGAAAATGATAGGATAAGGAGTATCGCCGGAAAATTAAGTCTTGATGAGGAATTGGACCTAATTTCAAATTTAGATGTCATGCTTTCCATGGATTCTGGCAATGCCCATATGGCGGCCATGATGGGAATCAAAGTAGTGACACTATGGGGAGTGACCCATCCCTATGCTGGATTTTTTCCATTTCATCAGAATGAAAACAATGCTCTTTTAGCCGATCGAGAAAAATATCCTAAAATCCCCACTTCTATTTACGGCAATAAATTTCCAGAAGGCTATGAGACCTGTATGGAAACTATCAGTCCAAAAGATGTCGTTGAAAAGATCGAAAACATAATAAAAAAACCCCGCTAAAAAGCAGGGTTAGATTTAATCTTATGTTAATAGATAGTCCTTATAATAGTAACAATTAAATCAGTTATAAAAATAAAGAATTCATTTTTATTAACACAATTTTAAGACAATTACTTCGGTTTTTTCGATGAAATTAATGTTTTTTAGGATTAATGCCATCTAATCTGCAGTTTAAAGCATATTAAATATCATCATAATCTATTTTTATGTTTGGGGTCAAAGGATGCGCTTGACAGGTTAGGATCAATCCTTCGGCTACTTCACCATCCGTCAAAATATTGTTTTGGCGCATTTTTGCCTCTCCCTCAATTACTCTTGCCAAACAACTACTACAAATGCCGCCTTGGCACGAATAAGGTGCGTCTAAATCGTTATCTAGAGCAGCTTCAAGGATGGTTTGTTTTTGCGACATTTCAAAGGTTGTGGTTTCATCATCCAACACAACAGAGATTCTTGTTTGCCCATCAGGAATGGTCGCTGTATCCCTTTCTGTAGGTTTGGCAGCCTTGAACAGTTCAAAAAACACGCGGTCTTTAGGAATTTCATGTTCTGAAAGTACATCCTTAACCGTGTGGATCATAGCCTCCGGGCCACAGAGATAGAAAGCATCAATGCTCAGATCTTTATGCTTGTGCTTTAAAATTAAGTTGACCGTACTTTTTTCAATGCGTCCAAAAATAGAATCATCTGCTTGTGCTTGACTAAATACAAACTGAATGGCCAAACGATCGCTGTACTGACGATGAAGTTCCAATAATTCGCTCATGAACATCGTATCGTCGGGAGTTTTATTACCATAAACCAAAACCACATTGCTCATGACCTCTTCTTCCAGAGCGCATTTAATGATGCTTAAAATGGGTGTAATTCCACTTCCTGCCGCAAAGGCTGCAATATGTTTGGTTTTTATATCATTCGGCTCAAAAATAAAATGGCCTCTTGGTGCCGCGATTTCCAATTGGTCTCCAACTTTCAATTCTTGGTTGACATAGGCAGAAAACGTACCATCTTTCACTTCTTTTACAGCCACTCTTAAATCGCCACTTTTTGGAGAGGAACATAAGGAGTAATCACGTCTTATTTCTGTGCCATTAAGGTTACATTTTATGGTGATATATTGGCCTGCTTTAAATTGAAATACGTCTTTGAGATGTTGAGGGACTTCAAAGTTAAGGGTGACCGCTTTGGAAGTTACCCTCTCAATATTTTTTATGGTTAGGGTGTGAAAATGTGACATGTTTTAATTTTTCCCCAAAAGTAACGAAAGCTTATAATAAATGCCACCTCTCTAACAAAATTATAAGAGAGGTACGACTGTTTTTAAGGTGAATGTCTTCTTAAACTTTCTTTAGTTGTAGTTTCTTTGTAACAAAAAGGGTATTAATATTACATATGTTTAAATCACAACCAAAACAGTATGTTTAAATATTTTATTAGTCTGGAGTGGAAATCTTTTATAAGATCTGCTTCTTTTAAGACCAATCTCTTCCTAAAAATAATGATGGTTTTTGGCGCACTGTGGATGATCGCCTCATTTTCAATCATAGGTTTTGGGGTTTATTTTATGATTGAGGACGGCTTGAAAATGGAACCCTTTCAAGTGGTCAATCAAGTCTTAATTTATTATATGCTGTTTGACTTGGTGTTTAGGTATTTTCTTCAAAAAATGCCCGTTATGAACATCAAGCCCCTCATGTATCTGCCCATTAAGAGAAAAGGAATTGTCAATTTTGCTATTGGTAAAACCATGATTTCGTTTTTCAATTGTCTTCATGCATTTTTCTTTATTCCATTTTCGATTGTACTTATCATGGAAGGTTTCCCTGTTTTACAGGTGTTGGCCTGGAACCTT
Organism: Gelidibacter sp.; assembly: GCF_035515035.1. Taxonomy (GTDB): domain Bacteria; phylum Bacteroidota; class Bacteroidia; order Flavobacteriales; family Flavobacteriaceae; genus Gelidibacter. The sequence goes on along the minus strand of NZ_DATJCA010000152.1, from coordinate 30,233 downwards.
GCTATTTTAGGTTGGATTTATTGTAATAACTTCCTCAATATTTTCGTCAATAATAAAAATGGAGTTTTCTTCGGGGTTATTGGTGTTATCGTCGTATTGGTGGGACTTCAGTATTACGGAATTTTTGACATCACCCAGTTTACCTATCCTATTTTTAACTCCTTTTATGCCGTGCCTTATTTGGCATTTATTCCTGTAATTTTAATGGTGGTGTTCTATAAGATAGCGTTTACCTACTTTATAAAGAACTTGTATCTGGACGCTGGTCTGTCTGTAAAGCATGACCTTGCAGAGACTCAAGATTATACATGGTTGAACCGATTTGGAAGCATGTCCACCTTCCTTAAAAATGACATCAAATTATTAAGACGCAATAAACGCTCAAAAACGACCTTATTTATGAGCGTGTTGTTTATATTCTACGGCTTACTGTTTTTTACAGGCTCGGTTGAGGCCTATGATGGCCCTTTCTGGAGAATCTTTGCCGGTATTTTTATTTCTGGCGGATTTTTATTCACCTTCGGGCAATTTGTGCCAAGTTGGGATAGTGCATATTACCCGTTAATGATGAGTCAAAACATTCGGTACAAAGAATATATCGCCTCAAAATGGTACTTAATGGTCATTGCCACCATAGTTTCCACACTCATTTCAGTGTTTTACCTGTATTGGGGATGGCAAGCTTATGCAGTTGTAGTGGGCGCTTTTTATAATATTGGGGTCAATAGTCATTTCGTTCTTTGGGGAGGTGCGTATATAAAAACACCAATTGACCTGACCACAAGTAAAAAAGCGTTTGGGGACAAACAGGCGTTCAATGCGAAGACCTTGTTGTTGACCATTCCAAAATTGCTATTGCCAATGGCCATTTATGCCGTTGGACATTTTACGCTCGGTGAAGTTTTCGGTTTTGCTTTGGTTGCAATTGCTGGATTGACGGGACTTTTATTCAAGAACAAAGTATTCGATATTATAGAAAAAGTCTATAAGTCAGAAAAATATAAAACATTAGCAGCTTACAAACAAAACAACTAATTATGATAACAGTATCCAACCTATCAAAATCATATAATGCAGGCCCCGTATTAAACATTGAAACCCTTGTCATACCGAAAGGTCAGAGCTTTGGCTTGGTGGGCAATAATGGCGCAGGGAAAACTACTTTTTTCAGTCTGCTGCTCGATTTGATCCAACCGACCACGGGGTTCATTAAGAGTAAGGGCATCCAAGTTAATGAAAGTGAAGACTGGAAACCGTTTACTTCGGCATATATTGATGAAACGTTTTTAATTGGTTATTTGACTCCAGAAGAATACTTCTATTTTATTGGTGAATTGCGAGGTCAAAATAAAGCCGATGTGGATGCTTTGTTAAAGCAATTTGAAGACTTTTTTCATGGCGAAATATTAAATCAGAAAAAATATTTGAGAGATTTGAGCAAGGGCAACCAGAAAAAGGTAGGCATTATCGCCGCACTCATCGGGAATCCGGAAGTCATCATTCTTGATGAACCTTTTGCCAATCTTGATCCCACCACCCAAATCCGTTTGAAACAGATCATTAAAAATCTTGCAGGGCAGCAGGGCGTAACGGTACTGGTCTCAAGTCATGACCTGATGCATGTTACGGAGGTGAGTGATCGGATTGTGGTTTTGGAAAAAGGGGAAGTTATTAAAGATTTGGCCACAAGTGCCGCCACGTTAAAAGAATTGGAAGTACATTTTGCGGGAGAATAACCACTTTTCTTAGGTCTTTAGGTTTTTTTGTGTGTCAAATGATTACTAGTTTATCAGGTCTTTCAGGCTGTTGATTCGAATGGCTATGCGCCATTTTATTTGAGACCTAATGTAAGATTGGAATTTAGTGCTTTTAGACCTGATAGATTTTTAAAACCCGTCAAGTCTCAACATAATATTTCGCCTTCTCGCCTCCACGCCTCCGCAAATCCTCAAGTATCGCACATTGAAAAGTCCGCTGATTTTTCTCCTATAATTCAAAAAGATGCTTATTTTTACAGCATTGCATAATATAAGGAGCTGTTTTCAGTTATCTTATGAACCTAATACGACCCACGTTGCACAGCTTTTTTAAATCCATATTATTTCTGTTTTTGGTGGCACTTATAGTCACAAGTTGCTCGCGCAAAAAGGATACCTTTATCAACAGAAATTTCCATGCAATGGGCACAAAATATAACATTCTTTATAATGGAAATATTGCGCTGGAAAACGGAAGGGCCGCCGTGGACAATGCGTTTACCGATAATTTTTGGGAATTGCTTTCCGTAGAACGGATGGAAACTACGGATGATTTTATGCTTCCGGGACAATCCAAAAATTCCGATTTTGAACGTGCTGAAGAAAAAGCAATCAAGGCGGTTCAAACCCATGGGATGAATATCAAAGGCAGGGAATACAACCCTCAAATTGATGAAGCCTATTTATTGCTGGGCAAGGCGCGTTATTTTGATCAACGTTTTATTCCAGCAGTAGAAGCTTTTAATTATATTCTCTACAAATATGCGGCCAGCGACAAAATCAATGAAGCCAAGATTTGGCGTGAAAAAACCAATATGCGGCTTGAAAACAATGAGCTTGCCATCAAGAATTTAAAGCGATTGTTGCGACTGGAGAAATTGAGCGATCAGGATTTAGCTGATGCCACCGCTACTCTGGCAGAAGCCTACATCAACATTCAAGCAAAAGACAGTGCCTTGGCCCAATTGGCAATAGCGGCCGCCCATACCAAGAAAAATAACGAAAAAGCACGTTACAATTATATTAGAGGCCAACTTTACAATGAGTTTGGATATAAAGATAGTGCCAATATAGCCTTTGATAAGGTGATTGATTTGCACAGAAAAGTGCCACGAGCTTATTATATCAATGCCCATTTGGCTAAAGCTGCCAATTTTATGCTTGATACTGGTGACGTTGTGGCCTTTCATGACTATCTGACCAAGCTTGAGGAAGACCGTGAAAACCGACCATTTTTGGACAAAATCTATTACCGGATTGCAGAATTCCATAAAGCTGCGGATCGCGATTCTTTGGCGGTTGTCTATTATAACAAATCCCTAAGATCTTCTTCTGGCGATAAACACTTACGAGCTCTCGATTACGTGACGCTGGGTGATATGAGTTTTGATAAATCGGAGTATAAAACCGCAGGTGCTTATTATGATAGTACGCTGACCAATATGGTGATCGACTCCAAGCCTTTCCGAACCATCAAACGCAAAAGGGAAAATTTGGATGATGTCATTTATTATGAAAATGTAGCTCAAGTCAACGATAGTATCTTGAATTTGGTAAGTTTATCGGACGCCGATAGAATGGCCATTTTTGAAACCTACATCGATAAATTAAAGGCCGAAGCTCAGGTTTTAAAAGAGCAAGAAGAAATTGCCTTAAGAAAAGCAAGTTCAGGTATTGTAGCCGCAGATAATATCGGCAATAACAGAAATGCTGGAAGCTTTACAAGTAGTGCAAATCCGCCGGGAGGTGCTAAATCAACCTTTTATTTTTATAATACCAATACCGTAGCCTACGGAAAAAATGAGTTTTTAAAAATTTGGGGAGACCGTTCACTTCAAGATAATTGGCGACTTTCAAGTACGCGAAGTAATGAACTTACCGTTCAAAGTAATAATTTGGGCAGTGATGCTTCAGAAGAGGAGCGTTACGATCCGGAGTTTTATGTTTCAAAAATCCCGTCAGATCAAAAAGTTATTGACAGCCTCAATAAAGACAGAAATTACGCCTATTATCAATTGGGTGTCATCTATAAGGAGAAGTTTCAAGAATACGAACTTGCCAAGGAAAAGCTCACTACCTTGATGCAAAACAATCCAGAAGAGCGCCTCGTATTGCCGGCCAAATACAACTTGTACAAATTATATGGCCGATTGGACGAACCCAATGCAGCCGAGCAGATCAAGCAGGATATCATTACAAATAATCCAGAATCAAGATATGCGGCCATACTTTTAAATCCAAAATCGGAAATGTCCAAGGATGAGAACAGTCCTGAAAGTATTTATGAGCGTACTTATGCCAATTATGAAGCACAAAAATTTCAAGAAGTCATCGATCAGAGTGATAAGTACATTCTGGAATTCCAAGGAGAGCCCATCGTGCCTAAGTTTGAAATTTTAAAAGCTTCGGCAAAAGGCCGTTTGTACGGCTTTGAAGCTTATAAAGAGGGTGTAAATTATATCGCTTTAAACTTTCCAAATTCCGAAGAGGGCAAACGCGCTCAGGAAATCATGAAAAATGTCATTCCTGCATTGTCAGACAGGGAATTTAAATCAGATTCCATTGGCACCAAATTCAATGTTCTGTATCAATTTGATAATGCCACTAACGAAGATTTGGATGCCTTTTTAAAGCTGTTGAATGATGAGGTCACCCAAATCAGGTATTTTGATTTGAGCGTTTCCAAAGATGTTTATGACCCCAACACGACGTTTATAGTGGTCCACGGCCTAAAAAGTATTTACGGAGCTAGCGGATTTGCCGATTTGCTCAGAGAACGAAAAGCTAATATTACCCGACCTTATATTGCCATTTCATCACCTAACTATGAAATTGTGCAACGACATAAAAACCTCAAAGACTACCTAGAAAATCAATAAACCACCAGAATTATGTTTACAGAAAAACCAAAAAAAGGAAAAACAACCTCAGAATCAGTTAATCAACAAAACACTATTGCCAAAGGCACCACCATCACAGGTGATATCATTAGCGATGGCGATTTTAGAGTTGAAGGAACCATATTGGGCAACGTTAAAACGCCCGGAAAAGTAGTTCTTGGAAAAACAGGCATTATCAAAGGCACACTTAATGGCGCCAATGCTGATATTGAAGGGAAATTTTCAGGAAAACTTATTCTTTCAGATACCTTGTCATTAAAATCTTCAGCATTTGTTGAAGGCGAAGTGGAAGTGGGCAAATTGGCCGTAGAGCCAGGGGCTGCGTTCAATGCCACCTGCCTCATGAAAGGCACTCTTAAAGAACATGTCTATAATAACACGTCAAAAGCACCAGAAATCAATGCCAGAGCAACCGAAAAAGGGCAACCCGCTTAATAGCTATGCGAAATATTCGAGTATAGGCATTCAAATGTTTGCTATTATCGGAATTGGCAGCTTTATAGGGGTCAAGCTTGACGACCATTATGGTAATGAAGGCAATCTATGGACTATTATTTTGTCCTTAACCTCTACCATTGTGGCGGTAGTTTTTGTAATAAGACGTATTATTGCAAATTCAAAAGACGAGAAATAAAGTACATCACAAAAAACTTGTGACTTTTTCACGTTGTACCTTGTGCTTGGCGAAAGGGAGGAAAGTTTTTCTCCCATTTTTGGTAAGGGCCTAATTTCCTGATTGGAATATCGTTTCTCAATGCCACCATGCAGAGGTATGGGTTTTTTGAAACCTTGTGCGGAATAAAAATAATATCCAACAAATTTTTATCATATTTAATGAATCCAACCTTTCTAAAAAGACAAGTTAATTTTTTACTTCTCATCACGGTTTTAAGTTTAGTGCTCTATGGCATGCATAGTTATTTGCTAACCTATTTTGGATCTGAACTGAAATTGTTTTTCCCCGTATGGCAAATTTATGTCTTTCATTTTTCAGTGACCACCTTACTGTATACTGCAGTAAACTATAAATTTTCCACTGGTAAAACCGATATTTTTGTACTCTTTATGGGAAGTACATTTGTAAAAATGTTTCTGGCTATTTTGTTCCTTTTACCTATAATTCTATCGGATTTCGAGAAGAAACAACCGGACATTTTCAACTTTTTTATTCCTTATTTTATCTACTTGGCTTTTGAGGTTTATTCCATTACAAAATTCCTCCAAAAAACCCCATAACAACCGTGGGTTTAATAATGATAAAAAAGTGTTTGACATTTAACATAATGTATGTACATTTGCACGGAATTTACAGCAAGGTATTTTTAAGCTATTTATAATGACATTAAACACTTTAAGAGCCGTATTGTTTTTAGTTTTTTCTGTTGCAATTGCCAATTTTGGAGTTGCTGCTCAAGAAAATGATAGTGAAGACAAGGGGTTCAATGCCAAGGAAATGATCATGCACCATGTTAAGGATGCGCATGAGTTTCACATTGTAGACTGGAATAAACAACCTGTCACTATTCCGTTGCCAATTATTCTTTATACGGATAACGGCTTGGTTACGTTTATGTCAAGCGAGTTTCATCACGATGATTCAGGATCGCAAATTGTGGAAAAAAATGGTGAGCGCTTTGTAAAATATCACGAAAAGATCTACCAATTGAATTCCGGTGTTGACACCTTAAATTTTGACGAAGAAGCGCATCCTACAAATGCCGCTCTACCTTTAGATTTCTCTATTACCCGAAACGTCTTTATGATGTGGGTGACCATGTTACTGTTATTTGTCATATTTATTTCTTCAGCCCGCAAGTATAAAAAATCAAACCGATTTGTGCCATCTGGCATTGCTTCTTTTATGGAGCCACTCGTTATTTTTATTAGAGATGAGGTGGCCATTCCGATGATTGGTGAAAATAAATATAGAAAGTACATGCCCTTCTTATTGAGCGTGTTTTTCTTTATCTGGATCAATAATATCTTTGGTCTGATTCCTATTTTAAACGGTGCCAACGTGAGTGGTAATATTGCATTCACCCTGTCCCTAGCATTGTTCACTTTTGTCATCACGCTTTTTAGTGGTAATAAAAATTACTGGAAACATATTTTCTGGATGCCTGGGGTTCCTGTGCCAATGAAAATATTCTTAGCGCCGATTGAGGTGATCGGAATGTTTGTAAAACCATTCTCTTTGACCATTCGTTTGTTTGCTAACATTACAGCAGGACATATTATCATCCTATCCTTGATGTCCCTAATCTTTATCTTTAAGAGTGTGTTTATCGCACCGGTATCTGTTGGGTTCTCATTGTTCATTTTAATCATAGAAATTGTAGTTACTGCAATTCAAGCATATATATTTACCGTGTTGTCAGCATTGTACATTGGTTCGGCAACCGCAGAAGACAATCATTAATTAATTTAAATTTTGTATTATGACTATTACAGGAATTGCAGCAATCGGAGCTGGTATCGCAGTTGTTGGAGCAGGAATGGGAATTGGTAAAATCGGTGAGTCAGCTATGAACGCTATGGCTCGTCAACCGGAAATCCAAGGAAAACTTCAGACTTCAGCGCTTATTTTAGCAGCTTTCGTAGAGGCAGTAGCACTTTTTGGTGTTGTTGCGTCGTTAATCGTTTAATTAGGATTAAGAAATACAGAGGTAACGGTTGGTTGCCTCTGTATTTTAAATTTAAATTATTAAAACTAAAACCTATTTATAAATGGATTTAATTACACCAGGGTTAGGACTTGTTTTTTGGTCACTCATCACTTTTTTTATTCTTCTTATCGTATTGAAAAAGTTCGCATGGAAACCAATTTTAGGAGCAATTGATGAACGTGAAAATGGCATTAAGAATGCATTGGAAGCGGCTGATAAAGCGCGTATGGAGATGGAAAATCTTAAGGCTGATAATGAACGCATCCTTAACGAAGCACGTGCTGAGCGTGAAGCCATGTTAAAAGATGCTCGTGATATCAAAAATAAAATGGTCAGTGATGCCAAAGAAGAAGCTCAGGAACAGGCGACTAAAATGATCACTCAAGCTCAAGAAGCTATTGAAAACGAAAAGAGATCGGCTATGGCTGAACTTAAAAATCACGTGGCCAGCCTTTCTATTGAAATTGCTGAAAAAGTAGTACGTGAAGAATTATCCAATAAAGGCAGACAATTAGAATTGGTCGAGTCTATGTTGAGTGATGCAAAATTAAATTAAGTTTAAGATTAAAACGTCTAGTTTCTAGCGGCTAAAGTCTATTATCCAATATTATGGCACAAACAAGAACAGCAATACGTTACGCAAAAGCAGTTTTGGATCTGTCTAAAGACCAAAACTCGGCAGAGCTTGTCAATGCTGATATGAAATCCATTGCTAATGCTGTAGAAGCAAGTACAGAGTTAAAAGACATGCTTTTGAGTGCTGTAATACCTGCTGCAACAAAAAAATCGGCGTTATTGGCAATTTTCAAAGACCTTAACCCATTAAGTTCAAATTTGATTGATACTTTAATTACAAACACCCGTATTCCTATATTGGGTGAGGTCGCGCAAAGGTATACGGAGCTATTTAATGAAAGTCAAGGCAAGCAAGTGGCAAAAGTGACTTCAGCAGTGCCTTTATCCGATGATCTTAAAGCTAAAGTATTGGCGAAAGTAAAAGAGCTTACCGGAAAAGAAGCAGAAGTTGTAAATGTAGTGGACGAATCCATTTTGGGTGGCTTTATTTTGCGTGTAGGAGATATTCAGTACGATGCAAGTATTGCAAACAAATTAAATAAATTAAAAAGAGAATTTACATTAAACTAAAGAGTTGGAAATAGAGGACTATCCTCTAACGTCTAACCTCTAATATCTAATAGAAAATGGCAGAAGTAAAACCAGCTGAAATTTCAGCAATCTTAAAGCAACAATTGTCAGGATTTGAAGCTAGCGCTTCATTGGACGAAGTAGGAACAGTTTTGACTGTTGGAGATGGTATTGCCCGTGTTTACGGCTTAGCAAACGTTCAATATGGCGAATTGGTTGAATTTGCAGATGGTCTTGAAGGCATCGTACTGAATCTTGAAGAAGATAACGTAGGCGTCGTATTGTTGGGACCTTCAGTGGGCGTCAGCGAAGGCTCTATTGTAAAACGAACTGAGCGTATTGCTTCCCTAAAAGTTGGTGAAGAAATCGTAGGACGTGTTGTAGATACTTTAGGAACTCCAATTGATGGAAAAGGTCCTATTGGTGGAACGCTTTATGAAATGCCATTAGAACGTAAAGCTCCTGGTGTTATTTACCGTGAACCGGTAACTGAACCCTTACAAACAGGTATCAAGTCTATTGATGCCATGATTCCTGTAGGTAGAGGACAACGTGAGTTGGTTATTGGTGACCGTCAAACTGGTAAAACCGCAGTTTGTATTGATACCATTATCAATCAGAAAGAATTTTATGATGCAGGTGAGCCTGTATATTGCATCTATGTAGCGGTTGGACAAAAAGCGTCAACAGTTGCTTTGATTGCAAAAACATTGGAAGAAAAAGGAGCTATGGCCTATACAACAATTGTTGCGGCCAATGCATCAGACCCTGCTGCTATGCAAGTGTATGCGCCATTTGCTGGTGCTGCCATTGGTGAGTATTTTAGAGATACTGGCCGTCCTGCATTGATCGTTTTTGACGATTTATCGAAACAAGCAGTAGCCTACCGTGAGATCTCATTATTGCTACGTCGTCCACCGGGACGTGAGGCGTACCCTGGTGACGTTTTCTACCTTCACTCAAGATTGTTGGAGCGTTCGGCAAAAATCATCGATAACGATGCAATTGCAAGAGAAATGAACGATTTGCCAGAGGTGTTGAAACCTATCGTAAAAGGTGGTGGCTCATTAACGGCCTTGCCAATTATTGAGACTCAGGCAGGTGACGTATCGGCCTATATCCCAACTAACGTAATTTCTATTACAGATGGTCAGATTTTCTTGGATGGTGACTTGTTTAACTCTGGGGTTCGTCCAGCAATTAACGTAGGTATATCAGTATCTCGTGTTGGTGGTAACGCACAGATCAAATCCATGAAAAAAGTAGCGGGTACCTTAAAATTAGATCAAGCACAATACCGTGAATTGGAAGCGTTCGCGAAGTTTGGATCTGACCTTGACGCGGTAACCTTGAATATTATTGAAAAAGGGAAACGTAACGTTGAGATCTTGAAACAAGCCCAAAACGATCCTTTTAAAGTTGAAGAGCAAGTGGCCATCATTTACGCCGGATCTAAAAACTTATTGAGAGATGTTCCTGTAGAAAAAGTAAAAGAATTTGAACGTGATTATTTAGAATTCTTAAGAGGTAAGCATAGTGATACACTGGCAGCCTTAAAAGCAGGAAAACTTACGGATGAGATAACTGATACATTGGCAGAAGTGGCTAAGGAGTTATCGGCGAAGTATAGAAAATAGTATTAAGTACGAAGTACAAAGTATCAAGTACGAAGATTGAGAGGAGAAATTTTCAAATCTAATTTATAAGGTCAACTATTAGAAAGTATTTTTTTGTTAGTCTTAATTCTAACATCTTAATACTTAATACTAACAAAAAATGGCAAACTTAAAAGAAATACGTAACAGAATATCATCGGTGTCTTCCACGATGCAGATCACCAGTGCCATGAAAATGGTTTCTGCTGCAAAGTTGAAGAAAGCGCAAGATGCTATTACGGCGATGCGTCCGTATTCTGATAAATTAACGGAACTATTACAAACCTTAAGCGCGACTTTAGACGCTGATTCTGGAAGTGAATTTGCAGAACAGCGTGATGTCCAAAATGTAACTTTGGTGTCCGTAACTTCCAATAGAGGTTTGGCAGGTGCATTTAACTCAAATATTATCAAAGAAACCAATCGTTTGATAAAAGAAGAGTATGCCGGTAAAAATGTTTCTGTTTTTGCCATTGGAAAAAAGACCAGCGATGCTTTTAAGAAAGGCGACCGAGTGATTGCCAATAAAAGTGATGTTTTTGACGATTTGACTTTTGACAATGTTGCAGAAATAGCCGACTTATTGATGGACCATTTCTTGACCCATAGAACGGATAAGATTGTTTTAGTATACAACAAGTTCAAAAACGCGGCAACCCAAGAAGTAATGAGCGAGCAATTTTTACCAATTGTACCAATGGAAGGTGCTGAGGAAATTGACACCGATTATATCTTTGAGCCTTCAAAAGCAGAAATCGTAAAGGAACTCATCCCAAAATCATTAAAGACACAGCTTTATAAAGCCCTTAGAGACTCTTTCGCTTCAGAACATGGCGCGCGTATGACTGCAATGCATAAAGCAACAGATAACGCCACCGAATTGAGAGATCAACTCAAATTGACCTATAACAAAGCACGTCAAGCTGCGATTACTAATGAAATTTTAGAAATTGTTGGTGGCGCGGAAGCCCTAAACAACTAAACAAGTTCCTGCGCAGGCAGGAAACCTTTAGGTTCAGCGTAAGCTAACCTTATAATTCAAAAGCCTTTCTTTTCAAAGTGAGGCTTTTTTTTATGCCCAAAAAACTTTTCATGTAACATTTCCTGTTTTCGTCACACCAAAACAATAACCCACTAACATGCTGATTATGTATTACTTATAATCTGTAAAGCAGGACTTCGGGTGTCCCGTTTGTTTTTTTAGTTAATTTAGCTCCATGTTTATAAGACAAAAGAAGAACAAGTCAGGCAGCATCAGCGTTCAGATAATATCCAAATCTCACGGAAAATATAAAGTTATAAAATCTTTTGGCAGTTCTTCAATACCTGAAACAATTTTAAGCAATGTGCTAAAGGCCAAACAGGAAATTCGTCGATTAGAATCCTCTCCAAGTTTGTTTGTTTTGGAAAAAGATACTTTAATAGAATCGTTTTTGAGCGAAGTTGAAAATGGACAAATACGCACTATAGGTCCAGAATTGGTTTTCGGTAAAATCTTCGATCATATAGGCTTTAATGCTATAAATGAAGAGCTTTTTAGACATTTGGTGATTGCTCGATTGACTTTTCCTCTAAGTAAGCTAAAAACCATCGAATATCTTTATCGTTATCAAGGAATCAGCCTTGATATAAGTACAGTCTATCGTTTTTTGGATAAATTAAACGATGAATTGAAGAACATAGTTGAGCAGATTGCTTTTGCCCATACAAAACGGATATTAAACAATAATATCAGTATTGTGTTCTACGATATGACCACTCTTTATTTTGAAGCCAGTGATGAAGATGATTTGCGTAAAACAGGCTTTAGTAAAGACGGGAAACATAGCAATCCTCAAATATTTTTAGGCTTGTTGGTAGGTCTGGAAGGTTATGCCATAGGTTATGATATTTTTGAAGGTAATATTTACGAAGGACATACTTTAATACCTACTATTGAAAAACTCAGCAAAAAGTTCAATTTATCAAAACCAATTGTAGTGGCAGATGCAGGTTTATTATCTTCTAATAACATCAAAGCACTTCTAGAAAATCACTATCAATTTATACTTGGTGCAAGAATTAAAAATGAATCCGAAACGATTAAAATTAAAATTTTTGAATCAAACTTGAAAAACAATGAATTTGCCGTAATAGAGAAACCTGAAGATGTAAAATTAATCATTGCCTATTCTGATAAAAGAGCTAAAAAAGATGAACATAATCGCAAGAAAGGACTAGAAAGGTTAGAGAAAAAGATAAAAACAGGTAAACTCACCAAATCAAACATCAATAACAGAGGTTATAATAAGTACTTGAAAATGGAAGGCGAAATCAAGGTAACCATTGATAAAGACAAGTTCGATAAAGATAAAATATGGGACGGTTTAAAAGGATATATCACCAATTGCAAACTGAAACCAGAAGAAATAATCGATAGTTACAGAAACTTATGGCATATTGAAAAAGCCTTTAGAATGTCTAAAACAGATTTACGAATACGTCCAATCTACCATCGAAAACGAAAAAGAATCGAAGCTCATATCTGTCTATCATTCGTTGCTTATTCGATTTACAAAGAACTTGAAAGAGTATTAAAAATAGAAAAATATCCTTTATCCGTTGAGAAAGTTGAGCTAACACACAACATGTATCAAATCGAAATTAGATTACCTGAATCTTTACATACTAAAAACATTATACTAAAAATGGACGAAAACCAAAAACAGCTAATCGAAATTATTGATAAATTTTACTAGGGTGTCTCATTGACGAAAACAGGAGCCTTTCTTTTCAAAGTGAGGCTTTTTTTTATGCCCAAAAAACTTTTCATGTAACATTTTAATCATTTTGCATCTAAAGGGAAAATCAATTAAAATCGCTATCATGAAAACAATTAAAAACTATCTATTTGCAATGATCGGTCTGGTCAGTTTCTCGGTTGCTGCCCAACACAAAACTTTCGAAGTAATCACGTTAGGAACCGGCGATCCCATTTTATTCTTTCCGGGATTTACATGCCCTGGCGAAGTATGGGAGGATGTGGTTTCAGAATTATCCAAGACCAACACCTGTTATGTGTTCACTTTCGCTGGATTTGGAACTGTGCCTGCCATAGAAAAACCGTGGTTGCCCAAGATTAAAGAAGGCATCTCCCAATACATCTTAGAAAATCATTTAGAAAAAGCAAGCATTGTTGGCCATAGCCTTGGCGGAACCTTGGGCTTATGGCTAGCCTCTGAAAACCAATTTGATTTTAAAAAAATAATTGTTGTGGATGCATTAGTTTCAACGGGTGCCTTAATAATGCCTAATTTTGATAGTGAGACCATAGTTTATGATAATCCTTATAACCAAAGCTTACTGACCATGGATGATGGTAACTTTGAAACCATGGCAACGCAAATGACCTCTGGCATGGCCTTGAATAAGGACAAGCATGAACAAATTAAATCATGGATTTTACAAACCGATCGTGAAACTTATGTGTACGGCTACACCGATTTGCTTAAATTGGATTTAAGGGAGACCATCGCAAAAATTACGGTTCCAGTCACCATTTTGGCGGCTACCCAACCCTATGGAGAGGCAGCAGTCAAGGCCATTTATGACGAACAATATAAAAACCTTAAAGAATATACTATCAAATATGCGCCTGATGCGGCCCATTTCATCATGTACGATCAACCAGACTGGCTATTAAAAAACCTCTTTGAAGCCCTTCAATAATCCATGACACCACAAGAGAAAGCGTTTGAGCAGATTTTCACTACCAATTATCCAAAGGTATTCCGTCTTTGTCAAGGATACACCAATGGCGACGACGCCTTGTCAAAGGATTTGGCGCAGGAAGTCTTTATAAAGTGTTGGCAACATTGGGATTCCTTTCGCAACCAATCGAATATATCAACTTGGATTTATAGGATTGCGGTAAACACCTGTCTTATGGAACTGCGCCAAAAAAAAGCAGTCCCCCTTTCAGACCATTTGAGCCATTTGGAGGCATCCGAAGAGAGCCTTTCTGTTTCCAAAGAATTCCAGTTAAAACAATTGTATCAGTGCATCGGGAAATTAAGCACCGATAATAAATCGATTATTTTACTTGAATTGGAAGGTTTGCCCCAAAAGGAAATCGCCGAGATTATGGGTTTAAGCCATGAAGCCATTAGAGTAAGGATCCACAGAATAAAAAACGAATTAACTAAATGTGTTACACAATGAAAACATTTGAAGATTTAAAATCGCAGTGGGAAGAACAACCACAACCCAAAATACCTCAAGATGGTTCTAAGATTATCATGCAAAAAATTAATGGAATTAAAAATAAACAGCGGATCACCAACGGAGTTCTTTTAACTACAACATTGGTTTTGATAGGCTTTTTGTTTTATATCAACGCCTATTCAAACCTCATTGTGACCTTAGGACTGTTCTTAATGATTGGTTCTTTAATAGTAAGGATAATGATAGAGTACGTAAGTATTAAAGACCTTAAGCGTATGGATTTTACAAAAGATGTGGCTGCCTTTAGGACCGATATGATAAGCTACTATAAAAAAAGAATAACCACGCATTACGTGGCAACACCCATTATTCTTGCGCTTTACGCCACTGGGTTTATCATCTTATTGCCGTCTTTCAAACAAAATTTGTCAAAAGGGTTTTACACTTATATTGTGGTATCAGCAATAGTCATTTTAATTGTCATGGTATTTTTTATCGGAAAACAAATTCAAAAAGAGCTGAAAAGTCTAAAACAAATCAAAAATTCCCAAACAAGCTAAAAGAAGGGCCCTTGAATTGCAGGTCAATATTTTTTTGCCATCTGGGTTTATCTATGTCTACACCAAAGGTTAAATACTTGTAGCCTACACTTACACCAACATTCCGGAAGACTTGATAACTTAAAGTAGGGGTAATATCCCACAGTTCGCCCGCGGTATTGTCCACTTTTATTCCAAACCAATCTAGTTTAGCGTTTAACGAGAGCTTTTCAGTAGGTGCATAAATAAACCAAAGTCCAATGTTTGGCAAAGGTAGGGTGGAGCTGACCCTATTGCGCTGGTATTCAAATTCTTTATCGTTAACATAGGCCTGACCTTCAATAAAAGGAGAGATTCTAATGGTATGGGCTCCCAGGCCTCCACCAAATTCAAAGTGGTCGCCTCTGGCAATAACCCTTCCTATAAAGGCACGATAAAGGGCAAAATCAAAGCCGCCTTTAACGCCTGTTCCTTTTTTGAAGGTCACGTCCCGCCATTCAATATCTTCCTTTAAAACCACCTCACTTTCACGATTTACGCCAAAGTATTCTGCCGATAGATTCCAGTTTTTTGCAAAGCGCCAAGTAAAGGTCAATGAAAACGTGTTTTGGTAATCGTTAATATTAAACTGCTCGTCAAAATCGATATCTTCCAACCTTCCACCGTCCGTTCCTTCACCAATAGCGTTAATTTTAAGTGTACTTAACGTACTGAACAAACCTGCGTTGATGATAAATTTATCGGTTAGGATAGGATTTATTGATTGGGCTTCCTGTGGAAATAGCACTTGGGTACTCAACAGGAAGAGGCCGAGTTGAATTATTTTCAACCGCATTCTTGAAAATCTGGATTTAAAAGCCTTCATGATATCTGTATGTTTATTGTTATTCAATGGGAACTTTTCATCATTCGCAAGGCAATGGCGATGAGAAGTATCGCTGCAGGGAGTATTAACAGTTCCAATCTCAGATTATTTATTTCATGAACTAATGAAGTTGCAAACAATACCACGAGAGTCGTCAGTACAGCCTCCCAAAGAAGTCCTTTAAGATCAGAAAAGCTTTTGGGATTTAGCCAGCTCAGTTGGATTTTTTTTAATAGCTTATTGTCCGGGACAAAAAGCTTACCAATACCAATAGCGAAAATAATAAATACCGTAGCCAATAAGAACGTATCCAATGCTTCAGCCAAATGAACCCCGGGACGTTCCGCCATATTACCACTTAAGATTATGGTGTAACCGTGGATACTATGGTAAACAGAGATGCCAACGAATACTAAGGCATTTAAAAATGTAAATATGCAGATGACAGCGATAGCAAAACGTAAGACTAATTTCATGTTCTATATAGTATTAATTCATATTAGTTATTAAAATGCGTTTCTATCGGTTTCATTAAATTTAAAGTAAAAAGCGCCAGTTAGCGGAAATTAGTAATGATTTACGATCGCCGATCACCCCACCTTCTGCTCTAAAGATCCAATTTTTGTTCCATTGGTACTGTGCGCCAATAAGCCCATTCCATTTCTCTTTGGTGCGTTTATCAAGACCATATCTGATGACAGCCGATCCATCTGCTGCGCCAATGGCATCTACCAGAGGACCAATGGTTTGGTCGGCAATTTTCTTTTGGGCTATGGTGGCGGTATGGTTATACCAATCATCATAAGTGGCCACAATCTCATCAGCGCGTTCCCAAGTTTCCGGTGGAAGCGCATCTTTGAGGGTAAGCTCACCCACCGTATCTGAACCTAAGGACACACTCATGGCGCCTACCCAAAGGCCAATATTCCGATACGGCTTTGAACTATTGACAAAGGTGTGGCCTATGCGAGCTCCAAAAGTGTTGACTTCTACTGATTTATCCAAGAGTTCCGGTTTGCTCCAGGTTATATTCCAATCTAAAGCGAGCCAAACTGGACCTACACCGCCGCCAGCGGTAGCACCAAATCCGTTGGAACTGATCCCTTGGTCAACTACAGATTTCAATTCAATAGGAAATTTTAAATTGACCTCGGTCGTTGAGGTGCCTCTCCCAAATAAACCATAAACATTTAAAAAAGGAAGCACCCATACGTCGGGTCTCACCAATACCGTTCGTGCTGTACTGTAATTATTTCCAAATTCTATAAAATCCACTCCTGTTAGAGGTAAATCTACACTTCCGGTTTTCAGTCCTAATCTCATGTTTTCGATTATAAGACCCTGTTTGGCGTACACGTAGTTGACCATTATTCCTGTTGGATAGGGGATATCAAAACCCTTTTGATAAATCTTTTGGCCAAAGATGGGAAAGACATTGTCGTATTTTACTTGCTTGAGACTATCCGTATAGGCGTCGTGGATTTCCTTAATTTTTTTTGTAGCGTATTGCGCATGCGCTTGCTGCATAAACAGTGCCGCTACGACTATAATTAATAGATTGTGTCTGATCATCATGACGGTCATTTATTATTCGATTGGACTTTTTTTGTGTGGTTAGCCATGGTACTACGGCTAGGTCACTAAGCAATAAGCCCGTGGTTCTTAATTAGATTTATTTTTTATCTAAACTCTTAGTAATGGCTTTCACGTATTGCGCTGCTGTTTTTGAAGCGCTTTCTGGGTCTTCAATTTTTGAGGTTACAACTGCCACCAGTTGGTTTTCTTCTTTTTCGTCGAGGTTGTAAATAACCGTTTCTAGAACGTAATTTTTTGAGTTGACGGTTGTATAGGTCTCAGGAACATAATTTCCCAGTGTTGAATACGACATCGGGTTATGGTAATAGCCATAAAATCCACCGTAATATCTTGGGTAGTAACCATAATAGTTACCGCCAGAATAATACCCACCTTCCTGAGTGGTTTTAGTTAAGTTCTCTACCTCCTTGACCACGGTGAGAACCACGGCATTAAAACCTTCGTTCTCCAAGATGGTTATAATCTCATTTTTTCTATCATCGGTCATTTCTTGATCAGGGTTGAGTTTTGGAAATTTTGTAAAACTTGCCGTCGCCTTAATTCCCTTTTCGGTTAATTGCTTGACAATCTCGTTCTCAAAAGCAATCCGGGCTTGTGTATCTGCGGTTCGTGCAATGACCAAAAAGTTATTATCCATGATGGATTCGGTATCGTCTGCCTTCCAGGAGTTCAAGACTTTAACACTGGAACATCCGCTAAACACAAGGCTAAGGGTGAGAATTAAAATTAAATGGGTTGATTTTTTCATGGTTTTGTTTGAGATTAATTTGTTATACTACTATATTATCTATTTCTATTATTTTTCTCATTCTTCATTCTTGATTCCTGCTTGGTACTCTTGGTTCTTAATACTTAATACTTGATACCCCATACTTAATACCCCACATTTAATTCTTACCTTTTCCTTTTTCATTCACCAACTTCTCCAATAGCGACGCTGCCCCCTGACCATACTTTCTGGCAATACCAATCATTTTACTGGCGTGAATATCCACAGGCTTGAGTTTTGATGATTTGAAGATCTTCATTTCCCCTGATTTGGCATCAGGCGGCTCCGGAAAGAACACAGTACTGTAGCCATCGGCATGTCGTTCTACTTCAATCCCAAATTTAAAATTGTCGTCATCGTCTACTAAAACTGCCTTCCAGTTCTCTGGTGCATCACCAATAGCTTCATCGGCGCTTGATTTAAGCAGTGTATATCCTGGAATGAGCACTAAAATATGTTCTTCAAAAAATGGAAGGAAGGATTTCGTTCCTTTCAATTCTGCGCGCCATCCTGCCAAATAACAAATGGTTAAAATGATGAACAACGTCAATAAAGTAAGCATCCCTATGCCTAAAAAACGTTCTTCGGGCAAGACTGCTTTAAGGGGTTCAATAAGCCCACGTACTAAAACCACAGCTTTTTTAATTAGAATAAGCAGAAGCATGACTGGTACCAAGAACAAAAGGATCCCTTTCAAAATTCTCTTTAATATCACCGAGTACCATTTCATGTCAATAAGTATTAGTAAACTTTCCCGTAAAGGGTCAGTCATTAGGATTCTATTTAGGAAACAACAAGGTTGCTTGCACACGCAATTGTGAATTAGGACCGCCTGTCGGTTTTTCCAGATTCACATAATAACCGGCTTGTGCATTAATTGGGAGTTTCCCCCATCGAAATAATTTGCCAAATCCGGCGCCTAACGGAATGGTCCACTGTTCCCCTGTTGGTGCTTCCCAATTGGCGGTTATAATTGGGGCGGTATTAACGTACCATCCCTTTTCCAAGTTTTTGGTGATGAATACCTGACTATAAAAGAAATTGACATCCCCGCGATCGTCCGCACCAGCGTAGGACCAGGAATTTTGGATTAAGGTGCCTATTGTCCATCCGGTAGGTTGATACAACGCTACTATTGAGGGTCCTGCCGTCCATTTTTCAGATCCTAAATAGGCATCTGTTGCGGTGGGTAGGCCTAATGCCAAACCTCCGCCATAAATGATTTTCCCTGGATTGGCCGGTGTAAGAAACAAGCTTAAACTAATATCGCCCAATCCAAACTCGTTGTCACTTGGACCAACAGGCTGCGACATTATTGGAATAATGGTCCTGGTAATTAAATTAAGGTTTTCACTTAACGTAAACGGAATGACCGGTTGAATATTCAAGGTATTGCGTGTCCGATTATCGGGTCCAATTCCAAAATCGGTGTTATTTTGAAAAGGGATACTGATCAGGTTTGCAATGGGGTTTTGAATTTTACTTTGCAAATCTGCTCCGGCTTGAGGCTCCTGTTCTTTTTCTTGACCAATGGCCAAGGCGCTACAAAGCAAACAGGCGAAAATTAATAGATTTAATTTTTTCATTTTTTTTAAGTTTAATGAATGTATTATGGAATCTGAAATTAAGTTTTAACCAACTCCAACGGCGGATTTTTCCAAGTGCCGTCCAATGCTGCTTCTTTTGGCCAATACAACCGCATCACAATAATAAACGGTCCTTTTGGCGCAGGTAACCAATTCGCTTCCTTCGCTTTACCAGGAGACTCACTTTGAACATAAAGTGTAATACCGCCGTCCTTATCTTTAACGAAATTTGGAATCATTGGTGAATTCAATAAATATCTATCGATGGGATTATCGACCAATAAACTCTGTGGCATTTTATACATCGTCAGCGACCAAAATGCATTAACAGGTGGTAATTCTCCTTTGTCAAAATGCAAAGTGTATTTATTTGTAGTTCCATCCAGTGGATTGCCATCCGCATCCACGCCGTAAAAAGGATACATGGCTTCCTCTTTCGAATTCCCAAAAATCCCAATCACATCCCCAGCCATTCTATAGAGATAGTTATTTTTTAAAAACTCACGAGTTCCAAATATGTCTCCTGAAGTTACCTCACCGGAATCAAATTTTTTCTTGAGCCCTGCAAATTCTGTCCAAGCTTCCTGAATTCCTTTTTCCATAGCGGCTTTTACTTCTGGAGATAGTTTTTGAACGTCAAAATCTTTGCCGGCACCCACTCCAATTTTGGCGAAACGAGACATCAATTCTGTTTCGGTAGCATTGGGTGGTGTAAATTGCAAAGCGAAATTCAACTCCTTGAAGAATTCCAATGAGGATTTTTGCTCTTCTTGAGATATAGGTTTTAAAAAATCAATTTTATCAACCTTCACTGGCTCTGTCCCCAGATAAGAAGATAGAGGCTCTGCTTTAAACTGCGCTTGAATTTTCTTTACATTATCAATATCTCCGGGATTAATAAGTTGGGTTCTGTAGAATGCCATTACAAACTGCGTCTCAGATTTTATAACTTTGTCTATGCCTTCCGGAGTTTCTCCCTTCCAGCTAGGTCCTGCAACCATATACTTCGCTGCCTTATTGCCCGTAGTACGTGAGCCGACATAATCAAAATTATGGGTATAGGCGTCAATAAATTGGATCATAAAATAACGATCTTTCTCAATTTCGGGTGTGGTTATCACAATAGGCTCTGCACGTAAATCAAACCCTACAAATGAATATGGCGTATCTGAATTAGGTGACTGCACAGCGACATCCTTAGGCGTATACACACGGGCGATATTTGCCACATTATTCCAGGGTGCTTTAAATTCTGAATTGGTACTATCTTGAAAATAGTCGTATTGAATTCGGTAATTATCAACAATTGGATAGCCGTATATATAAGCCTCCTTAGTGATGGCTGTTATAGAATCTAAAGACAACTCCGTGGATGCAGAGGTTTCCTTTTTATCCTTCTTTTCATTGCAGGACATTGCCAGAAATACTGCTAGCAAAGTCGTAACAAATAGTAGATTAGTTTTTTTCATTATTGCTGTTTTAAATTTGGTTCAAATCGAGGTTAAGTTACTTCACCTTATCCATTTTTGGCTCAGTCCACGAACCGTCCAATGCAGCTTCGTCAGGCCAGTATAGGCGCATGTAGGCAGCAAAAGGTCCCTTTGGTGCCGGTAGCCAGTTCGATTCCTTGTTCTTGCCGGGAGATTCGTTCTGGATGTAGATGGTGAGTCCACCATCGGCATCTTTTTTCATATTCGGAATCATCGGTGAATTAATGAGGTATCGGTTGATCGGATTCTCCACCAGCAGACTCTCCGGCAGCTTATACATAGTCAATGACCAGAATGCCTTGACCGGCGGGTATGCGCCTTTGTCGAAGTGCAGGGTGTATCGATTGGCGCCGTTAAGTGCTTCACCATCGCTGTCAACGCGATAAGCAGGATACATTGCTTCCTCTTTGGCATTGCCATAGATTCCGATTGTGCCAAGCCAGCGATTCATGTAGTTGTCCTTTAAATATTCGCGACTGCCAAAGAGATCACCAGAGGTAAGCTTCCCTTCGCTGAATTCTTTTACACCACCTGCAAAATCCTGCAAAGCTGCGTCACGACCCTTTTCAATAGCGGACTTCATTTCAGGCGACAACTTGTTGGGGTCGAAAATCTTGCCACCCTCTATCCCGATCTTGGCGAAACGTTCCCTGAGAGCTACTTCACTCGGCACCGTCGGGCTATAGCCCAGCACAAAGTTCATGACATTAAAAAACTCCAAAGAAGTCCGCTGTTCCTCCTGGGTTGGTGGCTTTATGAAATCCACTGCGGGTGCAGCGGGCGGTGGTGTTGTACCAAGGAATGCGGATAGCGGTTGCACCTTATACTGATCTTGGATTTTTACAACATTGTCCATATCGGCAGGGTCAAATAACTGCGTGCGTATTGCGAGAACGCCAAAGTCCGTATTGGAGGTGTAAACCTTCTTAATGCCTTCGGGCGTCTCGCCCTTCCAGCCCGGTCCAGCCACCATAATGTTGCCAGCGTCGTTGCCAGTGGTTCTCGAGCCCGCATAGCCGATGATGTAGGTATAGGCATCCCATATTTGGACGTCGTAGTACCGCTTCTTTTCAATTTCCGGCAAGGACATCACGATCGGCTCGGCACGTAGATCCAGACCCATCCAAGAGTATGGTGTGTCAGAATTTGCTGATTGCACCGCAACATCGGCCGGGGTATAAACCTTGTGAATATTCTTTAAGTTATTCCAGGGCGCCATGTACTCGGGATTGTTTTCGTCCACGTAATAGGCGTACTGAATTCGGTAGTTATCCACCAAAGGGTAACCGTAAATGTAGGCTTCCTTTGCTATGGCAGTTATTGAATCCAAAGACAACTCCGTAGAGGCTTCAGTATCCTTTTTATCTTTCTTTTCATTGCAGGACATGGCCAGAAATGCTGCTAGCACTGTCGATATTAAAATTAGATTTGTTTTTTTCATGATTTGTTGATTTAAGTTTTTTAAGGATATGCCCTTAGTTTTCTTAAGTTATCCCTTCTCGTCTTTTGATGAAGTTCAGCCTCAGCGAAAATGAAAGGCTCGTACAGACATCAAAAGACAATTATACTTTGAATTTATTCTTATTTCTGCAGCTCGAAATCACCAGGAATCCAAGTTTGGTCAAACCAAGGTTCTAGTGGGCCATACAATCTAAAAGCCACGAAAAACCCTTTCCCAGCCTTGGATTGTAACCAATTGGCTTCCTTGCCTTTAGGCGCATTGTTTTTTGGTCCCACATATATGGTGATTGAGCCATCTTCATTCTTTACAAGTGGCGTTCTCTGGCTGCTTATACTTGGAAACTCCTGATCAGTTTGCAACATGGAGCGGGTTTGTGGGTCATACATCACAATGGACCAAAATTCTTTTGCAGGCGCATTGGCAGGAATATTTAGAGTATAATTTTTATTTCCGTCCAGATAATTTCCTTCAGAATCCAGCATGGCGTATGCATACTGTGAACCTAAACCCACCATTTTTAATACCATGGCGGGTGTGTTTACGGTAGCGCCATAAAAATATCGTGTTCTTGCGTCTAAGTAACGGCCTCCGTTTCCATCATTTTTTAACCATTCATAATTTCCTCCCATAAAACCTGCTTCCCAATGGCCGGTTTTGAAAATAGCAGCCTCTTTGTCTCTAGATTTAAAAAGGATTGCTCGGGCAGTGGCATTACCTACTGCTACGGCATCCGTCAATATTCCTTTCATTCTATCGTCTGGGTTAAAAGGCTGTCCTTTTTCAATGCCTACACTGGCGAACAGGCCTCTTAATTCTGGATCCAGAAGGCCAATAGGCTCACGCTGAATCACTTCATTCAACTCATGGTAAAAATCATAGTTGTTGGCGTGAATGGTATTGAATTCTTTCGTAGAAACATTGATAAACTCCATGGCGGGCTGCTTATCTTTGTCTTTAAGCGGATAAATTTTTAAGCCTTCACGAAACATTTTTTTGGATGCATCAGTTTTTCCATCCACCAAAAATCCTCTCAGTACGAGTAAGTTGACATAACTGGGTGATGTCGCCACGAAATACCCTTCCGGTGTTTCGCCTTTATAATCCGGAGGAAGAATCAAATATTTACCGCCTTTGCCTCTATCGGGGCCGGGGCCTCCCATATCTATAACAAACCGAAAGAATGCATCATCTACAGTTCCTGGTCCGGTACCGGCAGGGACTTCTACCACCATTGGCCCATCTTCATTTAGATTTAAAATAGAGAGGGCATAAACGGTACTCGTATTACCGGTTAGAAAAAAGGGGTTTGAATCCAGCAAATCATCAAAAATGGCTACTTTGTTGAAGTTGTCAGACCCCGCACTACGGAATCCAAGGCGGAGGCCTTCAATTGAAGTGGCAGGAATTCCATTTAAAAAAGTTTCCACTCCTCTTATAAAGTCAAGGTTGTCATAAACTTTTGTTACTGTTTCTTTTGATGGCAAACCATCAAAGAATTTTAGGGTTCCAATGCGTGTTTCTACCACACTCGGTGTCAAAATATTCTCAGGGACATCTGTGTTGAATTTTTCTTTGATCTCCTTGATCGATTTGGCAGTTTCCTGCTCTTGGGTGTTTTGACCATTCATCGCCATAATTGAAATAAGGCCGATTGAGATGCTCAATGCGTGTTTTAGATTCATGATTATCATATTTATTTGGTTAATAGCCACTTTAATAGGCGCTCTTAAACTTAATTGGAACTGCAGTATGAGAAGTGCCAACTGTAAAGAAGAAGCGAAAGAATGACAATCTGCAGACTGCTTATCTCAACCTTTCAGCTTCAGCTCGAGGCGTCGCTCTTTTAATTTAATTGTAAAGTTCTCCGATCACCGGAATATTTTCCATAATGGAGGAGCGTATTTTACTTAAAACATAGCCTTCAATTTGATAAAATTGGGCCGCTGTTTTGACGTCCACTGCTTTTTTGATTTTTTTGGCATAGGCACTAAGGAGCTTATCAGTGCTGACCTGAAGGCTCATCATCTCATCAAGAATTTTACCTGTGGTCAAATCATCTAAGGAATCATAACTGTCAATATAGGTGTTGAGTAAATTGATCCGACGTTTGCCCAAATCTTTTCGTTTGGTTTCATAGTCATCGTACAAAGCCCAAAAAGCGTCACTTTTGCCTTGGTCAAGTTGGATAAATTCAGAGACAATGTCTTTCTTTTCCATGCCAAATACGGCTTGCATCATATCTACTTCTTCTTTGTTGCTTTGCGCGAGAAGAGATGAAGTGAAGGTAATCAGGACGAGAATAAAGGTTAAACATAATTTTTTCATGATAATGGATGTTTTAAAGGTTTGTAATGGATTAATTGTTTTTAAGTTTAATAGTGATTAGTGCCTATCTTTCGTTAGAATTTGCAGAATTTCCTCCTCGAGGTTTTGCTGTAATTCTTCGTATTCTTCACGATTGGAGGTTTCCTTCTTAAGGTCTTTCATCATTTTTTGCACCATCGCGGCACATAAAATATAATCCGAACAGAGGTCTCGGAAATTCTCATCAGTTTGAAATAGAAAATCAATTTTCTCCTCAAAATCCGGAAATATTTGGACGATAGAATTGATTTTCTTGTTCATAAGAGATCAGACTAACACTGTTATTTAATGTAAATGTATAGGAATAGGATCCCGCAAATAAGTGTTACACGGTTACTTAACGGTTAAAAAGGAATGTTAAATGGAAAGGCCAATCCCCTTATATGAAAAGGAATTGGAAGGTTTGAGAGAGATTTTTTTTTAAGGATTTTTGTGTTGGTCAATGCCTAAGGAAAACGTTCTATCCCGTTATGACGCCTGCTTTTTTTACCCCTTCAATGATTTCTGCCACTAAAGTTTCATCAAGCAAAAATGCCATAGATTCATATAGATTACTGATGTTTTCTGAAAACTCTTCATGCAACCGTTTGACATCCTCATGTGCCTCATCAATCATGCCCAGTTGTCCTTTTGCCGCCGCCTTAGTAAGCGGGTCCAAATAGGCATCCACGGTTTCCATTTTGTTGGCGTATTCGAGAGCTTTTTGGTACTCTTGTTTTTTATAGTAAACCAAGAAAAAGCCTAGGTAAAACCACCAAGGGCAATGTGGGTTTAAATCCAAAGATTTAGTCAATAATACGTCGGCACGGTCATATTCTCCGGCACAGGCCATACCAAACCCAATGGCACCCATTGTTGAAACTGAAGAAGGATTTATAGAAAGACATTGTTCCATAGCTAATAGGGCTTCCTCTTTTCTTTTTAAATGAAGAAGGGTCCAGGCATATTCTTGGTAGACACGTTGGCAATGTGGGTCCACCTTTAGAGCTTTCTTGTTAAGCTCAAGCGCCACTTTGAGCGGATCCTGGACGGTGGCGTATCCCAACGTATGGGCCAAAACATAAAACTCTGCTAACATCGCCAAACCTGTGGCAAAACTAGGGTCACTTGCTATGGCCTTCTCCAAAGCAGTACGGGTCTTTAAGTAAGTTTCCTCCGAGTAATTCATGTGGAAATAGTAATTCCAAAGTGTCGCATCAAATGATTCCAGATTTGAAGGTTCTTCGTTGTATTTGGCGTTTTCGTGAATGATAAAGCCATAATAACCTCCCAGCACGGACGATACATTTTCAACAATCTGATCCTGTATGTCAATTAGGTTGTCATCATCCAATGGGTTGTTATAGGTTTGAGACCACACCTGCATCCCATTTAAGGCTTTTATCAAGGCCACATTTACCCTTATTTCTTTGGAAGACCGGATTACAGAACCGGTGATCAGGTAGTGGACTCCCAAATTGGAACCGATCACTCGAATATCTTCAGGATTGTTGGCGTATTGACGGGTTGAGTGATGCGCTATGATATCAACATCTTGGTAATTACTGAAGATACGGGTGAGTTCTTCGCCAAATCCGTCTACAAAAAACTGATAATCACCATGGGCACATAAATTTCGGAAAGGGAGGATGGCCAAGGTAAGTTTGGAGCGCGAAAAAGAAACGGGCTCTAAAGTTTCTTTAATTATAACTTCAGTATCTCTAAGTATAGCATCAGATTTTATACTCAAATGGGGTCGAAATACAGGGACGTAAGAACCTTTTACCATCTCAATTTTTATGGTGTCTGTAATTCCTGAGCCTTGGTAATATTCATTTAACAAACGCCTTAACCGTCCCGCATGAATTCTTACAATAGCGTCTATTTGGGGATTAAAGTCCTCTGATTTTCCCAAGGCATTAACGGCAATGGTATATTCTTTTAGACTTTCAGTATGGCCTTCTAAGGTTTCTCCTACGATGAATTTTAGAAAATTCGATAATACGGTAGATCGGGAAAATAAATCGCTGGAAAGAATGTGATTCAATTCTTCCAAGATCTCCTTTTTGGAGTAATCAGGTAAACGGTTATGCTCTGATGAGTTTGGCGACATCCACTTTATTTTTTAAGCAACATTCGACAGATCTTTTCCTGTAGGGCACCAAAAATTGCGGCGATCTTAGGGGTCTGTATGTTGTAACCATTATGACAGTTTCTTTATATTTTGCTCCTAAAAATTAGCACATGAGCACAAATCTGAATGAAACTAAGGTCCTAATTATTAGCTGCCTCTTTATCAAAAATGGATCTTTTAATCTCTTTAGATCAAATATAGATAAAATTTTAAGGAATATATTCTATTTTCTTACAATAACTATGCAATTCAATACGGTATAAATTTTTAAACTATTGGTGAAGAATATGAGTTTTTAACCATCTTATGAGCATGGCGCTGCCAAAGAATTTTTAGAAAGTGTCGTTAGACTCATTCTGTGTCATCAGGAAGTTCTAATTCTCTGACCCCCATTAAGAGTTTTTCAATCAGTAATTTGTCGTAGAGAACCGTAGAGAGTGACTCCTCAAGATTTGCCGCAATGGTGGGAAACTTGGTGTTAAAGAGTGCCATATCACCTTTAGCTTCCTGATGCATGCCCAGTTGACTTTTAGCAAGCGCCTTAGTCAAGGGATCATAAAAGACATCTACCGTATGTATGTTATTGGCAGAGGCCAGCGCCTGATCATAGGCCTCCTTTTGGTAATGAATGAAGAAAAAGCCTAAATAAAACCACCATGGACAATGTGGGTTTAAATTTATGGAATGCTTGAGCATGGCTTCAGCACGTTTGTAATCGCCCAAACATGCATAAATGAATCCCACCGTCCCCATGGTAGTCACGGCCGAAGGATTTATTACAATGCAGTGTTCCAATGCTTTTATGGAGGCTTCTTTTTGTTTCATATAAAGAAGTGCCCATGCATGTTGTTGGTAGGCATGTTGACATTGTGGATCAACCTTGATGGCCTTTTTGGTAAGTTGATAAGCAACTTTCACGGGATGCTCTACGGTAGGGTAACCAAGAGCGTGGGCATCCAGATATAATTCTGCCAACATGGCCAGACCGGTAGCAAAATTTGGATCTTGGACCAATGCTGCTTCAAGCGCTCGTCGTGTTTGCAAATAAGCAGTTTCGGAAAAATTCATGTGGAAATAATAATTCCAAAGTGCGGCATCAAAGGACTCCATAGTCGTAATGGCCTCCTCATAAGTTTTAGATTTTTCATGAATGATAAACCCGTAATAGCCCCCAAGTTGTGCACATACATTGGCAACGATCTGATCTTGGATTGCCAATAGATTATCAATATCCAAAGCCTCATTGTAGGAATGTGACCAAATTTGAGTGCCATTTATGGTTTTTACCAAGGCCACATTTACCCGGATCTCTTTGGTAGAGCGTTTTACCGAACCCGTGATGACATAATGCGCCCCTAAGTCGGCCCCAATGACTCTTATATCTTCTAAGCTTGCGGCATATTTTCGGGCGGAATGATGCCCAATGACCGCAATATCTTGGTAATTGCTAAAAGCTCGGGTCATCTCTTCGCCTAAGCCATCAACGAAGAATTGATATTCATTATTTGGGCATAAATTTCGAAAAGGAAGAATGGCCAATGTAAGTTTTGAACGCGGCAAGGGCAGTGGTTTGTGCTTCTCTGTGTTTGGTAACTGTAGGGTGTCAACGACGTGCGGTCGGAATACCGGCACATAGGTGCCTTTAACAACCTCAATTAAAAGCGAAGTGTTGATTCCCGATGTAGTGTAATATTCCTTTAACAATCTTCTTAGTCGTCCTGCATGAATTCTAACAATAGCATCAATTTGCGGATTAAAATCTTCCGGTTTTCCTAGGGCATTCACGGCAATAACATATTCTTTCAGGCCCTCCGTATGGCCTTTTATAGTTTCTTCAACGATAAATTTTAAAAAACTGGATAATACGGAAGAACGGGAAAATAAATCGCTGGAAAGTATCTTCTTTAATTCTCCAAGTATCTCCTTATCAGAGTAATGTGGTGGGTCACTATGTTCTGATTGGTTTAGTGGCATTTATATATTTATCATTGATTAGCATGGTAAATTATTAGTTAAAGTGCTGTTTATAAATTAGTCGTATCAGCAATGGACATTCCCTAAAAACATTCAGAAAGGAGGTTTGATATTTAGTTTTTATTATAAAATTGGCGATAAAGCATTATATAATGAAAAGGTTTCTCAACACATTTCGATAAAACCTAACCTTTATCAAATATACCTAAATTTTTCATAAAAGAATTTTAAGAAGTGTGAATAACCACCTTCTACAAAGCGCCGATATCATTGATATTTAACCGTTAAGTAACGGTATTAAACTTATATAGCCGGAATCTTGTAACTATTTTTGGATCAGTATTCATCATTAAAGCATTCAAATTATGAAATTTCATGCTACTTTATCATCAACAATAACCACAGCACTCCTGCTTTTTGGAACCGCTTTTGTCAGCGCCCAGGATGTGTTGCCATTTCCGCCCACTCCTTCGGCCAGTGAAGCCGGACTGACCATGAAAACATCCACTTATAAAAAAAGGGTGGATCCTCAACGCCTGAGTCCCGATGCTCCTAACATCTTAATTATTCTGATTGATGATGCGGGTCCTGCAACACCATCTACCTACGGAGGGGATATCAATACCCCAAATTTAAGTAGGGTGGCAAATTTAGGTATCTCCTACAATCGCTTTCACTCAACTGCAATGTGTTCGCCAACCCGTGCTTCCATCCTTACCGGAAGAAACCATACGGTGGTAGGTAACGGTCAAATTGCTGAAATCGCGAATGATTGGGATGGTTTTAGTGGTACTATACCTAAGACCTCTGCCACAGTTGCTGAGGTTTTAAAAGCCTATGGCTATAACACCAGTGCTTTTGGAAAATGGCACAACACCCCAGCTGAACTTACCACATCAAAAGGACCGTTTGATTATTGGCCTACCGGATATGGTTTTGAATATTTTTACGGGTTTTTAGCTGGTGAAGCCTCGCAATACGAACCCCATATGGTTAGGAACACCACTGTAGTTGATCATCCCCATACTACGCAAGGGCACGATTACTACCACTTGACCGAAGATATTACTGAAGATGCTATCAAATGGTTAAGAGAGCAACAGGCTTTTTCACCAGATAAACCCTTTTTAATGTATTGGGCACCTGGC
>NZ_DATJCA010000151.1:0-6007 GCF_035515035.1 Gelidibacter sp. | reverse complement strand
GCATTCATCTGTCGGACAACATTGTTGACCTTCTCGAGATTCTCCTTTTGCTGTTTTAGAAACTCAGCCGTTTTTAAAAGCTGTGAGGTTTGTTTGGCCGATTCTACAAGTGTTTTTACCAAGCTTACAAAGTTGGTATTGTCGTAAACTGGCATGCCCTGGGAACGCATATTATGAGTCAATAGCAGGGAGATTGCGGAAAGAAGGAGTTTAATTTTCATTTTATAAAGATTTAGATGTGAATTCAATGATTGCTTTTTCCATGTCCCGATGTTGCTCGTAAAGTGTCATTATTGCCTCGTTTTCCTGGCCATCCGTTAGATAGGCGGCATATACCTCCTTGGGAACTTCGAGCCTGAAAATGTTGCTTTCCTTTCCGATCTTGATAAACATCTCCGTGTATTTCCGGGACCCTGAAAGATTGTTCTTGATGGACTTTAATTGGTTCAGATCGTGGGTTGAAAGGTTGAGTCTTTTAACCAGTTCGTCATAACCTTTTTCATTGTTCAGGCTATAAATTACCTGCGTATTTTCCAAAATACTTGCGGAAGTGGCGTTGTTCGGAAGTTGATTGATAGATTGCAGAATAATGCCAATGGCGCCATTTTGTTTCCGTATCGCCTGGTAATAGAATTCTACACTTTCAAGGACGTTTTCAAACTTCAGCTGTTTGGCAAATTCATCAAAAAGGATAATGCCTTTTTCAGCACGATTTTTCCAAATGGTCCGTTGTATGGCGGACTTGATCAGCTTCAACATGACGGACAGGATTTCTTTATTGTCCTTCACTTCATCCAGTTCAAAAACGATTAAACGCTTATCCTCGATTTTATAGGTTTGGTCTTCGCTGACTTCAAACAGAAAACTATAGAGACCATCGCCGACATACTCGGACATGACGTGCAAAAAGCTTGTAACATTAAAATAGTCGGGATGGATTTTAAGGGTTTTTAGTAGGTCTTGCTGATGTTTTTCTATAAAATTGTAGAAATTTTCCAAAGAATGGTTTTCTAGAATGCTATCGTAATAATGACGCAGTATTTTTTTGATGGAAACCGATTGTGCTTTGGTAACCTTTAAATCCGAAGCAAATAATTCAAACAGGAATACGGATAAATCTTCTAGACGTTCTGGTGTCAGATCATTGACATCGTTAATGTAAAATGGATTGATGCCGAGATTCTTTCCACTCTCATAACGAAGTACGGTATATTGTTCGGGATAAAGTTTGGCGAATTTGGTATAGGAACCACCCAAATCAATAATGACCAAACGAACGCCGCTTTCAAAATATTGGCGTAGAATATTATTCGCTAAAAAGGATTTGCCTTCGCCTGTTGGTGCAAATATGGCGAAGTTTCTCGCCTTTATTCGTTTTTTCTTTTCATCCCAAACATCCTTTAAAACAGGAATATTATGTTCACGGTCATTGAAGATGATTCCGGCAGCATCCGATTTATAATTGGTATTGTTGATGAACAGGCATAAGGCGTGTTTTAAATCAGTTACGTATAAATCGTTATTTGAGAAATTGGAAGAGAAGCAGCAGTAGCTGTTCAATATATAATTTTTCCTTTCCTCACCTCGTGGATAGTACGGGATGATATCCAGTTCCTTAAACTCGGTCTTTATCTTTGAGGTAATTTTGTCAAGCTCTTTGGCTTCCTTCGCCCAATAGACAATATTGAGATGACCACGGATGATACGGGCATTATCATCTGCATTGATTTGGTCAAGGATGTGCTGTATTTTACCAAGTACCACTTTGTTCTGCGATCCGAAATTGGAGCTTTTGTTAAGTTCTTCGATTTTCTTATCGAGAAGTTTGCGCCACTTTTGTTTGTCGTCCAGATACAAAATCTGATTGACAATGTGGTTTTCATTGAGCGTAAGCCCTAAGCCATCAATAAACCCTTGATGAAACACAAAATCGTCAGAAGTGAATTTCTCATTGGTCTTACTACTCTGTACACTTTCGCCAAAGCACAGTTCGCTGTTGATGGCCAGGGCATCAAAATGGTTTTCGCCTATTTTGACGCTTTTCTTATCTAATAAAATATCGGTATCATATCCTTCATTAAAGCCATTGAAGTAGGTGTCCGTTAGTTGTTGGATGTCGCTCGCTGTAAGCAGAACAAATTCCATCTTTCGGCTATTGTTGATGAAGGAGATGGAATCACTTACCGAGTTGGCGAAACTCTTTATGTTGTCATCCAATTCCTGAACGATTCCTTTTGAAATTTTTCTGAAAGGGTTGATGTACTTAGGATTGTTGAGTGCTTTGTTCTTGGTCAAAATGAAAAACAAATAACAGCTATGGTCAATATGTCCGCGACCTTTAAAATGCCCGTGGGTTGCTTTTTCTAAAAACGTAGAATTGGGGAGTTGTTCTGAAGTATAAGATTTTTTAAGGTAGATATCCTGCTTGTGGACCACGGTGCCAACAGGCAAAGATTTTAAGGCCTGAAACCAAGCGCCGTGCATATCCTCAAAGTCCTTTTCTGACAGGGAATAGATTTCAGGCAAGTTGCCTTTATAGCATAAGACGACGTTGCCATTATTGGCAAAAACGATATGGTCCTGAATATCTGCAATGGGTTGATATGCCGAAAGGTTAATCTTGTTCATAATCGAAGCCAGAGTTTCTTTTGTTACTAATAATTTTAGGGAAAGCTTTTGCCAATTGAAATAGATGAGGATTATGTGTTATTCTTGTCAGCCCCACATATAATGAAGCATTGAATACCAACACGCCTATTATTATCCCAAAGCTGAAAGAGAAGATGATAATTAATAACGACGCCAAAATGGAAACCATCATTAAAGCAAACAGGGAAATCGGCAGCCCGAAAATGACCGCCCGCTTCCTGATGTTTTTATAGATCTCGAACTTTTTCATATCGCATGTTTGAAATGATTTTTAAAATCTTAGACAACGATACCGATCAGATAGGTAAAGATACCGACTACGGCTCCCGCGATCAATACGAAGACCAGCACCCGAGTGATTCCTTTTTTTAAATCTGCGTTCTCTCCAAAGAAATGTCCAGCATTAAAAAGGAAGCCCACCAAAAAGATGACTCCCAAAATAATGGGAAATACGGTTCTGATGGTATTCGATACATCATCAACTGAATCTTCGATGCCCCCAATTTGTGCAAAAAGTGCTGTTGAGAGAAGCGAGAGAAATCCTGCGAAATAGAGTGACTTTTTCATAACGGAAAGTTTTAAAATTTTGTATTGTTTTCGTTATGTGTAATTTACATATATTTGTTCATAAATACATGATAATCAATTAATTGTGAATAAAATATTATTTAATTCCGTTTGGTTTAAGATGGTGCTATTTGGTGTCAAATTTTATGGCTTTAAGACGTCAGGTTGTTGATAACCCAAAAATCGAAAATGAAGAAAGGACTCAAAAACGTCAGTTTTGTGATTTTGCTCTTAAAAATGTGTTTCATTTTTGGACAGGGAACCGCTGCACAAAAACGAATTGTAATAGATGTCGGTCACGGTGGAAAAGATGCTGGTGCCATCGGAATAAATGGTATTCAAGAAAAAGATGTGGTACTGGATGTCGCTTTGGGAATTTTGAACCTAAATGCTCAATTGGAAAATCATTTGGAAATCTATTTGACGCGATATAAGGATACGTTTATCTCTTTATCGGATCGGACAAAATTGGCGAAAGCTTTAAAGGCGGATCTGTTTGTTTCCTTGCATTGTAACCATGCGGAAAATCCGAATGCAAGGGGAGTTGAAGCGTATGTCTCAAATGTGACTTCACAAAATTCGAAGGATGCCATTTGGTTGGCTTTTCGGCTGCAAGCGGCATTCAATAAGAAATTGGGTTTTGAGAGTAGGGGGGTGAAGTTTGCGAATTTTCAGGTATTGCGAGAAGCTGCTGGTTATTGCCCGAGTTTGCTTTTGGAATTGGGATTTTTGAGTAATTCGGATGAAAATGCCTATCTGTCCAACGTTCGGAACTCAAGGGTCATTGCACAAGTTATTTTAAAGACCATAAACCAATATGTATTATGAAATCGATCTATTTGTTACTTACCAAAAGTTTAAGAGACATAGTGGTGCAGTTTGTTATAGAATTAGGATCTATATGCAAGTCATTGTTTAAATAAATCATTTTCTCTTATCTGTGGCTTTCTCATCAAACGCCATCAAATTGAACAATTCACGCATTCTGCTTCGTACCCGGTGGCCATAATGCTCTTCAAGTTCATCTGCACCAAGATTGGTGGTGGCGTGGGTTTTGACTTTCTGTTTGGTTTCCAGAAAAAGTTCGTATCGGGATAATAATACTTCGCCCATCACATTGAGGTCCTTGCCATAGAATCGGCCCAAAGGCTCCACTCCCAGATCATCAAAACAGTAGGCCTTAGTGTTTCCATAATCTTCAATGGTTTTAAAACCAAGATGATTAAAGCTAAAGGTGATATTGCGCGAAGGAATGACCTCGTAGGGACGTTGCATTGGCACGATATGCCGCAATAGTTTCATTAGGGTGGTCTTTCCGCAACCTACAGGTCCAGATAGGAGAATGCCTTTGTTCGGATCAATGTCATGCTTTTGACAATAGTCCCTGTCCTTGATAAAATAATGGCAGAGTTTACGGAGAACGCCAAGATCTTCGTCGTAAATCTTAAAGGGGTTGTCGAACATTATTTTTCCTTTGGCATCCAAGTAGTTCAGGATGAGGTCAAAATCATAGACCACCGTTTTGCCATCAAAGGTGCCGATGGAGTATTCCACATCATCTTCAATAATTTTAGAGGGGTTGGCCATAATCTTTGTGTTTAGTGGTTTTTAAGTTGTCTTTAAATCGGGACGGTGGCTTTGTGTTTGCTTTACTTTCTTTTTTGAATAACTCGGCTCTGTCCATCCAATGCTTGGCCAGGGCACGCCAATCGCGTATGGTATTTCCATCACTTGTTTTCCAGTTCCGGGATTCGTAATGCTCGAAGAATTTTTTTCCTTCATCAGCATGAAAACCTTTATCAACAAAAAAATTAAAAACGGCCTGCCAGCCCTTTGGCTGTTTATTATTGTTTACTTGTTTGTTGCTGTTTATAGTAGATCCCATTGTAAGTCCCCGTGTGGGACCATACCGTCCCAAATTAGGTTCGGTATTGGGACGGTACCGTTCCGCTATCTGTTCCAATAAGGGACTGTACTGTCCCGAAGCAGGTTCATTTTCGGGACGGTACCAATCATCAACCTGTCCTATGTTGGGACTGTTTTGATCTTTGACAAGTTCATCCTCGGTCCATAAAATTGACATCTTTATTTTGCTGCCCTTGTAGGGGCTATTCGACGGAAAATAAGAGAGGTATGCCCATGCATCTAGGTCTCTAATGCACCTATGATAAGAGGATTTTGAGCCTATTTTTGAGGTCGTCATCAAATCTCTCCTGTTTACACAGAATTCTTCAGCAAATCGGTTGCAGTTCCATTCATGAAATAGTGCCATGTATAGACTGATGTGAGGAGGTTTCAGGCGATCATCCAAAAAGAACTTTTCAAATGCGGCATTGAGAAGCTTTATATAATTCATCGGTTGAATGTTGAGCCATGCTGCACACGGTTGGCAGATAGAACTTGTTGAATTTCTTCGGCATCATAAAAAATGATACCACCTATTTTCGTGTAGGGGAGTGTTCCATTGATCCGTAGAGTTTGAAGTGTTCCCGGGCTTATTTGAAGTAAATCCATTACCTCGGAGGATTTGAGGTATCTTTTCAGTTTTCCTTTAGATTGATTTGCTAAAAGATTTTTAATAGCATCGAGCAATTCCATTTTGAATTCCCGAAGATCATCGGTGGTAATAATATTTACTGGCATAATCGAATGGTTTTAGTGAAAGGGACTATCGTTTCAATTTCAATTAATTTGACAGCCCCTAACTTGATTTGACTTTCGTTTTGCAAATTTGATAGCTATTATTGTCAAAGCATCCATAGTCCATCCAGAGGTGGGGGATATTTATTGT
>NZ_DATJCA010000150.1:0-23619 GCF_035515035.1 Gelidibacter sp. | reverse complement strand
GCAAAGCTCCTGAGATTCAAGGAGCAAAACTTAAGTTTTGGCGCCATTTTACCGATGCCGATAATATAGTGATTCTTTGATGTTTTAACAAATCCCTGACCCTAAAGAAATCATAAAATTGGATTCTATTTCCAGAAGAATTGATGATGAAGATTGTTCTCCGATAAAAACTCAAGACCGATGCACTTTTTGAATAAACCTGTAGGCAAACAGGAAACAACGACTTAAGAGATTTACGCTTCAGAATGATTATTTGGGCGGCGGCAAATACGGATTTATTTTCTTTTCGCGAATCAGATAGATGCCTATGGTGATTAAAACTGCGCCAATAAGATACCAAAATGTAAATTTCTCCCCATCCAATACACCCCAGATCACCGCTACAATAGGTAAAACATAACTCACGGAACTCGCAAATACCGCAGAGGTATTATGAATGAGTTTGTAATAGAGCGACATGGCAATGGCTGTACCAAAAACCGTTAAAAAGCCAAGATAGCCCATCGCCTCCGTTCTTTCAGGAGTCACTTCGAAATTTTGGAATAGCCCTGTAAAATACAATATCACCAACGACGGAATTGCCCAAAATGTAAATACAGCGGCAGTTAGTTTGATGGATGACAGGTCTGGAATTTTCTCTTTGATCACCACCGCATTCACTCCGTAGGAAGCTCCTGCCACCACCACAATCATAGCGTACCAAAACTGGGAGTTATCGGTATTGACCTCCGAAAAATAAATAAGACTCGCGGCTCCCAAAAAACCAATAATTGCACCTAAGACTTGGGTCCATGTGCTTTTTATTCCGAAAAGAACAAATCCGAAGGCTAGCACAAACATTGGAAATAAAGCATCCAAGATTCCGGCCAATGAACTGCTAACGCGTTGTTGTGCGATGGGAAATAAAAACATGGGCAAAAAATTCCCAAAGAAACCAGCCACTAAAACCCATAACAAAGTTCTTCGAGGCATCTTAAATAGTGCTGGAAACCCTATATAACACAATAAAATACCAGATATGGCCACACGAATGGCGCCAATCTCGTAGGGTGAAAATGCGACCAATGATTTTTTTACCAAAATAAAAGAACTGCCCCAGGTGAGAGACAGCACAGCAAATAGAAACCATCGGTTATTTAATAATTTACCCATTACTCACAAAAATAATTTATCCATTATTTACAAAGTTTTATACATGTCATTTGAAGTTTTGCATATCTCTATTGGTAGGATGGCGTTTTTCGGCTAACTCGCCATCATCGTAACCCCAACCGAAAATCCATTCGCCGTCTGGAATGTTGCGCTCTTCCTTGAACGTTTCTAATTTCTTTAAAATATCGTCAATATTGATCACTGTTCCTACAGGTTCTGGATTAAGATCTACTTGTCCCATTGTATTGGAAACCATTCCAAAATGACTGTGTGGATCGATAAATCCTGGCAATAAAGTCTTTCCGTTAAGGTCAATTTTCTTGACACTTTCATATTTTGATTCGGCATCCTTTTGGCTTCCAACAAAAACTATCTTGCCATTCTCCTCAACAACTGCCTCTGCGTATTCCACCTGATCTGATGCCATTGTGAGGATATCGCCATTATAGAATAGTTGGGGTGTTTCAGGGGAATTTTCTTGGCGGACAGCCTCTTTTTTACCTTCCTTACAACTAAGAAACAGGGAAATCACTAAAAGGAAGCAAATGGAAGACCGCATATGTATAATTTTTTAAGCGTTGAACCGTAAGGTTATGAGTTGTTTTTTCATTAATAATCGCGATTCAAGATCATTGTAATAATTATCAAAAACCTTCACCGATTTAAAACCAAGTTGTTCATAAATTTTTTTGGCTGCAACATTATCCGGATGTACGGTCAAACAAATTTCCGTACTTAAATCATTCTCTAGGATTTCAATAAGCTTTTCGGTCAGAAATTTCCCCATCTTTTTTCCACGGGCTTCTGGATGAACCCCAAGAGACAATAGCCAAGCTTGACTGGAATTTTTATTGATGTTACCAAGTACGTAGCCCACGACCCTTCCGTCGTCATCTTCACCAACCAAAAAATATTCGGGAGAAATATCAAACAACTGTCTTAGAACAAATGCTGGATAACTGCCATCGTTAAAACTTAAAGTTTCGATTTGGTGGACAATTGAAAGGTCTTCTAAAGTGGCTCTTCTTATTTTCATATCTCATTTTTTAGGTTTAAACCATCTATTTAAGGGACGGGATCCCAATTTCTTAAATTGAAATATTAAAATTTCCAATAAAAATCCAATTTAAGCTTTAGTGAAAGCAAGGTCTAAAATTAAATTATATCAAGGACTAAAGAACTAGGACTTCCACTCCCTATCAATATCTTTCATGACGTCCTCATAACGTTTTCTTAAGCCTTCAGAAATCTTTTTAGTCGATTTATGCAATCTCTTAAGCTGAAACGCTAACGCGATACTGAAGAGTCCTGCGAACATAAAACTCAACGCTATTAAAACAACTATGCTCATTCCTGCAAACAGCGGATTCCAAATAAGGATGAAGGAAAATATTGTACCCAAAATTCCCAATACCAATAATACGCCCCAATTTTTATCGCCATAACGTTTTACGTCCAAAGCAAATCCGATGGCAGAAACCGATCGGAAAAGGATTACAAAACCAATATAAAATGCCATGACACTGATAGAAAGTGCGGGATGGTTCATAAGAGAAATTCCCACAATAAAAGTAATAATTCCGAATGCCAAAGACCAGCCCCAATTTTCCAATTGGTGTCTATTGACTATTGAAAAGACCGTTTCAGAAATGCCGCCAAATAAAAATGACAATGCAAAAAGAAAAGACAAAGTAAGCAATGAACTTCCTGGCGAAGAAAATGCCACAATGCTGACAATAATAAAAAATATGCCTACAAGTAGAGGAATATACCAGTGCTTGATAGCGCTTTTAATTGATTTCAAGAAAGTTGGTTCCATAATTTTAGTAATTTTTTGAATTAATATTGATTTATATATGAGAAACTGATTACTTAATCAACTGTTTATCAATGGATCAAATTAATTTTTAGTGTATGATCCTGTCCCAACGTAAACTTACAATCCTTATAGGAAGGTGCCGAAAATTTTGGTTTTACATTGTTTGAAAACCCATATCCTTCCTTAGGAATACCAAGAAAATTACGATTGCATTCGTTATCAGAATTTTCATCATGATATAAAGATATGGCATACTCACCTTTTGGCAAATCCTTGATCACGATAGTTTCAGTGGTTTTATCAACAGTAATTGTATAGTTTTTGATGGCAACTCCATCTTTCAAAAAGTCCTTATCTGTATTAAAAACGCCAATAATAATCTCGCCTTTAAGTGATTTAATATTTTGAATATGAATAGTCAACTCCGGATTGTCACTGCCAAAGAAGCTTGTTAAAAATGATAGATACAGAAGTAATATTTTCATGATTTTGGTTTTAGATTAAAATAATGCTGCATTTGTTTTGCATCTTTTGTTTTAAAAGCTCTATAAGGTTCTGATTTTCTTAGCAAGAACCATTTTATGGGCTTTTTAAAAATTGATGCGGCAGTTTTTTTAAATGAGGATACCTTTTTGGCCTCCATTTCAAAATGATCTTCCAAACTATCCCTTCTAAACTGAACGATATTTTCTAAATCATCGCCATCAGCATAAAATCCACAGTGAAAGTTTTTATCCGCGAAGGCATATTCCGGAAAATCGACCGCTCCCAGTCCGAAAACTGCGAAAGAACGCTCCAAGAAATGTTGATAACTGATCCTGCAACTTTCGCCTCCTCCCAAATTAAAAATCCGTTTGGAAAGTTCCTGCTGTTTCTCAATCCCGTTTACAAACGCGCGTGCCGTATCTCGTGGCGTAGCAATTTCCAAAGCCGTACTTAAAGGCTGATGGAACATCAACTTGCTCATTTTATGATTGCCCATTATGGCCGCCAATCTAAAAATGGTCCAGTCCAAATGGCTCTCTTTGATCAACTTTTCTGAAGCAATTTTTGTTTCGCCATAAGCATCTCCTTCACTGGGAGCCAAAGTATCACCAACATTAATATATGGATTCTCCACACGATCACCATATACTGAAATACTGGAACTGTACATAAAGAAAGCCTTTGGAGAATGCGCTTCCAATTGTTTAATAAGGTAATGGGTGCCTTCCGTATTTACTTTTTTTGCAATTTCAGGATGGTCATCAGCCATTGGCGGGATGATGGCAGCCAAATGAATTACGGCATCAATATTTTTAATGGACTCTAAGTCTTTCGGATTTGAAATATCCCCATAAATAATTTCAATTTGATTGGCATAGGGGCCTAATTTCTCTACTGAAAGTTTCGACTTTTTATCAAAAACAGAAATGTTGTATCCACCTTTTTCAATAAGCTGCTTCAAGGCTTCAAAACCCACCGTTCCGGAGGCACCTGTTAGTAAAATATTTTTCTTTTTCATGAGGTATTGGGTGACCTAATTAGTACTTAATGATAGGACAATTGTCCATCTTCTACTTTTGCCGGTTTTGTAAATGGATGTTCTTGATGCTGGTTTTCTCCCATAATATGAATGACTTTCCAACCATTTGCTTTTAATTGATCTGAAATCATGGAGCGATGGCAGCGCCACCAAACCGCTTCAGAACACATGATGGCGCATCTTTTTTCAGAAGCCAAGGACTCCAATTCTTTGAAGGCATCCTTAAACTCAGAAGTCTCCATATAATCTGCATAACCTCTGAAGGACGGGTGATTCCATACGGTATTTTTAGAATCTTCTGAAGCTCTGCGACGTCCGCCCAAAGCTTCCAAATGTTTGTACTCAATACTATTATCAAGCAAAGCTGATTCAAGAGTTTGTGTATTAAACTGCGGAAATTTTCGGGAACCTGGAAAGCGTCGTACATCGATAAGCAATGCTATTGCATCATTTTTGAGCAGCTCCAAAAACTCCTTAAAAGTTCTGGTTGAATGTCCAATAGTCCATATCGATTTAGTGTGCGCCATTAGGATGTATTTTAATCACCTTGCATCTATCCCATTTTTTTAATGTTCTGAATAACTCCACCGTCCACTAAAATATCCGTACCAGTAATAAAACTGGCGGCATCAGTGGTTAAAAAGTGTACTACTCCAGCAACATCTTGAGGTTGACCGTTACGTTTTAAAGGGGTTGCCTGTTTTATCATTTCCATTCTTTCAGGGTGTTCTGCGGCGGCTTTCAAGGCCATTGGCGTTTCAATGACTCCAGGAGAAACAGTTACAATTCGTGCACCTTTTTCGCCCCACTTGCCCGCATTTTTATGACTGAGCAAATGCACTCCCCGTTTTGCAAAATTGTACATTTTGTCTGAGGAGCCGTCCACAAATTTACTTACAATATCAAAGGATTCCGGTGCTTGAGGATTTCTAAGTGCTTCATCATATTCTGGGTTTGCAGGAACGGCGTGCGCCATCATGGACGAAAGTAAGACAGCTACCGCATCATTTTCGGCAAGCTCATAAAAGGCATCGATTAAAAGTTCTGTTGCAATCAAATCAATAGTAAACACCTTTTTCAGGTCTTTAACCGTACCACTCACTCCAGCAGTGTGTATCAATGCTTTTAATGCTCCTTTGCCAGAGACAAATTTGGTAAGCTTATCAATATCTCCTTTGTCTGTAATATCACAAGAAATTCCTGACACATCAAAACCTTCCTTTAACAAAGATGCGACTGCTTTATCCACTTGATCTTGCGAATAATCGGTTAAAACAATTGGCTGATCCTTAAAAACTTGAGCACACGCTTGTCCTATACCTCCAGCTCCTCCTGTAATTACTATAATTTGTTTTTTAACATCCATTTTAAAGTTATTTAAATATTAATCATTTATTTCCGATAAAGAATCAAGACCGCTTCGCTTTAGAATAAACCTGCCTGCCGTCATAAAGGGAACAAAGATTTGATTGCAACTAATTGACAATCAATCAACGTTAAATCAATTTTGCCAAGCATTCTTGTGTAAAAAGTTTCTAAAAAGCAAGGTGTTGTTTTTGAAAATCCCTTACATCCTTATCTTTGAAAGGTTATGCTAACTTTAGGTTTTTTTACTGGTCACTAAAGAATTTCAATATTGAAAACAGTTCCTGAAAAACTCGACAACCAAAATAAATAGGCATCAGCCAAAAGAACTTGCCAATAACTAATACCTATTTTAAGATGCAAGAGTTTTTAGTAGCGCGTGACAGCACCAAAACCGTTGAACTTGTCCAATTCTCCTTTTGGAAGGAAAACAACATCACCTCCAAAATCCATATTCATCTCAATCATCTCATCATAAATATCGTCGATGACATCTTTGTCAGTCCTTTGGTCTGCGGATACATAAACAATTTTATCATCCTCTAAAATAGCCGGTTGAAATAAACCTTGTTCAATGAAAAGGGTTTGTATTTTTCCTTGAGAAATAGCTCTCCAAATCTCATTCGTATCACTTAAGAATTTATTTTCAGATACCGCTTTTAATAATTCCGCTTTTCGATCATTGTTTCTTTTGATGTTGTAGGTTTCGATGATCTTGTATGCTTCCGAAACGATGGCATGATCTTTTTCAGCCATTCTATTTTTATTTAAAAAGGTATCGTAAATGCTTTGCTTTTCATCTGCTACTTTTAAGTATTCAGAATAATTTTCTTCAACAGTGGAGATCAAGACCGGTAGTGGATTTTGTTTTCTGATGCGGTTCACTTCTTTATCCACTTGATTGAAAAACTCTCCAATTAAACTGGACAGTCGCGACGCTGTTGCTGCTTGAGTCTTATTCCTGACGAAGGATTGTTGGTTTTCCATTGGAAACGGCGCTCCAAATTCCTTTACGACCTTGTCATTTAATGCCTCAATTAACCGTGCTTTATCCTGGCTCAAAACCAATAAGTAATAATGGGATTCAGCATGAATGGACCTCACTAAATCTCTTGTAGCAAACGTATTATCGATGATCACACGATCCACGACTTTTATGGGTAATCTTGAATACTCAGCAACATCATGGTTCACAAAAAGCATCAAGCTATCCAGATTACGACTGTGATCTATTTGTTTGGCAAGCGCATGCAGCTTGTCAATTAATTTTGCTGCATCCTTTTTATTCGTATCTGCAAGAAGTCTTGTTTCAACTTCCTTGATATGATTTTTAAGAGCTAATTCGTCTTTAAGATAATCAGGTTTTGTCCGGTGGGAGTTCATGATGATGGAAATACAATTTTCCGAACGGATGTCTTTAAGATTTTTTAAGGTTGTGTTCATTATTCAAGTATTAAATTGATTAATAAAATATAATTCCAAATTATTTTTGATAATTCGTGATCATATATCACAGGCTTTATCACCTCAATAGTACTAGTTAAAATAAACGGCTTCAAATACTGCCAAAGGCGCTCTTCTACCAACGTTCAAACTTAAAACATCATCTACAATGGTATAGTTGTCAGCAATTTCAAAGACTTTTAGAAATTCAGATTCATTAACATCTACATCTGGACAGGCTTTTAAAGTGGTCATCATCCCTTTAAATCGAATACGATTTCCTTCTTCTAAAGTAAATTCTCCATTAACCGTGTTACAACCAGCAAATCCAGTTACTCGGTTCCCTTGTGA
Source organism: Gelidibacter sp. (assembly GCF_035515035.1). Taxonomy (GTDB): domain Bacteria; phylum Bacteroidota; class Bacteroidia; order Flavobacteriales; family Flavobacteriaceae; genus Gelidibacter. The sequence goes on along the minus strand of NZ_DATJCA010000150.1, from coordinate 15,964 downwards.
TTGTAAGGTGAAATAGATTTCACGTTCTTGGTTGTCGGCCATTTTGATGTCCTGACCTTCCAAGGTTTTCAACTTCCAGTATTTTCCAACAATAGGCTCATTGTCCAGCTCTCCTTTTTCAAATACTGCCAATGGCGCTCGCCTTGCTTTATTAAGAGCCAACTTCCCGTCCGATATAGTAAAATTATCGGCAGTTTCAAAAATGCTCAATATTTGCGACTCATTAATTTTTTCATCTGGGCAAGCCATTCGGGTTGAGCCCAACTGTGAAAATGAAATCCGATTGCCTTCCTCTAAAGTATAGGTTCCCATAAAGGTGTTACATCCTGAAAACCCATGAACGCTATTGTCTTCTGAATTTAGAGTGAAGTAAATGTGACCGTTTTTTTCTCGGTCCGACATATCTTGACCTTCTAAAGTTGTGATGACCCATTTTGTGTTTTCTATGGACTCTAGATCATTGTTACTTTCCGGAGTGGTCATTTCGGCATCAGTTCCTAAAGTATCGGAATTGGAATTTGACTTTTTCCCAGTATTACAACTCATGACTGTCAAAGCAATAAGAGCTAATGTGACGATTTTAATTTTCATATGTAACATTTTGTTTTAAGTTGATTCACTTTTGTTTTTTTCCACTTCGCGGCAATGCCTCTTGGTTATTTCGGTTATTTGATTAGGAATACGCTGTACTTTTCAACAACCATACCTCCTTGTAAATAACCATAGAATATTAAGAATTATTTAACCTCATCAGAAAATACTGTATCTCTAATAATTCTTTAACCCAATGTTTTATTGAATATTTACAATTCAAATTAGGTATACAATAACAAATTTAAGTTTAGTTCATAACACTACGAACTTAATAATTCTAAACTTTTGTTAAAATTCCGCTTTCAAAATTTTAAAAAATAGTACGCATTACTTCATTCTTCAGAGGCTTGATGCGCCTTGATTTTATCGATAGTATTTGTGACAAGTGCCTGCATTTTTGTCAAATAGTCCGTGGTAATATCACCCAACGATTTTTCATTGGTAAATTTCTCAGGAAAATGTATTTTATTATAAGAATTGATTTTTTCAACTAAATTGATCTCATTCTCCAATGATTGAAGTTGCGCTTCCAAAGTGGTCAACTGGTAATATTTAGAGATACGGAAATAGCGTTTTCTATCTCCCGACTTTGTATAATATTCAATATGCTTTAATTGCGCAAGTACATTTAAATTCACCGATGTTGAACTTTTACTCGATCCAATAATCTCTCGAATTTCTTCAAAGGTCAATCCTTCATAAGATGACAACGTCAATAATGCATATATCCGTGCTGCTAAAGGCGCTATTTGCAATCTTGTTTCCAAACGAAGTCCAATCTCTTCAATCAATTTAAGTTTTTCTTTTGAAAGGGCCATTTATAACTTTTTCCTAAATATACGTCTAGTTCATAACATTGCGAACTAATTTTTATTAAAATTTTGTTATAATTTTAAAAATGATGAGTGCCCAGACCTGTGCAAACATAGGACCATGAGGGACCAGGCTAGTTCTTTGCCGTGTTTTAATGAAGTATCTATTAGATGAGGTCATAATTTATTTAAGACGTATTCAAAGGAAATCAGTTGGAGCAGCCCTTACATGGCTTGCCGCCTGACGCCTCCTATCCTGATTTAATGATAAAAGTCTGTTGGGACAAACCCCATCGATTTGAAAAGGGATTTCCATTAATTTTCCTTTTTAGAATGTGTTTGCTCTTCAAGACGTTCTTCCTCTTTTTTTACAAATGCTTTATGCTCTATCTCTGCCTTAAAATCTTGCTTCCGATTAAAAACACTGTTAATCACCTCTGATTTTCCATACACCGTAATCACGTCTTCTGGCAAAATTATGGCGTTTCCATTTGGCGATCCCAAGTAATCGTCGCCATGCCTATCAATCCCCAATATGGTAAGGCCTTCCTCCCTTAAGTTGAGATCTCTAATAGCTTTATTCGCCATCCAGTCCTTTTCTAAAATTAACTTTTCACTAATTTTAAAGTCGTCTTTCAAATGTAAAATCGCTGCAAAATCCTGTATATCAATATCTGTATAACGTTTGAGCATTCTATTGATTACGGCAGATAATGCGCGGTCCACCCACTTGCTTCTTATCGCCCAAAAAACCAGGGCCATTCCAACCACAACAATCAATAATCCATATAACTTAGATGCCAAGGTTTCTGGAAGTATAAAAGTTAATATAAGTGATGACATTACGGTCACGATACCGGCATTTCCAATAATCATTAAATTGAAAATAATTCGTCTTCTAACAGGATGGTTCATTATTTTTTCAGATTCTGACGTAGTGAATCCTACGCCTGTATATGCTGAACGTGACTGAAATTTAGCACTGTCGGTAGAGAGGCCGGTATGGATCAATGCGATAGTAGCAATTTTTGTTATCAATGCTGAAATTGAAACGACTAAAAAAAGTGTGATGGCTGCAATCATATTGGACGATTTTTATACTTGCAAATTCAATGATGTCAATTTGGATTATAAAGCGCTAATAATGCGAACATTTCCTATCCAAAAGGTAACGCATTTTAGCTAAAATACGTCTATAAATCCTTAAAAATGACCGCGATTTTTAAGGGTCGATTCGTACATAGGATTAAATAATGCAGAAATTAATTTAAACTATTTCGTTTTAGTATGCAATCCAATTTTGGAATAGTATATTTGCATTTTAAATCCATTTTAAGAGATGAAAGTTCGCGAACAATTTATTTTAATTTCGGTTATCGTAGTAGTGGCTATCGTTGGTATAGCGCTATTTTGGAGCCCTATCTTATGGGCTTTTATCATCATTCTCCCATTAATAATGTTGGGTGTTTTTGACATCTTCCAAAAGAGTCATACCATCCGAAGAAACTTCCCCTTAATTGGTAGGGCACGTTATATGCTTGAATCGATTCGGCCTGAAATCATGCAATATTTCGTGGAAACGGACACGGAAGGCAGACCTTTAAACCGCATCTTAAGATCTTTGATATATCGAAGAGCAAAAGGTCAAACCGATACTGAACCTTTTGGAACACAAATGGACATCTACCATTCCGGATATGAGTGGTTGGAACACTCCATGTATGCCAAGCAAAATCCCAAAGAAATTGGTGAATTTCCAAGATTGTTAATTGGTGGAAAGGAATGTAAACAACCTTACTCTTCTAGTTTATTGAACATTTCAGCAATGAGTTTTGGTTCTCTTAGTAAGAATGCCGTACTAGCCATGAACAAAGGTGCTAAAATGGGTAATTTTGCTCATAATACTGGTGAAGGTGGCATTAGTGACTACCATTTAGAACACGGTGGCGACCTTATCTGGCAAATTGGAACAGGCTATTTTGGGTGTAGAAATGATGATGGCACTTTCAATGACGTTACTTTCAGGGAAAATGCGACACGACCTCAGGTCAAAATGATAGAAATCAAATTATCGCAAGGTGCTAAACCGGGCCATGGTGGAATTTTACCAGCGGCCAAAAACACCGAAGAGATTGCACGTATCAGACACGTAAAACCGGGGATTTCAGTACACTCACCTCCGTCTCATACTGCTTTTGCAGACCCAATCCAGTTTATGCATTTCATTAAAAGACTTAGAGATCTTAGTGATGGAAAACCAATTGGTTTCAAACTTTGCTTGGGAAGAAAACAAGAATTCATGGATTTTTGCGAGGCAATGATCTATACTGGCATAACCCCTGATTTTATCACCATTGATGGTGGTGAAGGAGGTACGGGTGCTGCACCAGTAGAATTTTCAAACTCTATGGGAATGCCGCTTCGTGAGGGTCTCATTTTTGTCCACGATACTTTAGTTGGATTTGGCTTACGCGAGGAAATAAAAGTTATTGTTGCCGGAAAAATTATTACAGGTTTTCATATGGCCAGAGCCATAGCGCTAGGTGCCGATGGTTGCAATAGTGCACGCGCCATGATGTTGGCGGTAGGTTGTATTCAGGCATTACAGTGTAACTTAAATACTTGTCCTACGGGTGTGGCCACACAAAATGCTTCCTTGGTAAAAGGACTGGTGGTAGAAGACAAATGGCCTAGAGCCAAACGTTACCATGAAGCAACAATACATAGTTTTCTAGAGCTTGTTGCTGCGGCAGGATTAAATGATCCTAGTGAGTTGACCCGAAACCATATCAGTAAAAGAGTGGGACTTTACGATGTCAAAACTTACGAAGAAATTTACCCTTATATGGAACCTAATTCTCTTTTGGATATCAACACGATTCCAGAAAGCTATAAGAAGTTTTTCCAATTGACACGTATAATGAAATAAGTATATAACGTCACTACTAAATAGTAATTTAAATAAAATGGACTTCAATTGAAGTCCATTTTATTTGTGCTCTATTGTTAAGTTCGTGACATTTAGAAATAGTTTGAAGGAATTGTATGTTAGAGGCACCATATGAGTTGTCCCTAATTTTTATTATCAATCTTTATAAAACTGTTGTTTACAAAGTTGATACTTTCCGTTTATCAACTTAATCCCTTCGCATCTTACCTGTGACCTCTTCCACTTTAATAATGAAAATCATAGGGATATTCTCATTAATTGCCTTACTGGAAAATTCACTAATAAAACTTAACTCTTTCAATTCTTTTTGAGCGATCAGGGTTTTGATCCCCAGTGAAAAAACGTGGAGATAAGATTTAGCATCACTGCCAAAGAGTTGCTCAAATTTACCATGGACCATAACTGATTTCCACTTGGTGAGATTATCAACATCCACAATGTTAAATGCTACTTCATTATTTTTTCGCATCGCATTCATTTTATGGCCTTCTGCAGAATAGCAAATGATGACATTTCTCTCAGCATCATAAAAATAGGTTATGGGAACCACAAAAGGTCTGTTTTGATAGATATAGGACAAATGCCCTAAATAATCGTTTTTAAGAATCGCTAAGCTGGCCTTTTCGTCTAGAGTAGTGTACATGATGGAATTTGTTTTATTTAACCAAGATACGCCAATACAAGAAGGGCAACAATGATATTAGTCAGTTTATCTAGCTTGAGTGTCAACGTCATAACAAATTAATGAGATTGCACAATCTTAATGAGATCGTTTTTTTGAAGCACTCCTGATTGTCGCCAAACCTGAATCCCATCTTTAAACAGCATTAAAGTAGGAACACCCTTAACCTGGTAATTGGCCGCTAACACCTGATTTTTATCCACATCTATTTTTATAATTTTTATGGCCTCGCCCAATTCCGATTTTACCTGGTCCAATATAGGCATCAACGTTTTACAAGGACCGCACCATTCTGCGTAAAAGTCTACTAAAACAGGCGTCTTAGAATCAATAATTTCACTAAATTTACTTTTCATTTTGGTTTGATTTTTTGGGTTTCCTAACGCCTTTAAGGTTTTTCAACTTTTCCTCCTCAGTAATATCTTGGGCCTTATCCCGATCGGGATCCCATTCCTTATCTTTGGATGGAGCGTTTTTATCTGAATCAGGATTCCTTTTAATGTCCTCTTTTCTATTGTTCTGTTTTCTTTCTTCTAGATTTTCCATGCTTTAATTTTTGTTTTATAGGTTCTTCCATTCAAGGATCAAGAACAGACGAATTTAGATTTCTGAAATGGATTTGCTTTTATAAGTTAAGAAAAATCATATCTCGCTGGTTACCATAATTAAACAGAAAAGTTCTCAAACATAATGCTTGAGAACTTTTCTTTAAATCAATATTGGCATTCTACCAACTATCGATTTCTTTTTTTAAATCTTCTTTTGATTTACCGTAGCGCTCTTGCACTTTTCCAGCTAACTTGTCAAAGCTGCCTTCAGCTTCAGTGTATTCATCATCGGTGATTTTACCATATTTCTTTTTGAATTCACCTTTAATTTGTTTCCATTTACCTTCAAATTGATCTGAGTTCATAATATTTAAATTTTATAGTTATTATTAATTCTACCATAAAACTACATCTATCAATCCATAATGGATGTCTCAATTGACTTAATCATTAATGCTTTTGCAATTTAAGTTTTATTTAACAGTCCTTTACCGGACTGGTCTGTAGGAAGAAATACCTAAAAACCTTATTAATAAAATGAGCAATATTAATCGATATATAAATATCTTTGACACCTGATTTTTAAATATGAAACAATTCTTCTTACTCCTGGTTTTGATGTTCACTACGCAGCTAAGTTCACAAAACAACACCATTGGAGTGGGTGAAAAACTAAGCTTTACAGCGTCTTATAATATGTCTGGATTAATGACGGACATTGCTCAGCTAACTATGGAAACTGGGCAGGTTAAAACTTCAAAAGCCACACTTTTACATCTCAAGTGCACCGCTGTAACCAATACCAAGTGGGATGGTTTTTTCAAAATCCGTGATTTATATGAAAGTTACGTAAGTCCAACAAGTTTAACCCCCTACTTATACAAACGTGACATTAATGAAGGTGGCTACTATAAATTTATGCAATATACGTTTAGCCATAAAACCAATTCCGTTAAAAGTCTCATGCGTAAAAAGAACGGTAAAGGTGAGATATATGATAAAACAGCCACGGTCAAAATCAATGCTGACACGAAAGATATTGTCTCGACCATTTACCATATCCGAAATTTGGACATTCATAAAGCCATCCCTGGCGATGTTCAAAGTTTTAAGGTTATTTTTGACAACGAAGAAATGGTTATCAATGTCAAATATCTAACTAAAGAAACCATTAATACTGTACTAGGCAAAAAAGAATGCTACAAATTGGCATTATCCATTAACGGCAAGGATATCCTTAAAGGGAGCTCAAATGACAATTTGTTGTACCTCACGGCAGATGCCAACAAAGTTCCGGTGTATGCGAAATTTAAAATCCCTGTGGGTAACGGCGAGCTAAGAATTAAATCAGCAACCGGATTAAAAAATTAAACTATGAGAAAGCTTTTTATTGTTTTAGGACTTATTGCTGCAGGTTTAGCAGTGATCCTGTCCGTAACCCCTTTATCCCAAATCGCCTATTTACCGGCGGTCGCAGCGTTGATTTTCGGGTTTGTGGCCTTTTACCTTTCAAAACGGAAGCAGTCGCCAAAAAAGACAGTTCAATTGATCTTTTTACTGACCATAATTTCGGTAATGCTATCCACTTACAAACTAATTTTTAATACGGCAGAAGTTGGAAACCTAGAAGAATTGGAATTAAAACAAGAAGCATCTGTTGAAGATTCCAAAGAAATTTTAGAAGGATTGGATATTGATGAAATGGATATGGACACTGAAGCCGCCGAACTGGACCTATTAGAAAACCAAGATTTCCGCAACATTGAAGATTTGGAAGAGCAATAGACCCATTGAACAAACAATTTACATACATGACAAAATCGAGGGATTACTTCTGTCTTCCCGTTTATATGATTTTATTTGATTTCTAATTAATCCTTGACAAATGAAAGCACTCCTCATTGCTTCTGCATTGACACTTGTAGGTTCTTGCGCAAATCTTAGATACACCCAGAAAATTGAAAATCTAAAAAAAAGCATTGTATTCGAGAATCCGGAAATGATTATAAAATACGGTAACACCATAACATCTGAAGAATTAAGTGCCCACGTCTATACCTTGTCCTCATCAGATTTTGAAGGTAGGGAAACGGGTCAAATGGGCTTTCATCGCGCTTCAAACTTCCTGAAGGACTTTTATGTAGATAACGATATTCAATCGCCTTTGGGTTATGATAATTATTATCAAAGAATTCCAAAATCTTATTTTTCAAAAGAAAGTCCAAGTTCACAAAATGTTGTTGCTTATATTGAGGGCTCAGAATATCCTGAAGAAGTCATTGTGATATCGGCACATTTAGACCATCTAGGAACCACCAATGAGGTAATGTACTTTGGTGCTGATGACAATGCCTCAGGGACCGCTGCCGTTATGGAGATGGCTCAGGCATTTGCATTGGCAAAAAAAGATGGTTATGGCCCAAAAAGGACTATTCTATTTTTGCATTTGACCGCTGAAGAGATCGGACTTTTAGGCTCCAATTACTACGTAAAACATCCTATTTATGCCTTGGAAAATACTGTAGCAAATTTGAATATTGACATGATAGGACGTGTGGATAAATTCTACGAAGTAAAGCAACAGGAAGATTATGTCTATATCATTGGCGCGGACAGGCTGAGTACCAAGCTCCACTATATATCTGAAGCAGCAAATGATCAATTTACAAACTTGACACTCGATTATAAATATAATGCCGAAGGCGATTCTAACCGTTATTATTACCGCTCTGACCATTATAATTTTGCTTACAGAAATATTCCGGTCATTTTTTATTTTAATGGGGAACATCAAGACTACCACCAACCTACGGATACCCCAGACAAAATCAACTATCCATTATTGCAAAAACGTGCACAACTTATATTTTCAACCGCTTGGTATCTTGCCAATAGTGAAGAGCGACTTGAAGTGGATGAAAGAAAATAAACATTTTAAGAGATTCCGATCAAGGAAGTACTCAAAATCCACTGCTGATACGATCCCATAAAAATCAGCTATCATATGCTGCACTTTGTTAAAGTTTGTTAAATGAATTGAGGTTTAAAACCTAAATTCTTGCGTTTTTCGTATTATCGCATTTCACTTACATATTAATTCACATTTTAATGAAAAAGTCACTAATTATTGCCAGTATTGCACTGAGCATTTTTGCTTGCGGATCAAGTCCTCAACAGACAACAAAAACTGAAAACACAGTTTCAGTTGATCCCACAGTATACGGAAACAGTATTACGTCTGATGAGCTGAAAGAGCTGTTATACACCTTCGCATCAGACGAATTTGAAGGTCGTGATACAGGTTCAAAAGGCCAGAAAATGGCTGTTGAATTTCTAAAGGACCAATATATTGCACTGGGCGTTCCTTCGCCGCTCTCAAACGGCAGTTACTTTCAAAATGTGCCCTTGCTCAACCAAAAGTCTCCTGAAACAGATATTACCGTCAATGGTGTAACATTTGAAAACTATACTGATTTTGTAACTGCTGGCGCCGCTTCAACCCAAACCATTACGGCCTCTGATATTGTATATGCTGGTTATGGCATTGAAGCTGAGAATTATTCAAGTTATACTGGTTTAGACGTTAAAGATAAAATTGTTTTGATCAAAGCAGGCGAACCAAAAAATGCGGATGGCACCTATGTCACTTCTGGTTCTAAAGAAGACACGAAATGGTCGGTTGGAAGACAGGCGCTGTCATCTAAAAGAGAAGTGGCAAAAACTAAAGGAGCCAAAGTCTTATTGGTTATGGACGAGGCTTACTTAAAGATGGTTTCAAACTTTATGCAAGCTGCCGCTAAATCTGGTCGTGACAGTCGTATTGGGCTTAAGGACAAACAAGATGCCATGGTGCAAGTGCTCATTAGTGATAAGGTAGGAAAAGCGATTTTAGCTGACATTCAAACCAATGAAAAATCAAAAAACCTTGCAACCAATTTAGAAATTAAAGTGACCAGCAATTCTGAAGATGTGAATTCTGAAAATGTACTGGCATTCATTAAAGGTTCTGAAAAGCCAGATGAAATTTTAGTGCTATCCGCACATTTAGATCACGAAGGTATTAAAGATGGCGAAATATATAACGGCGCAGATGATGATGGTTCAGGAACTGTGGCCCTATTGGAAATTGCCGAAGCTTTTAAATTGGCTAAGGATGCAGGTCATGGCCCTAAGCGGTCCATCTTGTTTTTACATGTTACCGGTGAAGAAAAAGGTCTTTTAGGGTCCAGTTATTATACCGATGTAGAGCCTATTTTTCCACTTGAAAACACCATTGCCAATCTTAATATCGACATGATCGGAAGAATAGATCCAAAACGTGAGGGCGATAGAAATTATGTATATTTAATTGGTTCTGACAAATTGAGTACGGACCTCCACAAGGTGTCTGAAGAAGCGAATAAAAAATATGCGAATGTTACTTTAGATTATACATTTAATGATGAAAATGATCCGAACCGTTTTTACTACAGATCTGACCATTATAATTTTGCCAAGAACAATGTCCCCGTCATTTTCTATTTTAACGGCACGCATGACGACTACCACAGACCCTCTGACACGCCAGATAAGATTGAGTATGATTTGTTGGAAAACAGAACAAAATTGGTGTTCTACACCGCCTGGGAATTGGCCAACAGAAAAGATCGTATTATCGTTGATAAAATCAGCCAGTAAATTCGATCACATTTCTATAAAATACCGAAAGGCGAAACTGAACAGTTTCGCCTTTTTTATTTTTACACTCAACCTTCAAACATATAAATCGCCTTAAAGTTTACATTTCATCTGAAAAAACTTCCCCTAAATCGTTCAAATGATGCGATTTGGAAAATATCTCGTAGCTTTAAATAGAATTCAAAGAATTGATGTAGTCATCTCTAACCTAACCTCTTTACCGTCTTGAGAAATTATTTATATAATATTGTCCCAAACTTAGAGCCTTTTGATTATTCACTGCACCACGACAATCAGTTTATAAATCAAGAATGGATTTTGATCAATGGCATTGAAGATGCCAGGGCAATGTACGTTTTTAAACCAAACAATGAATTGGTCATTTCTGAAAATGATGAAATTACCAAAACCCGTTGGAGTTTTATAAATTCCAACTTTCTGTCCATTACCACTGAAGATGGTATTGTGCTGATCAAAGCGTTTTATAAAGATAAAGATGTTCTCGTCTTAAACCAGAAAGCATCAGAGGATTATTCGTTTTTCATAAACGTCAGCAATTATAATGCGCCTATAAACAACAAGAATGACGTTCAGAAATTCTTAAAGGAAAAATATTTGAAAAAGGCATCCGAACTGATCTCTGAACATGAGTTCTATTATATCCAACGTTCTAAGGAATATGGTCCCTGTACCATGAAAGAGCTCTTCAAGAAGGTAAAGGACAAAGCGGTAAACGCCTATTGTCTCATACGAGACGTCAACGAGGTTGATTACAATAAAAAACTTCGTATTATAGATTTACTCCAAGAAGTATAAATAAAAAGGCGAATGCAAATGCATTCGCCTTTTTTGTTTTTGTACTCTTTATAAACTCAGATGCCTTAAATATGCAAGGCTCTGTCGTCAGTAGCCGCCAAAGCCGCTTCCTTAAATGCTTCTGTATAGGTTGGATGGGCATGTGAGATACGTGAAATATCTTCAGCAGAGGCTCTAAATTCCATTCCAACAACGGCTTCAGCAATCATATCTGCCGCTCGCGCACCAATCATATGGACGCCGAGAATTTCATCGGTTTCCTTATCTGCAAGAACCTTAACAAAACCATCCAGGTCCATACTTGCTCTACTTCTACCCAAAGCGCGCATTGGGAACTGTCCGGTTTTATATTCTACTCCTGCTTCTTTGAGTTCTTCTTCTGTTTTACCAACGGCGGCCACTTCTGGCCAAGTATAGACTACACCAGGAATCAAATTATAATCAATATGTGGTTTTTGTCCTGCTAAAGTTTCTGCAACAAAAACACCTTCTTCTTCAGCTTTATGGGCTAACATGGCACCTTTTACCACATCACCAATAGCATAAATATTTTTAACGTTGGTTTGCAAGTGCTCATTGACTTCTACCTGACCTCTATCCGTCAATTTTACGCCTGCAGCCTCTGCATTCAGTCCGTCGGTGTAAGGACGACGACCTACTGAAACCAGACAGTAGTCTCCTTTAAACTCCACTTCCTCACCTTTTTTATTATCTGCCTTCACAATGATCTCATCACCTTTGCGTTCAACAGATTTTACCTTGTGAGAAACATTGATGCTGAATTTTGATTTCTTTAATACCTTGTTCAATTCCCTTGACAACCCAGCATCCATAGTAGGAATAATTCGGTCCATGTACTCAATGACGGTCACTTCTGAACCCAATCTTTTATAGACCTGACCTAGCTCCAAACCAATAGCACCACCGCCAATAACGATCAAATGCTTAGGGATTTCCTTTAGTTTCAATGCCTCTGTTGAAGTGACAATGCGCTCTTTATCCAACTCAACAAAAGGCAAATTAGATGGTTTACTACCTGTGGCAATAATGGTGTATTTTGCTTCAATCTCTTCTGTTTTCTCACCTTTGATGGTGATATGTGTGGCGTCTTTAAAAGAACCCAAACCTTGATATACATCAATTTTGTTCTTCTTCATCAAGAAGTCAATACCACCAGTAGTTTGATCAACAACCGTTTGCTTACGGGAAATCATTTGCTTTAGGTTAACTTTAATATCTCCAGGAATATCGATGCCATGTTCTTCAAAATGCTTAACGGCATCCTCATAATGATGCGAAGAATCTAAAAGCGCTTTACTCGGAATACAGCCAACGTTGAGACAGGTTCCACCAAGGGTTGCATATTTTTCAATAATTGCAGTTTTCATGCCTAATTGTGCACAACGGATTGCTGCTACATATCCTCCAGGACCAGAGCCAATAATGGCTACATCATATGAATTCATAAAATTGTTTTTTGATCTTTGTTAAAATTGAGTACAAAAATACGATTTTGATTGACCTTTTCCGAATTACAACCTGCGATTTTATCAATCTAAAATTTTAAGTTTTAAACCACAACCATCAACTCGGAAATCCAAGCATCTGCCCCATCCCTACCGTAAACAACCAACATCCGTATATGGCGTGTTCAATAGACACCAAAAGCGTCGATTCTGTTTTCTCATAGGTCAAGGCAAAAAGAATTCCTCCCAAAAAGGTCATCAACATCACCAAGGGGTTTCTGTAGAAAATATGGCCCAATGAAAACACGCTAGCATTGACGAAAATAAAAAGTGAGCGACTTTTAAAAAGGGAATTATACCTTTGAAAGTATAAAGTGCGATAAATCAATTCTTGTGGATAAACTGAAAACATGGCATAGGCAAACAAAATGACCACCCAGAGCTTTGGTTTGCGGTAAAGCACATGAAACAGATCGGATTTTGCGGTGAGCAGCATGTATGCTATAGTCAAAAAGGCAATGACCAATAATTTAACGCCCACATGTTTCCAAAAGAGACTCCATTGCAGGTTGGGTGCAATTCTGAATTTGTTATTCTCCACCTTCAACAAGATATAGACCACATAAGCAAAACCAGAAACTGTGAGAAAAGCTTTAATAACAAATGGATAATCTAAGGCAAAACTTACTGGCAAGATTATAAAAATCAAGAAAAACTCAGTAAGCTTATAGGTGACTGAATTCATTTGGGTCAGATAGTTATGGCAGTTGTATGTTTGACTTCATTGATGACAAACATGCTATGCGTACTGCCAATATGGTTAATGGAAGTTAATTTATTGACCATAAACTCCCTAAAGGCTTCCATATCTGAAACAATAACCTTTAAGAGATAATCATAATCACCACTAATATGGTGACATTCCATCACTTCTGCAAGATTTGCCACTTCTTTTTCAAACTTAATAATATAGTCTTGAGTATGTTGAACCAATTTAACATGGCAAAACGCAACAAAATTTTTATTCGCTTTTTCCTTTTGAAGTAAGGCGACATATTTTGAGATGATGCCTTCTTTTTCCAATTTCCTTATCCGCTCATACACCGCCGTTACGGAGAGATTAAGAATTATGGAAAGTTCTTTATTGGTTCGCTTACTATTGGCTTGGAGCAACTTTAGAAGCTTTTTATCGATGGGATCAAAATTCATAAAAGAAAAATTTTCAGTGGAATTAAAACAAATGTAGAAAATGATTTATAAAAAATCTATAGAACAAGGTTTAATTAGATATATAATCTAAATACCAACCTATATATTGATAAATCATCTAATTTAAAGGATATTTGAATCAATTAACTAATTAAAATAAAAATAATATAATGGCATTTAAACCAGCAAACAACATACAAGATTTACAATACTTTGGAGAATTTGGCGGTGTTAATCCTTCAATTTCTGACTCCTCAACCTATACATTCCTTTCGGCAAAGACCATGTTTGACACTTTTGAAGGAAATGCTGATGGCTGCTATTTATATTCACGCCACTCCACACCTTCCAATCTCTATTTAGGTCAAGCCTTGGCGGCAATGGAAGGGACGGAAACTGCAAATGTGACCGCTTCAGGAATGGGTGCCATTACCTCAGTTTTAATGCAACTTTGTGGTGCGGGAGAACATATTGTCTCAAGCCGGACAATTTATGGTGGCACCTATGCTTTCCTAAAGAATTTCACACCTCGTTTTAATATAGAAACTTCCTTTGTTGACATTACCAAACTGGATGTAGTTGAAGCCGCCATCACTCCAAAAACAAAAGTCCTGTATTGCGAATCGGTAAGCAATCCTTTATTGGAGGTTGCAGATATTGTGGGGTTGTCAAAATTGGCTAAAAAACACAATTTAAAACTCGTAGTTGACAATACGTTTTCACCTTTGTCTATTTCACCGGCGCAGTTGGGAGCAGATGTAGTTATCCATAGCTTGACCAAGTTCATCAATGGTTCCAGTGACACTGTAGGAGGTGTAATTTGTGGCAGTCAAGAGTTTATCGACGATTTAAGAAACGTTAATGATGGCGCTTGTATGTTGTTGGGAGCAACAATGGATAGCTTAAGGGCAGCATCTATTTTAAAGAATTTGCGAACCTTACATATTAGGATGCAACAACACAGTCTTAATGGGCAGTATTTGGCCGAAAATTTTGAGAAAGCCGGTTTGAAAACAGTCTATCCTGGATTGGTATCACATCCCTCCCATCACCTGTTCACTTCCATGATGAATAAAAAGTACGGATTTGGCGGCATGTTAACTCTTGATGTGGGCTCTTTAGAAAAAGCCAACGCATTAATGGAATTAATGCAAAAACAAAACTTAGGCTATCTTGCAGTAAGTCTAGGATTTTATAAGACTTTATTTTCTGCACCGGGCAGTTCAACCTCTTCGGAAATCCCTGTAGAGGAACAAAAAGCTATGGGACTTACCGATGGATTGATCCGTTTTTCTATTGGATTGGATGCCGATATTGAAAGAACTTATACCATGATGAAGGCTTGCATGAAAGAACTTAAGATTTTAGATTAACCGGAAATCCATCCTTCATTAGCGGATTTCAAATACAAAAAACTCACTTTCAGTAAGCTGAGTGTTTTGACTCGGTCCCGTAGTTCCATTTCTCTAGTGTTTCTCACTGGCTTATCTGAAGATGACTATAGGTCAACTGCGGGTATATACGGAGTATACCCGAGGTTGACACGAGGTTGATACGCTATACCTATTATTTATATAACTATAATACAGCAATTTAAGAATACAATGGACTTATAGAGAAGACGATTTAAAATTACAGAAAGACGACCGCGAAAGAGGCAAAACCTGCTATAAATCAACACTTTATAAGCTGCTTCTGAGAGCATCTAAGTTCTTGCCTGCTTTGGTTTGCGTATTATTTACTAAAAAAGTAACCATCCAAATTGATTTGCATAGGTTTGTCGAAAATCGTAACATTACGTACATAAATTTTTAACCTTTTCCCATATGCAGAGCCAAGACATTAAACCAAAAGAACCTCAGGATGAACTTATCGTTGAAAACAAGGAATTAAATATTTGGGAAGCTTTAATTCCTGTATTTGCTCTGGTGGGCATGTTAGCTTATAACGTTTATGTCTATGGAGGTGATGCTTTAAGTGGCTCCAATCAGTTTATATTGTTATTGGGAGGCGCAGTTGCCGCTGTTGTGGGCGTATTCAACAAAGTTACTTTTGGACAAATGTTAGAAGAAGTATCAGAAAACATTAAGTCCACTGCCAGCGCGATTATTATTCTTCTTATGGTGGGTGCACTTGCCGGTACATGGCTGATTAGCGGTATTATTCCAACAATGATTTACTATGGACTACAGGTTCTAAATCCAACTATA
>NZ_DATJCA010000149.1:0-13233 GCF_035515035.1 Gelidibacter sp. | reverse complement strand
AATATCAACTTCTTACCTCCAAAATATAATTATTATACCTACGGTTCTGTTGATAGAAATAGAGCAATGGCTTTGGAAACGATGGTGTTGACCAAAAATCCTAAAATGCGTGAAGTGGCACAAGATCTTGCCAAAGATCTTTCCGGTAATAAATGGATGAGCACGCAAACCACGGCCTATAGCTTATTGGCAATGGCAAAAATGGTGGAAGCAAACGGCGGAAAAGCGTTAAAAGTGGAATATACCCTAAATGGCAAATCTGAAACCATCGATACAAAGAGTGCCATTGCACAACGCGAATTGCCAGTTAAAGAGGGTAGTAATACATTCAGTTTCAAAAACAACCAAGCCAATGTGGTTTATGTTCGTGTGCTGAATTATGGGAAATTGCCGCTTGGTGAAGAAATTTCCGAACAACGTGGGTTAAGTGTTTCCGTGGTTTATAAAGATTTAAGTGGTAATGTTATAGACGTTGGAAAATTAAACCAAGGCCAGGATTTTGTTGCGGTGGTTAAGGTGAGCAATCTCAAAAACCAAGATGTAAATGATGTGGCGTTGACGCAAATTTTCCCATCAGGATGGGAAATTGTCAATACCCGTTTTACAGCTTTTGGTGATACTACCACAAGTCAGGCGAGATATACGGATATTAGGGATGATCGTGTGAACTTTTATTTCGACTTGCCACAACGTGGAGAAAATGATAGCAAAACCTTTACCGTCATGTTGAACGCGTCTTATTTGGGCACCTATTATCTGCCGGGCGTACAAGCTGAAGCCATGTATGACAATGAGTTTTTAGTAAGGACCAAGGGCAGATGGATTGAAGTAATCCAGTAACAAATTCCTGCGCCCGCCTGTTCGGCTGACAGGCAGGCAGGAATCTTGAAGTTTTTAAGACGGAAAAGTCGAAGCTGATGTTTTAACCACCTCGCCTGCCTGTCGGCAGACAGGTCTTCATCCCGATTCTCGTGATGGAGCCACTCCACCTTGAAAAGGAGGAGAAGTTAAGTGTGCGAATAAAATATAAATATGACCAAATTAAAGAATTCCTTCCCTTTTTAAGGGAAGATGGATTTAAATTCAGAATAGAGCTTAAAGATGGAAGGGTTATTCAACTAATACAAATATAAATTATATTCAGACCTCACAGGTTTCAAAAACCTGTGAGGTCTTTAACCATGAACAAACTACTAACCCACATCAAACGCCACAAATTCAAAACGGCCATTATTTTTATAATAGTGGTGGTCTATTATTTCTGTTTGCCACCGCAATTGTTTAAAGATCCAACGGCAACGGTTATTACAAGTTCTAATAACGAGCTTTTAGGAGCCATCATTGCCGAGGATGGACAATGGCGATTTCCTCAAAATGACACCGTTCCAGATAAATTCAAGATCTGTATTCTTCAATTTGAAGATGCCTATTTTTATCGACATCCCGGATTCAATCCAGTATCTATTTTTAAAGCTTTAAAAGAAAACTTAAGTTCTGGTGGTGTGAAACGAGGCGGCAGCACCATAACGCAGCAAGTCATCCGTCTGTCCCGAAAAGGACAATCCAGAACCTATTTTGAGAAAATTAAAGAGATTATTTTCGCCACCCGATTGGAATTGAGAGCTTCCAAAGAGAAAATACTTTCCTATTACAGTAGCAATGCGCCTTTTGGAGGAAATGTTGTGGGATTGGATGCTGCCTCATGGCGTTATTTTAATAGAGCTGCTTCACAATTATCTTGGGCAGAAAGTGCGACTTTAGCGGTATTGCCCAATGCCCCAAGTTTAATCTATCCTGGCAAAAACCAAGAACAGCTGTTCAAAAAGCGCAATCGGTTATTAGAAAAACTGATGTCACAGGGCGTTATCGATACGCTGACCTATCAATTGTCAATAGCAGAAGGATTACCCCAAAAACCGTATCCGTTGCCACAAATTGCACCGCACTTACTTCAAAAAGTGACCCAAACGCATTCTGGAAAATATGTTCAGACCACCGTCAAAAAACCGATTCAGGAGCAAGTCAACAGAATTGTTTATAACCATTATAATAACCTTAAACAGAATGAAATTTATAATGCTGCTGTTTTGGTATTGGACGTTAAAACCCGTAAAGTTTTGGCCTACGTTGGCAATACGCCCACAGATAAGGAACACGAAAAAGATGTTGATGTCATTGACAAGCCAAGAAGTACCGGCAGTATATTAAAACCCTTTTTGTATGCCGCCATGTTGGATGCCGGAGATCTCTTGCCCAACACTTTGGTGGCGGATGTACCCACACAATACGGGAGTTACAATCCTGAGAATTATGATAAACACTATGATGGCGCAGTTCCTGCAAGTCGTGCCTTGTCACGATCATTGAATGTCCCGTCGGTAAGGATGTTGCAGGAATTTGGGCTGGACCGGTTTCACCATTATTTAAAAGCATTGCAGTTAAAGGATTTACAATACAATGCCAATCATTATGGATTATCGCTCATTCTTGGCGGCGCTGAAAGTAATCTATGGGATTTATGCAAAAGCTACGCAGCCTTATCATCAACCTTAAATCATTTTAGCGAGACCTCCAGCGAATACTTCAGCAATGAATTCTGTGAACCTACATTTTTCGCAGATAAAACGATCGACTTTGGCAAAAGAACCTCTGATAAAACCTTATTTGATGCAGCTTCCATTTATTTGACCTTTGAAAGTTTAAAAGAAGTGAATAGACCTGAAGGCAATGAAAACTGGGAGTTTTACGACAGCTCCAAACAGATTGCCTGGAAAACAGGAACGAGTTTCGGATTTAGGGATGCTTGGGCCATTGGCACCACTAAAGATTATGTTGTAGGGGTTTGGGTTGGAAATGCTGATGGAGAAGGAAGGCCAGGTCTGGTGGGGGTGCAAACGGCAGCACCAATTTTGTTTGATGTATTTGATGTCCTGCCCAATAGCGATTGGTTTATCAAGCCTTATGATGAAATGCAGGAGGTTGAGATCTGTTCACAATCGGGCCATCGGGCATCTCCAACATGTGAAAATAAGGAACCTAAATTCATTCAAATTTTAGGACTTAAAACGGCACCCTGTCCTTATCACATTTTGGTGCATTTGGATAAGAATGAACAATACCAAGTTAATTCCTCATGTGAGGACTTGAATAATATGGTCCATAAATCGTGGTTTGTGTTGCCACCGTTAATGGAATATTATTACAAAGCTCAAAATCCATATTATAAACCCTTACCACCATTTAGAGAAGATTGTTTGGGGGAAAGCGCCGTTGTTATGGAATTCATATATCCGAAGGAAAATAATACCATTTTTTTACCAAAGGATTTTGACGGTCAAACCAATGATTTGATATTGAAAGTGGCGCATTCCAAACCCGAAACCTTGGTCTTTTGGTATCTGGATGAGCGTTATTTAGGGAGCACTACAGACATCCATGAATTCGCCATGCAGCCTAAACAGGGAAAACATGTGATTACGGTTGTTGACGCATTTGGTTATGAAAGTAAGCGCTGGATTGAAATTTCAGAATAATGCATCCAAATCAATGTATAAAATGACTATTTTTGTTTTTAACCTTTCAAACAAAAAACCATGTACGAAACAGTAAAAATGTTGCATTCCTATTGGGCTTATTTGACCCTTTTATTGATTGTAATTGCTACTTTAAACGCTTTGTTTAAATATTTTGGAAAGAAGGAATTCCATCCTTTGGATTTTAGAATTTCTCTATTTACTCTTATTGTGTCACATATTCAACTGCTTTTAGGGATCGTCCTCCTCTTTGCTTATCTAGACGTAATTTCAGGCGCAGGCATGAAAGAAATCATGGGGAATAGCGTGCTAAGATCTAATGTTGTGGAACATCCTCTGATGATGCTCATAGCCGTTGTTTTAATTACTATCGGATACTCAAAGCATAAAAAGAAATTAACTTCAACACCAAAATTTAAAATGTTGGCCATTTTTTACACCTTGGCTCTTATTTCTGTCTTGGCAAAAATTCCTTGGAATACATGGTTCTAACAAATCATCAGTAATTTCAATTTATAAAAAAACCAGAGCTATACACTCTGGTTTTTTGTTTTGTGTGGCTATTTTTTAATGATAATGAGTAGTAATAATAACTCGTAATTTGAGAACCTTTAAATTATAACGACATTCTTTTATGAATTAAAAATCAAGTCTTGATTGCCAACCTTGCCATAGACAGGATTGTTCTAAAAGCGCAACGGTCTTGGTTTTATCTGTTCATGTTTTTCATTTCGTCAATAAACGTATCAATGTCAACGCCATTCGCAACCAATGTTAGTGCTTTGTCGACAATATATTTTACGTTATCAGGTTTAAAACCTAAACCAACGCCAATCTTTTTCAATAATACCTCTTCGCCATCGCCTTGGATATGATCAACGTGTACCATGCGTGCCAAATCAAATAAACGCTCTAAACGACTGTCATATGATGTGGGAGGATTGATGGGGTGTGATTGGTAATCCTTAAGTATGTTTTTATATTCTGCTTCGCTAATATCCAAACTGTGCGCTAACCGATCCAAAAAGGCCTTTTCATCGTCGGTTATAACACCATCATCCATGGCAACTCTTACTATTGCAGCAAAATGATCTTCATTTCGCTTTTTAAATCCACTATCGAATAAATCTGAAATTGACATATTTATTTTGTTTTAATCGCCACGTTTTGTGACCTTCAAAACTACATATTTTTTTTATTAATGCCCTAAAAAATACAACGAAAAATAGTGACTTCCTCTTCCCATTTCCATAGAAGAAATGGAGATAGTTTATCAATTTCTTTTAAGATTAAATTCACAGATGTAATATGGTACATATAGATACTAACCTTTATATTTGTCTAAAATAAATTGCCTTGAGTAAATCACATCTCTCGCAAGCTTATACACAGACTTTGCAAACGCGAAATCTGCAAGCTGCTATTGCCATAAGTCAAAGTAAAATACATGTTAAAGGACTTATAGGGTCCTCTTTAAGTTTTGTTATTTCAGAACTATTCAAAACTTCAGATGCTCCTTTTTTATTGGTGTTTAATGATAAGGAAGAAGCTGCCTTCTATCTCAATGATTTGGAGTTGTTGATCAACGATAAAGATGTGCTTTTTTATCCAGGAAGCTACAGGCGACCTTATCAAATTGAAGAGACAGATAACGCCAACGTGCTTTTGCGTGCGGAGGTTTTAAACAGAATCAATAGTCGTAAAAAGCCGGCGATAATAGTGACCTATCCCGATGCGCTTTTTGAGAAAGTTGTGACACGAAAGGAATTGGAAAGAAATACCTTAAAAATATCGGTTAATGATAATCTTTCTATTGATTTTGTGAACGAGGTTCTTTTTGAATACCAATTCAAACGGGTGGATTTTGTAACAGAACCAGGCGAATTCTCCGTCCGTGGTGGCATTGTAGACGTGTTTTCATTCTCCAACGACGAGCCTTACCGAATTGAGTTTTTTGGCGATGAAGTGGATAGTATCAGAACCTTTGATGTTGAAACACAACTGTCCACAGAAAAAATTAAGAAAATCAATGTCATCCCTAACGTTGAAAATAAATTTTCAAACGAGACGCGTGAGAGTTTCTTGAAATATATTGCTTCTAAAACAATTGTATTTTCTAAGAACTTAGATTTACTTTTTTCAAGAATAGACGATTTTTATCAGAAAGCTGAGGAGGCCTTTAAAACTCTTTCCCAAGAGATTAGGAGAGCTTCTCCCGAAGAATTATTCTGCAGTTCAGAATTCTTAAAAAGACAAATGCTCGAATTTACTTTGGTTGAATTTGGTGCTTCATCTGTAATGAGCAAAGAACTGGTTGAATTCCATACTGCGCCACAACCGTCTTTCAATAAGCAATTTGATTTGTTGATTGAAAATTTAAACAGTTACCACGATAAAGGCTACACCAACTTTATTGCCTGTGCAAGTGAGCAACAGGCCAAGCGTTTTCATGATATTTTTGAAGATGTCAGTACGGAGCGCCATAGAGCCTTGGAACTTGGGGTGCATTACCAAACCATTGTCTTGTCTTTGTATCAGGGATTTATTGATCACGATAACAAGATCACCTGTTATACCGATCACCAAATTTTTGAACGTTACCATAAATTCCATCTTAAGAATGGCTATGCAAAAAAGCAAGCCATTACCATAAAGGAACTGACCAATCTTGATATTGGCGATTACGTAACCCATATTGACCATGGGATTGGCCGTTTTGGCGGATTGCAGAAAATTGATGTTGAAGGTAAAATGCAAGAGGCTATTAAATTGATTTATGGCGAACGAGATGTTCTTTATTTGAGTATCCATTCGCTACATAAAATATCCAAATTCAATGGTAAAGATGGTAAGCCGCCAAAAATTTATAAACTTGGTAGTAATGCCTGGAAAAATTTAAAACAAAAAACTAAAACAAGGGTTAAAGAAATTGCCTTTAATTTAATTCAGCTCTACGCGAAACGTAAGTTAGAAAAAGGGTTTCAATACCAGCCGGATAGCGCGATGCAAATGGAGTTGGAAGCTTCTTTTATTTATGAAGATACTCCAGATCAAAGTACAGCTACTGCCGATATAAAATCCGATATGGAAAGTGAACGGCCGATGGATCGATTGATCTGTGGCGATGTGGGCTTTGGTAAAACCGAAGTGGCGGTGAGAGCGGCGTTTAAAGCGGTAGATAATGGCAAACAAGTAGCCATTTTAGTGCCAACTACCGTATTGGCCTATCAACATTCCAGGACGTTTACGGAACGATTGAAAGATTTTCCTGTAACCGTCGATTATTTGAACCGATTTAGAACCGCTAAGGAAAAACGGGACACATTGGAACGTCTTGAAAGCGGCAACTTGGATATCATCATTGGGACTCATCAATTGGTCAACAAAAATGTAAAATTTAAGGATCTTGGACTTTTGATCGTTGATGAGGAGCAGAAATTTGGAGTGGCGGTCAAAGAGAAATTAAAAACACTCAAAGATAATGTGGACGTATTGACTTTAACGGCTACACCTATCCCAAGAACTTTGCAGTTTAGTTTAATGGCTGCGCGTGATTTATCGGTCATTACAACGCCACCTCCCAATCGGTATCCCATCGAAAGCCATGTCATTAGATTTAGTGAGGAGACCATTCGCGATGCAGTGATTTACGAAATCCAACGTGGCGGCCAAGTGTTCTTCATTCACAATCGTATAGAAAACATTAAGGAAGTTGCCGGCCTGATTCAACGTTTAGTGCCAGATGCTAAAATTGGGGTTGGACACGGGCAATTGGAAGGTAAAAAACTCGAGCAGTTAATGCTAGGTTTCATGAATGGTGAATTTGATGTTTTGGTCAGTACCACTATAGTGGAAAGTGGTTTGGACGTCGCAAACGCCAATACGATTTTCATTAACAATGCGAATAATTTTGGCTTGAGCGATTTGCACCAAATGCGAGGTCGTGTAGGTCGAAGCAATAAAAAGGCATTCTGTTATTTTATTACCCCCGACTATTCAGAAATGACCGAGGATGCACGTAAGCGAATAACCGCTTTGGAGCAATTTACCGAATTGGGCAGTGGTTTTAACATTGCCATGAAGGATTTGGAAATT
This sequence comes from Gelidibacter sp., assembly GCF_035515035.1. GTDB lineage: Bacteria > Bacteroidota > Bacteroidia > Flavobacteriales > Flavobacteriaceae > Gelidibacter. Next base: position 5,605 of record NZ_DATJCA010000149.1, on the reverse strand, counting down.
AGAGGTGCTGGTGATTTATTGGGTGGTGAACAAAGCGGATTCATAAATGATATTGGTTTTGATACCTATCAAAAAATATTGAATGAAGCCATAGAGGAATTAAAAGAGAATGAATTCAAGGATTTATATCAAGATGAACATATAGAAAGAGACTATGTCAAGGACATCACCATCGATACCGATTTTGAATTGTTGTTTCCTGATGATTATGTGAATAATATTGCTGAACGTTTGAATCTATACACCAAACTGAATGAGATCAAAACTGAGGAAGAACTTCAAAAGTTTGAAGCCGATATTATTGATCGTTTTGGTGAAATGCCAAAACAAGTGGTTGATTTATTGAACAGTGTCCGTATCAAATGGATTGCTACCAAAATAGGCTTGGAAAAAGTAGTGATGAAACAAGGGAAGTTGATAGGTTATTTTATTAGCGATCAGCAAAGTGCGTTTTATCAAAGTGCAGGGTTTAACAAAGTTATTCAGTATATTCAATCCCATCCAGGGGCAGGGAAAATGCGAGAAAAGCAGACCCGGACAGGGCTGCGTTTATTGCTTACCTTTGAACATATTAAAACGGTTAACCAAGCGTTAACGGCCTTGAAACCTATAGTGGCTTGATTATTGAACCACTAAGATTTTTAAATTATATAATTTACTTACCGGAGGGCTCGGAAGACGTAGATTCTTAAAAAATAAAAATAGTCATCGAATGAGAACATTGATTTTACTTTTGACCTTGCTGCCATCGCTTTTAATGGCACAACACACCATTGAAGGCACTTTTTCGCCAGTTGAAGATTTCACCTACGCTTTTCTGTACAAATCAAGTCCGACGGGTGCAGAATATGTTGATAGGGGTAAAGTTGACGAAAAAGGCCAGTTCAAAATTGAACTGGACACTACAGAAACCCCAGGAATTTATAAAATAGTCTATGGTGTGCCCCAAGAAATGAACAACTTTGATTTAATCTATAGTGGCAAGGAGGATGTTGTTTTACATTTCAGCTTGACCGAAGGTTTAGAGTTTAAGGAATCCAATGAGAATAAATTATGGGCCTCTTACACCAATAGCATTGAAATGATCAACAGGGCCATCGGCAATTTCTATACGCAGAAAAGTGACGATAAGGAGGCTTTTAAGGACATTTTTAAAACCTTGAAAGAGACGCAGGATGCTTTTGAACTGGCTTCAAAGGGTACCATGGCTTCAGTATTTATCAATGCAAATAAGCCTTATATTCCTGAAACTTATGAGGATATTTCCACTTATTCCAAAAACTTAAAAGACACGTACCTGGCCAATGTCGATTTTAGCGATCTACTCTTGCAGAGTTCAGAGTTTTTGACCGATAGGGTGAGGGCTTATATTTTTGGAATGACTGATGATGCATCGGAAGATTTTTATAAACACCAGATTGATAATTTGGTCAATTATATTGGGAAGGAGAATTCAGAAATAAAAATGGCATTATTACAGGCCATTTGGTCTAATATGGTACAGATTGAAGAGGACAACGTCGCCAATTATATTTCGGATGCTTATTTATTGGAACTGGCAACTAAAGCAAATAACGCGATGTTGGTTAATGTACTGACCATTTTCAAAAACACTTCCGTAGGTGCAATAGCTATAGATTTTCCTATTCCTATGGAAGTGAAGGGCAAGAAGGTGACAACAACTCTACATGATTTAAATATGGCAGATAATTACCTGCTTATTTTTTGGAATAGTGGGTGTTCACATTGTTTGGAGCAATTACCTGAAATCAGGAAAACAGTTGATAAAATAGATGCTAAAACATTAAAAGTGATTGCCTATGGGACTCAGGGGGAAGATGTGGCATGGGATAGAGAAATCCTTAAGTACCCAAAGTTCATTCATGTAATTGATTCAGGCACGCCAAGACGGTTTGTGAGCAGTGAATATGGCGTGGAAAGTACACCTACCTATTTTATTTTGGACAAGAACAAAAAAATTATTGCAAAACCAGATAGTTTAGAAGAATTACAAACCCTTTTAAATGACTTATAAAAAGAAAGGCTGTATTTGAATACAGCCTTTTTTTGTCTTATGACAAGCTTGGAATTCTCAGGACTTGCCCCGGATAGATTTTATCAGGATCTTTCAACATTGGTTTATTGGCATCAAATATTAGTGGATACTTCATGGCGTTCCCATAATACTTTTTGGCTATTTTCCCTAAGGTGTCACCTTTCATAACCGTATGAAACTGTGCTTCAGGCTCGGCGTGCTCAACACTCATCTGGTCGTCAACGGACGCAATGCCGTTGGTGTTACCTATCACTAAAACTACTTTCTCTTTTGTAGATTGGTCATGAGCCTGTCCTGTAACAATGGCCATATCGTCTTCAATCTTGATTTTCAGGTCTTCAACTTCAAGTTTTAAGTCTTTAATTGTTTCTTCAAGTTTTCTGGCTCCTGCTTCGTTTGTTTTAAGTTCGTCTGCAGCTGCTTGCTTATTTGCGGCAACTTGTGCTTCTGCTTTTTCTTCAGAATTTGTTTTTCCCACACCAAAGACCTTTTCTCCGGCGTTTTTAATAAATGAAAATAGTCCCATATTATATTAAGTTTTTAAGAGTTAACTATTGATTTGATAGGTAATTTACAACAACTAATTGAAACCTTGAAGTTAGGGTTGTCAATATATTGTTAAAAAAAGAGAACGCTCATCTGAAATGAATCAGATGAGCGTTTCCAGAAACTAAATAACCAACCAAAATTTAGTTTCTTTTATTTTCCCTAGGGTTATCTTTTTTAGTAGTTTTCTGCTTACGTTTTTTCTCTAATTCAGATGATTTAAATTTGCCATCGTTATCGACCCCCTTAGCTTGGGCATTCCTCATATATTGGATGTACCCACGTCCTGTAAATTCATAAGTCGTACCAGATTTTGCGTGGTAAAGCTCTATTACTTGATCATTAATAACGCTCAACTCGAAGAATTCATTATCGAAATAATCATAATCTAATGTTAATGTTTTGAGGTGCGTGTTTCCTGTAATATTACCCACACCATAAATCCCAGTGTAGTCCCAATAAATGTCATCAGGATGTGCGATGTTGTAGTCCTGCGAGCTTCTAAATTCAGAGTCATTTCCGCCAGCTAAAAACTTTAAATAATTTTCATTGTCAAACTCATTTAAGGCACCCATCTGACTGGTAAATGTCTTTTCCCAAGCGTTATATTCTTGCAAGAAGTAGTGGATATTATCATAAAAGACGAAGTCATAATCGAATGTCGATTTTTGATACCCGTGTAAAAAGTACGACGTGTCATTAAAAGGGTTGTAGAGTTCGATGGTATCGTAATCAACTTGGTAGACATCAAAGCTTTGAAAGCCATCTAGATCATGGTACACGTCTAAAATCATATCATAAGCATCATATTCTCCAATAGCAATCCCGAAACCATTGCCTTGCCCATTAGGCCCAAAACCTACCAAATTATTGTTAGCAAATAGGACACCATTCTTAAATGAGAGCGTAAACGCAATTTGTAAAAAAGGCGTTTCTCCATATCCTGCGGTTTGATTGATATCAACATACCATAAATCATAAGAACCTAATAACTGATTTAAGGAAATTGCCGGTTCTTCATAAACCGTATTGGTGGTACAAGATGTAAATATGGTTGCCGCAAGTGCAAACCCGAAAAGTAATTTTAGAGCTTTCATCTGTTCAGTTTTATTTTAAAATCTTGGCGTGATCTGTTTGCCTACAGTCTGTTATAATTAGCAAAACGAACTAAAATAGCAGGATGTGTTCTGCGATTTGAACTGGCTATGCCTTTCCAGAATCCAACAATTTAAAGATTATAATGTCAAGAATTCAAAACACGTGCCACAAATTCGCCTTCGGGTCATTTCGAAATGGTAAAACCGTAAATTTTTATGTATTTTTGAACTGCATTAACTTGAATATATTTATGAGTACACCAATAAAATATGCCGTTTTTGGATCAGGAAGTTGGGCCACAGCGATCGTTAAGATGCTTTGTGAAAATTTGGATGAAGTAGGGTGGTATATGCGAAGTGTTTATATTAAAGAGCACTTATTGAAAGAACATCACAACCCAAGTTATTTGAGCTCGGTTGAATTTAATACCTCACAACTTAAGATCAGTAATGACATCAATGAGATGGCAACTTATGCTGATGTGTTGATTTTTGTAATTCCGTCTGCCTTTATTCATGACGAATTGTTGAAGCTAGAGGTGGATTTTAAGGATAAAATTATTGTGTCTGCAGTTAAGGGGATCATGCCTGAAACCGGCAAATTGGTGGGTGAACATTTTCATGATATCTATGGAATTCCTTTCGATAATATAGCCGTTATCTCAGGACCTTGCCATGCGGAAGAAGTCGCCTTGGAACGTTTGTCTTATTTGACAATTGCTTGTGCCGATGAAGCCAAAGCCGAGAAGATCGCCAAAGCTTTAGCAAGTGACTACATCAAAACGTCAACCAGTGATGACGTGATAGGGATTGAATATGCCGTCATGCTCAAAAATATTTATGCTATAGCAGCGGGTATAGCACATGGATTGGGTTATGGCGATAATTTCCAGAGTGTCTTGATGAGTAATGCCATAAGGGAAATGAAACGCTTTATTAAAAAACGACACAAGATGAAGCGCAATATCAATGATTCAGCCTATTTGGGTGATTTATTGGTTACCGGGTATTCACTCTTTTCTCGAAATAGAATGTTCGGGAATATGATAGGGAAGGGCTATACGGTAAAATCTGCGCAAATGGAAATGAACATGGTGGCTGAAGGATATTATGCTACAAAAAGCGCGTACGATCTTATCTTAAAAGATGAACGAAAAGATAAACTGCCCATCATTACTACAATTTATGCCATTTTATATGAAGGCAAAGATCCCAAACCGATGTTCAAAAAGTTAACAGAAAAACTCGATTAGAAGAAGCGCTGGGAGTTGGAAGCTGGAGGTGGAAGTTTTTCTAGCGAAGACGTAGGAGGCGCGAAGAAGGGGATAAGACTTCAAAAGGGTGTAAGTGTTAATGATGGTCCTACAAAATCAGTGGACATCTGCAAAAATCTGCGTCATCTGTGTTCTAAATCACTAAAACCCCTTTCATTTCCATCAACGGAATTTTCTGAAAAGCCTTTTCATTGATCGTATTTTTTCTGAAAAGAAAGTTTTTCTCATGCATGGTATTCCCTTCAAAAAATGTCACTTTAAATTCATTGTTCAATACGAACAACTCCTCAGGCATAAATTCGATTTTGGCATAGCTCTTTTTTGGAAGTAGATCCAGTTTTTTACGGAAGGTAGAGGTGACTTTTTTTTCAGAATAACCGCTAGTAACGATCAGCACGAGTTCTAAATCGATGTTTTTGTCATTGATAATATAGGCATTCCAATCGTGAGTTTTATAAAGGTCATTATACTCATTGACGATGGCTAAATACACGCCTGCAACTTTAGGGATGTGGATGTCTTTTTTCATATTTACTCCCTGCGAAGGCAGGGATCTTTTAAATTGAACTGCGAAGTTACTGTTTTATCGTAAAGATTAATTTTTGAATCATAGGAGTTTATTTAAATTCCAT
>NZ_DATJCA010000148.1:0-17750 GCF_035515035.1 Gelidibacter sp. | reverse complement strand
TGTATTGCATTTACGTTTGGTACCCGCACTTAAAAGTCGATTTACCCTGAACGCGGCAAGTGTTTTTGCTTTCGGGTCAATAATTATGACGTCTTTCGGCGTGAACTACTATTTAACCGGATTGCATAGTTATGCAGCTGGAGATCCTATTCCGGTTCCGAAGTTTATTTATATACTAACGGCGGTTGTAATTATTGTAGCCATCATCGCTTATATAAGAGTGCGAAAGCCCAAAAAGGAAGTTAGTTGATATTTATATAATTGCATCAAAAAACCTCTCAGGTTTTGAGTACGTGAGAGGTTTCTTTTTTAATCTAAATTATCTGCTAAATAGCTTCTGAAGAAATTATCTGTATGCCCAGATATTCCATCTTCTTTTTTAGCTCTTTAAATTTCTCAGGATCCAATGGCTGAGAAGCATCTTCTATAAAAAAACAAGCAAAACCTTCTTTAAAGGCATCGTACGTAGAAAAATAAACACAAATATCTGCTGCGAGACCACATAGAAAAAGTTGGGACACGCCTTTCTCTTTTAAATACCCTGCCAATCCCGTCGATTTTAGATGGCCATTGTCATAAAAGGCACTATAACTATCAATGTTCTTATCCGTTCCTTTTCTAAAAATAGCTTCCCATTTTTGAGTGTCAAGATCCCGATGGAACTTTGCACCTTCAGTTCCTTGTACACAGTGATCTGGCCATAATGTTTGCGGTTTCCCATGAAGATCGATTTCGTCAAAATGAGATTTCCCTGGATGATTAGACGCAAAACTCACATGATCTTGTGGATGCCAATCTTGTGCAGCCACGACCAAATCAAATTTATGTTGAATGCTATTGATTATCGGAACTATTTTATCGCCATCAGGAACTGCAAGTGATCCGCCAGGCATAAAATCGTTCTGAACATCAATTATAAGAAGTGTTTTCATGTATCTGTAATTATAATCTTTTTAAAGTTAATTAAACATTGTGTTTTCTACAACCTGAAGCCGTGAAATGATGGGCGCAAACCTGATATAAGCACGGTTGTTTTGGATACGAAAGACATAAATAAACAAGTGATCACGACAACCATTTCACATAAACTGATAATATTGATCAATGATAATTAGTGCAATCCGTGTCTTAAAATTTATGCTTGAGGACTAATTTATCGCGTTCTTTCTTAAGTTCAGTACTCAAACCTATTTTATAAATATGCGGATTCTGAAAACGTTTGTATTCTTCTGGCAGATTTTCCAATCGGGATTTTGAATAGGCTGCAATTTCACTAACCGTTCGTGCTGGCATAACCTTTTTACCATTTTTCATGACCTGTTGCAGCAAAGGTTCATGATCGAACCGTGTCAAATCTAAATTTTTATTAGAATCAAATGAATGTTCCATTCGTTCAACGTTTTTCTCATTAAAAACCGCGACGGCATCTGCGCCATAAAACATGCCGTTTTTGTCCAACATTCTGTATACTTGTTTTTTGTACGGAAGTGAAACCTTAATAATATTTTCAGAAAGCTTGATGCGCGGTTCGCCATTGTATTCAGACAACTTATAAACCCCATCTATCGCCGCGTCTGGTTTTCCGGTAACCAAGTTGGTCCCAACACCAAAGATGTCAATTGGTGCTCCTTGATCTTTCAAACTTTTTATAACAAATTCATCCAATTGGTTCGAGGCCACTATTTTCACATAACCTAAATTGGCTTCATCCAACATTTTACGTGCTCTTTTGGCTAGATAAGCTAAATCTCCACTATCCAGTCTAACACCCAACAATTGCTCTCCATTGCTTTCCATTTCCTTGGCAACTGTAATGGCATTTGGCAATCCACTTCTAAGTGTATTATAGGTATCTATGAGGAGTACACAGTTTTTTGGTCGGTATTTTGCAAAATCCCTAAAGGCCTGTAATTCATCTTCATAACTTTGGATAAATGAATGTGCCATAGTTCCAGAAGACGGAATATCATAATCTTCAGCGGCTTTCACGTTGCTCGTGCTGTCAAAACCTCCAATTATAGCTGCTCGTGACGCATAATACCCGCCGGTTGCATGAGCACGGCGCAACCCCATATCCAATAGCATTTCTGTTTTAGCACTATGTCGGATTCGGCTGGCCTTTGTCGCTATTAAGGTCTGGAAGTTTAGAAGATTCAGCAACAGAGTTTCTATAATTTGTGCCTCAATAATATTGGCTTCAACCTGTAGAATTGGCCGATTGGGGAAAACGACATCGCCTTCTAGGCTTGAAAAGATATTCCCTCGAAATCTAAAATCCTTTAAATAATCCAAAAAACTCCGTTCGAATCCATGTTGCTCCAGATAGGCCACATCAGACGCTGAAAATTTCAAATTCTCAAGAATATTCAACACATCCTCCAATCCTGCAAAAATTGAATACCCGCCATTAAAAGGATTGTTTCTAAAATAATAGTCATAGACCGCCCGACCGTCCGGTTTGGTTCTAAAGTACACTTGGGACATGGTCAGTTGATAAAGATCTGTATAAGAAGCTGTAATATTCATGAAAGTTTGGTTTTAATTGAGAAATTATATGCAGTGAAGCATATTGAAATAATGATTAATTTATTAATAAGATACTATAAAAAACAAAGGGAACAAGTTATGATAACGTTGTTCCCTTTGCAAATCATAATCCTTCTTTTGGCATTATCCCTTTGAAGTTATGCGGGTTTATTCTCAGCTATTTTTAAAGATTTAAGCACCCCGATACGATTGTAATATAAATATACAAAAAAAATAGACAAGATTAATAGCTAGTTGAAAATTTAACAAAAGTTTTTAATTCTGCTCTTTTGTAATACTACTGTCAAGGAAAACTCAATTTCATCCCTCTGCCAATGCTTAATTATTTAAACTTTTCAAGTAATGTACAAGTGCCAATCGGATATCAGATTGCGGATGATCACTAGAGGTCTCAATGGGATACAATTTGACAATTTCTGGATTATCTTCTTTTAAAAAGTCTAAATTGGACTCCATGCCGGTAAGCAAGAAACCCAACATAGCTACCCTATATTCCTTGTTGTTATCAATTGTATCTTCTCCAATAAGCCACTTATCATCCACCTTCATAACGGTTGAGTTACGCAACAAATAACCTCCAATGCCTTTATTACTTTCCCCTACATCCAGAATCTTACTTAGCAAACTGCCCTTCATTTCAACCTCTCTTATTTCACCACCAAAAGGCATCGCTCGTAAGATATCATATTGAGAGACTGGTGCATGTAAAATATCATCAACGCGAATTGCACCTGCATTTACGAGTACAACATCAGATAAAGGCGTGGCAGCTTGTACGCCCCGCACCACGAGCTCCGTTAGATTGCTTGGTTGTGACCTGATTATAGTTTCTCTGCCTTCAAGAGGAGCACTTTTGGTTATAATGATATCCTCAGCATCAAATCCAAGGGAATTGTAATTTTCATTGGCGATTTTTACCCACTTTTCAACCACTTTATTCGTGTGATCATCAAGCGCTATTGTTTCATTGAGATATTCTAATTTTGGAAATACTTTTAAGGTCCCATTTCTCTTATCCAACCTCAAAGTATTGACATAAGCTGTTTTCGCATTGGCGTGTGCTTTGGTAATATAGACATCACCTACTTTTTCAAATTGCATGTCATGCTCATGCCCTCCCATAATGATACCTAAAGCTGGAATCTCTTGGGCAAGTTTAATGTCATCCAAAATATCCAAATGCGTTAAAGCGATCACGATATCTACAGAATCTTTTATCTCAGCATACAGCCTTTTGGCAGTTGTAATAGGATCAGTATAGTGTACATATGGCACTTTATTAAAAGGGAGCGTAAGTCCGATAATACCAATTTTCGCTTGGGTACCATCGGCATCAGTAACATTGAGAATATAAGTTTCTGGAAATGGAGCGGTTGAATTCTTGGTGAAGGGCTGGATAGTCGATCCGTTATTATGAAATGTATTTGAAGCCACCCAAGTAAATTCTGATTCGTCAATTCGCGACTGGAGTTCAGCTTCCTTAATATCAAATTCATGATTACCAAAAACGACGAAGTCCATCTCGGCCGCATTTAAGGCTTCAATCATTTGTTGACCACGTATGCTTTTCCCTTCATATTTCAGACTATTATAAATAGAAGGGCTCACAAAGTCTCCTCCCATAACTAGAAATGTATTTATGTTCTTCTCTTTTTCCTGCTTCTTTAAACTTGCAACACGTGCAATTCCTCCTTCTCTTCCACCTCCTAAAGGGCCTATTTCATAAACATCATTGACTTGTACAAAGACAATATCAATTTTGCCATCATCCTTAATAGAGGCATTTTTATGAGCTACAGAACAGGAACTTCCAAACAATAAAACTGAGAGCGACAGAAGCGTAAATATTTTTTTCATAATAAAGAGATTTTATGCAAAATAGGCATTTACAATCCGAAAAAAAACTTTAATTCTTCTAAAAGTGCTTAGCCTCAGTCTCCAACAGTTAGAAATTTAGCATTTTTAAACTCTTAAAATGTGCATGGAAACCTCACTTAGATCAAAATCCATACATGAAAAGGAACGTATTGATTGCGTCAAAAAGAAATAAACAAAAAAGGGGACACGATTAAAAAAACCTTGTACCCCTTATAACTTATATGTTCTTCCCACTATTTTTATTAGGGAAACTCAATGTCTATCTTCCTACTGAGCAGGCTCTAGAATTCTTTTGGACTTTCTATATGTGTAATTAGGATAAATATTACGCTTTGCAAAACGATTGACCTTATCGCTGTTGATCATTTTAATGTAGACCTGTTTTGTCACGCCAAAATACTCATAGGTTGCCCCATCTAAAAACGTGATTTCCATGACTAAACCTTTGTGCATATAATCTGCGATTCCAGAATTGGTAATCGTTTCGTTATACTCATCTAAATTTGATGCAAGGGTCTCTGGCGCAATACTCACTAAAAAATGGTAGCCATCAATAATTCTTCTGCTTTGTACTTCAGCTTCTTGCTGTAGAACATCGCCGTTTTGGAATTTGTCAGGATGCCATTCCTTTACTAAATCCCGGTAACTCTTTTTTAAGGTCTTTAATTCGACTTCGTTTTCCACTCCAAAGAGTTTTTTGTATTCATTTATGCGCTTCATTTCAAAATTTTATTTGAGGGCGCAAAAGTACGAGTAAATATGACACAAATTACTATCTTATAACATTTTAGTTAAATAATAAATTCAAAATAAAAAGTTCTGCCATCTTTTTAATACCAACATAACCTTATCCTTTCCATGTTTATTGAAACCATGAACCTATGTTACTACTGAGTAGGGAGCGAAAAACTTTTAGATATGTTTAACACTTTGAAAATAATATATGAGCTACTGAGCGTTTATTTTATATAACCTATAAATTTTAAAACTATGAATGTATTAAAAAAAATGAAATTTGGCGTTGTTGCACTCTCCATGGCAACTGTTTTTACTGCCTGTTCATCAGATGATGATGCCACAATAGCACCTGATCAAGGTCATTTGAAAATAGCCGCTAGCGCTACTTATAATATGGCAGTAAATAGAGGAACAGATAATGTGGAACTCTCTAAGTTTTTAGTGAACTTTAAAGAAATTGAACTGGAAATTGATGATGACTTTTATGATAGTGACGATGATATCGAATTAAAAGGACCTTTTGAAATCGATTTGTTATCCGGAAACAGTGTTCAGTTAGTAGATATTGAAGTTCCTAATGGAATTTATGAGGAAATTGAATTTGAATTTGACAAAAGTGAAAATTCAAACTCTCCTTTATTTGGAAAAAGCATGGAATTGACCGGAGAAATCAACGGACAAGCGTTTGTTTTTTGGCATGATTTTGAAGACGAAATCGAAATTGATTATGAAGACATGGACAAAAAATTGGTCATTGATAATAACACCAAAGAAGTCGTCATCAATTTTGATCTTAATGCCGTATTAGCCCTGGTAGACCTATCTACCGCTACTGATGGTGATGGTGATGGAATGATTACCATAAGTCCTAATGACACAGACGGTAACAATGATTTGGCCGAAGCTCTTAAACAAGCCATTAAAGTTCAAATTGAATTAATGGATGATTTAGATTAAGTTTTTTTAATTACTATATTATTATAACTGCCCGGAAAGTCTCAAAAGGCTGCTTCTCGGGCAGTTTTTTTTATTGATATAGTGGAGGTTATATCCTTCTCCACAGTATGCTAAAAACATTCCGCTATGCTTATTTTAGCTCATCCTTGACCTTTATTGAAAGATGGGTTTGAATCATCCAAACAACTCAATTCCTAAAATTTTGACATCTAAAATCGCATCACGATTTAGGGATATTTTCACTTAAAAAGTTTTAAAAATATAAGGACGACACTATTTTAGCATGCTTTTTTAAAAAACAATACCAACTTTCCATAAAACAACGTTAAGTACTTTAAGGAGCAATCTTTTATATTTATATTTAACCCAAGTTTCAAATCACTCAATCATTAGTTATGAATACGTTTTTAAAACGCCTGTTAATTATCCTTGCTATTGTAGCAGTAGGCTTATTTATATATTCCTATTTTGTTGAAGATATTTTCTCAAAACGCGTGAGTCCAAAAGATGTCGTGAAATTTGAGTTAAATGATACAAAATTGGAAGTACTTTACAACCGGCCTTATAAAAAAGGACGAGAGATCTTTGGCGCCTTGGTGCCCTACGATAAAGTGTGGCGTACGGGAGCTAACGAGGCTACCACATTTACTACCAATAGAACTCTGATAATTGACGGTATTTCAGTACCTAAGGGCATTTATACACTTTGGACCGTACCTAATGATAGTCTTTGGAAAGTTTATTTTAACACCCAACAATATGAGTGGGGCGTGGACGATCAAATGCGACCAATGCGTGAACCAAAATATGATCTTTTGGAAGTAGATGTACCTGTTATCAACTTAGATAGTACCGTGGAACAGTTTACCATTGCTTTTGACAATACCGTAGATATTTTGAAAATGACCATGGCATGGGACCAAACCAAAATAGAAGTTCCTATGGAAATCAGTAAGGAACAAACACAATAGGCTAAATCATAAATAATTTGACCGAAAAAGGCAAAACTTCAGCACTACAAGAAAATGAAGGTGTTTCTGAACCTGAAACGACCAATAAAAGTGCTATCGCTGCCATTAAAAACAGACGTCAGCAACAACCTTCTGCAGCAGAGCTAGTCAAAGGGATATTAGCCAAAGACAGGACGTCCTTAAGCAGGGCCATAACTTTAGTGGAAAGCACCAATCCGCAGCATTTAAAAAAAGCCAACGACATTATTCAACAATGCCTGCCTTATGCCAACGCATCCATCAGAATTGGCATTACTGGGGTTCCAGGGGTTGGAAAAAGCACTTTTATTGAAGCTTTTGGAACGTATCTGACTTCAAGAGGAAAGCAGATTGCTGTTTTAGCGGTAGATCCGAGCAGTACTTTGAGCCGCGGTTCCATTTTAGGCGATAAAACCCGGATGGAAGATTTGGTCAAGAACGAGAATGCTTTTATCCGTCCTTCCCCTTCTGGCAGCTCGCTTGGTGGTGTGGCGCGCAAAAGTAGGGAAACCATTATTTTATGCGAAGCGGCCGGTTTTGACACGATCTTAATTGAAACCGTGGGTGTTGGACAAAGTGAAACGGCAGTCCACAGTATGGTCGATTTCTTTTTACTATTGAAATTGGCGGGTGCGGGAGATGAGTTGCAAGGTATTAAACGTGGTATTATGGAAATGGCAGATGCCATTGTGATCAATAAGGCCGATGGTGATAATCTTAAAAATGCCAAAACCGCCAAGGTCGAATTTAACCGGGCGCTCCACCTCTACCCACCCAAAGAATCAGGATGGCAACCCAAAGTATTACTTGCCAGTGCACTCGAAAACACAGGAATACCAGAAGTTTGGCAACTGATTGAGGACTATTTAAACGTGGTTAAAGAAAACCATTTCTTTGATTATTCTCGGAATGAGCAAAACAAATTTTGGTTGCTTCAAACCATTGAAGACCGATTGAAAACCGATTTTTACAACAATCCTTCCATCAAAAAAGAATTGAAACATCAATTGGAACGCATTGAAAATGGCGAAACCACACCATTCGTTGCCGCTGAACTGTTGCTTAGTTTAAAGTAAATCCCATTTTAAATGCATCAGGGAGCTTACCATTCCTGTTTTTAGCCACCAATCCACGACTATTTCACCTGTTTCTCTGTGTAACTCTGCATTTTCTCAAGCATCAGTCAAAAAATACTTTTCTACTTCGATTTCTATTCCCCACGTTAAATTCATTATAAATTTCTAGACAGAACATTGAATTCTATTGAAAAGCATTAACTTTTCAACAACTAATTAAAATTCGAGTCGCACTATGAAATTATTTACTAAAATTAAGTCCATTATAAACTTGATGAAAGAAGTTGACTTTGAAGATCTGGGCAGAATCTCAGAGAAGATCGACTTACCTAAAATCATGAAAACTGTAGGCGAACTTGATGATAAACAGCTCGACGGCCTCATGAAAATGCTCACCGAGAAAAGCAAAAAAGGACAACACCAATTACCTCCTATTGATGGTGATTTTTATGATCTTGATTTAAAATTGACCCAAGAACAGCGCGCTATTCAAATGAAAGTTCGCAATTTCATGGAGGATGAAGTAGAGCCTATTGCCAACGACTATTGGAAAAAAGCACAATTCCCAATGGAAATCATTCCCAAATTGGCAGCACTTAACATTTGTGGGGTCGCCTATAAAGGTTACGGCTGTCCTGATTTGCCATTCATTATGGAAGGTATCATCGCTGAAGAGTTGGCACGCGTAGATGTTTCGGTCTCCACATTTTTTGGTGTCCATAGCGGTCTTGCCATGGGCTCGATCTATCTCTGCGGAAGCGAAGAACAAAAAGAGGAATGGCTGCCAAAAATGCAAAAGATGGAACTGATAGGTGCCTTTGGCCTGACCGAACCTAATGTTGGAAGCGCTGTGGCAGGTGGGATGGAAACTACGTGTAGACTGGAAGGCGATGAGTGGATTTTGAACGGTCAAAAAAAATGGATCGGTAATGCCACATTTGCCGATGTAACTATTATTTGGGCAAGAGAAGAAACGAGCAATAAAGTAAAAGGTTTTTTAGTAAGAAAGGACACTCCAGGTTTCACCACGGAGAAAATGGAAGACAAAATGGCCTTGAGAACCGTTCAGAATGCCATGATCACCTTAAAGGATTGTAGAGTTGCCGAAAAAGACCGACTCCAAAACGCCAATTCTTTCAGAGACACTGCCAAGGTGTTGCGAATGACCCGAGCGGGAGTGGCATGGCAAGCGGTAGGTTGTGCAAGGGGTGCTTATGAAAATGCACTCAAATACACCAAAAAACGTGAACAGTTTGGAAAACCAATTGCTTCCTTCCAATTAATACAAAATCATTTGGTGGAAATGTTATCCAATCTAACGGCGATGAAAACCATGGTCTATAGACTATCTGAATTGCAGGATCAAGGTCTGCTCACAGATGAACACGCATCATTGGCAAAAGTATTTTGCTCTCTGAGAACTCGCGATGTAGTTAGTCAAGCGCGCGAGGTCATGGGTGGCAACGGTATCTTATTGGAGTATAATGTGGCGCGGTTTGTGGCCGATGCGGAAGCCATATATTCTTATGAAGGTACCAAAGAAATCAATACGCTCATTGTAGGAAGGGCCATAACTGGCTATAGTGCGTTTGTATAATTGGTTAAGGATAATTATTGAGTCACCCTATAACGCGTTAAGTTTTTTACTTACGCTATTGGTATCTATTGTCAAAGAGCCCCTAAACGGTTCCGCATTAATAGGTGATGTTTATTTGGAAAGATTTATAAACTCAATTTCCTAAAATTTTGATAATTTATGTCTGTAAATTAATATCTTTCAACCGCTTTTCAGACTTTTGCGCCAGACTTCATAGTTCTACACATTTGGTTGCAAAATAGCGTTATCAGTATCTAAGCATTAAAGGAATAGTATTTGAAACATATACACTTCATAGTGAATCCTGTATCCGGTTCTGGGAACCAACTTATCAATAAAAAGTTTTTAAGTAAATTTTTTGATGAAGTAGACTATGCTATTACGATAAAAAATTCCGAATATAAAAAACACGCTAAAACATTAACCAAATTGTCCATTGCCGAAGGCGCACATATTATTGTGGCCTGTGGTGGAGATGGCACTATTAACGAAGTAGCTTCATGCTTGGTCAATACTACCATTCCGTTAGGCATTATTCCGTTAGGATCTGGAAATGGCTTGGCCTCCAATTTGAAAATTCCAAAAGAGGTGGCGCAGGCTATTGCTCTCATCAAAAAAGCTTCCGTGAAAAAAATTGATGTAGGGCGTATCAACGAACATTATTTTTTCAGCAACACAGGCATTGGTATTGATGCCCAAGTAATTAGGCACTATGAGAATTCTAACGAAAGAAAATTAATTAGTTATTTAAAATCGTCGCTAAAAGCTCTGAAGACCATAAAATATAAGAATGAAATTACGGTTGAAGTAAACGGCGAAACGATCCGCACCTATCCATTTCTGGTATTTGTTTCCAATTCCAATGAAATGGGCTATAAGATTAGTTTAACCCCGTCAGCATCATTACAGGATGGCCTTTTGGATGTTCTTATTGTTTCAAAAATGTCTAAGTTAAAATCCTTATACTTCGGGTGTTTGATCTTACTTAAAAAGCCTCATTTGATAAAGGAATCTAAATTTTATCAATCAAAAGCAATCAAGATAAGCCAAGAAAATCAGGGTATTTTTGAAAGTCAAATCGATGGCGAATTTTTCAATATTGCCAGTAATGTCCTCAACATTTCACTCTTGGAAAAATCACTTCAGGTTATCTATTGATTCTTATAATCGGCATTGAATTTATGTATTGCATAGAGGTTGAGCTTGTAAAATAATATTCCCATCATAAGACCAAACAACATGCCCAACAATACATCCAAAGGATAATGTACCCCAATATAAATCCGACTATAACTCATTAAGAACGCCCAAAAGATCAGGACGTAAATCAAGTATTTGAATTGTTTCTTTAAGGTAAGCCCCATAAAGATTGCTGCTGCCATGGTATTGGAAGCGTGTCCAGAAAAGAAACCGTACCGACCGCCGCAACCAGATTTCACCAATCGCATACTGTCAACCAACTCTGCCAAATGGCAAGGTCTCAATCTGTGCAATCCGTTTTTGAAAAGATTGGTGACTTGGTCCGTAACCAAGATCATTAAAGCTACGACTATAACAGTGATAAGAACGGCCTTTAAGCGCATTTGTCTTGAAATCAAATACAGTAACAAGGCATATAGCGGAATCCAATTGAATTTAGAGGTATAGGCCAACCAAAACGGATCCCAAGCTTTTGTTCCAAGACTGTTTAAAAAGATAAAAACATCCGTATCTAATTGTAGAATTTGATCAATCATTAGGCATTGTATCTTTCTATTTCACGATCATAAAAATCTGTAGCCTGTTGAATTAAATTTTCGGTTTCTGAAGAGATTTCCTTTTCGTCATGCTCATCAAATTCTTCCATCCACTCCACCTCATCATCTTCCAAATTTAAAATAAATCGTGGAAAGTCAGTATGTATGATATAAATCGCATCTGGAAAATCTGTATTATCGCCGAGTATGAATTTTGGTAGTTCCATTTTTTTTAATTTTTAGTTAGAAGCATTTAACATGCACTAAAGTTATGTAATCAAATAGGTTCTGTAAGGGTTATAAGTAATTGAAGTGCCTAGAGTTGATGTTGTGTTATTAAGTTAACTATCTTAAAGTAAAATTTAATACAAAAGTATCAAATTTTAATTAGTTTAAGGCTTATAATTTGCTCGCAATAGAAGTAAAAATAACCAAAAGTTCTATAGCTCCGAAGCTAAGTTTTTAAAACTTTCATCCATTTTCCAATTTAGCTATTCAATGATTTCTAGCCAATAATCAGTTTCGCTGGCTTCAGTCAAACTAATTCTGATTTAATTTTTAAAATCTCTTGGAGCTCTTGATCTTTTCGCTTCGCTCTGAATTCTTTACTTTCGCAACTTTCCAACTTTAGACCCTTCCAAACTTCAAATACTTTAGGAACGGCCAATTTTAAATACTACAGACAATTTCCAACATTAGACACTTTCAACTCGAGGCACTTCCATCTTGATCAATTTCTTGGTCAAATAATTAAATCTAATAAATAACATTATAGCGGCACAGGTCAATCCGGCTATAAGTCCAAGCCATATTCCCACACTGCCATAAGCATCTTCTTTGCCTAAATAAAAGCTAATTGGAAATCCAATGACCCAATATGAGATGAACGTAATAATTGTTGGCATTTTAACATCCTGTAAACCTCTAAGTGCACCAAGAGCAACGACCTGTAAACTATCGCTGATCTGAAACACCGCAGAGACCAAGAGCAATGTGGAGGCAATGGCGACAACTTCGCGTGTATCAATAGCGTTAATCGGATCCTCCAAATCCACATAAATAGTTGGAAGAACCTTATGTAAAAGCACAAATGTCAAAGCAAAAATTACGGCCAAAATGACACCTAATAAAAATATAGATATCGCTATGCGACGCAATTCGGTGAAATTTCGAAGCCCTTTTTGATTGCCTACCCTAATCATAGCAGCAACACTTAATCCTGTGGCGACCATAAACGTCATAGATGACAGATTCAAAGCGATTTGATTTGCTGCCTGTGGATTTTGACCCAAGGTACCACTGAGCCATATGGCAGACGTAAAAATACCAACTTCAAAAAACATTTGCATAGCACTTGGAAATCCAATATTGATGACCTTTTTAAGCATTGGTGACTCTAAAACAAAAATCTTAATATTGGTGACATAGGCTTTAGATTTATCTCGAGCTTTTAAAACCCACCATAAGAAAAAGACCATAACAACCCTGGAAATCAAGGTTCCAATAGCTGCGCCCACGATACCCATCTCAGGAAATCCAAACTTACCAAAAATCAAAAGATAATTGAGCACCACATTGATCACGTTGGCTAGAATTGTGGCATACATTGGATATTTTGTAAGCGAAAGACCATCACTAAATTGCTTAAATGCCTGAAACACAATCAACGGAATCAATGAAAATGCTACCAAATCCAAATACGGAATGGCCAGCACCACCACCTCTTCAGGTTGATCCATGATATACATTAAGGGCTTGGCCAATAGTAAAAGGATGAACAAAACAAGTCCCAAGGCCGTACATAGAAACAATCCGTGTTTTAAGGCCGATTTTCCTTTTGCGAAATTATTTTCCGTATCAGCCTCAGCCACCAAAGGCGTAATGGCCGTTGAAAATCCAATGCCAACAGACATGGCAATAAATACAAAACTATTGCCCAAAGACACTGCCGCAAGTTCTGCAGCCCCCAACTGACCTACCATAATGTTGTCTACAAGGCTCACGAAGGTATGGCCTAGCATGCCCAACATGACTGGTGCAGCCAAGTTTAAGTTGTACTTAAATTCTTTAGTATATTGAGATAGAATCACGCTTAAATTTTAAAGGTGCAAAGGTAGATGGATTGAACATCTTTACGACTTATTATCTTGTTTTATTTCGACGTAAACAGATCAACCAATTGATAGTTATTAACTTACATCGAAACTTTGTTAATAAGTTGTTTCTTTATAATTGGACAAAATCAGGATATCAGTTAATTTTACAAACAGAGGTGAAGCTTCGTTCGGATAACATTTAGGACACATTTATAGAACACGAAAAGTTTTAGCTATTATTTTAGAGGGATTTAAAAATAGTACTGTTAAAACATTTCCAATCACAAAGGGGAATTTCTTCCCCTTTGTGTTTATAGGATATTAAACATCTTAAATGTGCGACTTGCTCACGCGTTATTGAAACTCTAATTGAGTTAAAACAATGTCTTTACCTGTTGTTTCGCAATTTCATATTCTGAAAGCATGTCTGCAACAATTTTCTCAACTGGTTTAATATCGTGGATCAATCCAGAAATCTGACCAATTTCCAATTCGCCTTCTTCCAAATCACCTTCAAACATGCCGCGCTTTGCTCTTGCCCTGCCCAATAAATCTTTGAGTTCCTCAACTGTTGGAGAAGTTTTATACAATTCCACAATATCATTATAAAACTTATTTTTGATCAGCCGTACCGGTGCTAATTCTTTTAAAGTCAAATGCGTATCACCTTCTTGGGCGTTAATCACAACCTCCTTAAAGTCTTGGTGTGCAGAACTTTCTTCACTTGCAACAAATCTGCTGCCCACTTGTACCCCATCAGCACCCAATACCATAACTGCCAACATGCCTTGACCGGTTGCAATGCCACCTGCAGCAATGAGAGGTATATCCAAGGCTTCTCTAACCATTGGAATTAAAGTAAGTGTGGTACTTTCTTCCCTTCCATTATGACCTCCTGCTTCAAAACCTTCCGCAACTACGGCATCAACACCAGCCTCTTGGGCTTTCAATGCAAATTTCACACTGCTCACCACATGAACCACGGTTACGCCACGCTCTTTTAACCAGGCCGTCCAGGTTTTAGGGTTCCCTGCGGAAGTAAAAACAATCTTCACCTCTTCTTCCACAATAATGTTCATGATCTCCTCAATGTTTGGATAAAGCATGGGCACATTGACACCAAAAGGTTTATCCGTAGCTTTTTTACACTTTTGAATATGTTCTCTTAAAACCTCCGGATACATGGATCCGGCACCAATCAGTCCAAGAATTCCTGAATTACTGGACGCTGAAGCTAGTTTCCATCCACTGTTCCATATCATTCCTGCTTGAATGATTGGATATTTGATTTTAAAAAGTTGGGTGATTTTATTTGACATTAAGATTTTATAAATTTAGAATTGAGAGGATATTATCATACTTCTGTTCCATGACCAATTTATCGTTTTGGCATCTGAAGAAACAGAAAAATAATTACTTTCATCAGCACTAATGCCATAAAACTATTACTGCAATTTAAGAAATTACTCCCGAACCAACTAGTTCGTCATTGAGGTACCATGCCACAAATTGACCTTCGGTAATGGCCGATTGCAATTCTTCAAAAACGACGTAAAGTCCGTTGTCCACTTGATGCAAGGTAGCATTTTGAAGTGGTTGACGGTATCTAATTCGGGCTTTGACCTCCAAAGTTTCATCTAATCTCAATTTTAAATCTTCACGGATCCAATGCACTTCATCATTAGATACAAACAAGGCTTTTTTAAGAAGTCCTGGGTGTTCTTTGCCTTGACCTGTATAAATTACGTTTTCTTTTACATCGGTTTCAATAACAAAAAGAGGTTCAACTGTGCCCCCAACAGCAAGTCCTTTACGCTGGCCTTTTGTGAAATAATGCGCACCTTGGTGTTTACCGACCACTTTTCCATCAGTAATATGGTATTCAATCTTCCTTGTTAAATAAGCAAATTGATCTGCTTCAGAATTGAACTCAGGCTCTACTTGACTATATATTTCTTTCTCGGACGGAATTTCTACAATCACCCCTTCTTTAGGCTGTAATTTTTGCTGTAAAAACTCTGGAAGTCTCACTTTTCCAATAAAACAAAGGCCTTGAGAATCTTTTTTATCGGCCGTAACCAAATTCTGTTCTGTTGCAATTTTACGAACTTCAGGCTTTGTCAATTCGCCAATTGGGAATAATGCCTTTGATAGTTGCGCTTGGGATAATTGGCACAAAAAATAGGATTGATCCTTATTGTCATCCACTCCAGCGAGTAATTGATAAATCTCCTTTCCATCCCTTTGAAGGACGCCCTTACGGCAATAATGACCGGTTGCTACAAAGTCAGCACCCAAATCAAGTGCAATTTTCATAAATACATCAAACTTGATTTCACGATTGCAAAGCACATCAGGATTGGGCGTTCTACCTTTCTGGTATTCGTCAAACATATAATCGACAATACGTTCTTTATATTGTTCGCTTAAATCAACCGTTTGAAATGGAATTCCCAATTTATCGGCCACTAACATGGCGTCATTACTATCGTCCAACCAAGGGCACTCGTCAGAAATAGTCACGGAATCATCATGCCAGTTTTTCATAAACAAGCCAATAACCTCATAGCCTTGCTCCTTTAACAAATACGCGGCAACGCTTGAATCAACACCTCCTGAAAGTCCTACGATTACTCTTTTCATTTTGCAAAATTACAAAGTTTATCGCAGATAATGCAATGTGGATGAGAAATTGAAAATGAAGTTGGGATTTTGAAAGATGACAAATAACTGGAGACAGCGGTTCACGGCGAAAAATTGAGTTTCACAGAAATACTGAATACTATTTTATGCCAACTGAAGACTGAATTACTGTTTCATCGGATTTTTACTATATACAGTAAAATCTTTTTCTTCCGTAAGAACACCCTTCTCATAAAACTTCCAAATACCATGTTTCCGGTCGTCTTTATAAGCACCTTCCGCTAGCATTTTTCCGTCCGCATCATAATATTTAGACATGCCGTGCAGGACATCGTTTTTATAGGTAAATTCTTTTATAAGCACTCCTTTTTCTGAAAATACTTTAGAAATGCCTTCTATTTTTCCATTGACATAATGGGATTGTTCAGCTATTTGACCATTCGGATAATACACTACTTTTTCTCCATCGAGCTGTCCTTTATCATTATAATGTTCAACGGTCATGATGCCGTTTGTTTTATTATGGTAATACACCCATTTCCCAACAAAAAGCTTGTTGGTCATTCGTCCTTCACTTATCAGCTTTCCTTTTGAAGAATAAAATTTCACCAGAATATCCTCACCATTAGGGATAAATTCCCTTGTCGCGCTTAAAACACTCTTATTTTTATCCAACTTATAGAATTTAAATAGTCCCACTTCCTTACCATGATGAAAAGTGCCTTCATAACGTGGTTGATTTGTCTGATCGAAATTCACTTTCCAAAACCCATGGCGTTCTCCGTCATCGTCGAATTGGTTTATAGCGTTCTGCGCGATCGATTCTGTTAAAGTTACTGTTAAAAATAAAATAAAAAATATACTTTGTTTAATCATTCTGTATTTTTATTAAACAAAACTAACCTGTCGTTAGTTCTAATGTCAAACAAATAAACTCAAAAAAATGAAGATTATTTCAAAAACTCTCAAAATTCTACCATTCTTACTACTGGTTGTTGGATTTCAATCCTGTAGTAATGATGATGACAACAACATGGAACCACAACCAATGAACATTGTAGAAACAGCGGATGCTACTTCAGACCTCAGTAGTTTGATAGCTGCACTTAAAGCGGCCGATGGTAACTTGGTAAGCGTATTGAACGGACAAGGGCCATTTACGGTTTTGGCGCCAACAAATGCAGCTTTTCAAAAATTCTTAACAGATAATGGATTTGCTGAATTAAGTGATGTGCCCACGGATGTACTTTCTCAAATTTTGCTAAATCATGTCCTTGCAGGAAATGTTAAATCAACCGATTTGGTCAATGCCGGCTCAGGTTATGAAAACACAAATGCAACAGGTCCAGGCGGGAAAAATTTAAGCCTGTATTTTAATACTACTGATGGTGTAAAATTTAACGGGATATCAAAAGTCACTACAGCAGATATTTCTGCAACTAACGGCACTATTCACGTAGTAGATGCTGTTATAGGATTGCCAACCGTCGTAG
>NZ_DATJCA010000147.1:0-19488 GCF_035515035.1 Gelidibacter sp. | reverse complement strand
TCACCGTTAAACCCTTGAGTTTTGTCATTTGGTAGCGTACCTCTGCTCCTTAGCCCTCAATACAGTGATTAAACTACTCCCCTACACCTATTTTAATTCAATAGCTTTTTGATGACATAAATCATTTTATCTTTTCAGATTAACTGTTAAGTTTGCATAATAAGGATAAATGACAATAGAATGAGACATCATATTTTATTACCTACAGATTTTTCAGAGAATGCCTGGAGTGCGGCACTTTACGCCATAAAACTATACGCCACAAAACCGTGTACATTTTATTTTTCCCATGCTTGGACCTTTGTGAATACGGGATCAAGAACTTATATTTCCCCAAGTTATATTGACAAGCTCAAAAACTCAGCTAAAGAGCAATTGACTGAACTGACAGAAAATGCCAAAAGTGTAAGTACAAATAGTGATCATAAGTTTGAAACCATTTATAGTGAAGATTTTCTTACAGAGTCTATAAAAGGTGCAATTAATAAATACGCTATAGATATGGTGGTTATGGGCACAAAAGGTGCCACTGGAGCAAAAGAGTTTCTTTTGGGAAGCAACAGTGTGACCGTAATTAAGAAAGTGAAACTTTGTCCTATCTTGTTGATTCCCCGTAATTATGAATTTGTAATGCCAGAGCGCATCGCTTTTGCTAATGGCTTCAAAAGATCTTACGGAGATGAATTACATGCCATAACAAAATTATCACAATTGCATAACTCTAATATAGAAATTGTCCATATTAACAACAAAGATGATCTGACTGAGTTTCAAAATAGCAATGTAAAAGCTCTAAAAGAGTTTTTAAAAGACCATCCTCATACTTTCCATTGGATTCCGGAACGAGGTAAAAAAGAACAAATTTTATCAAACTTCATTGAGGAAAAAGACATTCAGCTATTGGTGATGATTAATTATGAGCGTAGCTTTATAGAAGATTTGCTCAATGAACCTATCATCACGAAACTGGGATATCATTCCATCATTCCATTTATGGTGATACCACACCCAGCAGGATCTTAGTTCAATAGCATGCGTTCATTAAAGCGCAATTTCCTTTTTTGGACTAATAAACCACAGCTTGGATTTGGGTCAACAACAGAAATGGGATGGTTTTTTTACTTCCTCTGAAAGTGTGCTTTTTAATGCTGTAAGGTGTTGACTTGTTTCCAAATTTTAGGACCAAAATCATCTTCATACATTAACCGGTTGGTCCGTGTTGGATGAACCCGATTGGTAAGAATAACTACAAACATCTGTGTATCGGGATTCATAAAGAAGAAAGTTCCGGTATAGCCCGTATGGCCAAAATCCTTTTTACCGTAAAACTCGTTCGGTTTGCGCTTATCAAAACCAATTCCACGATAAATGCCTTTTTTGGCCAAAGGCGATTTTGTAAACTTCCTAACCACCTTTGGCTTTAAAACCTGTTTGCCCTGATAGTTCCCTTTGTCTAATAACATCTGACAAATTACAGAGACAGAGGTTGCATTTGCAAATAAGCCCGCATTCCCAGAAACTCCACCTAAAATAGCAGCAGCCTCATCATGAACGTAACCTCTTAAGGTGTCCTTTCGGAAAAAATTGTCAATCTCCGTCGGGATCACGTTTTCTTCAGAAGTCCATTTCAAAGGATTGTATCCAATTTTTGAAATCCCCAATTCACTGTAGTTTTCCTTAGCTAAAATGTCCAATGTTTTTCCTGTTTTAGTTTCCAGCATTTGTTGTGCAAGAAGTAAATTCAGGTCACTATACAAATAATCACCTCTAGTACGGGTTAGTGCCAAAGAAATGTCATCATTGACCTTATCATAAAATTCTGGATTCAGCCACATGTTTTTATAAATCTGGACATAATTTTCCTTCGGTTCAAAAGAGAGGTATTTAGGATCGTATACAATGTGTTTATTGACATACATATCTCCAAACAGATTAGGATAATCTTCAGATTGATCAGGACTCAACAACGCAAGTCCGTCTGGAGTTGACAACAGACTTTGGTAAAAGGTAATGAAAGGTTTTAGTCCTGAGGTATGCGTTAAAAGTTCAAAAAGACTTAAATCGGCAATGGCGGTAGGTTTATAAAAAGATACTACATCGCCTAATTTATCCTCCAACTTTATTTTATTTTCGCCCACCAAATGCATGGCTACCAAGGTCGCTCCCAAAACTTTAGACATGGAGGCCAAATCATACACATCTTCTGGTTTTACCAGTTCTTGTTTTGAATAATCGTGATAGCCATAGTTTTTGGAAATAAAAATAGAATCCTTACTGCCCACGATAATTTGTGCTCCTGGGAAAAAACCTTTTTCAAGCGCGTTGTACATCATGGAATCAATATAAACTTCATTTTGAACGGTATCAAAAACCCTGTCGTGATGTTTTAGGGATTTGCAACCAGTCGCAAAACACATCAAAAGAACAAATAGGATACTTACGGTAATTTTTTTCATTATTTAGGGATTTATTCTTAAATCCTGGCCCGCCACAATGGGTTCATGGTTGGTTCCAGTGATCATAATTTTAATTGCTTTTACGGGTTGTTTTGGGTAAATGGATGCCGTTCCATAATCAAACGCCTCCCCTTTTTCAAAATCGGTGCCGTTATAGGAATATTCAACATGACCATCATTGACAAAAAATCGGGGATGGTTTGGAATTCCTGTTAAAACTTCAATTTTAGATGATGTTACAGGAATTGAAAAAGTATATAAAATCCAATCGCCATTTTCACAAGGAACATCGGTGCGCAAATAGGTATCTGGATTATAATCCTCTAAATTTGAGATTGGAAATCTTGGATTTTCAGACATGGATGAAGTGACTTTCACCTCGGGCTCCAAGTAGGGAGAATAATGGAGTTTCACTTTTGCTGAAGAGGCTTTTTCTTCTTTATTTTCTACGGTAAATTCCAGTTTGTAACTATTTTTATCAGAATAATTTTCAATCAAAAAACGCATTTGAGGTTTCGATTTCAAAAGCTGTTCTTCTGAATAAGTGGTTAATAATTTATCGTTTTCAAAAAGCGAAGTTTCCTTAACCACACCATGAGCTGATTGCTCATCTTTAGAATTAAAACTGAGGTAATAAATCCCGTTCTTATCAATATGTTCAGAAATATGCTCTGATAGCTTTAAAGTTTCACTTTGAGAAGTGTTCCATGCTGCCACCGGTGGTTTTTCCGCTTTTACAACCGGACTTGCGGAAACCGCATTGAAAAAACTACGGAACCGATAGTTTTGGAAGTCTTTGGTTTCAATTGGAAGGTTATATATAGGAGATTCCATAGTGGGTTCCTTTCCTTCGGCATCATAATGCACCAAAGCGCCTTCATATGGAGGTGTCACGGTAATGGTTCCGTCATTATAAATTGCCTTAGGTGGAAAATCCCTGAAGGCTATACCCATATTGGCCAGACGTTGGAGATGGCTATTTGTTAATCGGCCATAAAAATCTTCCCAATTTTTAGCTTCTTTTTTAGACCATGCCACTTCTGACAATGCTGAAATTCGTGGATAGCTTTGGTATTCCATAAACCGTTCGGGACGGTCAAGATATTCACTCCACAAAGCACCATGGACACCTTTGATCAATTTTTGCTCTTTCATGGACAAGTCGTTTTCCGGAATGGGCTCAAAGCCATACACGCGTTCGGTATCAATAATTGCCGCCCAACGATGTCCGCGTTCGGAGGGTGATTGTGCCATATCAAAATAAGTGTATTGTCCAGGAATCATAATGGTGGTGTATCCTTTCTTAGCAGATTCAATGCCGTAATTCACACCTTGCCATGCAAAAATTTGTGTTTTGGGACTCAATTCTCCACCTTTCATTATCTCGTTCCAACCTGCCGCTTTTCTATTGTATTTCTCGACAATCTTTTCGACCCGTCTAAAGAAATAATTCTGCAACTGGAACGTATCAGTAAAACCTTCATTTTGCATCAAGGCCTGACATTCTGGACATTGTTCCCAAGTAGCACGGTTAACTTCATCTCCCGCAACGTGAATGTATTCAAAAGGGAATAACTCTGTGAATTCTTTAATAATACCATCCAATACCTGGTAGTTTTCTTCGCGACCCACACACCAAACATTATCGACTTCCCCTTGAACACTCTTTGTTTGATGGGTGATGACGCAACCCAGCTCTGGATAGGCACCAATGACTGCACGAGAATGTCCGGGGATTTCGATTTCCGGCATGATTGAAACGCCTCTTGCCAAAGCATAGGTCACCACCTCTTTTATATCTTCTTGGGTATAAAATCCACCGTAACGTTGATTTCCGGAGCCATAAGCTGGAGGCAATACTTCTCCTGGACCTCTCCAAGCACCCTTTAAAGTTAAATCGGGCATGGATTTGATTTCTATTCTCCAACCATTGTCATCCGTAAGATGCCAATGGAAAATATTCATTTTATGTGCGGCCAACCAATCAATATAGTTTTTCACCGTCTCTTTATCAAAAAATTGTCTGGATACATCAAGCATCATTCCACGCCATTCAAAACGAGGGTAATCTTCAATGGATACAAAAGGAATTGTTCCTTTTTCAACCTCTTTTGCTGAACTGATTTGAAGCAAGGTCTGAAAACCACTTAAGAGGCCGTTTGCAGATTTTCCTTGTATAAGCACTCCTTCCTTGTTGACGGTCAATTTATAACCCTCCTCTGGAAGCCTGATTTTTTCATCGACCAAAAAGGCAATTGATTTTTTTCCCTGTTTGGTACCGATCAAAACTTTTGGCGTAATTCCAGTGCTTTTTAAAAATTCGGCACGGATATACTCCGCACTATTTTGCAGTTTTTCATCCAGTATAAGTTTCGGCGATAATGGAATTTGGAACACCTCCCCTTGCTGTTCTATGAGGACCGGTTTTGGGATGATGTCTAATTTCTGGGCTAGTACTATATTTAAAGAACCTAAATAAACAGCTATAAGTAGCAGGGTTTTCCGCATGGTTTTTCGTATTAAAAATTATATGGTTTAAACTTATCGAGAGGGTTATTGAACTTTCCTTTTAGGAAGTTTCTTTCTTTTGTTTTTTAATTCTGTCCGGATTCTTACGAAACCTGCTAATTTGGGAGTTGATCTATCCAACTCAAGATTTTAAAACCCTATAAATCAGAGTCAAATATCCAAAATTAGCCTTGATTTTGAACGAAAAATCTTTTTATGATTAAAATTCCTAAGTACGCAAACGCGACCTGAAATGTTAAAATGACTTTACGTTTTTCTACGTTTTTGTTACATTAAAAAACGCATAAAAACGCATAATGATCTTCTAAGGATGTCATTATAATATCTTTATACCAGTTTTTCGGTACTTCTCCAGCCGGTCATCATCTGGATCCAATTCGGTAACTATAGTGTCCAGCTCCTGGAGCTCACATACGCCATGCGGCATTTTAGTGTTTAATTTATTCGACGTAAACATGGAAACGACTTTATCAGACGATGCTATCATCGCTTTCTTGACCACAGAAACCTCATAGCCTACCTCCGTTAATCCTTGTTTAACATTAATACTACTGGCACCGATAAAGCATATGTCGGCCTGAATTTTAGATAATACCTGGATGACATCAATTCCTATCGTAACCATTGCACTTTTCTGCATTTTTCCGCCTATTAATATAAGTTCAATGTTTGGGTATTGGGACAGTTGCATGGCTATTGGCAGACTATAAGTGTAGATGGTTAGCCTTAAGTGCTCTGGAATAAATTTCGCAAATACAAGATTTGTGGTACCGCCACTCATGATGATCACCTGATCATCATGCAACAACGACAAGGCCTTTTTTACAATTTTTTCCTTTTTTTCTTCTGCACTGATATAAACATTGTAAGTATGACTCGGTCTTTCTTTGATCAACAGCGCTCCACCATAAACTTTTTTAAGCAGTTTCTTACGGTCTAATTCATTCAAATCTCTTCTCACAGTATCTTCTGATAAATCAAGATCTATGGCCAGATCCGTAGTCACCACTTTTTGCTCCGCTCGAAGCTTCTCCATGATATAACTGTGTCTTTGGGCTTTAAGCATAGTTTAAAAGGTTTATGGTCAAACACAAATATATTAAAATAATTGAATTCAAAACCTGCAAATGACATCAAAGTTGCAGGAGTTTGCATTTTGTACGATATTTCTAAAATTATTTTTCAAAAAACGCATTTATACGCATTTATTAAATATATTTGTTAATTAACCACATAAAGACTAAAGAATTATGAAGAAATTTTTCCTCATTCCGTTTTTGTTTCTTTTGGTCCAAGCCACATTTGGACAAACTATAACGATTTCGGGAACTGTAACAAACAAAGCCGACGGGATTCCCATACCAGGAGTGAATGTGCTTGTCAAAGGAACTACTAAGGGTAGTTCAACTGATTTTGATGGTAAATACAGTATTGCCGTTTTACCAGGCGAAACTCTAAGCTTCAGTTATATTGGATTTGAAACCCAAGAAGTTATAATTGAAGGTCAACAAACGGTCAATATCAATCTAACAGAGAGTTCATCTGTGTTGGATGAAATTGTTATTGTGGGTTTCTCTACCCAGAAAAAAGTAAATCTTACGGGCGCAGTTTCCAGTATAGACGTGGATAAAGCCCTGGGCAGCAAACCAATAACGGACCTGACCAAAGGCTTACAAGGAACCACTCCAGGATTAAATGTAACTTTTAATTCAGGAAACATCGGTAAAACTTCCAATATCAATATCCGGGGCGCTGGAACCATTATCAACGGTACCGCTACGGGTTCTCCTTTAGTATTGGTAGATGGTGTCCCATCGGACATGTCGCTTATCAACCCTGAAGATGTTGCTTCTATTTCAGTACTTAAAGACGCGGCCTCGGCTTCGATCTATGGTGCGAGAGCAGCTTTTGGAGTGATATTGATAACCACAAAAAGTGGTAAAGGTGCTGAAGGTAAAGTCAGATTTGCCTATAGCAGCAGTTATGGCTGGAGCAATCCAATTTCATTAGTAGAATTTAATGACCCTACAATTGAACTTCCAGCAATGATTGAAGCACAAGCGCGTGCAGGTAATGCCAATCCAGAATCTTTTGGAATGAATTACAAAACTTTACTTCCAGGCATCATTAATTGGAAACAAAAATATGCGTCTTCAAGAACCAGCAGTGATAAGAACATGATCTTGGGAGAAGATTTTGAGGTTATTGGAGGTAAACATTATTTCTATAGAATATGGGATCCGCACGAAGAGATGTTGAAGAAAAACGCGGTTCAAATGTTCCATAACTTATCTGCTCAAGGTTCTTTGGGAGAAAAAAGTTCATTTATTGTTTCTCTCGGGATTTCCAATCAAGATGGTGTTATGAACATCCAAACAGAAACCAATGAAAAGATCAACCTGAACATGGGTATGACTACACAATTGGCTGATTGGCTTACGGGTGATTTCAAGGTTCTTTCATCTTTCCAACAGTACGAATCGCCATTTAACTACTACAACAGCGGATTGGATACGGCTGGAAATGGTTATTTTGGATACTATATGCGTTGGGGTTCTTTTTTTCCTTATGGAACCTATAACGATGTCTCGTTCCGTCATGCACCGGGCTACATGAGAAATGCATCGATGAATAAAAGAATTGAAAATGATACGCGACTTAGTGCGAAGTTGACAGCTCAAATTACCGAAGACTTTAACATCATTGGAGAATATAGTGTCAGCAATAATTTTTTCAGCAATAAAATGAACGGTGGTCAAGTGCCATTGTGGGACTGGTGGACAGGCGCAGGAGATTTAGTGGCAGGAAAACCTACGATGATGGAATCAGGTAATGATTTTGTGGCCCAGGTTAAATCCTCTTCTGTAACAAATGTTGCCAACGTTTATGCCAATTACTTTAAAACCCTCAACGATGTACACAATTTTCATGTGCTTGCTGGTTTAAATACAGAGTGGCAAACTTTTGAAAGAACCTATGCCCGTAGAAACACCTTATTAGACAAAAATAAGCCAGAGTTTAACTTGGCCATTGGTGATCAATTTACATCGCCGCTAAGTTCAAATTCCACGCTTAATCCTGGTTTATCGGATTATGCCATTGCCGGAGTTTTTGCGCGTTTAAATTATGATTACAACGGGATCTATTTATTGGAACTGAATGCGCGTTATGATGGCTCTTCAAAGTTTCCAACAAATGAGCAGTGGGGATTCTTCCCATCTGCGTCTGCTGGATATAGAATTTCAAAAGAAAAATTCATGGAAGGCACGAGCGATTGGTTAAATGATCTAAAAATACGTGCTTCAATAGGATCAATAGGAAATCAAAACATTGCAAATAATGCGTTTTTGGCGGTGATGTCACGCTCTAATCCATGGTGGATAGGAAGTGGAATGTCAGTGCCTCCTTCTGTATCGTTACCAAGCAATGTGGATCCTTATTTAACTTGGGAAAAAGTAACTACCCAAGACATCGGATTGGATCTGAGAATTTTCAATATGTTGGGAATGACGTTTGATTACTACCAACGTGATACAAAGGGTATGTTATCTCCAGGAAAAACACTTCCAGGTTCATTTGGACAATCTGCTGCGAATACCAACTCAGGAAATCTTAGAACTAGAGGTTGGGAATTGGGAATCAATTTCAATAAAAACATCTCAAATGACGTATCTGTTTATGCAGATCTTACACTTTCTGATTATACTACAGAGGTTACTGAGTGGAATAACACTACTAAATTGTTAGGTTCTTATTATACCGGCCAGAAAATTGGTGAAATTTGGGGGTTGACTACTGAAGGACTTATCCAGTCTTCCGATAATGTAGATGCTACCGGTTTAATTGTAAACGGAGTAGATTACACTGATATCCGAAAAGGCGCTTTTAAATACGGTCCTGGAGATGTCATGTACAAAGATTTAGATGGTGATGGAAAAATCACAAGAGGTAAAGGAACGGCGGAAGAGCCAGGAGATTTAAGCGTGATTGGTAATACAACACCTAAATACCAATACGGAATGCGTTTTGGAGGCGCTTTTTATGGATTTGACGTTGATGCTTTCTTCCAAGGTGTTGGTGAGCGTCAATATTGGGCTACTTCAGATTTAGTATTGCCTTTCTACAATAGAACGGATGCTATGTACGGCCATATGAATGATTATTGGACCCCTGATAATACAGATGCCTTTTATCCTAATCCTTATCCTAACCACGCTGCAAACGCTTTTGGTGGCTATGCGCCAGGATCAAACAACTTTGTTGCACAGTCTAGATATTTATTGAACATGTCTTACTTAAGATTGAAGAGTCTCACAGTAGGTTATACAATACCTGAAAGTGTGACTAAGAAAATAGGAATTGACAAATTGAGACCTTACGTCTCTGGTCTGAACTTAGTGACTTGGAAAAACAGCAAGTTACCAGTAGATCCAGAAATCAACGATGCGGAATCAGCTTGGGGTAGAACCTTCCCATATGCCAAAACATGGTCCCTAGGTGTTCAAATTACATTTTAAAAACTAATTAAAAAATTAAAAAAAATGAGAAAATTAATAATAAACTCCAAGGTAAAGCTCTCTGTCCTTGCGCTTTCAATGGCAGGGCTGGCTTATAACTGCTCGGATTATTTAGACACGCCCCCTAAAGATGTTTTCACGGATGATAACTTTTGGACTTCTGAAAATAATGTTAGAACATTTTCTTGGTTGAATTATGATACCTTTTTTGGATATGGGAATAATGCGAGTACAACCTCCGATTTCTATTTTCATAATTCATCTAATTTAGACGATAATCTAGCGATGAATGTTTTCATTAATCTGAATACGACTGCAAACGCGACCAATGCCAATTGGAATAATTATTACACGTTGATCCGTCGTACCAATTTAATGTTAGAACGTGTTCCTACAGTTCCTATGGACGAGGCTAAGAAAAACCATTATTTGGGTGTGGCCAAGTTTTTTAGAGCCTTCACTTACTTCAGATTGGCTCAAGAGTTTGGAGATGTTCCTTACACAGACATGTACTTAAGCCAGAACGATGCTAATGTTTATAAACCAGCATTAAGCAGAGCTCAAGTGATTGACAATGTCATTAAGGATTTAGAAGAAGCCATTACGCTACTTTTGGAAGAAGACGATAAAAATACGACCGTGAACAAATACACCGCATATGCGTTGTTGAGCCGCGTTGGACTTTATGAAGGAACTTATAGAAAATATAATACTTCTCAAGATGGAAGCGAGTATCTTCTAAAATCCAAAGCTGCCGCCATGATGGTTATGGACAATCCTAAATATGCGTTACAATCAGATTGGAAATCACTATATAACTCAGTTGAATTACTGGGCAACCCTGAAGTGATCCTTGCAAAAAGATACATCCAAGGAGTTTTGGCCAATTCCATACAGGCTTACACCAACACCTCGACGGTGCAAAGTGGATTGACAAAATTTGCTGCGGAAAGCTATGTGACTACCAACGGACTACCAATTAAACAAGTTGGTGGAAACCCACAGTTTCTTGGAGATGAAAACATCACCAATACTTTTGCCAATAGAGATCCTCGTTTTGCTAAGGCATTTGGCACTGAAGATTATGCGTATTCAGACAAACCTTGGAATGGACTCACCTCTATAACAGGATATGTTTTCCAATTGTTTAATAACCCTGCATTATCTGGTCCTGAAGTCACCACTATTGGTCAAAATCATATTGATGCACCTATCTTTACACTTAGTGAGGTCTATTTGAACTATGCAGAAGCTAGCGCAGAGCTAGGAACGATTTCCAATGCCGATTTGGATGCGTCTATCAACAAAGTACGCGCACGTGCTGGAATCGCAACGCTAACAACCGATGGTACTAATGCCATGGTAAATGGTGTTCAAATAGAAGATCCGCAAAGAACTTCTGCCCTAGAACAAATTACTGGAGCTGTTAACCCAATTATTTGGGAGATTCGTCGTGAGCGTCGTACTGAGTTTATGAGCTGGACAGCCATGCGACAAGCAGATATTTTACGTTGGAAGAAAGGCGATTATTTGGATTCATCGGCTAACCCTGATGTCGTATTAGGTGCCAGAATCCCATCCTTGATTGGTACAGATTCTAAAACGAAAGTAAATGCTGAAGGTTACGTCATTCCGTATGCAGGCGTGACGAGAGATTTCGTTTCTCCAAAACATTACTTAAGTGCCATTCCAACAAACGACATCAGTTTGTATGAGGCTGAAGGCGTGGAATTGAAACAAAATCCGGGTTGGTAATTAGAACTTAGTTACAACCGAAATATTTCAAATAAAAAACTAGCTCTGGGTCTTAAGCCCGGAGCTAGTCATTTTAAGTGGTCAGCATCATCCAATGGCATTGAGAAAACATCATTTGTAGGTTTCGTCAAAGAGTAAAGTACTTATTTTTCCAATTTTGTAATCCACAAGAAATGACCCACGACTATGTTATGAAATTGAAACTTAACAAGGCTTGTGACTTGAAGTTTGTTACCAACTTCATATCTAAAATAAAAACCAGCTCTAGGCCTAACGCCTGGAGCTAGTCATTTAAAGTACTCATTACTATACATAAGAATTGGGACAAACGCATTTGTATGCGCTTTCTGAAAGTAAATCACTCAATTCCCATTACTGTAGGACTGAGATTCAAATTCTGTCGGGGTTGTTGGTAATTACAAAGAAAATGTTCGATACTTAAGACCATTATAATCTTAAACAAAAAACTAGCTCTGGGTATTAAACCTGGAGCTAGTTATTTAAGGCGATAATTTAGGGATACTACTGTAAAATAGCAGCTATTAAATCTTTCTTAATTATAGAGCCGCATTGTGCTCCCATCTGTTCAATGGAATCACCTAACAATTATTTTGCCATGTTGATTCTTGAATGGACTGGAAAAGTTTCAGAAATAGAGGCTGGCAACTCTCCTATCGCTTCTGTTTCTCCAAAGATGATTTCAGCAGAAATTGTGTTGGCATCTTCTACATTCTCATAAGAAATCAAGATACTTTCTACAGTTTCCAAATTCATTTCTTTTAAGCTATACTGTGTCGCAAACAGCGCCAGTACCGTTTTAGTGTTTTTTGAGACCGCTTCAATCAGGTCTCTGTCAGTACCTGAAATGGCATGTGTAAGACGTGAGTTTTTACGATGATAGCCAATAACAATTCTATCGTAAGATTGAATCGCTTCCAACAGTTCTTCTTTTGATAGCGTGGAGATATCAGTAATAGGACCTCTCTGCTTTAATGCATTGATAAAACTATCGGAAGTACCATCTCCCAATTTTAGAAATGCCGTTTTTTCTTTTGTGTTTTTAGACAATGGTAAGACACCTCCGTCATTTTTAATAAGGGTAATGGCATTTTTAATCGCTGCTTTATATAGAATGCCATTCACGTCTTTACTCAAATCTTCCAAAAGACCTTCAGTATCAATTGGTGCATAATCATTAAGGCCCACGTTGTATTTGCCAGCAAGGATTTTCTTAACGGAATGCGCCAAGCGTTCTTCTGTGATATCGTTATTGTTGTAAGCTTCCACAATTTTTGAAATGGCTTTGGGAGCATCTTCAGTAAAAAGAAGAACGTCATTTCCCGCCATAAATGCAGCCAAGTCGATATCGCCTGGTTGTTTATAATTTGAGGCACCTTTCATGTTTAAGGCATCTGTAAAAATGAGTCCCTTAAAACCTAATTTTTCTTTTAATAGTTCCGTAACAATTGGATAGGACAGTGACGACGGTAAATTCTCCTGACTTTCCAAATTAGGAACGTTTAAATGGGCTACCATCACGCCTGCAACACCTTTTCTAAATAGGTTTTTGTAGGGATAAAGCTCTACAGAGTCAATACGTTCGGCACTAAAGGCCACCGTAGGAAGGGTTTTGTGAGAATCCGTAGCGGTATCTCCATGTCCTGGGAAATGCTTGGCACAGGCCAAAACGCCAGCGCTCTGCATACCCTCGGTAAAAGCAATGGATTTTTCTGTAACGTTAAATTTATCCTCTCCATAGGAACGCACTCCAATGACTGGGTTTTCTGAATTTGTATTGATATCCACAACCGGGGCAAAATTGATATGAATTCCCATACGCTGGCAATCCTCCCCTATTTGTTTTCCAATCTGCCTAACAAGGTCATTGTCCTTAATGGCACCAAGGGTCATATTATACGGATAGCGTGCAGTACTATCCAAACGCATATTCAAGCCCCATTCGCCATCAATTCCTATCATTAAAGGCACTTTAGAACTGGATTGGTATTGGTTGGTCAGGTTGGCTTGTCTAACGGGACCACCTTGGAAAAAGATAAGCCCGCCAATATGATGATCAGTAATTAGTTTTTGAATGGAATCTGAATGCGCTGGACTTCTATTGGAATAAGCCGCCACCATAACCAATTGTCCCACTTTTTCCTTAAGCGACATTGTGTTATAAATGCTATCCACCCAACGCGTTTGATGATCGGTACCAGTGGAATGTTTAGTAGGAATTTTGGCACAAGATGCCAACACAAAAACTACGATAAGGGATGTCAATAAAATATTTTTCATTTCTTATTTAAATTATAGGAATCAATTGCTTTACGAACGCTTTTATGCTCAGCCAATAACTTATCTGCCAAGTCTTCATCCACATGGAGTTCGTTCATGATCATTTGGACCGCTCTCGTGACCAACTTTTTATTGGAAAGTTGCATATCGATCATTTTATTGCCTCGCACCCTACCCAATTTAATCATTACTGTGGTAGAAATCATATTCAAGGCGAGCTTTTGGGCCGTTCCCGCTTTCATTCTGGTACTGCCCGTCACAAACTCTGGTCCTACAACTAATTCAACCGGAAAATCAACTTCTTGGGCTAATGGTGAGTTCTTATTGCAGGTAATACAGCCGGTGATAATTCCTGATTTCCTTGCTTCCTTTACAGCACCAATAACGTATGGTGTGGTACCAGAAGCTGCTATCCCGATAAGGACATCATGATCATTAATATTGTATTCCTGTAAATCTTTCCACCCCAATTCGGTATGGTCCTCCGCATTTTCAACCGCTTTCCTCAGGGCAACATCTCCTCCTGCAATAAGGGCTATAACCATATTGTGTGGTACGCCAAAGGTTGGTGGGCATTCAGAGGCATCCAAAATCCCCAAGCGGCCACTCGTGCCAGCTCCAATATAGAACAAGCGGCCACCATCTTTCATTTTGTCGTAGATGGCATCTACTAATCGTTCAATGGACGGGATGGCTTTTTCAAGGATCAGAGGCACCGTTTTGTCTTCCGTATTCATATTTGAAAGGAGATCAAACGTATTCATTTTTTCCAAATCATTATAAGCCGAGGGTTGTTCGGTGGTTAATTTATGTTCCATAGTATATAGACTGTTTTTAATTTCACAATAAAATATCGTATTAATTAGAGAGGTACATGACGTTTCTTTTTCACAAGCAATAAGCAAATTACCGTAAGGAGGGCATTGACAAAAATATTCATGAATCCAAAGTCGAAATTATACCATTCTATAAAAGCGTAATTTAGAAAATACGTGACCAATGGCATCGCGATACAGATATAGGGTACGGCATTGTCATGGACTTGTACTTTTGTAAAAATACCCAACATATAGAGACCCAACAAGGGTCCATAGGTATATCCTGCCACCTTGAAAATGGTTGAAATGACATCTCCCTTACTTTCTGAAAACAGCATGATAATGATAAAAATCAATACAGAAAAGCCAAATAAGGTACGATTTTTCAATTGCAGCCTTTTCTTGATTGGCTTAGTTTGAATGTTCAAAAAATCATGCGTAAACGATGTGGTGAGTGCTGTGATGGCAGAATCTGCACTCGAAAAAGACGCGGCGGTTATCCCTAAAATAAAACTGATTCCGGCAATCATACCAAAATGGGTTAAGGATAACATCGGGAACAGATTGTCGGTATTGATAAATTTCCCATCTTCCACTTCCAATGGAACACCTAGTTGTTCTGCATACAAATAAAGCATCACCCCTAATCCTAAGAACAGAAACTGGGCAACCGCCAAAAAAATACTAAAGGTCAGGATGTTTTTCTGTGCTTCTTTTTTGTTTTTGCAGGTTAAGGTTTTTTGCATCATATTTTGATCCAGCCCAACCATGGCCACGGCAATCAACATCCCAGATATAAATTGTTTGAAAAAGTTGTTGCCCGAATGGGAGTCCCAATCAAAAATCTTAAAATATTGGTGATCTGTCACTGCAGTAACCGTTTCTGAGATACTTAAATTCAAAGAGGTTTTTACCACATAAATGGAAACGAACACAGCCAATAAAAGAAAAAACGTCTGCAAGGAATCAGTCCACACAATGGTCTTAATTCCCGATTTATGGGTATATAACCATATAAGCGCCAAGATAATTATGACCGTGACAAAGAAAGGAATTTGGAAGGCATCAAAAACAGCATATTGTAAAATTTTAGCCGCTAACATCAATCTTAACGCTGCGCCCAAGGACTGCGATATCAAAAAGAACAAAGATCCAGTTTTGTAAGTCTTAATACCAAATCGGGTTTCTAAATAGGTATAAATTGAAACCAATTTCAAGTCGTAATAAATGGGAACCAATACGTAGGTGATAAATATATAGCCTACCACATTTCCAAAAACAAATTGTAAATAATAAAAATAATTATTGCCAACCATTCCCGGGATGGACACAAAGGTGACCCCAGAAAGTACGGCACCAATCATCCCAAAGGCCACGATTTGCCAAGGTGATTTTCGATCTCCCGTATAATAGGATTCATCACTTGAGTTTCGGGATACGAAATGGGAAATCAGCAGTAAGACTCCAAAATATAAGGCTATGATAATTAAAATTAAGGTGGCGCTCATTGGTGGCTTTAGTTTTTATTTTTAAAATCCATAAGTTAGGATTTTATGGTTAATTTTTAATAGGTTTTTCTACTCCGAAAATTTTTTCTCTACGAAGGCGATTAAAATTTCTTGACACACCTCATTGGTTTGTATTGTCGGACCAGTTCGTATGAAACAGTTTTAAACACCTGATTACTTTTATTTTCTTTGGGAATCTATATTTTAATAAAGATTTTCTTTCGATACAACAGGTAACATATAAACCAAAATACGATGATGTGGCTAATGGCAAACATTAACGAACCGTTCATATTGCCAAAGATAGGTGCGAACACTTTCGTAAATAGATAATTATACAAAGAGATTGGCGTTGAACTACCGGAAACTGGAATTTTGATCAGATAACTGATGGTCTTTGCATAGAGTCCAGAAAACACGAAAATAAACAAAGGGTTAGACCCAAAATGCACAAACGGTTTTGCCCAAGTTTGGTAATTCTTGTAATCGATAAGAAAAATTAAAAGGGCTAAAAACAGCGTTCCCAATCCTGCTGTATACATTACGTAAGAACTGGTCCATAACGGTTTGTTGAGCGGAAAAACAAGTGACCAAACCCAACCGATTACCACCATTATGATCCCGTAAATCAATAGCTTTTTGATTTTCAACTTAAGAGAGGTTTCGATATCAATAACCTGACCAATGAGATATCCTATAATGACGGTACCAACCGCAGGAATGGAAGACAGCACACCTTCTGGGTCAAACGGAATGCCAAAACCTTTATAGATATGATTTTCTCCGAATAGAAAAAGATCAAAGCGTCTGGCAATGTTCTCTTCTAAGGAATAAGGATCGGATGCTGCCCCAAAGTACAAGAGCGCCCAATAACCTAACAAGATGGCTGTTAGAGCGATCAGTAGTTTTTGTCTATTTAGTGCTAAGCAAAGCATGGCACCCGCACCGTAGGCTAAGGCAATTCGTTGCAAAACACCCATTACCCGCACTTTTTCAAAGTTAAAATAAGGGTATAAATTAAGTGCAAGGCCTATTAAAAATATAATAATAGCTCTCTTAATTATTTTGGAAGCAGTAGCTTTGGATAAAGTTGTTCCATATTTTTTAAAAGAAAAATACACCGACATCCCAACGATAAATAAAAAAAACGGAAATACGAGATCTGTTGGCGTGCATCCATGCCAAGCGGCATGTTTTAATGGAGCATAAATAAAACTCCAACTCCCAGGAGTATTGACAAGGATCATCAACGCAATAGTCAGACCCCTTAAAACATCCAGTGACATTAACCTTTTAGAAGTACTCATGATTTTGTAATTTGGCGAAATTTAAAATAAATCACCTCAAATATAGAATATTTTAGCTCATGATGCTCTAATAAGTATCTAAACAAGCAGTTTTATGCGTATATTTATAATAAGTTCGCATTTCTATGCTATTTTAGCTCGGAAAATAAAGTTGATATGAAGAAAAAAGAGCGTCAGCAAAAAATAATTGATGAAGTAAGCATCAACCGAAAAGTCAGCTCAAGCTTTTTAGCTGAGAAATTGGACGTGTCCGAAGACACCATAAGAAGAGACATTAAGGAGTTGGATGAGCAGGCGCTGTTGACCAAAGTACATGGTGGTGCCATTTCAACCATCCAAAAGTTATATCATTATAATGAAGATGTCATTTATAATAGAGAAAACAAGGTACGCATCGCTCTTAAAGCAATTCCATTAATTACCGATGGTATGGTGATCATCATGAGTGGCGGAACGACAAATTTAATGCTCGCCAAATTATTGCCTAAAAACTTAAAAGCCACCATCTATACGTATAGCCTTCCTATAGCGATGCAGCTAACGGAACATCCACTCATTGAAACTATATTTATTGGTGGCAAGATCCATAGAAGTTCTATGGTAACCATTGGGATTGATGTCATACAGTATTTGTCAAAATTAAGGGTCGATATTGCTTTTATAGGAGTTAGCGCTTTAAGTTTGAAGCAAGGCATCACTGATGAAGGATATGAAGTATCCCTTATTAAAAAAGCGATGATCGATGCTTCCCAACGTGCGGTTTTTTTAGCGACCTCCAATAAATTAAATACCATTCTCAATTACGACGTTTGTAGTTTCATTGAAATTGACACCATCGTCACTGATGTTGACCCTAAAAACCCTGAAATCAAAGATTACAGAGATGCCGGTTTGAATTTGGTATAGCTGTGTGCCTTACCCAATCACCCAAAACATAAAAGCGAAGATATACCTCGCTTTTACATTCTTTATTTTGTTTTAATTTATTCTTCCACCGATTTCAAATTGTCGTCCGAATTACGATCAATCAACTTGTTGTATGGATCGATCCCTGCCTTTAATGGTTTTTTATCGGTAATAATCGTAAAGGTGTTATCTCCAGATTCCAACCATTTAAGTTTAAAATACAATGGATTTTTGATGGTTATCCCATCGTCATTGACTACATCTTCGCCAAACAAACCAATATCGACTAAGTTTTTCTTATCATCCACCCTATCCTCTCTACCTTTATCATCATAATAGATTTTTTTGGAATTGACCGTAAACGTCGTTTCCCATTTGCCATTGTCCAAAGCTTTTGTTTTGGCCTTCAGTACTCTATTTTCATACAATACAATCTCTTTAAAACCATCATCCACTTTGTATTTCAAAGAGTCTGGAGTAACTGCATAAAGGGCATTATACAGATCTTCAGAAGTTGCATACACCCCTTTCTTATTGTATTTAAATTCTTCCAAAAAGTTTTTCAACCCACTATTCACCACATCTTCTCCCATGACATCCTGCAAATCATACATAATCATTGACCCTTTTTCGTACCAAATATAACCTCCAGTTTCTACGTTCATCAACGTGCGCTCTGGTTTAAAACTAAACTTTCTGTTTATTAAATAAGTATCCAAAGAGTTTTTTAAGAACGATTTGATCCCATTTTCACCATATTCTTGTTTCATGGTCATTAAGGATGCATATTCTGCCAAGGTTTCTGAAATAATATTAGCCCCTGAGGTTTTACTTGGCGTCACGATATGACCCCACCACTGGTGGGCCACCTCATGCGAAGTCACTCTAAAAGCATAATTAAAACTGTCGGCTTTGGAGAAATCGGCGGCAAAGCCAAAATCTT
Source organism: Gelidibacter sp. (assembly GCF_035515035.1). Lineage (GTDB taxonomy): Bacteria > Bacteroidota > Bacteroidia > Flavobacteriales > Flavobacteriaceae > Gelidibacter. Next base: position 451 of record NZ_DATJCA010000147.1, on the reverse strand, counting down.
CAGAATACGGAATGGTGGTCGCAAAAGACTGTGCAAAAGTAGAATGTGCTGGAAACTCTATAATTCGAATTACAGAATACGGATATTCCAAAAAGTTTTTAGAATTGTAGTCCAATGCAATCTTAACTCCTTTGACAAAATACTCCAAATTCCGTTTATGCTTGGGGGAATGATAAATTTCTATCGCCACTTTTTTTCCACTTGGTGCGGTCCAACTATCCTTTTCGATGTCATAAGCGGCCGAAACAAAACTGAAGAAATAATCGGTTTTTTCTTCCAGTTGATACTGAAAATATCTTCGGTCATTGGCTTCCCATTGATTCGTAAGCGTTCCTGGGGCCACTGCTATTTGTCCTTTTGAAGTGCTTACTATGGCTTCAAAATTCAGATAATCGGCATCCTCATTGAACAAGTTTTTCTTTAATGCCAGACTGTCTGTTCTTGGTGGATA
>NZ_DATJCA010000146.1:0-10532 GCF_035515035.1 Gelidibacter sp. | reverse complement strand
TTTGATTTAAGATGTCTGCTCAAAGCTTCTTGATCTCTAAAAGCTCCTGTATTGTCAATTACTAAGGCATCTTTAATGCCGTATTGTGTGTAATCGATATCTTCTGGCGCATTGGCAGAAATGACATTAACCGTTGTTCCGTTGATGATTAGTGCACTGTTTTTTAGATCTGTAATTACAGTTCCGGAAAAATCGCCGTGCACAGAATCATTCCGAAGTAAGGACGCTCTTTTTTCTAAAACAATTTGATCAATCTTTCCACGGGTTACAATGGCTCTCAACCGCATTTGGCTTCCTTTACCAGTCTTAGCCATTAATTCCCTGGCCAATAACCGGCCAATCCGTCCAAAACCGTAAAGAACAACATCTTTTGGTTTTATAGACTCATTTTTCCTTGCAGCTTTGAGTTTGTCAGCCACAAATGCTGTCGCATTGGAATATTTTTGGTCTTCTAAATGATATTCAAAAGTCAATTTCCCGATATCCAATTTTGCAGGAGGCACATCTAAGGTTTTAATCGCTTGGGCGATTTCAACAGAATCAAAAATTGAAATTGGTTTTTGAACAAATTCACCTGCATATTCGTGCAGATTTAAGATGTCACTGACATTTCTGTCAATTAATTCATTTCTAAAAAGCACAAGCTCAATGGATTTATCATACCATAGATCGCTGACTATTTTAATAAATTCAACTGTTGCTTTTCGTCTATCTGCTTGAAAAGCCAATTCGTTTTCATAAGTTCCGTTCAAACTCATTGTTTTAAAATTTTTATGTAACCGCACGTTACGCGGATACGTTGATGTTGTGTTTTTTTTCCGATCTTTCGGACTGCAAAAGTAATATATTTCAATCGTTTTCGTAACCTTTTGAAGAAATAAAAAACCCTATAGTAAAGTTTAATACTATAGGGTTTTGTAAGGCTTAAAATACGCTCTATTATTTAAAAATAAAACTCTCTTTTTGTCCTGAACTATTAATGATCGACAACTTCTTTAAGTTTTTCTCAATGTCATCGCCATATTTTTGTTTTAATTTGATGATGTCATCTACGTCATTAATTTTTTGATCATTAATCTCTGTAATGATGTAGCCTCTATTTATGCCTAAACTCTTATACAGGGCGTAATTGTCATTCTTTATGACCACGACACCATGGGCTATATTTGCACTTTTTTTGAGATTACTTGGTATGTTTCTCAATTGCATGTCCAAAAAATCGACAGTTGAAATTTCACTTTTTGATAGGGTTACAGGAATTACTTTTTCAGAACCGCTTCTGATTAAAGTCAGATTGACCACGTCGTCAGGACGTTTTGTACTTAAATAACCGCTTAAATCAGAAAATTTTGAAATTGTAATATTGTCAATCTTTTTGATGATATCCCCTTTCCGAATTCCAGCTTTTTCTGCACCCGAACGTTCTTCAACATCACTTACGTAAAAACCTTGAGTAACATTGACTTCAAAAGTTTCGGCCGATTTACTGTTTAGTTCACCACCTCTTACACCTAAGATGCCGTTTTGTACATTGCCAAACTCCATGATATCTTCTACAACCTTTCGGGCAATGTTACTAGGTACTGCAAAAGAATACCCGATATAAGAACCGGTTTGGGAGGTGATGGCTGTGTTAATGCCAATAAGTTCGCCTCGAGTATTGACCAGTGCTCCACCTGAATTTCCTGGATTAACGGCCGCATCGGTTTGAATAAATGATTGGGCATTGACGCCTGACAGGTCTCTGGATTTAGCACTAATAATTCCGGCAGTGACCGTTGAGGTTAAATTAAATGGGTTGCCCACTGCCAATACCCACTCACCAACTTTTGCCTGATCAGAATCACCAAAAGTTGCGAAAGGCAAATCTTCATCTGCGTCTATCTTCAATAACGCAATGTCTGTTTTTTCATCGGTCCCGATAAGCTCGGCAGTATAGATTCTGTTGTTGTTCAATGCTATTGAGATTTGCTGAGCACCCGTAATTACATGGTTATTCGTAATGATATAACCATCCGGAGATATAATAACGCCACTACCGGTTCCTACTTGGGCGCGCTCGGTGTTACGCCCCATGAACAAATCTTGAAGGGTCATTGGCGCTCTACTAATAGTTGTGTTTTTTACGTGTACTACGTTATGTACCGCATTTGCTGCAGCCTCTGTAAAATCGGGTACATTTAAAGTCCCGTAGGAAGCCACCGCTTTACTGCTTGTTGGGAAATAGGATAACGTTGAATCCGTACTAGTGGTCATCTGAATTTGGCCATCCTCTTCCATAAAAATCTTGTAGGCAGAGAGTGTCATGATTCCTCCCAATGCAGAAACTAAAATCAGGGTTAAAATCTTTTTCATTTGAATTATGGTTTATTAGTGAATTATGAAATTAATAGTATAAAAATATTAGCGCATAACAATTAAAAATAGTTTTTTATTACATAAACCGTTGGTCTTTTAACGGTTTTTAACGCCAATTTTAACGCTCGGTTAACACCACAATAAACCGTCGGGATTTCTTATATTTGCCAAACCTATGAAACAGACATTCTATAAATATCAAGGTACAGGCAATGACTTTGTGGTGATTGACAATCGTTACCTTGCCTTTGACAAAAAGGATACCAAACGCATCAAATTCCTATGTGACCGACGTTTTGGCATTGGAGCTGACGGACTTATCCTATTAGAGAGCCACGATGCATTGGATTTTAAAATGGTTTATTTTAATTCTGATGGAAATGAAAGCTCTATGTGTGGGAATGGTGGAAGATGTATTGTAGCATTTGCAAAGTTTCTGGGGATCATAAATAACAGCACTAGTTTTGAAGCTATTGATGGTTTACATTATGCAGAGATAGAAAATGACATTATAAAACTTCAAATGCAGGATGTTACTTATTTGGAAAAATTTGAGTCACACGTGTTTTTAAATACGGGATCTCCACATCATGTGCAAATGGAACGTGATTTGGAACAGCTCGACATTAGAAAAGTTGGTTCTACAATTAGATATGGTGCGCCATATAATGAAGTTGGAAGCAATGTGAATTTCGTGTCTAAGATCTCTGACGAGCTGTTTTCGGTAAGGACCTATGAACGTGGCGTTGAAGATGAAACTTTGTCCTGTGGAACGGGAGTGACTGCAGTGGCTTTAGCGATGCACTATATTGGAAAGACAGAAAAAAACCTGTTAACCTTAAATGTTGAAGGTGGAACACTTAAGGTGTCTTTTGAAAAGGATGGTCAAGGGTATAGGAATATTTGGTTGATTGGGCCTGCAGTTCAGGTCTTTAAAGGAGAGATATAATGGTTACGCTAAAAGGAGAACACATTTATTTACGTGCTTTGGAGCCTGAGGATTTAAGTTTCTTGAGTGGTATCGAGAATGATGAAAATTTATGGGAATTGAGCCATACCCAAACCCCGTATTCCCAGTATATTTTAAAACAGTATTTAGAAAATTCCTATCAAGATATTTACGAAGCCAAACAGTTGCGTCTGATTATTTCAAACTATGAAAACAAACCGTTGGGAATGATCGATTTATTTGATTTTGATTTTAAAAATAGTCGCGCAGGTGTCGGGATTTTAGTCCGACAGCAGGAAGACAGACAGCAGGGTTATGGAAAAGAAGCCCTTCAATTATTGATTAATTACAGCTTTACACATCTCAATCTCCATCAGCTCTATTGTAATATTTCAGAAGATAACCTTGCCAGTATTAATTTATTTGCCAATCAAGGCTTTGAAATAGTGGGCCTCAAGAAGGACTGGGTTTACAAAAATAAAACATTTAAAAACGAATATTTACTCCAACTCATCAATTCCTAATGTATATAAGAAAAATTCTCGTTGCCATTGTACTCATTGGTTTAGTAGTAGCAGCCTTCATAGCTTACACGATTTATCAAACCATGTTCGTTTCCAACACGGCATTTAATAATGATGTTGCCTATGTGTACATTCCAACCAACGCCTCTTATCAAGATGTTAGGGCTGAATTGGAACCCTTGTTAAAGGATATGGACAAATTTGATGCCCTAGCAGAACGTAAAAAATATAAAACCAATATCAAAGCGGGTAAGTATGCCATTAAGAAAGGAATGAATAACAATGACATTATTAATTCCATAAGGAGCAATAATATCCAAGTGAAACTGTCATTTAACAATCAAGAATCCTTGAAGCGTTTGGCGGGTCGGGTTTCAACACAAATTGAAGCGGACAGTTTGGAATTGTATTCTGTCATGTCCTCTCCCGAATTTTTAAAGGCGAATAATTTTTCAACCCAAACAGCTTTAGGGATGTATATTCCAAATAGCTACCAGTTTTTTTGGAACACCTCTGCGGAGCAGTTCAGAGAGCGCATGCTTAAGGAATACAACCGATTTTGGAACGAGGAGCGTTTAGCGAAAGCTAAAGCGCTTAATTTAACTCCAGATGAAGTCATGACCATGGCATCCATTGTTCAAAAGGAAACCGCTAAAGTGGATGAGCGGAAAAGAGTTGCTGGGGTTTACATGAATCGCTTAAAGGTAGGAATGCCATTACAGGCAGATCCAACGGTCATATACGCCATTAAACTCACTTCCGGCAATTTTGACCAGATCATCAAACGGGTCCTCTATAAAGATTTAGAGATTGATTCTCCTTATAACACCTATAAATACACCGGATTGCCGCCAGGTTTAATCACAATGCCAGATATCACTTCTATAGATGCTGTTCTAAACCATGAGAAACATGATTATTTTTATTTTGTGGCAGACGTCAAGAATTTTGGATATCACAAGTTCGCTAAGACCTTGGCACAGCACAATTTCAACAGGCAAGAATATATACGTTGGATTAATCAGCAAGGGGTAAATAGATAAATCATGTCAAGATTAAAATTTATTTTAATTTTACTTCTTACCACAAATTCTTTTTCTCAATCCAAACTCGATAGGTTTCTCACGCCAAGTGATACACTCAATACACATAGAAGAACTGCTGTATATATTTCAGAAGTAGCAATTGGAGGCCTGACGTTACTAGCGCTTGATCAATTGTGGTATGCTGATTTTGAGCGTTCAAATTTTCACACCATAAACGATAATGAGGAGTGGCTACAGATGGACAAAATGGGCCACGTTTTCTCATCGTACCAATTGGGAAGGTTAGGGGCAAACGTTTTAAATTGGAGTGGTGCCAGTAAAAAAGAACAATTGCTGTACGGTTCAACATTAGGCTTCACATTTTTAACCGCTGTTGAAATTTTGGATGGTTTTAGTAAGGAATGGGGTTTTTCTTGGGGAGATGTAATGGCCAATGGTGCGGGCACCGGAATTTATATAGCTCAAGAACTGCTTTGGGAAGAGCAACGCATGACCTTGAAATTTTCTTTTCATCAAACTAAATATGCTCAAATAAGTCCTGAGAAGTTGGGTAACGGATTTTCTGAAGAGCTTTTGAAGGATTATAACGGACAAACTTATTGGTTAAGTTTTAATATCCATTCCTTCTTTAATAATGATCATATTCCTAAATGTTTGAATCTTGCATTAGGTTACAGTGCGGACGGCATGATATTTGCTTATAATGAGTCTGTTAACAATTTTGTTGCTAACAATAACAGAAAACGGCAGTTCTATTTGAGTTTAGACGTAGATTTGTCAAGGATAGAAACAAAATCGCCTATCCTGAAATCCGTTTTTGATGTTTTGAACGTAATTAAGGTGCCTTTTCCAACTGTGGAGTTTACCGATAAAAATGGCATAAAGCTCCACGGTATCTACTTTTAGAGACCTTAATCGATTAATTTTGAGGGTTTAATATAAAGTCATACCTTTGCACGCTGAAATTTAAGTCTGCTAAAAATAGAAAAGGCTTTACAAAGATTAGGAATTATGTTAAAAAAGATCACTAATTATTTTGTTATCCCTTTTGCAATTTGTGTCATTTTAATCACGACGCTTTTTCCAAAAACGACTGTTGATATGACCAATTTTTCGACTGAAGGATTAGAGATGAATTACACAGTAACAGAGGATCTCGCACTTTCTACCACATATGGAGAAACATCCCAACACACCAATTACAATAAGTTTTTCCCATATTTAGGGAAGTCCTACTTAGGTTTCAAAGAAGCATTGGCTTTTAAAGAATCAAGAGGGAATTATTTTACGGTCAATGATTTGGGATATTTAGGAAAGTATCAATTTGGAGCCGAAACATTAAAATTACTTGGCGTTTACAATCCTGAATATTTTTTATACACTCCAGAATTGCAGGAAAAAGCATTTTTAGCCAATTCTGAACGCAATAAGTGGATCTTAAGAAAAGATATTGCACGGTTTGTAGGTATGGAGATACATGGCACCACGGTTACCGAATCAGGTATTCTAGCCGCTGCTCATTTGGCCGGTCCTGGGAATGTCAAGAAATTTTTAAGAAGCCGAGGTGGATATAATCTTTCTGATGCCTATGGAACATCCATATCATATTATATGAAACAGTTTTCAGGATACGATACCTCCTTTATAAAGCCAAACCAAAAAGCAAAAGCCAACTTGTAATCAGTCCTTGTGAATGATGAAAATGGCAGGACGTTTGTGTAAGTCTACCTTTATGTGCTTCCAGTCGTTAACACTATATGTTTTTATGTATTCTGAAGATAAAGTGAGGTCGCAAGCCACACAAAGTCTGGTCTGTGGATGTAGGGTCACACATAAGTCTTCCAACATTTTATTGTTCCGATAGGGTGTTTCAATAAATAATTGACTTTGGTTGTGGTCGCTGGATAGCTTCTCCAACCGCTTCAATTCAGTTTTCCGATCGTTTTTTTCGATGGGTAAATACCCATTAAATGCAAAACTTTGCCCGTTCATGCCCGAGCCCATTAATGCCATAATAATGGATGATGGACCAACTAAAGGCACCACTTGGATATTGTTCTCATGTGCCAGTTTGACAATATCCGATCCGGGATCGGCAATAGCAGGACATCCCGCCTCCGACAGTAATCCCATTGATTTCCCCTCTTTACAAGCATTTAAAAATGATAGTTTTTCAGATGTTTCAGTAAACTTATTTAGAATTTTTAACTTTAATGCTGGTTGCGATTTTTGGGGATGTGTCTTTTTAATGAAACGCCTTGCAGATTTTTCATTTTCAACAATATAGTCGTCCGTGAAATCTATTATTTCCTTTATAGAGGTAGGCAAAACTTCCCAAACCGGGCCATCACCTAAATCAGTAGGAATTAAATAGAGTTTGCCAAAGTTGTTTGTCATTAGTTTTTAATGAATTTTCGAGTTGTTATAAGACAGATACTATTTAATATCTCCTTGATTAGCTTGCGAGACAATTGAAAAATGGATATTTCCAATAAATCTACTAAAATATTAAGACCTCTTGAAACTGTTAACGATTTAAATGTATCGCTATTTTTTCGCAAGCATCATCTAATAGATTGTATACCTCCTCAAAATCCTGTGCATTCCCCCAATAAGGATCTGGAACTTCTTTCAGTGTGGATGATTGAGAATTCTGTAGAATCAGTTTTACCTTGGCAATATCCTCTTTATCTCTTGCCAACTTTACAACATCTTCATAGTTGGATTGATCCATGACATAAATAATGTCAAAATTATCGAAATCTGAGACATCAAACTGTCTGCATTTTTGATTTGAAATATCTAGACCCTTCGCTTTGGCAGTGGCAATGGAACGATGGTCAGGTGCTTTGCCTATATGGTAATCTCCAGTTCCGGCAGAGTCCACTATAAATTTGTCGGCAGGCAGTTTGGATTCAAGAATGCCATGTGCTAATGGTGATCTGCAGATATTTCCCAAACAAACCATTAAAATTCTTGTCATTATATGTTGTGTTTTTTTGTTTACTCTATTCCCATTAAGAGAGAATAACATAATTATCAATCAAATTTCCTTTAATCTGGATAGTTGGTTCAGAAATTATGGACCATCAATTCGAATACTAGTCTTAGAGCGCTAATTTCTTGGAAATGTCCTCAACATATTTTCTGAATTGTTTATCAGTTGAAGAGAGGTTGTCAACAGTTTTACAAGCATGTAGTACAGTGGCATGGTCACGTTTGCCAATTTGAGATCCAATGCTGGCCAAAGATGCTTTTGTGTATTTTTTGGCAAAAAACATAGCTAATTGTCTCGCCTGTACAATATGTCGTTTTCTTGTTTTGGATTGAAGGGTGTCAACGTCCATTTGGAAGTAATCTGAAACGACTTTTTGAATATAATCGATGGAGACCTCACGCTTGGTATTTTTGACAAACTTTTCAACAATTTCCTTAGCTAGACTAATGGTAATCTCTTTCTTATTGAAAGAAGATTGTGCTATCAAAGAGATAATGGCGCCTTCAAGTTCCCTGACGTTTGTTTTAATATGCTTGGCAACATATTCAATAATGTCATCCGGCATTTCCACGCCATCACGATACAATTTGTTCTTTAAAATGGACACGCGTGTTTCAAAATCTGGACTTTGCAATTCCGCTGAAAGTCCCCATTTGAATCGAGATAACAAGCGTTGCTCAATATCCTGCATATCTACAGGCGCTTTATCACTTGTTAAAATGACTTGTTTGCCATTTTGGTGTAAGTGGTTGAAAATATGGAAGAACACATCTTGCGTTCCCGTTTTACCTGATAAGAATTGCACGTCATCAATGATCAAAACGTCAATAATTTGATAGAAGTGGATAAAATCATTTCTATTGTTCTTTTTAACTGAATCTATATACTGCTGGGTGAATTTTTCAGCGGAAATATATAGCACTGTTTTCTCAGGGTACTTGTCTTTGATGTCAATACCAATAGCGTGTGCCAAATGGGTTTTACCAAGACCAACACCACCAAAAATCAGTAACGGATTAAAAGAGGTTCCGCCGGGTTTGTTCGCAACTGCCAATCCGGCGTTTCTGGCCAGGCGATTGGAATCTCCTTCAAGGAAATTTTCGAAATTGTAATTGGGATTGAGTTGCGACTCGATTTTTACATTTCTAATTCCAGGAATGATAAATGGGTTTTTTAATTCCGGATTTTTATTCTTTAACGGGATATCAACATCCTGAGATTTTACTGCACTTCGGTTGGAACTTGGGATTTTTTCAGTAAACGGTTGTTTGTTGCCATAAGTGTTTTCCATCTTTATGACATAAACCAATTTAGCCCGGTCACCAAGCTCTTTATTTAAGGCTACTTTTAGGATTTTTACATAATGCTCTTCAAGCCATTCGTAAAAGAATTTACTAGGCACTTGGATGCTAAGAGCATTGTCAGTAAGCTTTACTGCTGTAATAGGTTCAAACCAAGTTTTATATGCTTGGGGTTGGATGTTGTCTTTTATAAAAGATAGACAATTTTTCCAAACCGATTGCGCAGTTACTTCCATTGTAATAAGTTAATTTTTTGTTGTTAGTCAGATTAGCAAAAAAAAGAGAAATTCGTGTATTCTCTTGAATAATTTCTGAGACAAATATGTGAACAAATTTCTGAAAAAAAAAATCAATTGCTATTGAATATTCAGAATTAAATCCCCATGTTTAATCCGCGATGAAAATACAAAAAATAAACCAAACAAAGATGTCAAATCCTTTATATTGCCACGAAATACAACTTAGAGTGCGTTATGCCGAAACCGATCAAATGGGTATCGTCTATTACGGAAACTACGCCCAATACTTCGAAGTTGGAAGGGTAGAGTGGCTTAGAAATTTTGGGGTTTCCTATAAAAGTATGGAAGCCGAAGGTCTCTTATTGCCTGTGGTAAGCCTAAATGTAAAATACAAAAAGCCAGCGGGTTACGATGATCTTATTAAAGTAAAGACTCAGTTGGTAAAATTGCCTTCTGCAAGCATTGAATTTGACTATGAAATTACAAACGAATTGGGGGAAATTTTGACACTGGGAAATACCGTTTTGGTATTTATGGATGTAAATAAGAACAGACCTACCAAATGTCCAGAATATCTTTTAGACAAACTGCGGAATTAATCGTTCAAAACTTTTAATTCCACTCCGAAAATAGGCTCGAATGCCTCTAAAACACTCTTTATATTTTTTAATCGGACAGAAATAACAACGGTGCAGGTCAATTCTAAAATTTGACGTACTATTTTAAGGTTTTTTTCTTTGATAACACGCATCACTTTATTCATGTCCTTGTACTCAAATTTGAGCTCTATTTGTTGGTCTATGGTTTTAGTGACAATTTTTGAATGCTCTAATGCCATTTGAGCGGTTGTTTTGTAAGCGGATATTAGTCCGCCTACTCCTAATTTCACACCTCCAAAATATCGGACCACAACAATCAATACGTTGGTCACTTCAAAGGATTGAATTTGTCCATAAATAGGCATTCCGGCGCTATTGTTGGGTTCTCCATCATCATTGACCCTAAATTGAATTTGATTTTCTTGAATTCCTAGCTGATAGGCGTAACACCAATGCCTGGCGGAATGGTGTTGTTTTTTTAGTGCTTCAAGATGTAGTTTGACATCGTCTTCTGTTTT
>NZ_DATJCA010000145.1:0-1794 GCF_035515035.1 Gelidibacter sp. | reverse complement strand
CGTCAGCTAAATCAGACGCCCCTTTAGAACCACCACCAGAATTTATCAGCCCTATTTTACCCATATAACAATTGGCCACCTGTAATCTGCAAAGGTCAATGGGATGGTCTGTAGTCAACGCTTCATACATAGCATCGTCATACTTTCCAAATCCTATTTCTCTAAATCCAAAATTGTTGGTCGGAAGTTTTTGTTTGATTATATCAGCCTGAATGGTCACACCCAAATGATTGGCTTGTCCCGTTAAATCTGCAGACGTGTGATAATCTTCCGTTTCGGTTTTAAAAGCATCATTACGGGTATAGCACCATAAAATGGTTGCCATTCCCAAACTATGTGCTTCTTCGAAGGCTTCGGCTATTTCTTTAAGCTGTCTGTTACTTTCTTTTGAACCAAAATAAATGGTAGCACCCACGGCAACAGCTCCCATATCCCAAGCCGATTTAACCTTTCCAAATAGTGTTTGGTCATAGGAATTTGGATAGGTAAGCAGTTCATTGTGATTAATTTTTACAATAAATGGGATTTTGTGGGCATATTTTCGGGCGTTCAATCCCAGTACGCCAAACGTAGATGCCACAGCATTGCAACCAGCTTCAATGGCTAGTTTTATTATATTCTCGGGGTCAAAATAGTCACGGTTTTTATAGAACGAAAAAGCGGCACTATGCTCAATACCTTGATCGATAGGCAGGATGCTTAAGTAGCCTGTGCTCCCCAGATTCCCGTGTTTGTACAACTGGGAAAGACTTCGCAGTACTTGTGGATTTCTATTGCTATTTCCAAATACCTGGTCAAGACCATCCTTACCGGGGGTTTGTAATTCATCCTTCGTTATTTTTTCACAAACGTGATCCAAATAGAAGGATGCCTTTTTCCCTAATAGCTCTGCAATATTTTCGTTTATTTTCATTTTTTTAACTTTACTTAATTCATAAACTTCTATTTGTTTTGGAAAAGGACGTTGCCGCATCGGTTTCAATTCCGGAAAGTGCATAACTAGAGCAACCCGTTGCTCTCAAAATCCTTTTGCTCAAGAACTTAACTGCTTCTTGTTTTTATGTGCCATTCCAAGTTGATTTTATTTATAGCTAACAGTAAAATAACCACCGTTCGCTTGTTTAAATTCCTGCTTCTGCAATAAACCCGAAAGCGTTAAATATTCCGTTACGTCATAATTAATTGTTCTTACCTGTATGCCCATTAGATAAGCTTTAATGGAAATTTTTTCTGTAATCTTCAGGTTGTTATTTTCTTTAATGAGCACACGATTGGTGACATCTACATTGTTTTTTGACCCAAGGAAATTGAGAATGCCTGTTTCCACATACATCGTCAAACTCATACTGCGTATCATTTCATCAGCCGCTAAAGCATAAAGTTTTTTAAAATCCCCGGATTTCACGGACACCCTGACCTTCCTCTTTTTGGGATTGATTGCAAAGACCGATAAAAGCACGTCAGCGTCTTCGGGACGGCACTCATAATTGGTCGTGTAGGTTGACTCTAACTTCTGTGCTTCGTCATAAAGTTCAGTTTTGATGTTTATAAAGAAAGTCCCGCCCCTTCGGGCCATTTTTCCGGCAGTAAATATTTGCTTCCCTGTAAGTTTTCCCTTTTTGTCAAAACTTTCTCTTGTTATCTTTTTGCCTTCTATTTGCTCAATCAACATTGCATTGTCCTGAGCTTTCAATGTCGCAAAAGGAAATAGGAACAGAGTGAAAAATAATATGCTATAAATTGATTTATTCATATCTCGTTTTTTTTCTTTAAGCCAGATTGATAGGCTTAGTT
>NZ_DATJCA010000144.1:0-42798 GCF_035515035.1 Gelidibacter sp. | reverse complement strand
GAGTTTTAAGGGCTCAAAACAGGTTTCTGGATTTGTTTCTGTTTATTTTAAAGTCATAAAAGAAGTCGATTCTGTATATCTAGATGCCATAAACATGAACTTCAGAAGTATAGCGTTGAAGAATGTCGCTACGGATAACGTCGAACACGGCGATTTTCGGGTTGATGCCGATAAAATTGTAATCTTAAACAAATTTAAAAAGAACCAAGACTATCTATTCAGTTTTTGGTATTCCGCTGAGCCTAGGCAAGCCTTATACTTTGTCGACGATCAGATTTGGACACAGGGACAAGGGAAATACACGAGCCACTGGTTGCCAAGTATTGATGATACAAATGATAAGATTGAATTTGATTTATCTATTTCTTTCCAGAAAGGTTATGAGGTTTTGGCTAACGGTGAACTTGTTGCAAAAGAAGCCATCACGGAAAATAGAACAACCTGGCATTTTGATATGAGTAAGCCCATGAGCAGTTATCTTGTAGCGCTTGCCATTGGCAATTACAATAAAAGAACGGAAACTTCAAAAAGTGGCGTTCCCTTAGAATATTACTATTATCCAGAAGATTCAGCCAAAGTAGAGTCGACTTATCGCTATAGCAAACAGCTATTTGATTTTCTGGAGGAAGAGATTGGTGTGCCATATCCTTGGGAGGTCTATAAACAGGTTCCGGTCAAGGATTTTTTATATTCCGGGATGGAAAACACAACCTTGACCATATTTTCAGATGCCTTGATAGTGGATGCCATTGGATTTAACGACAAGAATTATGTTAACGTCAATGCCCACGAACTGGCCCATCAATGGTTTGGCAATTTGGTGACAGCTACAAGTAGTGAGCATCATTGGCTACAGGAAGGATTTGCGACCTATTACGCGCTCTTGGCAGAGCGTGATGTGTTTGGCGATAACTATTACTATTGGCGTTTACATGAATACGCACAGCAGCTCTTAGCGCAGGAAAATGCAGGAGATTCCACGTCTTTGCTTGATCCAAAATCCAGTAGCTTAACCTTTTATCAAAAAGGTTGCTGGGCCTTGCATGTGTTGCGGGAGCAGGTTGGGGAAGAAGCCTTTACATTGGCGGTAAAAAATTATCTGCTAAAACATCAATACAAAAATGTTGAAACGTCTGATTTTATTCAGGAAATGGAAACGATAAGTAGTCAGGATTTATCGGAATTTGTGAAAATATGGTTGGAAGACCGTGTGTTGCCACAAGATTTGATGGTTCAGAGTTTGAAGAAATCGGAGTTTATTCAAAAGTATATGGATGTGAGTTGTGAAACCTATCCCTCCAAATGTGACGATTATTTGGTTTCAGATATTTCTGATAAGGCAAAAATCAAGATTCTTTCGCAACCTGGTTACGAGGTAGAGCTGGAGGATTTCAATAACAATCTTGAGGTACGACAAGCCATTGCTCAAAAGATGGCTACTATTCCAATAGAATTTAAAACACAGTATGAATCGCTTTTAAACGATGCGTCCTATGTGACGATTGAGAATGCTTTGTATAATTTGTGGGTGAATTTCCAAAGTGATCGCGCTAAATACCTGCATCAAACCAAAACTATTTATGGATTTAACGATTATAATGTGAAATTGCTTTGGCTGGCCTTACATTTAAATACAGTTGAATATCAACCAGATAAAAAACAAGAAATTTTTGAAGAATTAAGAAGTTATACCGATTCAAGGTTTAGTTTTGATTTGCGGATGAATGCGTTTAATTATTTAAAATTGATCAATGGGTTCGATAGAATATCCTTGGCTAATTTAATCGAAGCAAAGTCTCATCACAATTGGAGGTTTCAGCAGTTTGCAAAAAAAATGTTAGTGGAACTGCAGGATATAGAGATGTATAAGCGGGTTCTTGATGAAATGGAGAGATAGGAATAAAGATATAGCTATTGAATAATTTTTAAACTAGAAACTAGCCTGTCCCATAGCAAAGCGGAGAGGGGAAGTTGAAGTTGAACTTGAACTTGAAATGCATCAAACAAGAAACTAGAAACTAGAAGCGAGAAACTAAAAATAACACACAACAAATGAGAGCATTAGTCATATCAGGAGGAGGAAGTAAAGGTGCGTTTGCGGGAGGGGTGGCACAGTATCTTATTGAAAACAAGAGACTTAATTACGACCTATTTATTGGAACTTCTACGGGTAGCTTGTTGGTGTCTCACTTAGCGTTAAATAAGGTGGAAGAAATTAAGGAAATTTATACCAGTGTCACTCAAAGTGATATTTTTAATGTATGTCCTTTTAACATCAAAAAAAGAAATGGCATTGAGACCATTAGTATCAATCATTTCAATGTGTTACGAAATCTTTTAAGTGGAAGTAAAACCTTTGGTGAAAGCCATAATTTAAAAAAACTTATCCAATCTCACGTTACTGAAGAGGGGTTTAATGCCTTAAAAGCCTTGAAAGCTGATGTGGTGGTGACAGTTTCAAATCTGTCACTTAATCAGGTAGAGTACAAGTCTGTTAAAGATTTTGATTACGAAGAATTTATGGATTGGGTTTGGATCTCATGCAACTACACCCCTTTTATGTCGTTAGCAAAAAGGGAAGGTTGTGAATATGCTGATGGTGGTTTAGGCTCGATGGTGCCTATAGAGGAAGCTATCAGGCGTGGTGCAACTGTAGTGGATGCGGTTGTTTTGCAGACGGAAGTTACACAGTATAATAGAATGCCCTCGCTAAATGCGTTTTCATTGTTGACCAATATGTTTGCGTTTATGTTGGATAGAATCGAATTTCAAAACATCCGAATTGGAAAGTTTGTGGCCAACAACCAAAATGCGATTATTAATTTTTACTATACGCCAACCGTTTTGACTACTAATTCGTTGGTTTTCAACAAGGATAAAATGACGTTATGGTGGCAAAGTGGATTTGAATTTGCAAAATACAAAAATCAAGAAACAAGTCCGGTAGAACCTGAGAAAACGGAGTAGTTAACCGCAATTTACCACATTTCACTTACTTCCTGTTTGATATAGGAAAGTGCTGCATCACTAGGTGCGCGTTTCTCCATCATTTCAGTTAAAACAACTTCTCGTAATTTGTTGGCAGAATCCGTTTTTTCTAAAAGGCTAGCTTTTCTGATGAGTTGGATCGTGGCATTTTTTGCAGCGCATATAATGTTCCAACATTCGTCCGTAATGTAAATTTGTTGCGATAGATTATGCTCAAATTCCTGTTCAATGTTCGCTATAAGTAAGCTTTCGTAACTATCTTTATCAGAAGATGTTGGCTTGACCCTAATCATTAGTTTGGAAGGGGTGATGCGCTCTAGGAAAAGTACCATGCGTTCATAGGCTTGCAGGCGTAAGGGCATGGCTTTGACTTGCATATCTTTTTGAAGTAGAAAACGTCTTCTGCCATCCTCGTTTTTGGTGTGTTCCTTAAAAAAATAATAGGCTATCAGTCCAGTGATTAAAGCTGGGATGGCATAGAGTAAGGCGTCAACTAGTTTTGGTACTAATTCCATAATGGGCTGTTAAGTTTTATCAAACATAAGATGTTTTTATTTAAATTTCGCAAAGAAATTAAAAAAACGATTATTTAAGGATGTAACGAGTTTAGGCTACGTGTAATTTTAATTTTTAAATTTAAATTTTCAAAACAGTTGTCTATAAAAGTATATCTTTAAACTATGACCAAACCTGTAAAAATTACTTTGATTCTAGTGTTTTCTGTGGTAGTCCTTGCTGTTGTAGGCTATTTTGTGGCAACTGCTATTGTGTCCTCAAAACTAGAAAATTTTCTTAAAACAGAACTTCCAGAAAACCTGAGTATGAATTATGGCTCTTTAGATGTCAGCATATGGCGAGGAGATGTCATAATTGTCAATCCTAAAGTTGTGGATAAGGGAGTTCATGCTTCAAAAAGCAAGGTCCAGGTTGAGCTCGATACCATATTGGTTAGTGGCTTTGGGCTTTGGAGCTATCTCCTTAACGATCAGATTCATGTGGAAAGCGTGCAGATGAGAAGTCCTAAGTTGCTGTATAACCACAATAGCGCCATTCCCAAAAATGAAGATCAGGATTCTTCCCGAGATAAATGGAAAGGAAAGATTAAGGTAGGTAGATTTAATATCCAGAATGCAGAAATAAGTATTAAGGATATTGAAACGGACTCTCTAGTATTTTATACGGAAGAATTGACGGCAAATGTAATGGACATCAGTATAGACGCGGCTTCCGTCAAAAATCGTATTCCTTTTAATTACACGGATTATAATCTTTCCTACAACAACTTATTCTATAGTATGGGCGATTATGAAAATCTTAAAATTGCTTCGGCTAATATCACTCAGGACAAGGCGGTTTTTAACCAAATGAAAATGTATACCAAATACTCCAAAGCACAATATGATAGAATGATCCCTATTGAGCGCGATCATTTTGATGTGTCCATAGCTTCATTGGTTTTGGAGGATCAGAAATTCGGGTATGAAAAGGATTCTGTTTTTTATTTTAAGAGCCCAAAAATTACTTTTGAGAATCCAGAAATGTATATTTATAGAAACAAGTTGGTTGCTGATGATCTTACTCGTAAAATTTTGTACAGTAGGATGTTAAGAGAGCTTAAGTTTGATTTGACTTTAAGTGGTGTTTTTCTTAAAAATGGAACTATTGTATACTCTGAAAAAGTGAATGCCGATATGGGCGCAGGGGAACTTTCATTTACAAAAATGAATGTCGACATAAAAAATATCAGTAATACTTATGACCAATCAGAAAAAACCACCTTAGATATTGATGCTGTATTTATGGCGAGAACGCCGTTAAAGGTGAAATGGGAATTTGATGTTAACAACGTCAATGATGCGTTTGTATTTAGAGTGGATATTGGAAAACTTCCCGCGGCAGATTTGAATCCCTTCTCACAACCCAATCTAAAGGTGAAACTGGTAGGCGAGCTTTTAAAAACCTATGCCACGGTATCAGGAGATGCCAACACCTCCAGGGTGGATATGCGAGTGAATTATGAAGATTTTAAAGTGGAAATTTTGGATGGTGAAGGCGAAAAGAAAAAAAAGGTCCTATCCGCCATAGCGAATTTGTTTATTGCAAAAAATAGCGATCGGGCAGTTGATGGGTTTAGAGAAGGGAATAAAGAGGGAATTGAGCGCGATCATACCAAATCAATCTTTAATTTCCTCTGGATTAGCATCAAGGCAGGATTGGCAAGTGTATTGACGGGGGACGGGAAAAAGAAGTAGCGGCATTCCGATTTTTTGATAATGGCGAAAGATGTTAAATCAAAAGTTGATTAGGAGTAGTCTATATCTCATTTTAGAGATCTGAAATAGTTATTATTTAAGGGGTTAAATTATTGAATTTTAATATCTACTAGAAACAAGAAACAAGAAACAAGCCTGCCCGTCCGAAGCTTTTGAGGAGGCGGGAAACCAGAAACTCCAATTTTAATCCAGCTCCAAATAGTCAATTGCCAACTGTGTCAGTGTCTTAACACCCAATAACATTCCGCTTTCGTCAATGACAAAATCTGGCGTATGATGTGGAAAAGCTTCCGTGTTACCTGGAGTCATTCCACCCAGGAAAAAAAACAGCCCAGGGACGGCTTCTTGAAAAAACGAAAAATCTTCTCCACCGGTGACGGCTTTGGTAATAAGAACTTGATCGCTTCCTGCAACTTTTTGAAGCGTTGGCAACATTGTAGCGGTTAAATCCAGATCGTTGTAAGTTATGGACGTAAAGTTTTCAAATGCGATAGTCGCTTCGCCACCATAGGCCTTGGCGATGGTTTCGGTCATTTCAGTCATGCGTTTAATGATTTTTGCTTTCATATCAGGATCCAAGGAGCGAACGGTTCCGATAAGTTCAGCGCTTTCAGGAATTATATTGAAACGAACGCCACTGGTGATTTTCCCTACGGTAATCACGGCGGCTTCCTTGGTCAAATCGAGCTCTCTGCTGACAATGGACTGAAAACCGTCAATAATTTTTGCTGAAATCAAAATAGGGTCAACACCAAGCCAAGGCTGGGAGCCATGACTTTGTTTGCCCTTGACCTTAACTACAAACCGCTCCACAGCAGCCATAATACCACCAGATTTGTATTTGATTGTACCTACAGGCGTTGCCGAATTGATATGCAGGCCAAAAATCGCATCTACTTTTGGGTTTTCCAGAACGCCTTCTTTTATCATGAGTTTGGCGCCACCTTCTTCTCCGGGAGGCGGACCTTCTTCCGCGGGTTGAAAAATGAATTTCACGGTACCCTTGATTTTGTCTTTATGTTGGGATAAAACCTCGGCAACGCCCATTAAAATAGCTGTATGGGTATCATGTCCGCAGGCATGCATCACCCCGGTTTTGGTGCCCATAAATTCTGTTTCAACCTTCGACCTAAACGGCAAGTTATTACGCTCCGTGACGGGAAGGGCATCAATATCCGCTCTCAAGGCCACAACTTTGCCTGGATTGTTTCCTTTTAAAATTCCCACAACTCCAGTTTGTGCAACACCAGTTTGAACTTCAAGGCCCAAAGATTTTAAATGCTCAGCAATTTTCTCTGCTGTCTTAAATTCCCGATTGCTCAGTTCGGGGTGCTCGTGAAAATGTCGTCGCCATTCAATTACTTTAGATTCTATAGCGTTAAAATCGGCTTCTAAATCAGTTTGGGCATTTAACAGCGTGCTTCCGAAGAGACAAATGAAGAGGAGTGAATAGTTCATGGGATGTTTTTTTTGTAATCATTCTAAAGATATTCTTTTTCTTTTAAAGATGGAATACAATTGCAATTGTTTATAATTATTGATAAAAACGTTCTCTAAAAACAGAAGCTTTGGTTAATTTCACGGATTAATAATTGAAAGAGATTTGGAAAAGTATTTAAGTCAGTTAAATGAAGCGCAGTTAGCACCAACACTGCAAAAAGATGGTCCCATGATTGTGATTGCGGGTGCTGGTTCTGGTAAAACTCGTGTGTTGACGTATAGGATTGCTTACTTAATGAGTTTGGGGGTTGACCCTTTTAATATTTTGTCGTTGACGTTCACCAATAAGGCTGCTCGTGAAATGAAGGGCAGGATTGCCGATATTGTTGGGAGCAGTGAAGCAAAAAATCTTTGGATGGGAACGTTTCACTCCGTTTTTGCGAAAATTCTTCGGATTGAAGCCGATAAATTGGGCTATCCGAGCAATTTTACCATTTATGACGCACAGGATTCGCAACGCTTGATAGGTGCCATTATAAAAGAAATGGGACTTGATAAAGATATTTATAAAACGAAACAGATCAGTTCAAGGATTTCATCCTATAAAAATAGTTTGATTACGGTGAAAGCTTATTTCCAGAATCCAGAGCTCATTGAGGCCGATACCATGGCCAAACGGCCGAGGTTGGGAGATATCTATAAAAATTATGTCGATCGTTGTTTTAAGGCGGGCGCTATGGATTTTGATGATCTGCTATTGAAAACCAATGAATTGCTCACACGTTTCCCGGATGTGTTGGCCAAATATCAAAACCGGTTCCGTTATATATTGGTAGACGAGTATCAGGATACCAACCATTCCCAATATTTGATTGTTAGGGCGTTGTCTGATCGATTTCAAAATATTTGCGTTGTTGGAGATGATGCTCAAAGTATTTATGCCTTTAGGGGTGCCAACATCAATAATATTCTAAATTTCCAGAAGGATTATGACGATGTGAAAATGTTCCGATTGGAGCAAAACTACCGCTCAACCAAGAATATTGTCAACGCTGCCAATTCCATCATCGAAAAGAACCAGACCAAACTTGAAAAAGTGGTATGGACGGCCAATGATGAAGGGCCCAAGATAAAAGTCAACCGGTTGATGACGGACGGTGACGAAGGCCGCTTTGTGGCCAGTTCCATCTTTGAAAACAAAATGGAACATCAATTGATGAATAGTGATTTTGCCATTTTATATCGCACCAATGCACAATCCCGTGCCATGGAGGATGCGCTGAGAAAACGCGGTATTCCTTATCGAATTTATGGCGGCCTATCTTTCTATCAGCGAAAAGAGATTAAGGATGTCTTGTCCTATTTACGATTGATCATCAATCCAGCCGATGAAGAGGCGTTAAAACGCGTTATCAATTTTCCAGGCCGCGGGATAGGGCAGACTACTATTGATCGATTGGTGGTGGCTGCAAATGGCTTTAACCGCTCAATTTTTGAGGTGATGCAACATATTGATAAAGTTGACATCAATATTAATTCCGGCACTAAAAATAAACTTAAGAATTTTGTCACCATGATCGAAAGTTTTCAGGTGATGAATCAAACAGCGAATGCTTTTGAGCTGGCAGATCACGTGACCAAAGTGACTGGATTGATCAAGGAATTCAAGGATGATGGCACGCCGGAAGGGATTGCCAAAATGGAAAATATTGAAGAATTGCTTAATGGGATTAAGGATTTTGTTGAAGGACAAGAGGAATTGGCAGATGCCACAGGTGCCTTAACAGAATTCTTGGAAGATGTAGCCTTGGCCACCGATTTGGATGCCGATAAAGGCGATGCAGATCATGTGGCCTTAATGACCATTCACTTAGCCAAAGGTTTGGAGTTCCCGTATGTTTATATTGTGGGCATGGAGGAGGATTTATTCCCAAGTGGAATGAGTATGAACACCCGCAGTGAGTTGGAGGAAGAGCGACGTTTATTTTACGTGGCTTTGACCAGGGCGGAAAAGCAAGCGTATCTTACCTATACCATGTCACGTTACCGTTGGGGAAAATTAATAGATGCTGAGCCAAGCCGCTTTATTGAGGAAATTGACGAAAGTTTCTTGGAAATCATGACGCCAATTGACGATCGACGCTTTAATCCGATGTTGTCTGCGGATATTTTTGGTGATGTGGAGCCCAATATGATCCGATTCAAAAAACCAGCCAAACGAAAATCTGAAGAAAAACCACCTAAATTTATTCCACCGGCAAAACTGAAGCCAATCGGGAAGTCTACCGGAAGTCCTGATGTTAATTTGTTTGACGGCAAGTTGACGGTAGGCAATGTGGTAGAACACATGCGTTTTGGTAAAGGTGAAGTCTTAAAAATTGAAGGCGTTGGTGCAGATACCAAGGCCGAAATCAATTTTGAGCATGGCGGTGTTAAAAAATTATTGTTACGTTTTGCGAAATTGGATGTATTAGGATAAGAATCTTATTAGATTTTTGCTTCATATGCGTTTGAGTAAACACTCTTAATTTTGATCAAGTGCCCAATAGTTCAATTCCTATCCACCCATGACCTGCATTTCATAGCGTTTAAAGTCGTGGTTAAGTCCCAATTGTCTTAGCCGCGATCTCATGGTAAACCTTCATGTTGTTGGCATTGAAGGATCTATTCCACCAAAAAATAGAATGGTTGTAGGTGCAATAGCAGTCGCCGGATGCTACGAACTGACATCTTCCAAAAATTTGGTAGAAACCCCACTACCATAGAAATTCATTAAAACCCGTATATTTGGATCTATAGACCTTGATCCCGTTCATAAGTATTTTCTTTGCTAAAAGGAAATGATATGGAAGCAGGGCAACAAAGAGTAAATTGGTTTTATGCCCTTCATGAAGAAATTATTAATTACTTTATAAACGCAATTACAATACACATATTATGGCTGAATTCATAAGAATATACGAAGAGAACCCCAACGCTAAAGAAATTAAAAAGGTCATTAAGGTCCTTAAAAATGGTGGATTGATTATTTATCCTACGGATACTGTTTACGGTTTAGGCTGCGATATTAACAATATCAAGGCATTGGAGCGTGTGGCACAAATTAAGGGGGTGAAATTGGACAAAGCTAATTTTTCCTTTATCTGTCATGATTTGAGCAACCTAAGTGACTATGTCAAGCAAATAGACACGACCACGTTTAAAATATTAAAGCGCGCACTGCCTGGTCCCTACACGTTCATTCTTCCGGGTGCTAAAACGCTTCCGCATCCTTTTAAAAAGAAAAAGACAGTTGGAATCAGGGTCCCCAATAATAATATTGCTTTAGAAATTGTAAGACAACTAGGGCGACCAATAATTTCCACCTCAATTAGAGATGAAGATGAAATAATTGAATACACCACAGATCCTGAATTAATTTTAGAAAAATGGGGTAACCTGGTCGATTTGGTAATTGATGGAGGATATGGTGATAATCTCGCTTCTACAATTATTGATCTATCCGAAGAGGAGCCTGTCATAATAAGAGAAGGTAAGGGAAGTTTGGAGATCTTTTAGACAAGTTTTCACTCGCCTTTATTAAAATAGCCAAAGTCTGTCTAATTGATGAAAGGCATATTAATGCAATTAATCAAGCAGTTTGGATAGCTGCCACTTGAACATTGTCTAACTTGTGGAAGTATTGTGCAGATTAAAAAGAGATTTCTGACTGCGAAGGAATAAAAAAAGCTCAACCTTCAAGTTGAGCTTTTTAAATATTTTAAACTGATTGTTTAGTTCTTTTTGTCTTGAGCAATCATGTTTTTCATTTCTTTTTCAACCATATCGTAGAACTGGTCAATCTTAGGAAGTACTAAAATTCGTGTACGTCTGTTAATTGATCTGTTCTCAGCCGTATCGTTAGGTACTAAAGGCACATACTCACTACGTCCAGAAGCAATTAGTTGTTTAGGGTTGACACCTAATTCTTCTAATACTCTAACAATTGAAGTTGCACGTTTTACACTTAAATCCCAGTTGTCAACTAATACGCCACCTCTATTGTAAGGTACGCTATCGGTATGACCTTCAACCATACATTCAAAATCAGGCTTTCCGTTAACTACAGTTGCTACTTTGCTTAAGATAGTCTTAGCTCTAGAAGTAACGTTGTAGCTTCCACTTTGGAATAATAATTTATCCGCAATTGAGATATAAACCACACCTTTTTCCACATTAATTTGAATGTCTGGATCGCTAAGACCAACATCTTTTTTCAAACTTGTTACAATTGCAAGAGTTACACTGTCTTTTTTGGTTAATGCATCTTGCAAACGGGTAATCTTAAGATCTTTTTCTTTTAGGCTCTCAAGAGATCTTTCAAGATTCTCAGCGCCTTTTTTAGTTAAGGTAGTTAAGTTTCCTTTGGTGTCAATCAAATCCTGGTTTGTTCTGCGCATATCAGCCAATTGTTCTTGTAGGCCTTCAACGCGTGCTTGTGCAGCAGCTCTTTCAGAGATACAGCTGTTTAGCTTTACAGTTGCGGTATTTAATAAATCTTGTGTTTCTTTTTGTTTGGCTTCAAGTGCTGCATATTCTTTTTTAGATACACATGAACTTAAAACCAACAATGAAAACACACTTAATAACATGATTTTTTTCATAATGGTAGTGATTAAATAATTAGAAATTTAATAAGGCAAAATTATATAAAAAATGCTACTAAAGCGAAGAATTAACAAGAATTTTAACACTTTAATTCTTACTTAAAGTTTCTTTTGATTTTTCCCAAAATAAAGCCATACAATTGAATTGATTTGGTAGTAATTACATGGTTTGAAGGTACTTATTTGAAGTTGCAAAAGTTGACGTTTTTTTAGAAATTGTGGAAGGCGCCAGTAAAAATTAGCATGGGCTTTTAAAACCGCCAGAATGTGGGCAAATTTAAATTCTATTAAAAACTTAAAACTTGCCAATCCATCCAAAACAAGCCGAACAAAGATTAAAAAGAAAATGTTTTTAGGAGCATTTTTTGTCAAGGTGAATAAACTGTTTCTGAAATTGAGATAGGTTTTTTTCGGATTGTTAGTGTCTAAGGTAGCACCACCAACATGGTATACCGATGAAGTGCCAACATATTTGGTGGTATATCCAACATTATGGGCGCGCCAACAAAGATCTATTTCCTCCATATGAGCAAAGAAAGATTCATCAAAACCATTTAATTTTTCGAAAACAGATTTCCTAATAAAAAAGCAAGCGCCCGAAGCCCAAAAAATTGGGATGGTGTCATTATATTGACCAAGGTCTTTTTCGATCGTATCAAAAATCCGTCCTCTACAATAAGGATATCCAAATTTGTCAATAAACCCGCCGCCAGCTCCAGCGTATTCAAAATAGGCTTTGTTTTTATAATCGAGTATTTTTGGCTGAATTATGGCAGTCTTTGGTTCAGAACCAAAGAGGGCGCTTATAGGTTGTAACCAATCTTTAGTGACCTCAATGTCACTATTGAGAAGACAGAAAACCTCTTCATCAACCTGTTTTAGCGCGTCATTATAACCTTTGGCATACCCACCGTTTTCTTTGTTTTTTATGATTTTTACCGAGGGGTAATTCGTTTTTAAGAAACTGACGGAATCATCCGTGGAGGCATTATCGGCCACGTAAATAGCGGCATTTTCAGAATACTTAAGGACTGAGGGAAGAAATTTCTCCAACAAGGCCTTGCCATTCCAATTTAATATAATTACTGCTATTTCTTTTTTAGCCACGAATAATAATTTTTAATTTTCACCTACAGAACCCTAGACCTCTGAACCATTAATCCCTTTCATATTCTGGAATATCCCTTAAAAACACATAGCTCTCGGCCTGAAAATCCATCTGACAGTAATAATGTTGCAACCCATTGGTGACCATCAAATATTTTGCCTTCAACGTAAGGTTGTAACGCGCAATTTGATCAAATGTACTTTGGTCAATTTCAACTTGTGGGGCTTTACATTCCACAATCAGATGGACCTCACCTTGCGTGTTGAACACCACAATATCATAGCGTTTTTTTAGATTGTTGATGGTCAATTCCTTTTCCACATTTATTAATGAATGTGGGTATTTTTTTTCAGTCATTAAGTAGTGCACACAATGTTGACGCACCCATTCCTCAGGTTGTAAAATCATAAATCTTTTGCGAACAACGTCGAAAATAGATACTTTATTTTCGCTATTTTTGAATCGGAACGAAAACTTTGGAAAATTAAGTGGTTGCAAGACTTCTAATTTAGACATGGCCAAAGTTAATCTTCAATAACCAAATACCAAATTCCCCAAGGTAAAAATGGAATTTGGTACATGAGAATTTCAAAATTTATAAAGTTTGGACGAAGTTAAACAGATAGCTGCCGATATTAAGAGTAGAAAGTTGAAGCCCATTTATTTCTTAATGGGCGAAGAGCCCTATTATATCGATAAGATTTCAGATTTTATTCAAGATAATGTTCTTACCGAGGAAGAGCGCGGTTTCAACCAGATGGTGCTTTATGGACGTGATGTGTCCATAGATGATATCGTAGGAAATGCCAAGCGGTTTCCAATGATGGCGGAATATCAGGTAATCATTGTTAAGGAAGCTCAAGATTTATCACGAACTATTGAAAAGTTAGTTGACTATGCTAAGACCCCTCAGCCTTCCACCATCTTGGTGATGAACTATAAGTACAAGACGATTGACAAGCGGAAATCACTTTACAAAACCATCAATAAAATGGGAGTGGTTTATGAAAGCAAAAAACTTTATGAAAACCAGGTTGCCGATTGGATTAGACGGGTGTTGGCTCCTAAAGACTATACCATTGCCCCAAAAGCGTCGCAAATGTTGGTGGAGTTTTTAGGCACGGATTTGAGTAAGATCAATAATGAGTTGGATAAACTACAGATTGTATTACCAAAGGGTACGCAAATATCCCCAGAACATATAGAAGAGAACATTGGAATCAGCAAAGATTTTAACAACTTTGAATTGCGAAAGGCGATTGGGGAGGGCGATCTTAAAAAGGCCCATCAGATCGTAATTTACTTTGCCGAAAATCCTAAAGACAATCCCATGGTGGTTACGGTTTCTTTGTTATTTAATTTCTTTTCACAATTGCTGTACTTACATGGAATGAATGATAAATCGCCTAGAAATGTCGCTTCTGCATTAAAAATCAACCCTTATTTTGTGAACGAATATATTACGGCCTCAAGAAATTTTCCGATGAGAAAAGTGAGCAGTATCATTGCTACTTTACGTGAATTTGACGTAAAGAGTAAAGGTGTTGGCTCTAATTCCGTGCCTCAAGGCGATTTGTTAAAAGAGCTTTTGGTGCGGATTATGAACTAATTAAAACTTTCAAATTCCAACTTTCAAATTCTGGTATTTCCTTAGAGGATGAGCACTATATTTTTTTTAGTAGAGTCTATTTAAGATAGTTTGTTATTTAACTTCAACTTTAATTTAAATTTCGACTTCAATTTGATTTCCTATTTTATGAAACGTTAACATCTTGTGCTAAGCTTAGGTTAAAGCCTCGCTGTGATTTTTATGTACGCTATTTTTTTGTTAAGTTATAACATGTCGAATAGTAATTTTAAAAACATAAAAATTATGAAAAACCTAAAAAATAAGAGAGTCGCAATTTTAGCGACCAACGGATTTGAAGAAAGTGAATTGAGAGATCCAAAAGCCGCGTTGGAAAAAGCGGGGGCTGAAGTCCATATTGTTTCAGAAAAATCAGGAACAATAAAATCTTGGACGGATGGCAATTGGGGTTCAGATTATACGGTTGATAAAACTTTGGACGAAGTGAGCCAAACAGATTATAGTGCTTTGATGCTACCAGGCGGTCTGATCAATCCTGACACTTTAAGAAAAAATTCTAAAGCGGTATCTTTTATAAAGTCATTTTTCGAAAATCATAAACCAGTAGGCGCCATTTGTCACGGACCTTGGTTATTGGCAGAAGCTGATGTGTTGAAAGGTCGGAAAATCACCTCTTATAGCTCCATCAAAACCGATATGATCAATGCCGGCGCCAATTGGGTGGATGAAGAAGTTGTCGTTGACCAAGGGTTGGTAACCAGTAGAACTCCTAAAGATTTACCTGCCTTTAACTCAAAATTAGTTGAAGAAATTCATGAAGGAAAGCATAAAGAACAAGTGGCATAATATGTAGAGGCATAAGTGAAGTGCTTGAAAACTCAAAATAAACGAATTATGGAGAAACAAAAAGAGCATGGTCCAAGTATAAAAAATGATGCGCGCTATGAAGCCTTAAGAGATGAAGGTTACAGCAAACAAAAAGCGGCCAGAATAGCCAATACCAAGGATCCTGGTAAAAAGGGAGGAAAGGCCGAACGTTATGAAGACCGCACGCGAAGTGCGCTTTATGAAAAAGCCAAAGATATTGGCATTAAAGGTCGAAGTAAAATGGATAAAGAAGAATTGATCCATGCACTAAGGAATAATTAATTGGAAGCAATTCTTAGTTAAAATGAAAAACGTCAGACATTGAAAATTATGTTTGACGTTTTTTTATGAGGTTTAAAATGAATTAAATTGTGCCATTATTTTTTCAAGTTTTTTAAAATTGGCATCATAAGTTTCCCGAGTTGCTGTTAAATCAATCCATAAAAACGCTTTGGAAGTTTCAACAATGATGTAGCAGGAGTTGTAAAAGGTATCCTCTGACTTTAGTTGGACCTTGTACGCTTTACCAATGCTTTTGAATTCAGGAAGGTCTTTTTTAAATAGGATTTTATGGTCATTTGACCATTTTGGAGTGTCTCCAGATCGGTACCCAACTATGACCCAATTTTCAAAGTTTTGGAGGGTTTTAAATTTTTCCTTTTCGAAGGACTTAAATAAAAGGGCACTTTCTGATTTCTCGATTATAGGAAATGTACCGCCAAAAAAATTAGGACTTGGTGTTTCTTTAATATCCCACCATTTTGGTATTATCACGCTGTAGCCGTAAGTGGAATCGACATAATTAATTTGATCCTGTCCTGACTTTTGTTTTGAAATGACGTGTGCAGCATTCGTATTTACGGTGGCCTTTGTCTGGGAAAAACCAATATTCGGGACTTGGACAAGAAGAACCACTACGACTAAAATTTTTATATACATGGAGTTAATTAATTTAATGAAGGTGGAATATTTCTTTAATGCTCCACTGGAAGAATATCCGACTTATTTAAGAAATTGTTTAGAGTTTGAACACTTTTGAATTGTCCCTGAACTCTTCCAATTCCTCCAATAACAAATTATAATCATACTGTAAGTCTTCATGCAGGTTGCTAACTATTTTCTTTATGGCTACAATCTGACGGTCATATATATTGTTGAGGGTGACGTTTTTAAATATGGAAGGCTCGAAGTCTTTAAGAACTGTGCAAAAGTGAATCAATAATTCCACTTCAGTTTCTTTTTTTAGGGAGTACCTGGCATATTTTTTAATGTTTCTCAGAATTTTTCGAACACTTTTCTTAATATAAAAATAACTGTTGGTGTTGATGGTTTTAAATTGTTCATCAATTTCAGCTTTTACGCTTTCGATATATCCCGCTTCGTCATGCGATTCAAATAATAAATAGGTAAGCAGCTCCTTGTTTTCCTTTTTGAATTTTGAAAGACGCAAACAAAGTTCCAGCAATTCTTCTGAAGAACGATGTTTTAATTCTTTCTTTATGGTAACAACCGAAACTGCTTTCATTTAAAATTATTATTTTTTGTCAACTGAATATTTTCCAGCCCCAAGCAATGCGATAACGATAAATCCAATCAGATATAACAATGCTTTTTCTTTAGTTCCAAAACTGTCTTGGGCATGTACAATAAAAGCGGCAACGCCCATCGTACCAATGGTCGGAATAGCCGCAATTCTGGTTTTAAAACCCAGAATAATAAAAATTGGCGCTACAACTTCTCCTATAAGAGCTAAAATGAGCGATACCGTATTGCCTACGCCTAAAGGATCAGAAAAACCACCGGGATTTTCAAGTAGAATATTAATTTTAGGAATGCCATGGGTCAATAGCATTCCTGAGAAGCCTACTCTTAAAATAGCAAGCGCCAAATCATTAAATTTATTTTTCATTTACAAAGGTTATTAAATTAGGATATTAAGTGGGAATAAAATAAAGAATTCAATTTCAAAAAAACAAGACGCTATAAAAATTATCTCAACTTTGGATAATCATTAGGATTTCCTTCGTGCATCAAGTCATACACGCTTTCAAAAATATCTTCGATTGAAGGTTTTGAAAAATAATCGCCGTCTGTTCCGTACGCAGGTCTATGTGCGCGAGCAGTCAATGTTTTTGGCTGGCTATCTAAAAATTGATAGGCGTTTTGTTCCCCCAAAATCGCGTTGAGGAGATAGGCTGAGGCACCACCTGGAACATCTTCATCGATCACCATTAGTCGGTTGGTTTTGGCGACACTTTTGACAATATCATGATTCAAATCAAAAGGCAATAAGGATTGTACATCTATCACTTCAGCATCTATCCCGACCTCCAATAATTCTTTGGCTGCCTGTTGGACCAATCGTAAAGTTGAGCCATAGGAAACTAAGGTGATATCGCTACCGGTTTTAAGCGTTTCCACAACTCCTAAAGGCGTTTTGAACTCTCCTAAATTGGTGGGAAGTTTCTCTTTAAGTCGGTAACCATTTAAGCATTCTACTACCAATGCCGGTTCATCACATTCTAAAAGTGTATTGTAAAAACCTGCAGCTTTAGTCATATTTCGCGGCACTAAAACGTGCATCCCTCTTATCAAATTTAAAACACCGCCCAATTGCGATCCGGAATGCCAAATACCTTCCAGTCTATGGCCTCTTGTCCTAACAATTACGGGTGCTTTTTGTTTGCCTTGGGTTCTATAGTGTAAGGTAGCCAGATCATCACTCATAATTTGAAGCGCATACAGGATATAATCTAAATATTGGATTTCAGCAATCGGGCGTAATCCGCGCATCGCCATCCCAATGCCTTGACCCATAATGGTGGCCTCCCGGATACCGACGTCAGCGACCCTAAACTCGCCATATTTTTCCTGTAAACCTTCCAAGCCTTGATTGACATCACCAATTTTTCCGGCATCTTCACCAAATATCAAAACTTGTGGATATTTTTTAAATAGTACATCAAAATTATCACGGAGTACCAATCTGCCATCCACATCTTCTGCAGATGTATCATACGTTGGTAAGACTTCTTTTATGTATAGTGCCGATTTTTTAGATTGACTGTATAAATGTGAGCTGTATTTGGGCTGAATTTTTTTTAAATACGCATCAATCCATTCGTTTAGAATTTGTTTTTCATTGGAGTTTTCAGAAATCACATAACGCAATGACCGTCGGACAGCGGACGCAATGTCTTTTCTAATAGGATCTGATACATTGGACAGCTCAGTGATTACACGTTCTATAAAAACCTTATTGATACTTGAATTCGCTAAATTTGTAATCAGCTGGATAGCTACTTGTTGCTCTTCTTTTATAGGATTCTGATAAGCTTCCCAAGCTAGTTTTTTACCTTCTCTAACTTGTTTCTTAATATTTTTGTCAATGGTATCCAACTCCAGTTCTGTGGAAATACTACTGGTAATGATCCATTCGCGCATTTTACGGATACAATCATTTTCCATTTCCCAATCTAAACGTTCTTTGCTCTTGTAACGCTCATGAGAACCAGAAGTGGAATGGCCTTGAGGTTGGGTCAATTCTACAACATGAATCAAAACAGGCACATGTTCTTCTCTGGCTATTTTTGAGGCATGTTGATAGGTTTCTACCAATGCTACATAATCCCAACCTTTGACTTTTAAAATTTCATAACCTTTGTGTTTATTGTCACGTTGGAACCCTTTTAAAATTTCAGAGATACTTTCTTTTGTAGTTTGATGTTTGGCATGTACTGAAATGCCATATTCGTCATCCCATACACTGATTACCATAGGCACTTGCAACACACCTGCAGCATTTATGGTTTCAAAAAACAAGCCTTCACTGGTACTTGCGTTTCCTATAGTTCCCCAGGCCACTTCATTGCCATTATTGGAAAATTTTGGGCTGTGGATACCTTTAACATTTCTATATATTTTTGAAGCTTGCGCCAATCCCAAAAGACGAGGCATTTGTCCAGCAGTAGGAGAGATGTCGGCACTTGAGTTTTTTTGTTCTAACAAATTTTTCCAATCACCTTTTTCATCCAAACTATGGGTGCCAAAATGGCCGCCCATTTGGCGTCCTGCCGACATGGGATCGTGGTCAATATTTGGATCGCCATAAAGTCCGGCAAAAAACTGTTGGATGTTTAAAGCACCAATAGCCATCATAAAAGTTTGGTCACGGTAATATCCAGAACGGAAATCGCCGTTTTGAAACACTTTGGCCCAGGCTAATTGCGGGACCTCCTTGCCGTCGCCGAAAATTCCAAATTTCGCCTTTCCAGTTAAAACTTCTCTTCGGCCCAGCAGGCTACACTCCCTGCTAGTCATCGCTATCTTATAGTCTTTGAGGATTTCTGATTGAAATTCTTCGAAGGAAATGTCTTTTGTTGTTTGTGGCGTCGTTTGCATAAAGTGCTTTTTAGATATTGCAAAAGTAGTCAAAATGGATAGGTTTTGCAATTCAAATCCGATTTCACCACTCTTATTAATATTTCTATAGGACTATTACAGGCGTTAAAAGTCTGGATGTCAAAACCTGATAATTAAGTTGTTAATCTTTTTTATCTTCCACTAGAGTAGAATTAAACAATTTCAAAATCCGTTTATATTCATCCGTCCAGCTGCTTGGTTCAATAAAACCGTGATCTTCTGCAGGATAAACAGCCATTTCCCAATTGTCCTTGCCCAATTCAATTAAACGCTGTGATAATCTCACCACGTCCTGAAAATGTACATTCACATCCACCATCCCATGGGCGATGAGCAAATTGCCCTTTAAACCTTTGGCAAAATAAATAGGAGAGGAACGTTCATAAGCGATAGGGTCATTAAATGGTTCATTTAAAATATTTGAAGTGTAGCCATGATTATAGTGTGCCCAATCGGTAACTGATCGTAATGCAGCACCGGATGTAAATGTGTCCGCTTCATTAAACAATGCCATTAAGGTGATGAATCCGCCGTAACTTCCGCCGTAAATACCGATCTTATCTTTATCAATGCCATAATTCTCCACTAAAAAATGAGCACCATCCACTTGGTCAGAAAGATCCTTTCCGCCCATATGTCGGTAAATCCCTGTGCGCCAATCTCTTCCGTAACCGGCGCTTCCTCGGTAATCAATATCAATAACGGTATACCCTAAATCTGTCAACAAATTATGGAACATATATTCTCTAAAGTAAGAAGACCACCATTTATGGACGTTCTGTAGATAGCCCGCGCCATGGACGAAAATAACGGCTGCATTATTCTTAACTGATGCTTCAGGTACATATAGTCTTGCAGGCACTTGTGCGCCATCTTGAGCTTTAAATGTGATGAGCTGTGGATCTCTCCAATTATAGGATTTAAAGACATCGGATTGTCCTGAAGTCAACTGAACTGCTTCAGCCTTAGCCGTATTCTTTTTATAGTAAAGTTCCCAAGGTTGGTTGCTGTAAGAATGTAAAATGGCCAGGTGTTTTTCATCTGGAGAAAGTGTCACATCATTATTACCTGTCATAGAGGTCAATTGCTCCATTTTACCACCCATTAACGGCATTTTATAAAAATGTCTTTCGCCTGGACCAATTTCAGAGGTGGTTAAGTACCAATTTTTTTGGTCGTTGGAAATAAAGGGATCAAAAACTTCAAAATCTCCAGAAGTCAAAGCTTTTTTATTACCATTGGTGACGTCCAAAAGATATAAATGGGAATAGCCCGTAGCTTCAGATTGAAAATAAATATGTTTATTATCGGGTAACCAACCCATGGTGCCACCGCCCATTGACCAACCTATGCCCGGTCCGGCAATCCACGCTTCGTCACGTTGTCTATCTAAAATGGACAACTCTCCAGTTGATAAATCTAATTTGGCAATCCAACGGTCTTTGTTGT
The DNA here is from genome assembly GCF_035515035.1 of Gelidibacter sp. Lineage (GTDB taxonomy): Bacteria > Bacteroidota > Bacteroidia > Flavobacteriales > Flavobacteriaceae > Gelidibacter. The sequence goes on along the minus strand of NZ_DATJCA010000144.1, from coordinate 22,017 downwards.
CTTTAGAGCGAACGTTAACAATAGCGTATTGGCCATTATCAGAAAAATAGGCTTGTGAGGTAATAACTTCTCGCTCTTTTGCTTCCCATTCCTTATCAGGATAATCTTTGACATAGTCCGGTAAATCTGTAATTCCCGGTAAACTATTCGTTTGAACCTTGTAAACGGTATCTTTTTCAATATTATAAATGGCCAACTCCACTTTGGTTTCGTCATCCCCAACTTTGGAGCGTGTGTTCAAGTTTTTTGTATAACTAGAAGCATCAATATAATTTGGTACGATGGTAGCATCACTTTTTCCGCGTTGGAATAGCATAAAAGTCACGTATTTGGCATCTGGCGATACGCGCAGATTGTTCACTTGGTTATCGCCGGTATAATACGTATAAGTTTCTTTTTCCTTTCGTGCTTCCTTTATGTTTTTTGATGTTTCTTTTTTATCTTCACGTTCTTTTACGACGCTTAATAATTTAAGATTTTCTGCTTCCAGATATGTGGCTTTGTCCGATGATTTTGGATCTTTCTTTTTGGACTCTTCTCCCGATTGTATTTGGGTCAGTTTTTTTAGGATGCCGCTTTCCTGTGAATAGATATAGGCATTATTATCGGCTTCAAAAGCAATCCAGTCTTCATTGGCCAAGAAATTTGGGCTGCCGATGTTTTTAGGGAATTGTAGCAACTCCGTTTCCTTTCCTGATTTGATATCCAAAATGACCAAGGTATTGGCCTTAGAATAAATCTTTTTAGTTTTTGATTTATTATAGGTGCCTTTTGCAAAATCAATTTCTTTTTCTTCCGTCCAACTTACTTTTTCAATCTTTTTTGGATTTGCCAATCGCACGCGATATAAAGAATCTGAAGGATCAGCATCTTTGTTGTAATTAAAATAAATGCCCGTGCTATTTTGATCCCATTTGACGTTGGAAGGAAATGTTCCCATCCATTTGGGATCTTGCATTATTTTTTCTACTGAAAGTTCACTTTGTTGTGCGTGAAGATTGATGAAAAGAAAAGAAAAAAGGAGGCTGAAGAAAATGGATTTAGTCATTGGTGTGTTTGTTAAATATTTGTGGTCTATAATTTGTGAGGTGTTGTCTGTTGTCTGTTGTCTGTTGTGTGTTGTCTGTTGTCTGTTGTCAGATATTTCGAATTTGGTTTCGATATTTTTATATTCAAGTTTAACTTAGGATTTAGCTGATGTCACAAACTTATGAATTTTCAATAAGTTTTGACGATAAGGTCAGTTGGTAAATATATAACCGATATTAATAAGTACAGAGTTTAAAGTTCGGAGTTCAAGATTAAACTTCAAAATACTTTATTATCTAGTTAAAGATAAAAACCATTCACTTTCATTGAAACTACTTTAGTTTCTATAAATGTTTTAGCCCCGAACCTGTCGTACATTCAGACGGGTACACGAATATTTTTTTGTTTTTCATATCCTTGTACCAGTTATGTCACGAAATAGACTAGCTGCAGGCAAATCATTCAATTTTAATTTCGACTTCCCACCTTCACAAAATGCTTCGGACGGGCAGGCAAGTTCATTTCTCCTAATACCACTTCCGTCTAAAAAGCCCTAACAGCACCTCCGGGTCTACGGTAAATTTAATTCGGATGCGCTGGCTGTAGTTGGGTTCATCAACTTCCCAGCCTAAACTTGAATATATCGGGAAATAGAGCTCAAAATAATCGGTGACCAAATCCAGTTTGATTCCGGAGTCATAAACGAATTTTGGATTGATTGACTTGTTTTTTACCAATCCAATATCACCATAAGCCTCAATAAAGCGCCATATTGTGGTGCTCATATTAGCGGTGGTCATCCATTGGTTGGCAAAAGGGGTTTCTAATTTAGATTTGAAACCTCCTTCGGCAATGATGATCTGTTGACTGAAAATCCCTGAAGATTCCGAACGTCCTAAATAGTTATAGTCAAATAAATAATCTGTCGGTCTATCCAACGCAAAGCTGAAGTAGTCTGAATTCTCATCGGTATTGTTATAGAGAAATGTTCCTGCAAAAAACCTGAAATTGAATTGTCTATTGCTTTCGGTCAATTTTCGCCATTCATAATTTAAGGCGATTTTACCAAATTTTTTAGCAATCTGAAAGTCATAGTAAAATTTAGAGAAATCGATCAAATCAGTGTGGGCATTGATGTATCGTATATTGAAAACACTATAATCAGGGTCTTTTACTACAACTGTCGATTTATCCTTAACGTTTCTTGAAATATCCAAATACCTAACATTTATATAACTGGATTTATTCGACCTGAAATTGTCATTGTCCCGAAAATAAAAAGAGACGCTCGGGCTTATTTTTGTTACAAAGGCATCTTTCGCAAATGAGGCGTAACTGGCACCCAAACCATAATTAATACGGAATAAATTTTGATCTTCAATATGTTGTGTGTAGACACCAACGGCGCCCCCTGTGAGGGTGTTTGAGTTAAAGCCATATTTGGGTGTGAATTGATAACTTAAGTTTTTCATCAATAAGGTTTTGTTATAAACCTTGGCACCTAAAGTGAAGCCGTCATAAATATTGTTGTATTCCACCAAGGGCATAAAAAACACCTGATTGTAGTTGGGGTCTTCAATGTCCTTAAAAAGTCGGAATTGCAGGGGTTTATTGTTGAAAAACCAACCTTTTAATGATTTCCAATTGTCCCTAAGATTGTATTCAGGGATGGTATTGTCATAATTCAATACTAATTTTGTGGCATCATTGCGCGGGATGGTCAACGTTTTGGTTCCATTTATGTTTTCAATCCACGTTTTTGAAAGGACAGAGTCATTTTTTAAGGTGAAAAGAGATACAGGAACATTGTTTTCTCGTTTGTTTTTAATGGTAAAGGTGACTGAATCTTCAGATTTTACAACGTTTTTAATCCTGAAATCAATTTTTTTTCTGGTGCCGATATAATCGTTAAAGAACCAATCCACCTCTTTGTCCGTATTCTTTTTTAAGAGGTTTTCAAAATCGGCACTCGTTGTCGGTTTGAGTCTGAAATTTTCGAGATATTCGTAAATAGTGTTTTCAACAATATCAGAATCGACAAAATCATTTAAATATTTCAGTCCGATGCCGGCTTTATATTTCCCTGCGATATTGGCATTGAATTTCAGCAATTGATCTTTGGGTAAGGTTAGAGCCTGATCTCGATTTGAACGTGCCATTTGCATGAAATACAAATTGTACTGTTCATTGAAATCAACATCGGCGGCATGGAAAGACCTAAGGCCCCAAACATTTGCTAAAGTCCCAAATAGTTTAAGATCAGGGTAGTTTTCTTCAACATATTTCATCAAAAAGTAAATCTGGATCGCGTCTTTGAGCCAATAGTCTTCTCTAGGGTTTAAGAGCAACGTATTATCAAGGTAGTTGTTTAGGGTCGTTTTTAAAAGCTTGAGTTCATACTGTAAAATTCCCGGAAAGGGATTAAGGAATTTTGGCAATTGGTTTAAACCATAAAGTGGGTCCTTACTGTATTCAATATCGGTGACCAAAAGATAATTATGAGGATATTTCCCTAGGTTTTGTGTGATGAACTGGGTGATCTTATCGATGATGATGGCGCGATCAGTCGGCATGATTCCTTCATCCTCCAAATTGGTGATAATGGTGAAGTTATCTGTTTGTACGAAGTTGAATTTGGGGAATCTATTGATGTACAGTTTGCTGTCCACACGATCCTTTCCATAGTAATAGAACGTCTGGGTGCTATCATTTTGTTTGACATCTTGAATGGTGAGCTCAGAATAAATACCGTAATTCTTTGGAAATTCTACTTTCAGATGGATATCTGCTTTGGGTACATAAAGGTCGTTCAAGTTTTTATTGCTGTAATATTGCCATTGTCCATCATAAACAGCAGGGGTAATGTACCAATATTTTAAATTGAGTTCATTGTTGGAAGTTGCACCATAATCGGTAAACGTATCATCTGGGAATTGTAAATTATAAGACAGTTCAATATGATAGAATGCATTTGGCAATAAAGGTTCAGATAATTCTACTTCTAAAACATCCGGATGTGGTTTTAATCTTGTGTAACTAAGTTCTTGACCTGTGCTATCTTTTAAGGAAGTGATGTTTGTAAAGCCACGCATATCATTTTTCGCAAAGTGGAATTTAGTGCTATATTCTTCGGCAAACCTTTTAGCTATAGGTGTTTTTTTTGTGGAAAAACTGTTGTTCCAGTCGTTGAGATAGATTTTAGCCAACGTATCATTTGTGATATTTTGGTAGCGAAGTGTTTGCGTTATTTTTGCGTTTTTTTGTTGCATGTTAAATCGTGCATCAATGTCAATCTTATTTTGACCGTACATAAATGCCGAATAAAACACTATAAAACTTAAAAGAAAACGTCTTTTCAATGGGGTATGATCAACTTTAAAAGGTTTTAATATCTTGTAATAAAAGGATGGCGTGTAAGTTGGTTAGAAAAAACAACACATCAGGATGCGGTATATAACAAAAGATCAGTGTTTATAGGTTTAATGCTACTTAAAACCAACTTTGAAAGTTGTAGTGGTCCATAATTTAGGATGTATTTCTCCATGATATTGCTCAAATGAATCCTCAATAATATATTTTATTAAGGACTCAGGTTGATATTAAGATTAAGAAATAGATGTGACTACATTCGCTAGAAATTTGGACTCAGTTCAAATTCTTTATAAAAATTATCTAAAATAGTCAATACTTCATCAGGTGTATCTACTAAATGGACGAGATCTAAATCCTTCTCACTAATATTACTAAAAGAGTCCAAAACTGCAGATCTTACCCAGTCTAGAAGACCTTGCCAAAACTCCGTTCCCACTAAAATAATAGGGAATTCTTCAATTTTGTTGGTCTGGATGAGGGTGATGGCTTCAAATAATTCGTCTAAAGTTCCAAAGCCCCCAGGCATCACAACAAAACCTTGGGAGTACTTCACGAACATGACCTTTCTCACAAAAAAATAGTCAAAATCCAAGCTTTTATCAGCGTCTATATACGGATTGTCGTGTTGTTCAAAAGGCAGATCAATGTTCAATCCAACCGAAGTGCCGCCTGCAATATGTGCGCCTTTATTTCCCGCTTCCATAATTCCAGGACCACCACCAGTAATGACGCCGTATCCATGTTCCACAATTTTTTTTGCTATTTCCTCTGCTAATTTATAGTATTTATGATCTGGCTTGGTACGCGCTGAACCAAAAATAGAAACACAAGGTCCTATTTTACTCAATTTCTCATAACCATTGACAAACTCGCCCATAATTTTAAAAATGGCCCAAGAATCGTTGGTTTTTATTTCGTTCCAAGCTTTACTGTGTTTTTCTAATCTCATTATGTGTATGATCTATTTTTTATTGATTGTATTCTTAGTTTTCAGTTTTCAGTTGTCAGTTTTCAGTTGTCAGTTCTCAGTCCTAAGTTTTCGGTGACGTACTCCTTAGCCTTTTCAATTCTGCAGGTCTAATTTGCCTCCCGTCATCTGTTATCTATCGCCTGTGTCATTTGTAATTCTTCTGCCTTCTCGCATCTCGCCAAAACAGACAAATTTAATGGAAAATAACATAATAAGTTCCATTCAATCGGTATTAAAACCGTTTGAAATGAATTTCCAAATGCCAATGATGGTCTAAAGTTCCAATATAAATATTTCCTTGTAAAATTTGCTGTTACCGCGCACTTTACTTTGTTTTAAAAGTGTCACCACTTTATAACTTAAACAAAAAAAGAGACAAATCGTAGGATTTGCCTCTAGTTAGGTCATGTTTTTGAAACTATTCTAAATTTGGTTTAGAGCGGTTTACGGCCGGCAATGATATTGTAAAGAATAGCAATGACGGCGATCACCAATAGAATGTGGATCAAATTGTTAGTAGCTAATCCCTCTACAATACCCAAAAATCCTAAAAGCCACACTACAATACAAATTACGGCAACAAGCCAAAGAATACCTCTCATAATTGTTAGTTTTAAAGTTATCTTACTAATATACTAAAGATTTTGACGCAATTATGCGCTGTTATGAATAAATCTTTAACATTTTTCATAAAACTAATTAAAAATCAGATGAGAATCCTACTGGTTTTGATAGCTTTCGAGCTCTTTTTTGAGGAATTTTGCCGTATAGCTCGTTTTGTGTTTGGCCACTTCTTCTGGCGTCCCTTCCACAATTACCTGGCCCCCACCTTTGCCACCTTCATAGCCAATATCAATAATATGGTCCACAGTTTTGATGACGTCCATATTGTGTTCAATAATTAAAATGGTGTTGCCTTTGTTAACGAGTTTGTTCAACACATTCATCAGGACCCGTATGTCTTCAAAATGCAAACCGGTAGTGGGTTCATCAAGAATATAAAACGTGTTTCCCGTATCACGTTTACTCAATTCAGTGGCCAATTTAATACGCTGAGCCTCACCTCCAGACAAGGTAGTACTTTGTTGTCCAAGAGTAATATATCCCAAGCCCACATCCTTGATGGTTTGTAGTTTTTTATGGATTTTTGGAATATGTTCAAAGAAATCAACCGCTTCATTGATGGTCATGTCCAACACGTCACTAATGGATTTTCCTTTGTAACGAATCTCTAAAGTTTCTCTATTAAATCGTTTCCCCTGGCAGGTTTCGCATTCCACATAAACATCTGGAAGAAAATTCATCTCAATAACTCTAAGGCCTCCACCTTGACAGGTTTCGCAGCGACCACCTTTTACATTAAAGCTAAAACGTCCCGGTTTATAACCACGTATCATGGCCTCAGGGATTTTTGCAAACAAACTCCTGACCTCGTCAAAAGTCTTCGTATAGGTTGCCGGATTGCTTCTTGGTGTACGTCCAATGGGCGATTGGTTGATGTCAATGACTTTGTCAATATGTTCCAAACCTTTGATGCTCTTGTAGGGCATTGGTTTTTTAACGCCATTAAAATAATAGGCATTCAGGATAGGGTAGAGGGTTTCGTTTATTAAAGTTGATTTTCCACTACCGGAAACACCGGTTACACCAATCATTTTACCCAAGGGGAACTTTACCGAAATGTTTTTCAAGTTGTTTCCCGTACATCCTTTCAGCTCAATAAACTTACCGTTTCCTTCACGACGTTGCTTCGGTATCTCAATTTGTTTGGTGCCATTCAGATAGTCGGCCGTAAGAGTATTATGGGTTTTTAATTCCTCAGGCGTTCCAACACTGATGATCTCTCCGCCATATTTACCGGCTTTAGGACCAATATCAATAACATAATCCGCACTTTCAATCATGTCTTTATCGTGCTCAACAACTATAACAGAATTACCAATATCACGAAGTGCTAATAAAGATCTGATCAATTTTTCATTGTCACGCTGGTGTAATCCAATACTTGGCTCATCCAAAATATAAAGTACCCCCACCAGTTGGGACCCAATTTGAGTGGCCAAACGGATCCGTTGTGCTTCACCACCAGACAAGGATTTTGAACTTCTATTGAGAGACAGATATTCTAGGCCTACATCCAATAAAAATTGTAATCGGGTTCTGATTTCTTTAATGATTTCTTCCGAAATCAACAATTGCTTTTCAGAAATTTGGGATGGCAGATTAGAAAACCATGCTGCTAAATCAACAATGTCCATATTTGCCAAATCCGCAATATTCAACCCGTTCACTTTAAAATAAAGGGATTCTTGACGTAATCGAGAGCCATGACATTCATCACACTCCACCTTGTCCATATATTCTTTTGCCCAACGTTTTAAGGAGGTTGTTTCTGCGGCAGCATATTGATTTTCTATAAAGTTAGCGACACCTTCAAAGTCAATTTTGTACTCCCGCGTCACACCCAAAACCTTACTTTCTAAGGAAAACTTCTCGCTACCACCGTACAAGATCATTTTTTTTGCCTCTTCAGGAATGCTTTTGTAAGGATCAGTCAACTGAAAATTGAACAGTTGCGCAATGGTTTCAAACTGTTTAAAGATCCAACTGTTTTTATATGGCCCATGGGGGGCAAGTGCACCGGCTTGGATGGAAAGTTTATCGTCAGGAATGATTTTTTTCTCATTGACCTGATAAAGTTTTCCTATGCCGTTACATTTTGGACACGCACCTTTTGGCGAGTTGAATGAGAAATTATTGGGTTCAGGATTTGGGTAGGAAATCCCCGAAGTTGGACACATCAAGCTTCGGCTAAAATACCGTGTTTCATTACTATCCTGATCTAAAACCATTAGAATATCGTCTCCATGGTACATGGCGGTATTAATGGTTTCAGTGAGGCGTTTATCATTATCGTCGCTATCGTCAATTTTGAGTCGGTCGATAACAATTTCGATATCATGGTTTTTATAACGGTCCAACTTCATGCCTTTAACAAGGTCTTTCACTTCACCATCGGTACGTACTTTTACAAAGCCTTGTTTCGCAATTTGCTCGAACAATTCGCGGTAATGTCCTTTCCTTGAACGGATCACCGGAGCAAGAATATTGATGCGTTTGCCATTAAAAGTTTCCTTGATCAAGCTTTTGATCTGCTCATCGGTATAGCTCACCATTTTTTCGCCAGTATTATAACTATAAGCATCACTCGCTCTAGCGTATAACAGTCGTAAAAAATCATAAATCTCAGTAATGGTGCCCACAGTGGAGCGTGGCGATTTGCTTGTTGTTTTCTGTTCTATGGCGATCACCGGAGAAAGACCATCAATCTTATCCACATCAGGACGTTCCAAGCCGCCAAGAAACTGACGGGCATAAGCCGAGAATGTTTCGATATAACGCCGTTGCCCTTCAGCATAAATGGTATCAAAAGCCAATGATGATTTTCCACTTCCCGAAAGGCCTGTAATCACGACTAGTTTCTCTCTGGGAATGGACACATCTATATTTTTAAGGTTGTGAACGCGCGCGCCTTGAACCTCAATTGTTTCTTCAAATTTACTCATATTCATAGCAATCCTGCCTGATTTACAGACAGGTTTGCAAAGGTACAGATAATGATGTAAAAAATGAAGGAGTTGATATTTAGAGTTTTGTTAAATAATAATCCATATTTTACGATTCAGGCCATGCTTCTTTAAAACTAGGTTTAACAGTGAAAAAGTTCGCGTTTCCTCTTAAATTTGAGTTGTGGGTTTAGTTTAAAATTAATTTGAAGCAAAATAATGGTTGCATGAAATGCTTTGAGAAATAGAACATCACCGAATGATTATACTTTAAATTTTATAGATGATTTGAAACGGATTTATTATTATTGTCATTGAAAACAAAAAACTTATAGTATGCAATTATTAGGAATCAGCTCTAGAATTAATCACCCAGAATTTGGGAAAGGTGTCGTGACCAACGTGACCTCAAAACATTACTGGGTAACGTTTATTGATAGCGGATTGGAAACAATAGATTTGAATAGCGACTTTGAAGTGATTGAAGCCGCCGAAGATGATGTGGATACCATCAGTTTTCATGAAGTGGAAAGTACTTTAAAAGCCATTTTGAAAAAATGGAGTGATGTGAGCGAAGTGGTCAACATTGGCGATAAATGGAAAGGCGGCAAGCTTATAATGCAACCTGGAGATCCCAATTTAAAACCGACAGAAATTCCTATTGATACCTTTTTTCATAAAATCACTATGGTGCGCGACCGACTGCGTGTGATGGAACAAAAAATCAATAGCAGTAAGCTTGAAGAACAGGAAAAAATCGATTTACAGCAGTACATCACCAGAAGCTACGGGAGCTTAACCACATTTAATGTGCTTTTTAAGCTTAAGGATCATAATTTTGTAGGACAGAGAGGGTAGTTGGCAGTTTCAGTCTTCAGTAGACAGTTGACAGTCTCAGGTGCTGGTTTTTTCTAGTTTCTTGTTTTTTGTGTCGTGTTTGCCCGTGGTTTAACTTCTATATTCTACGTTTCAAGTTTCAAGTTTTTCTTGTGATTCAAAGATGAAAAACCTAATTGAGAATAACTAATTATCAATCTTTTTAGGATTTATTTGTGTAACTCTGTGCCTACTTTGTGTTATAGTTTTTGATATAAAAAATTGAAAAAAGAGATTACGTTAAAATCAAACCCAGTTGTGAACATCTGGGAAATATGTTCCTTAAGACTTGAAGAAAAACACTATTTCGTTCCTACCAAATCCGTTATCTCAAACCCAAAGATCATAAACTTATGAAATCTTGGTAATTGTGCACCACTTTCAGTAGTTGTCCAATCGCTCCAGGACGCTTCCAATCCGTTGATAGGTAAAATGTCCACCCACATCTGGAAACTTTGCGGTTTTCCGGAAGCATCAAAATGCCATAAATACGAATCTCCTGGCGTTGTTCCACCCGAGGTGTAAGTGACTAAAAGTGCTTCCGATCCATCTTCCATAGTCACTAATCGCCGTTCAGTTCCAGGATCAAAAACCTTATAAGGTGCCACTAGCCAAAACGAATCGTTATTAAAGTTGGAGACCGCTTTTTCAATGAGTTTTTTAGAAGAATCCTTGTCCACTTTTTGATCGTTCTGATAGACTTCGCTTTTGTACGGATCGTTCAAATCAAGATCTACTCTATAGTTTTTCCAATAGACTTGGCACGTGTTTTCGGCTTTGTTCCATTTATAATGATGGCGTTTATTAAAGGTCCATTCAAGGTGGTTTGTGCTTTCATAAGCGTCGTGATCTAAAGAATTTAACATTTTGGTTGCCAATAATTCGGCAGGTTCGCCTTTTATTCCTGATGGTAAATCTTCATCGTATTTGAAATATAAGAAGCCGAAGAAGAGCAGGGTAGGGAGCGTGAAGAATACAATCACCCCAGCGATTATTTTTAGTACTTTTTTTGGTTTTGCCAATTGATGTGGGTTTTTATTTGCGAAGATAGGTGTTTCACGGCGTTGTGACACAGAGATTCGCTGGGTTGTTACGCAGAGTTTTACAGAGTATTTACGGAATTTCACAGAATTATTACTCAGAGTTTTGCAGACCTGCCTGCCGGCGATGCAGGGGTTTCACAGAACTACGCAGAGTTTTATCTTATGACTATCAGTCATTATTAAACCTCCGTGTAGCTCTGTGTTTCTCCGTGAATCTCTGTGATACAATTCCTAATTTTCTTTTTCGTAACCTGCTGGACGTTTCCATCTTACCGGCGCCGCTGGTTCCGGTTGCATTTTAAATTCTTGTGTTTCCAAAAGTTTTAAAGCTTCTTTGACGCCACGCTCCAATTGTGGGTCCCTTCCGTTCATAGTTAATTTTGGTTCTTGGATGACTTCAATATCCGGGGCGACACCTTCGCCTTCAACCGCCCATTCGCCATTGACATCATAAAATCCCCCACGCGGCGCAACCATGCGTCCGCCATCAATAAAAGGAGGTGTATCCCAGGTGCCCACTAATCCGCCCCAGGTTCTGGTGCCAATCAGCGGTCCGATATTTTTCGCTTTAAACATATAAGGTAGTAAATCGCCTCCCGAACCTGCACGTTCATTGATCAACATGACTTTTGGTCCCCAAATTCCTGCCATTGGCGTCGTCCAAGGTCGGTTATCATTGGTTTTACTATTGAAATATCCAAAAAGTTCGCGAGACATAATATCGATCATATAATCTGCAGCTGATCCGCCACCATTATTTCGCTCGTCAATTATCACACCCTTTTTATCCTGTTGTGAGAAATAATATCTGTTGAAGGATTCAAATCCGCCCTGACTTGTATTTGGAACATAGACATATGCCAATTTGCCATTTGAAAGTTCATCTACCTTCTTACGGTTGCCTTCCACCCAATCCAGATAGCGCAGATTTCTTTCATTCGCCACAGGCTTTACCAAAAATGATTTGGCACCTGTTTTATTCGGTTTACTGTTCACTTCAATCGTGGTTTCTCGATTTGCCGTTTGTTCCAATAAACTGTAAATATTTTCATTTGGACTCACTGTTTTACCATTGATGGAAATAATATAATCGCCTACCTTGACGTGGATTCCCGGCAAACCTAAAGGAGAGTAGGTGTCTGGATTCCAGGTTTCGCCAGTGTAAATTTTACTGATGCGATAGCCATCTGTGGTCCATTCAAAGTCGCAACCCAATAATCCCACTGGCACACGATCAATTTTGGGCATATCACCACCTGACACATAGGAATGTCCAATGGATACTTCGCCGCTCATAATATCGATTACATAGTTCAAATCTGTTCTATGCCTAACGTGGTCAATCCACGGTGCGTACCATTCATAAACCGCATCCCAAGGCGCCCCATGGACGTTATTCACATAGAGGAAATCGCGCATATATCGCCAACCTTCTTTATACATTTGATGGTATTCTTCCTTTGGATCCACTTTTATTTTAAGATCCATTTTTAGCTTTTCATCATCTTTTGGTGGTTTCGAGGTGGCGACTATACTCCAGTTATTGTTTTGTCTGATCAATGTACTTTCACGATCGGCGGAAACGACCATCTCGGAAATATTTTTGGCATAATCAGTCGCTTTTCCATCTTCTAAGCTATAACTGTGTATTTTCTGTCCCTCTTCATTAGGAACAGTCTCTGCAACAAAAACGATATTCTGAGGTCCTTTTATCAATCCGACATAATTAGCTTGTTTAAGTTGAAGAGGTACAATGCGATTGAAAATATTTTCTTTATCGATGACTATTTTTACGACTTCAGCTACGATATCTTTGTCTTTGGAATCATCCTTCTTATTGTCGCCTTTTTTAGCTTCTGTTTTATCGTCCTTCTTCTTGGAATTCTCTTCATCCGTTTTTGGAAGGATTGGCGCATCATCTTTACTGTTTAAAACGATGGCATAAAGTCCACGGGTCACATTTACATCATAAGAACTCATGTCCAGCCAGCCTGAGGTAAGTCCGTAATTGGTGCTTGCCAAAGTGAAAATATATTTTCCAGTAGCATCCCAAATCGGCGTGATCGCATCTGCCATTCCATCTGTAATTTGAATCTTCTCATTGGTTTCTACGTTGTAAACGAAAATTGCCTTAAAATGACTTTCCATTTGTTTGGCGTAGGCAATCCATTTACTATCCGGAGACCAAACGGGATTCATGGAACGATCAGGATGTGCATACCGATCCGTATCTGCCTTAACTGCTTTTTTAGTCTCTAAATTCAGTACCCAAATATTATAACCGGTATCTGTATAGGCAATGTATTGGCCGTCATTGGACCACTCAGGTTTAAAGAAGAAGGTGGCATTGGGCAGGGTAATTTCCTCTTGATTGTTGCCATCTTGATCCGCTACTACCATTTTGTAGTTCCCGCTGGCATCAGAAAACCAGGCTATTTTATCACCTTTGGGAGACCAAACGGGACTGCGGTCTGCTACTCCTGATGAGTTGGTGAGATTTCGCCAAGATCCATGTTCTTTGGGCACCGTAAATATATCTCCGCGATACTCAAAAACAGCGCGCATGCCTTTTGGTGAGATTTGTGGATTGCTAAGTCTGTTAGCGGAAACATCTTCCCAACGCGGTCTGGCGAAATTCAAATCGCCGGTTGCCGTAATGTTCAATTGTTTGGTATCTAAAGTTTCCACATTTAAAAGGTGAAGATACCCTCCTTGTTCATAAACAATTTGATTTTGATTGGCACTTAAGCTTTTGACGTCAAATTTTTTATGAAAGGTGATTTGTTTTTCAGTTTTGGTTTTCGGATCGAAGGACCAGATATTACTGGTGTAATCACGTTCTGATAAATAATAAACCACCCCGTTTAACCATTTCGGATCGAGATGGCGCTCTTTATCCAATTGCGGCGTCGTGATCAAATCTTTAGTTTCCATATCCACAATCCAGATAGGCATGGCTTGTCCGCCGCGATAATTCCGCCATTCAGGATCCCAAGAGGTAATTGGCGTATAGGCGATATATTTTCCATCGGCAGAAATATCGCCATAAGCTGCCCTTTGCAGATCTAAGGCTTCTGGAAAACTATCTTCAATTCCAATAGTATATAATTTTGTGGATGCGGTTGGTTTACCTTCTCTGCCAGAGCGGAACAGGATTTTGTTATCTGTCGTCCATCCTTCAACATAATCGCCATCCGGATGGAAGGTCAGACGCTGTGGCTCACCACCTTCTGAAGGCATGATGTACACATCTGAATTCCCGTCGTATTCTGCGGTAAAAGCGATGGTTTTACCATCTTTGGAAAAATGCGGATTGGATTCGTAACCTTCGCCGCTGGTCAATCGGATTGCTGTGCCACCATTTAAAGGTGCTTTCCATAAATCGTTGGCATAAATAAAAACAACTTCTGTTTTTGAGATGCTGGGCTGTCTCAGCAATTGCGTGCCTTGTGAGAACATTGACTGTGACAGAAACAAGGCGAAGATGATGAGGGATTTTTTCATGATGGACTGGATTAAAAAATATCTTTATAGACGTAAATAAAATAAATAATGAAATTGGCAGGCTATTCCAAACCATACAATTGTTTTAATGAGGCTAATTTTTCTTCTGAGAATAATCGCAGTTCTTCAAAGAAACTAGTGAATTCCTGCTCAAACTCCTGATAGAATTCCTTAAGTTCATCTGTAGCTCTGTCCATTCCTGAAATGTTATTGGTACGCCTGTTCATGCCAATCAGGACATTTTGTATGCCTTCAATTTTCGCATAATTCAACAGCCAATTTCCCGCAATCATATAAGGCACCATTTTTTGGGCGCGAGGGGGTAGAAATTCGGCATGTGTTTTCAAAATTTCGTAAAAATCGTCTACATAAACAGCTAAAGGAATAGGTGAATAGTGCGACCAGTTTTTTGCTAAAAAATGGTCGTATAAAATATCCACAATCACCCCGCTATAATGGCTGTAATTTTCATGCAGGCGCTTGGTACTTAATCTGACGGTGGGATGTGCATCAGTAAACGTGTCGATCTCGCGGTGGAGTCGAATGCCTACTTGAATCTCATCAGGATACTTTTTATAGTGTTTTCCTTTGATGCTATCCGCCATAAAATTTCCAATGGTGATTAATTCGTTGTCTCCTGAGAGGTAAATATGTGCTAAAAAATTCATTGGTCTAATTTACGGAATTGCTTTTTAGTAAATCGAGAGGACCTTGAAAATTTCGATTAGATCATCCTAAAATTTCCAATTTTGTAATTGTATATTTGCTTTTCATTTAAAATTTAAAATATGACACTCATCAAATCAATTTCAGGAATACGGGGCACTATTGGAGGTAAAGTGGGCGATAATTTAACGCCTATTGATGCGGTAAAATTTGCATCAGCTTATGGGATCTGGTTAAAAGAACAACGCAACAAGGAAAATTACCGTGTGGTGGTTGGTCGCGATGCTCGGATTTCTGGTGAAATGATCCAAAATTTAGTGATGAATACCTTGGTAGGCTTGGGCATCCACGTTATTGATTTGGGTTTGTCAACCACGCCAACCGTGGAGGTTGCCGTACCTATGGAACATGCCGATGGGGGGATTATATTAACCGCCAGTCATAATCCAAAACAATGGAACGCCCTTAAATTGCTTGATGCCAAAGGAGAATTTTTAAATGCTGCGCAAGGGGCGCGGATTTTAGAAATTGCCGAAGCCGACCAAATGACCTTCGCAGAGGTAGATGATCTTGGAGAAATTACCAAAAACGAGGCGTATATGGATATTCATATTGATGAAGTTCTAAAAATGCCTTTGGTCAATAAAGAAGCCATTAAAGACGCTAAATTTAAAGTGGTTGTAGATGGCGTCAATTCAAGTGGAGGGATTATTATTCCGTTATTATTGGAACGTTTGGGCGTGCATGCTGTAAAATTGTATTGCGACCCTACTGGTCATTTTCCGCATAACCCAGAACCTTTGAAAGAACATTTACAAGATTTATCAGCGATGGTGGTCAAAGAGAATGCGCATTTTGGAATTGCGGTAGATCCCGATGTGGACCGATTGGCGTTTGTAGATGAAAAAGGTGAGATGTTTGGAGAAGAATATACTTTAGTGGCTTGTGCAGATTATGTGTTGAGCAAAACCCCGGGCAATACAGTAAGCAATATGAGTTCTACAAGAGCTTTGAGGGATGTTACGGAAAAACATGGCGGCAGTTATGAGGCCAGTGCAGTAGGAGAGGTGAACGTGGTGGAATTAATGAAGAAGAATAATGCCATTATTGGGGGTGAAGGAAACGGAGGGATCATTTACCCAGAATTGCACTATGGACGCGATGCGTTAGTTGGTGTGGCTTTGTTTTTGAGTCTGCTGGCAGAAAAAGACATGACCACAAGTGCGCTTAGAGCAACCTATCCTAATTATTATATGGGTAAGAAGAAAATCGATTTGGAAGCAGGGATGGATGTAGATGGGATTTTGAAAGCGATGGAAGAACGTTATAAAAATGAAAAACTGACTACTATTGATGGTGTTAAAATAGATTTTGACAAAAGTTGGGTCCATTTACGCAAGAGTAATACGGAGCCAATTATCAGGATTTATACGGAAGCACTTTCTCAGAATGAAGCCGATGGGCTTGCGGATCAGATCATTTCTGAAATCAAGGCTGTCGCAAATATTTAGTACCTTTGCCTTTTAAATTTAATACCATGATAACCACCGAAATATCCAATAAAAAAACCACCGAACAGGAACGCTACTTCCAACAGTTCAGGCAACATATCATTGGTATTGATCAAGAATTCATGACCCCATATGGTAAACAGAAAATCGTGTATACAGATTGGACGGCATCAGGGCGTTTATATAGACCGATTGAGGAAACATTGATGAATGTCTTTGGGCCCTACGTGGCGAATACCCATACGGAGACTACCGTTTCCGGGACCGCAATGACCAAGGCTTATCATAAGGCAAAACACATTATAAAAGACCATGTAAACAGCAACGACGATGATGTGTTGATTTGCTGCGGCAGTGGCATGACTGAGGCCATTAATAAGTTTCAGCGGATTTTGGGTTTGAAAGTGCCTGAGAACATGAGAAAACATACGATAGTTCCAGATGCCATGAAACCTGTTGTTTTTATTACGCATATGGAACACCATTCCAACCAAACGTCGTGGTTGGAAACCATTGCCAAGGTGGAAGTCATTCCTCCTGGGGAAGATGGTTTGTTCTGCATGGATAATTTTAAAGTGCTTTTGGAACAGTATAAAGAGCGTCCCATTAAAATCGCATCGGTAGTTGGCGGCTCTAATGTTACCGGGATTCAGACCCCTTATCATGAGATTGCGAAAGTGATGCACCAAAATGGCGGGGTGTGTTTTGTTGACTTTGCGTGTTCAGCACCTTATGTTGATATTGATATGCACCCAGAAGATGAAGATGAAGCTTTGGATGCCATTTTCTTTTCACCACACAAATTTATTGGAGGGCCTGGAACTTCTGGCGTTTTGATCTTCAATAAGAAACTGTACAAAAACATGATTCCTGATAGTCCAGGCGGGGGTACCGTAAGTTGGACCAATCCGTGGGGAGAACATAAATACATTGATAATATTGAAGATCGTGAGGATGGCGGTACCCCGGGATTCTTACAGACCATTAAGACAGCCTTGGCCATAAAGTTGAAGGAGCAAATGGGCGTGGCCAACATCTTGGAAGGGGAGCATGAAATCATCGAATATATTTTTACCGAGTTGAATCCTGTTGAAAATATCAATATTCTTGCCGGTCAGCATCAAGATCGCTTGGGAGTGATTTCCTTCTATATTGATGATCTGCACTACAATTTGGGCGTTAAGCTTTTAAATGACCGCTTTGGGATCCAAACCCGTGGTGGTTGTAGTTGTGCAGGAACTTATGGACACTTCTTGCTGCATGTGGATATGGAGACCTCCAATGCGTTGACCCACGAGATTTCTTTAGGCGAATTGACCCGTAAACCTGGTTGGATAAGAATGTCCATACATCCGACCACCACAACAGAGGAAACTATTTATGTTTGTGATAGTTTAAAAGCACTTGCCAAACATCATAAGGCTTGGGCCATGGATTACCAATATATTCCAGCAACCAATGAGTTTGTGCATAAATCTAACCTGTTGGAAGATAAATATGAACTTCCGGTGGATGATTGGTTTGAAATGTGATGGAATGCTGACCTGCCCATCCGTTCAGGTGGGTAACGCAGATGGAGCTGATTTTTACTGATTTTTTGGCGCCATCGCCCATTATGTAACTCGATGAAATGGCTGTTCCAGAATGGTCCAATCGCACGAATTTCAGATTCCCTAAAGCTTTTTCGCGCCATTCATCTGTCAAAGAAACTATGTGATTTTTGCGAAAGTTTGTAAAAAAGGCTATCTGGTAGCCAAAATCTATAAGCAAAGCGGTCTTTAGTCTTTTTAAAGAAATTCCGCAGGAACCTTATCTCTATGTTTCCAACGTCTGTGCGTCCATAGGTAATATTGAGGTGCTTCCCGGATTTGTTTTTCTACTTTTTTGGTGAACATATCGGAGATTTCGTAATTTGGATAATCTTTAGGGTTTAATGCAAGTGTTTCAAACGTCGTCTCGTAATATCCACGTTTTAAGCGTTTTACCCTAAAGAACACTACGGACATATCCAATCGCTTGGCCAACATCTCCGCACCGGTATGGATGGGAACTTTAATGCCCATAAATTCATTCCAGTGAAATGCTCTAGTGAGCATCGGACTTTGGTCGGATACAAAGCCGTTGATGGTCAATTCGCCTTCTAATTTTGATCTGGTTAAAGTGGGAACGGTTTCTTGGGTGGTGATCAAAGTGCTGTCGTATTTAGCGCGAATGCGTTTTACCAGGCGGTCGAAATATTTATTTCCCAAGCGGCTGTATACCGCATAACCTTTGTGCGAAACGTACTTTTGTAAAATGAAAATCCATTCCCAACTTCCGTAATGACCACACATGAGGACGATGCTTCGGTTTTGCTTTCCGAGATCTGTGAGCAGTTCCACATTTGTAAACTTGAAGCGTTCTCTCATCGCTTCCTCAGAAATAGTCAGCGATTTGATGGCTTCCAGCATCATATCACAAAAATGATGGTAAAATTTCTCAGTAATGTCCTTGATTTCAGCTTCTGGTTTCTCTGGAAACACCAACCTTAGATTATCCTGGACCACTTTTTTTCGATAGCCGACAATTTTGTAAATAATGACGTAAAGTCCATCAGAAAAAGCATAAAGCAATCGAAATGGGAGAATTGATATCATCCAAATAAGTGGATAAACTAAGATGTAAACAAGAAATTGCATTTTTTAATATTAGATTTGCACCTGCAAAGATATGCTTTAATATAAATAATACGTTTGGAGTTTATGGGTAATTTAGATTTGGTAACCATTGTAGTAATTGCAGCGAATGTAATTATTTCGTTTAAAGGTTTTAGCGATCGTGGTTTTTTTGAACGCTATAAATTTAACGTTGGCGGAATTAGGCGCGGTGAAAAAATCAGGATTTTCAGTTCTGGTTTTTTGCATGTAGATACAATGCATCTTTTCTTCAATATGTTTACCCTTTACTTTTTTGCTCCGGTAGTGATTCTCTATTTGGGAACTGTCCATTTTTTGATCATTTATATTGCAAGTTTGCTTTTAGGGAATTTATTATCGCTCTATTTCCACAAAGATGAATATCATTACAGTGCTGTAGGCGCTAGTGGTGCGGTTACTGGCGTCCTTTATTCTGCCATTCTATTACAACCAAATATGCAGTTGGGCATTTTATTTATTCCTTTGCCAATACCTGCTTACGTTTTTGGAATCTTGTATCTCATTTATTCCATTTATGGCATGAAGAAACAATTGGGTAATATTGGACATGATGCGCATTTTGGTGGTGCAATTGGTGGCTTTGTGGTCACCTTGATCCTTTACCCTTCGCTTTTTCAAACGGACTTATTGATGGTTGGCTTGCTGGCCATCCCTATTGTGGTGTTGTTTGTGATGCATAAAACGGGAAAATTATAAGTACCGCGTAGGTAATAACACTCTCAATCTTATTCCGTTTTAGTTTAAAAGCTCTCCAATCTTGGCGTCTAGGGCAGCACCTCTCAGGTTTTTGGCAACAATCGTTCCGGTCTCATCTAAGATATAGGTGGCGGGAATAGCATTGATATGGTACAGTTTGGCAATGGGATCATTAAAATAGCTGAGGTTTGAAACGTGGTGCCAAGTTAAATTATCGTCTTTAATCGCTTTTAACCATTTGTCTTTATGCCCAGGTCGGTCCAAAGATACATTGATGATTTCCAATCCCTTATCGTGGTATTTTTGATAAACTTTAACCACGTTTGGGTTTTCTTTTCTGCAAGGGCCACACCATGATGCCCAAAAATCAATAATGGTCGCTTTTCCCCTAATACTGCTCATGGCAAGGATGTTTCCGTCAGGATCCGGTGCGGAAAAATCTGGAGCTATATTGCCAATATTTAAAGCGTTAAACTGCGCCATTTGAAGCTTTTTAGTTTCCAATTGACTGGCGATACGTTTGCCGTATTCTGACGATTTTAATTCGGATGACATGGCGTTGAGCTTTCGTTCAATTTCATCAAGATCCATATTTGGTGATGCCACCAAGGATTCTAACAAAACCAACGAAAAGTAATTATCTGGATGCTCACTAATGAAATGCTGCGGATAGTCTGCCAATTGCTGATTGATATCTTTTATTTCCTTGGCAATACGGGCGTTTTCTGATGGGTTATCTGAGGTTGCAAGCGCTTTATTCTCCTCGAATAAGGCATTGCGCTTATTGCTCAATTCCTTGACATCATGCAGGTACGTGGCTAGGGCATCGTTAGTCTTTGAACCCGTTATGGTGGAACTTCCCAAATTGTTGGGATCTACTGAAATTGAAATTTCTTTAGTTTCAACTAGGATAGGCAAACCTCCATTCAAACTGTTAATGGTCAGATGCCAAAGTTGTGGCGTGGTTATTTCACCTTTAAAAGTGAACTTTCCATCCATGATAATGGCAGAATCTTGAATGATTTCACGTCGTTGATTATCGACAGTTTTTAAATAGGCCCTGACGCCATTATGGATTCCAGGAGCTGTTCCGTTGATGACATAACCGTCCAATTGCGTTTGCGGATCGGATTTACAGGCACTCAATACTATGAAGATTATGAAAACACTAAAGACTCTTTTCATTGGAATGATTTTTTATAGGTGTACAAATATAATAAGATATAACAGACTAGAAAGATTGTAGAGCTCTCATCAAACCTTAAGAAATTTAACATTTACTCTTAAAGATGGCAATTTTACGATATTTTTGCAGGAAAATGAAGCGTTATGATTGCTAATGATACTATTGTTGCCTTGGCCACCGCTTCTGGAAGTGGTGCTATTGCAGTCATCCGACTTTCAGGAAAGGATGCCATTTCTATAGGTTCTCGGTTTTTTAAATCGGTTTCGGGGAAAGACCTATCGGAACAGAAATCGCATACCGTACATTTAGGTCATATTGTTGATGCTCCCAGGGTTATTGATGAGGTTTTGGTGACCATTTTTAAGAACCCCCACTCTTATACCGGTGAAGATGTGATTGAGATCTCTTGCCATGGAAGTTTATATATCCAACAGGAGATCATTCAGTTATTTTTGAAGAATGGCTGCCGTATGGCCAATGCTGGAGAATATACCTTAAGGGCATTTTTAAACGGGAAATTGGATTTGAGCCAAGCCGAAGCCGTAGCCGATTTAATTGCCAGTGACAATGAAGCCTCCCATAAAATTGCCATGCAACAAATGCGAGGTGGGTTTAGCAATGAGATTAAACACCTGCGTGACGAATTACTGAACTTTGCGAGCTTAATAGAACTCGAGCTTGATTTTGCGGAAGAGGACGTTGAATTTGCCAATCGTGATGAGTTTTACAACTTGGTGAACCGGATTATTCATGTACTGAAACGACTGATCGATTCTTTTGCGGTTGGAAATGTGATCAAAAACGGGATCCCGGTAGCTATTGTTGGCGAGCCAAACGTGGGGAAATCGACTTTGTTGAATGCGTTGCTCAATGAAGAGCGTGCCATCGTTTCTGAGATAGCC
>NZ_DATJCA010000143.1:0-2450 GCF_035515035.1 Gelidibacter sp. | reverse complement strand
CAGTTCTACTTTTTGAAAGTGGCGTTCTATCAAGAAGTCAACGGTGTTCAGTACCTCCTAAACAACGGAGCGTATAACGCTCTCCAAATATTGGAAGTGTTATAAACTAAAGCGGATCCCAAAAAGATCCGCTTTTTTATTGAAATTTTATAGTGTAATTGGTTAGCTGTTTGACGTTATGGGCAGGCAGTTTTACTTGTTTGTGATTAGTAATAGATATCGGAAGCAAAGATTCATGATCTGATAACATTACTTGACGATCTTTCTTGTTTTTAGTTTGTGTTTTCTGGTGCCATGGATATCCCAAATGCAGGCAAATTGACTACACTTAAATTACAAAAAGCGAATATGTAAAATGCTTTATGATTATGATAAATTGTTCTTAAAAAACATCACAAATAAAACGCTATAAAAGCATCACAAAACACTGATAGCTGTCGGATTATATAAAATAAATATTTGTCATGGAATATTTATTTAATTATAAAATGATTTTTATATTTGCATTATGGAAAACAAAAACTCTAAATCTGAAATAACCAGAAAAGAAGCACTTCAGCGTATGGGCAAATACGCTGCACTTACGGCTGTTGGAACGTTTCTTATATTGAACCCTAAAAAAGCGCATGCACTTTCAAATCCACCTGATGGTGGTGGGTATCCTTTTGAAGATGATCTTTAATTTATTGGCTTGAATGTAAAACTTACTCCAAAGCTTATTTCCCAATTAAAGAACAATTATATTGTTTGGTTTGAAACATCTAATCAGTATATTGTTATTTCTGATACCTTAAAGGATCTTATAGAGGTCTATCTTATATCACATAGCCAAGCCGATTTTATTACACAACTTCATATCGATTTTAATATATCTTCAGCGCAAGCGGAGCTGTATTATAATGAGATTACTAATGTGTTGATCACTTCAAACACCATCGTTAATCCCAAATCCCAACAATCACCAATTCCTTTAACACCTAAAAAGGCTCTCAACTTATATTATGGCTTTGGTGATACCACGATGTCCATTAACTTTGGATCGCAATCTATTAAAAATCTTATTCATCCTCAATTTGCCCACGCCACCATTGAAAAACCAAATGCCGTATCTTGCCATTTTGATATTTACAAATATGGAGACAGTTTATATCTGCTCAAAAACGGTGCGTATATTGAGCATTATTCTATTTCTGATTTCCACTTGCTTCAAGGGCGATTTGCCGTAGAACTAATTAACCTGTTATATGATAAGCAGGAGGCGGACTGGATTGGGACGTTCCATGCCTCAACCGTATGCAATGCCAAAGAAGCCATCATGATTATTGGCGATTCAGGCAATGGGAAAAGCACACTATCAGCACTATTAATGGCCAGTGGCATGGATGTTATAGCTGACGATTTTACACCCTTATCTGCAATAAATCAAGAGGTTTACCGGTTTCCTTCGGGAATTTCAGTCAAAGAAGGTGCTTTTGTTATTTTAGAGGAAATATTCTCTGAGTTTGACCAATTCCCTATCCATCCGAGCACTTCAAAACATGTGAACCTTAAATATATTCCTCCCGTAAACGATTTTGAAAACTCCATTTTGCACCTGCCCTGCAAAAAGGTAGTTTATGTAAAATATGACGCCGCTGTATCATCTACATTAAAAAAAGTAGACACCGACCAAATTTTAGCCACTTTAATCCCCGAATCCTGGCTATCGCCTCTGGCAACCAATGCACAACTCTTTTTGGATTGGCTACAAAATTTAGAATGCTTTGAATTGCAGTACGCCGATAATAATTTCGCTATCTCTCAATTTAAAAAGCTATTCGAGGCTTTATAGCCTTAAGACTTCCTTTATTTTATTTACTTTTGGATGTTTCTTAACTTTTTAATTCCTTGACAAAAAGATCCTTTAGTACAACGCTGCAACTCATTGCAGACCTCTTGAATTTTGACAATAACCAAGAGACGCTTGCCAATCATCTATCAAACCATACAATAGATTGGGATACTGTTGTCATTGTTGCGAGTAGGCATTTAATGTTGCCGGCACTTTATTGTCGTCTTAAAGCTAAAAATCTATTGCCACTTATTCCTGAGGATTTAGCGTTTTATTTAGAGGAAATTACAAGTATAAACAGAGGGCGGAATGAAATACTTTTAAAGGAAGTACTTGAGATTTCAGAAATTTTAAAGAAAGAGCAGATTAACCATGTTTTTATTAAGGGTGTTGCCTTGATTGCAGGCAATACTTTTCATGATCCTGCCGAGCGCATGATAGGCGATATTGATATTTTAGTAGCCCACGATCAGATACACACTGCTTTTGATCTTTTAACCGATCAAGGATATACCAATACGGTCACGTCAAATATTGAACGAGATAACCATCGGCATTTACCCAGACAAGTGTCAGAGAAACAATATGGTGCCATTGAACTTCACAATGAAGTTTTGGT
>NZ_DATJCA010000142.1:0-2778 GCF_035515035.1 Gelidibacter sp. | reverse complement strand
TAGGATGCTTTTCTGCACTGCTCCATATATTTCACTTTGGTATCCTCGCCAACTTCAAGAAGTTCAACGGTGTGCTCATTTTTACAGACCATCAAATCTCTAAAATGTGAGGCTAAACCAGCAATATAATGATGCCCATCAAACCCTTTTGATAAAGTGTCATTAAACTGAAGGAGCAATTCAGGTATTTTATTCTCTAAAATTAAGTCGGTACTTGTAAAGTATGTTTCATAATCCAGGACGTTCAAGTTCTCGGTTACAGCCTGTCGTGTCAAGTTTTTACCTGAAAAACTAACTACCCTGTCAAAAATAGAGAGTGCATCACGCATGGCGCCATCCGCTTTTTGGGCAATGATGTGTAGTGCGTCATCTTCGGCCTCAATACCTTGTTCTTCGGCAATGTATTTTAAATAATTTTTAGCGTCCTTAACCGTGATACGCTTGAAATCGAAAATTTGACAACGCGATAGGATTGTCGGAATAATTTTATGTTTTTCAGTAGTTGCCAGAATGAAAATACAATGTTTTGGTGGCTCTTCCAACGTTTTTAAAAACGCATTAAAAGCCGATTGGGACAACATGTGCACCTCATCAATAATATACACTTTATATTTTCCAACTTGTGGCGGAATTCTAACTTGGTCCGTTAGATTTCTGATATCATCAACAGAGTTGTTAGAAGCAGCATCTAATTCAAATATATTGAAGGCGAAATCTTCATCTTCCTTTTCTGTGCCGTCGCTATTGATCATTTTGGCCAGAATACGCGCGCAGGTGGTTTTACCAACGCCACGTGGTCCCGTAAACAATAAAGCCTGTGCTAAATGATGATTTTCAATGGCATTCATCAACGTATTGGTAATAGCCTGCTGGCCCACAACATCCTTAAAGGTTTGGGGTCTGTATTTGCGTGCCGATACTACGAAATGTTCCATTTTTTATACTGCATTCAGTTGTGCATTTCATAATGCAAAACTAGAAGTAACAAAGTTAAAAATTCGGTACTAATAAAGGAATCACATCTTATGAATTTAGCATTAGTTATTAACAAATGGGGTGTAAGTTGAGAGTTCAAAGTGCCCAAAGTATTTAAAACGGAATACAAAGCTGAGTTTTGACTAGTTAACAATCTTTAGGCAATTTAAACTTAAAGGAATTATAGCTTTATTCCCATATAACTTTATACTAACTTTGCCCTTAAGTAAATCGCCTTATCGCTAAATGTTCAACTTGATTGGACATTTGGAGGAAAGTCCGAACACCATAGTGCAACATAATGGTTAATAACCATCGGTCGTGAGATCAGGAAAAGTGCAACAGAAAGTATGTACAGGTCAAGCTGTAGTGAAACCAGGTAAACTCTATGTGGTGCAATGTCATGTATACCAACGCTTGAGGGCGGCACGCTCGATTGTTGGAGGGTAGACAGCTAAAATGTACTGGTAACAGTTCATTCAGATAAATGATAAGGCCATTTCTCTTTTTAGAATTTATTCTTCAAAAAGAAAATGGACAGAATTCGGCTTATAGATTTACTTACTTAAACAAGCTCTTTGTTAATTCAAAGAGCTTTGTTTTTTTAGTGAAACCCCAGACCTAAAAGGGCAGCGCATTAGGTGTTGATGGTTGGACTAATCCCGCTTTTGGGAGGGATCTAAACTCAAAACTTAGAAGTGGAGCACATTAGGTTGTGATGTTGAGCAGCGTCTAAAACTAAAATCTAAAAACGAAGTCCGTTTAATTTATGATGATTGCTCCGATAGTTCCTGGAACTAATCCCGCTCGCTAGGTAATTAGAAATGGATCGCATTGTTTCTATTCCGCTTTCTCAAAGAAACTAAACATACTGCTTCCATAATTCTTGGAGTAGCTGAAATAAGGCAGTTGGGTGAGCTTCATCTGTTCGGCGTGTTCAACAATTAAAACACCTTCATCTTCTAAAAGACCATTTTGAAATACCAGTTCCGGAATTTTAGAAAACTCCTCCAAACTAAAGGCATAGGGTGGATCGGCAAAAATAACATCGGATTTAGATTTTGTGGTTTCCAAAAATTTAAAAACATCACTTTTTACGGTGGCAATAGGCATGTCAAATTCTTCCGCAGTTTTAGTGATAAATTGGATGCATCCAAAATCTTCATCTACTGAAGTAATATGTTCCGTACCTCTAGAGGCAAATTCAAAACTGATGCTTCCCGTACCCGCAAATAAATCCAACACCGAAATCTCATCAAAATAGAATTTATTGTTCAGGATGTTGAAAATGGCTTCCTTTGCCATATCTGTAGTAGGGCGTACTGGCAGCTTTTTTGGCGGCGTGATGCGTCTTCCTTTAAATTGACCTGAGATTATTCGCATTAGTTTAAACTATTTAAAATAAGTGTATGCTGATGCTTTGGATGGGCTTCAAAATTGTTGTTGTAAGTATATTTTTGTGAAGGACCTTCAAATTCTATATATCTGATATAGGTATAAAGCATTTGATACAACTCATCATCTTTGACAATATGACCCATTAATTTAACGATAACCTTTTCAGTATCCAATTTTAATTGCTCAATGGCGAAAAGAATAAAATAGATAAAATCCTCTTTTGTGTCATATTCAAAGGTATTATAAAGTTGAAATTGTCCTTTTTTTATGACTAGCATTTGGAAATGAAAAGGTTCAACATTGATAAAAATCTTATCGTCGCTAGATTTTTCTTCTTTCTTTAAGATTTGTTCCAACAAGATCGTGGAGGCATGTTTGTATTCAAATTCGCCATACATTTCAAAC
>NZ_DATJCA010000141.1:0-1868 GCF_035515035.1 Gelidibacter sp. | reverse complement strand
GTTCTTCTCCTGAGTGAATATCAAGAGCAACTACCTTATCCTGATCATTAAACCCCACAAACAACTTATTATCAGCTACAACAGGTTCAAATATCCTATCAAACTGCATTAGGTTTTGATTCAGAGGGTCGTCCCAGACGGTTTCGCGGGGAGAGTATTCTACCTGCCACTGAAGATGCAATTCATCCGCTAATTGCTCTGGTGTTGTAGCAGATCGATTATGATCGAACCTCCACATAGGCCAGTCATACTGTCCAAAAACAAATGAGGTTAAATCTACAAATAAGAGTACCAACAAAATTACAAAAAGACGGTTTTGTTTCATTATTCTGACATTAATTGTTTTAATAAAAAATCATGGTAAAGATAAGGAAAATAGCAGAGGAAGCAAAAACGTACCAGAAGGTTCGTTAATTAAAATGAGATACTGCTTTTAGAAAAAATGGCTTGCGTGGTTATCGGAGACAAATCGCAGTTAATGATTGAATAATCGGATTGCTTATAATTCCAACCTCATTATAATCTTTATTCGATAAGCTGTGATTATGAGTAAAAAAACTTAGTTTAGAAAACACTTACACTTCATATAGTTTTTGTTGACACAAAAACAGCGTTTTTTCTTAGACTAAAGTGGGTTGGCACTCTTTTAGAAAAGCTTATAGGCTTTTCTTCCCACGTTTTTTGTACGGTTTAAATTTTTTCAATGCATATCCGCAGTAAATGCTACCATTTACTGAGGATACAGACTGATATAAACAAAAACAAATAATATCCAGCGAATCTAATTAAATATCAACCTTACAAGTTTTCTAGTTTGTACAATTTAATTCCTTAAATCTCCCTTCTACAAAATCAAAACAATAGTCATGTTCTCTAATAGCTAAGCAAAATCCAAGGTTCCCAAGGTCATTGTAATTATTTTTGTCTTCCTAAATATCAATTATCAATCCTCACATAAGGACAATTCTACCACATTGTTGACTTTTCCGTGCCTCTTAATAAGATTGAAACCATCAAAAAGATCCCCAACCACAGTATAAGCTCTGTATTGTAGCTCATCTCCATCCACTGTAACTACATGATAAAGCTGGGTGTAAACTTCCAGTTTATCCATCCATATTTTCTTTTCCATATCGGAATCTGACATTTTGGGGCCACTTACCGATACAACATACATTGTCCCCGATTCTCCTTCTTCCATCGGAATATTTTTCATCCCACGCGTATAGGCATGATCATGTCCTTGCAAGACTAAATCTACCTTATATTTGTCAAATATAGGCTTGAAATTTTCCCTCATAACTTTATTGTTTCTTGTGGCTTTTGGAGAATAAATTGGATGGTGGAAAACCACACATGTCCATTTATTGGGATTATGTGCCAATACGCTGTCCAACCATATTTTCTGACTTTCTATATGCATCCCAAGGCCCTCTACAGCATGAGCATCAAGAGAAATAAATCGCACCCCTTGAACATCGGTAAAATAAACACTCTCTTTAAGTTCTTTAGGTCCGTTTTCAGGCAAATTAAATTGTGCAACCCAAAAAGGTGATATTTCCTTTGCTTCATCAAACCGTCCGTAGTCATGATTCCCTGGAGATGGCATATTTGGAATTGTGGCATGAATAAAAGATCCAGCTTCGAACCATTCTCCCCATTCTTGGTCTCTAGTACTACGGTTAACTAAGTCTCCGGCATGCAGCATTAGCTTAGCATCTGGCGCCTGAGCATAAGCTTTACGAATTACCTTTGACCACATAGAACGCATTTCCGTTTGTGCATCACCAAAATATAAGAATGAAAACCTCTCATTCTTATCGCTGCTAGTCTTGAATTGAAACCATTCACTCCAGTCGTTTCCACTA
>NZ_DATJCA010000140.1:0-3617 GCF_035515035.1 Gelidibacter sp. | reverse complement strand
TGTAAATACAACAGAATATGTTGTTATTTTAGAAAATTCAAAAAAAGAAGTTGACGTGAAGGTATCAATTGAGCTTAAGTCCATCGTTAAAAACCAATTGTTTGTTTGTATGTCAGCATTCGTAAGGAGATAAATAGTTAACGTGATAAAACCTGCTAATATTCCAATAAAAACTGATGTTGGAATCAACGCTTTATATACGGTCGCTTTATTGGTTCTGGTAGCCAACGCTTGCAACATTACTTTTGAGGTAAAATCAAACGATGGAGATTCCAATTCGGTTCCCTTCATCAAATGATCTACCAATTTTTCTAATTTTTTATCTTCGCTCTCTTTCATAATAGTCTACTACTTCTGGCCCTAATCTCTCCCTTAAAATGGAGGCTAATTTTTTTCTACTTCTAAAAAGTTTGACTTTTATATTATTTGCATTAATGCCCATAACGATTGAAATCTCTTCTGTCGACAGGTCATCAAAATAATATAAAGTTAATAAAAATGCATCATCACCGGATAGCAAATGCAGACAGTCTTGAACTTTTTTATTTCTTTCCTTCTCATCAATATCTCCCAAAACATCTTCGATTGCCTTGATATGAAGTTCATTAAAATCTTCAATGTATACAATGCTATTTTCTTTTTTTCTTCTTTTCAAATGGTCTAGACAAGTATGGTAGGTGATCTTGTAAACCCAGGTTGAAAACTTAGATTCTCCTTTAAAAGTATGAAGTGACTTATATGTTTTTACAAATGCATCTTGAGCTACTTCCTCCGCTTCTTCCCTGTTTTTAACCATTTTATACGCTAGAGTAAATACTAGATCCTTAT
This sequence comes from Gelidibacter sp., assembly GCF_035515035.1. Taxonomy (GTDB): domain Bacteria; phylum Bacteroidota; class Bacteroidia; order Flavobacteriales; family Flavobacteriaceae; genus Gelidibacter. The sequence goes on along the minus strand of NZ_DATJCA010000140.1, from coordinate 2,789 downwards.
ACCGATCGACCAATACTGCGAATTCATCCGAATTCCCAGCGATTATTTGATTGATATGATGTTGATCGTCTATATTGTTCATATGGTGGTGAATTCTCCTCTATCCTGTACATAATGATCAGACGACAAGGATACCAATTTGGTTACAGATTAGTTGGTGAAAATATTTTTTGAATGCAGCGTGTAACCAAATTGAAAAACTTGTCGTCATAGGGCATATACTTCAATTAATCATTTAAAACAAAAAATCATGATCGCAGGCACTTTAATCCCAATTAGTTTTTTTTTAGCCGTTTTTGGTATCTTTTATCTTTATTTATCAACTAGAAACAAAGAGCGTTTAGCACTCATAGAGAAAGGGGTAGACGCAAGCATTTTCATGAGCGGCCGTCAGCATAGTACCTCATTTGGTAGAATTATTCTTCTAAACCTGGGCCTCTTATTAATGGGCGTAGGAATAGGAGTTTTTATCGCCTTATTACTAACCACCTACACGTCGTTAAACGATAACGCTTTGTATCCAGCAAGCATCTTCATCATGGCTGGTGCGGCCCTGCTTATAGGTTTCAAAGCAACGAAAAACATCGATAAATGAATGCCGATCAAAAATTAATCAACCTAATGATTGGACTTATCAAACAAAAATCCTACAAACCTATGCACTGCCCACAAGGTCAGTGCATAGATCAAGATCTGTAGCGGTCATTGCTTTGATGTCTTTTCTATATAAGGATCTGACGAGGATAAAGAAGCGAGAACGCATTTCTGATGGAGCCTCTCTTATTCAGATACTCATCATGTCTTTCAACTTGGCGTCTTAACAACAAGATTCCCCGTGTTGCACGGGTGGGCATTTAACGGTACCATAACGACAGTATACGCAACAATCACCTTCCAGCGGCCTCAAAAGAGTCGTACAATTTTCACTTTCATAAAAAAACTGGCAAGAATCTGTAGGCATTTCTTCTTCCTTTTTATATCCGTACTTGGGACAGGTAACAATCGATGTGGTTATTATTTTCATACTATTTCGACAAATCACGAATATAAGTTGCCAAATCTCTATCCACGCAATCTGTACTTCTCTCTAGATCCTGGATAATTCTTTCGCGCTCATTTTCCTTTTTATTCTGACTCAATTTTTGTTGTCCCTGTAAGTCTGAAACCTCAATTTCAAATACGACAATCCCTTTCACCATGCCCATTTTGAACGCGTCAGAAAGGCCTTCCCATTGCTCCATATACTCCTGTTCATAAAAGGCGATCATCTTTTCTAGTGCTTTCAGTTTTGCGGCCTCATCATGAATGATCTTAGCTTTCCCATAAGCATGAATTGCAATATAATCCCAAGTGGGCACACTTTCTTGCTTATCATAATGTCGGGGTGAGATATATGCATGCGGTTGAGAAAAGATGATCAAAGAAGTATTCTCTTCAATGTATCTGCTCTGCTCATTGGCTGCTGAAAAGTGTGAACTTAATACCACATTCCCTGTATGCTCGTCGACTAGAAACGGCAGCTGAGTGGCTGTTGGGATTTGGTCTTTGCAGGTTACGATCGTGGCAAAACTATAGCGTTTCATAAAGGTTACTTGATCTGCCAAATTTTCGAACTTAAAAGAATTGGGTACGTACATGCGACATGGTTTAAACGAATGGACAATTTACTGAATTTTCAACGGAATTCCCCTCTTCTTCATGCTCCAAATGCCATAGCTGAATATTTTCCAGAAGGAACCAAAACAAGCTGGCCTCAGGGTGGGCTTGCCTTGGGGCCAGTTCGATAAAAAATAAATACTACAGAACTGTTTGATAGGGCGATCAGGAAAAATATAGGCATTGCTCCTTGGAGGGATGTTTACCCTGCAAAATCATTTTGAAAACTGCATGAGGCTTTCTATTGGCTCTTGGTCTGAAGAAGTTGAACAAAAATTAAAACTATCAGGGAAATTGGCTGCAAAGATGTAAAACCCTAAGCGGATCCAAAAACCTCTGATAAGCAGCCCCTGATCAAATACTACATTAAAAACAAGCGTGCACTTTAGTATGTTTAGAAATAACGTTTATTCCCATATATAAGAAGAATAAAACACTTCCATATGGATTATCAAAAATTTAAAGATTATGAATCCCAAAAAGATATGGTCAAATTTGGCCGTGAGCGATTTAGAGCGAACAACTAAATTTTACACTGAATTAGGGTTTAAACCAAATGGTAACTCTAAAGAATTGACGAGTTTTTTGGTTGGTGAAGATAACTTTATCATGCACTTTTTTTTAAGAGACATACTCAAAACCAGTATAAAAGGTGACATAACCGATTCAAAAAAAGCGAACGAAGTTTTATTCACTCTTTCCGCCCAAAGCAAAGACCAGGTGGATAATTGGGCGAAAGAGGTTGAGCGAGCAGGTGGAAAAATTATTTCCAAGCCAGAAGAATTTGGAAAGGGATACTATGGTTTTGTTTTTGCAGACCCCGACGATCATAAGTATAATGTCTTTTACATGCAAGGTCTTTAAGAAAGATATAGAAGTACGAACGCATTTTTGATACTAACCTCAACCTATCATGATGTTAAAGATTAGTATCAACGGGGACATTTCATAGTATTCACATCTTAGCGAGTAATTGATACCGGAGTGCTGATTTCCTTCACGGGTTCGTTAAAAATCTCTCTCAATCTTTTCTCATATGCATCAGCATACTTCATCATTCCAATATCATTGGGATGAACGCCGTCGACCATGCTGTCAATATCTTGATTGATTTCTTCTTTGGATAATAGGTA
>NZ_DATJCA010000139.1:0-13328 GCF_035515035.1 Gelidibacter sp. | reverse complement strand
AATCATGGAAGCCTACAATGCCGGACACCGTATTTTTGGAGAAAATAAAATCCAGGAAATGGTTGAGAAAGAAGCGCAAATGCCTAAAGATATTGAATGGCATATGATTGGTAATGTCCAAAGAAACAAGGTGAAACACATGGCCCATTTTGTTAGTCTTATCCATGGTGTCAATAGTCTTAGATTGTTGCGAGAAATTGACAAGCAGGCGAAAAGGCACGACAGGACCATCCATTGTTTGCTTCAGATAAAGATTGCAGAGGAAGACTCCAAATTTGGAATGAGCTCACAAGAGGCTCAAGAAATTCTGCAATCTTCAGAAATCTCAGAACTTAAGAATGTTTGTATTGTTGGAGTTATGGGAATGGCTACTTTTACCGAAGATCAAAAACAAATTGAACAGGAGTTCAAGAAATTGAAGTCAACTTTTGATGAACTCAAAGCACTTAACATTGAAAACTGCAATCTTCACACGATAAGCATGGGCATGAGTGGCGATTATGAATTGGCAATTGCCTGCGGAAGCACAATGATTAGAGTGGGAAGCCGAATTTTTGGCGAACGAAATTATTAATTTTAGTCACACACGACTTATTCACCTAAATAACACGAATTATTTACGCAATATTAGACATAGAAACCACTGGTGGTAAATTCAATGAGGAAGGCATCACTGAAATAGCCATCTACAAATTTGATGGGCATACTGTAGTTGATCAATTTATAAGTCTTGTCAATCCAGAACGGGAAATTCAACCTTTCGTAGTCAACTTAACCGGAATTAACAGCAAGATGTTACGTTCTGCTCCAAAATTTTATGAGGTCGCAAAACGGATTGTAGAAATTACTGAAGATTGTATAATCGTAGCACACAACGCCGAATTTGACTACCGTATTTTACGCACAGAGTTTAGCAGATTGGGATTTGAATTCAAGCGTAAAACCTTGTGTACTGTTGAGTTGGCTCAAGAAATCATGCCAGAACAAGAGTCTTATAGCTTAGGAAAACTCACAAGAGCTCTTGGTATTCCCGTAGCGGATAGACATCGGGCCTCAGGAGACGCTCTTGCCACAGTAAAACTATTTAAAATGTTACTGGCTAAAGATCTCCATAAGCATATTATTCAGGATGCGGTTAAGGCAGAACCGAAATACCAAATGGCGACCAACCTTAAGTCGATCATTGATGGTTTGCCATCCACAACGGGCGTTTTTTATTTCCATGATACTTACGGTAAAATAATCTATATAGGCAAGAGCAAGAATATCAGAAATAGGGTCAATCAGCATTTTACAAGTACCAATCCTAAATCTAAAAAAATGCAAAACCAAGTAGCGGCGGTGACCTATGAAGCTACGGGCAATGAATTAGTAGCTTTACTAAAGGAAAGTGCGGAAATAAAACTAAATAAGCCCTCTTTTAATAGAGCTATGAGAAGGTCTACTTTTACCCACGCACTTTACAGTTTTATAGATGAAAATGGATATATCAACTTAAAAATCGACCATGTAGATGGTCGTAAAACGGCTGTTACAACCTTCTCAAATTACCAAAGCGCCAAGCAATTCATGTTTAAAGCTATTGAAAACTATAAACTTTGTCCAAAATTGGTAGGTTTGGACACTGCCAAAACCAGCTGTTTCAAGTACCACATTGATGAATGCAAAGGCGCGTGTATAAAAGAAGAAAATCCCACCGACTATAATCTTCGAGTTCAAGAATTAATCGACAAAAACAGTTATAAAAACCAAGACCTCCTTATTATTGACAAAGGAAGAACACTTGAAGAACGCAGTGTATTGCTCTTAGAAGATGGCATATTTAAAGGCTTGGGCTACTATGATCTCAACTTTCAGATTTCCAATAAAAAAGTTTTGGAATCTATTATAACGCCTATGGAAAACAACAAGGACGCCCAACATATCATTCAGAATTATCTTAGAAAAAACAAGCAGATCAAAATTGTACACTTAAATAAATGATCTGAAGGTAACGTGTTGCCACTTCAAGTAAATTCATTAGTTGCATTGAAGAAAAAATAACCAATCTTTTAGTACTTTTGAACTTATGCACGATAAACATCCCAATACTAGTTGGAAAGCCAAACTTCATCGAATTATTTATGAAGCCGATACCCCTCAAGGGAAGTTATTTGATGTCATTCTTCTTATCGCCATTATTACGAGCATCATTTTTGTGATGCTTGAAAGTATCAAAAGTTTTGATGCGCGCTATCACAACATCTTGAATATTGCGGAATGGATCATTACTATTATTTTTACTATTGAATATATTTTGAGGATCATCTCAGTAAAAAAGCCATTTAAATACATCTTTAGTTTTTATGGCATTGTTGATTTTTTATCCACGATCCCAAAATACATTTCCTTGATATTTTTTGGCACACAAGTGTTTATTGCACTTCGTGCCTTAAGACTTTTACGAGTTTTCCGAATTTTAAAATTGGCGAGATACCTTGGTGCTTCCAATATGTTGGCCAATTCATTAAAAGCAAGTAGAGCAAAAATTTTGGTGTTTCTATTTGCAGTTTTTATTGTAAGCATCATTTTTGGTACCTTAATGTACTTGGTTGAAGGAGAAGCAAGTGGTTTTACAAGTATTCCTGTAAGTGTTTATTGGTGTATTGTAACGTTAACTACGGTTGGCTTTGGTGATATTACTCCAGCAACACCCTTAGGTCAATTTATTGCTTCCTTTATTATGATTTTGGGTTATGGCATTATTGCCGTACCTACAGGAATAGTTTCTGCAGAATATGTCTATCAAAATAAAGAAAGACTTTCAGGAACGCCATCGCATCCGGCAATTGATTTAAACACCGAAGCCTGCCCAAACTGTTCTATAGAACGACATAAAGACAACGCCAAATACTGTTATAATTGCGGGCATTCATTAAGTGATTATTCATAGCTATCCCATATTATAAATACATCCTTGCTTTGAATCAAAACTATCTCATAAGTATTGTTGGACCTACGGCGATAGGCAAAACGGCCTTAAGCATCGCCATTGCCCAACATTTTAAGACGGACATCCTATCGGCAGATTCACGACAGTTTTATAAAGAAATGCAGATTGGCACTGCTGCTCCAACAAAAGATGAACTGCGTTTAGCCACACATCATTTTATCCATCACAAATCGGTATTAGAAGATTACAATGTAGGGGCGTTTGAAAAAGACGCACTTGAAGTTCTAGAAACACTTTTCACTACACAAAACGTGATAGTTATGGTTGGTGGTTCAGGGCTTTATATTGATGCCATTACAAGAGGTTTAGATGATTTTCCTAAGATAGACGTTTCCATCAGAAAAACGCTCAATGCGACACTTGCAACGGAAGGATTAGAGCATTTGCAAAAAAAACTCAAAACTTTAGATCCACAAGCATTTGAGTCCATTGCCATAGAAAACCCGCATCGAGTGATCAGAGCTTTGGAAATATGTATTGGTAGTGGCAAGCCCTACTCCTCTTTTTTAAACAAACCCAAGGTTAAAAGAAATTTTAAAACCATAACCATAGGTTTGACAGCGGAAAGAGCTACAATGTATGAGCGCATTAATACACGGGTTGATAACATGATAGACCAAGGACTATTGGATGAAGTAAGATCCCTTCACCATCTACAACACTTAAACGCACTTAACACCGTAGGATATAGCGAATTGTTTAAGTTTTTGAATGGTGAATGGTCGCTTGACTTTGCAGTTTCTGAAATCAAGAAAAACTCAAGGAGATACGCTAAAAGACAGATGACCTGGTTCAGAAAAAAAGAAGATATCATGTGGTTTGATTATCAAACACCTGTACGACAAATCGTGGAATCTATTGAAAACGCCATGCGTTAACAATCTCATAATCAATACTGAAATTTAGAAAAAATAAAAATAAAAAATTAAAAGCGCTATTAATCAATTAATTAATTCTACCTTTGCAGGATAAATAACATTAATAACTATTATGAATAAAGGTACCGTAAAATTCTTCAATGACGCCAAAGGTTTTGGTTTCATCACTGAAGACGACAACAACAAAGAACATTTTGTGCACATTTCTGGATTAATCGACGAAGTTCGTGAAGGTGATGCTGTAGAATTTGATTTAACAGAAGGAAAAAAAGGTTTGAACGCAGTAAACGTAAGAGTTATATAATTATCGTTTCAATTTTTTAAAACAAAAGCCCATCTTAACGACGGGCTTTTTTGTTTTTAATAGCGAATGTAATTCAAGAATTAGTCATTCTGATTGACTACCAATCTAAAGCCTTCACCATGAATGTTCAATATTTCAACGGTCTCATCAGGTCTTAAATATTTTCTCAATTTGGCAATATAGACATCCATACTTCTTGATGTAAAGTAGTTGTCATCTCTCCATATTTTCGTCAATGCCAATTCTCGTGGCATTAAATCATTTTCATGAAGCGCCAATAGGCGTAACAGTTCATTTTCCTTAGGAGACAATTTAACTGAAGGTTCGTCTTTAAACTTCAAGAATCTCAATTTGGAATTCAACTCGAAATTACCAATCTTAAATTCAAATTGCTTGCTGTCTGCCACCGTATCTGTTGCCTTACGTTGTATAATGGCCTTGATCTTCATTAATAGGACTTCACTGTCAAATGGCTTGTTCAAATAGTCATCTGCGCCTACTTTATAACCTTTAAGCACGTCTTCCTTCATTGCTTTTGCTGTGAGGAAGATAATTGGCACATCGGTATTTTTCTCTCTAATTTCTTTGGCTAAGGTAAACCCATCCTTATACGGCATCATCACATCCAAAATACAAAGGTCAAAATCGTCCTTTTTAAATTTCTCAAAGCCTTCCATTCCATTTTTAGCATGAACAACGTCATAATCGTTCATGCTAAGGTAATCCTTCAGGACGGTTCCAAAATTTGGATCGTCTTCTACTAATAAAATCTTTTTGTTCTGTTCTTCCATAATCTATGATATTAATGGTAGTTTAATTATAAAAGTGCTACCTTTTCCTTTTTCACTTTCAACTGATACATGTCCGTGGTGGTCTTCAACCATTTGTTTTACATAGGCTAAGCCTAAACCATGACCTTTTACGTTGTGCACATTTCCTGTGTGCTCTCTATAAAATTTTTCAAATACTTTCTTTTGAACTTGTTTTGTCATTCCATTGCCGTGATCGGCAATTTTCAATATAATACTATTTCCTACATTTTCTGTAGTGACATCGATTCTTGGAGCATCGTCAGAATACTTAATGGCATTGTCAAGAATATTCACCAAAACATTGGTTAAGTGGGTATCATTTGCCAAGACCGAAGATTTTTCAGCATTCAAATGGGTTTTAATATACCCTTGCCTGTCTTCTACTATCAATTCAACATGCATGATGGCATCTTCAATTAAATCGTGCAGCTTCACTCTATCCTTACTAATATTTAGTTCGTTCCTTTCCAGTTTAGATATTCGCAACACGTTTTCAACCTGAGCGTGCATGCGTTTATTTTCATCCTTTATCATTTTCAAGTAACGCGCTGTCTTTTCCTTATCATCGATCATTTTTGGATTTTTCATCGCATCCAATGCCAAATTAATAGTGGCGATAGGTGTTTTAAACTCATGGGTCATATTATTGATGAAATCCGTTTTAATCTGTGATATCTGCCGTTGCCTAATAATCTGATAAACCGCATTTGTATAGGCTAAAATGATGATTAACGTAAAAATTATCGACAGAACCGTCATGGTTAAAATTGATGACCATAAAAACTTTTGACGTTCCGGAAAATTAACATACAAATTGAAATTGCTTTCATTGTTATTGTCCAGAAACATTGGTATACCATAGGTATTTGACGGATCTAATTCAAAATTATCAGATTGCACTTTTGTAGCCAAATCCTTATCATAAATGGCAAATTCAAAATCTATCTCAATACCATTTTCGTTAAATTGATTCGTCAAAAAAGTATGGATGTCAGCGGCGGAAACTCTTTTATAAATTGGGTAATTTTTAAATAAATCCCTATAGGTCGTTTCAAAGATTTTCTTTCCAATATCGTCCAGTTCATTATACTGCATGACTGTTCTTTCTGGTGTGATATGGACTTTATTATCTAAAGTGCTCTCCTTAAAGACTCTTATCTCCTTTTGGTTGGTAACGCGACTAATGTTCAAACTATCTAAACCTCCAATGTCAAAGAACAACGACGGCACTTTAAAGCTCTCTTCCAAGATTCCGTTTTGATATATGGTAGTTTCATTGGAGATATCATCATAGCTATACAAGAGAATTCCTTTGATATTAGTCGTATCAGGATTTTTGCCACTACTTAACATTTCCTGAAACTTATTACTATACAGCTTAAACTCCCTGTCTTCTATAAGATTACGAACATTACTTAACGAACGTTTGACGTTCAGTGTAAATTGCTTCTTTTCGTTAGTTAGGCTGTTATCAATAAAATATATTTGTACGAAAATTATCCCTATGAGCGATAAACTCATCAGAACAACCAACAAAATGAATAGCTTTTTGCCCATCAGTCAAATTTAACATTTTAACATTTAGAAGTAACTTGCTTTAACCTTACCTTAACAAAATAAAAAGACTATTTTTTGTCAATAATTTCTAGCAATTGCTGATGAATTTTCAACACTTGGGCCTTGGTTTGCTCCAAATCATGATTAATAATCACAAAATCTGATTGTTTTACTTTTTCATCATCGGATAGTTGGTTATTGACTATAGCCAATACCTTGACTTCAGTAGTATTGTCTCTATTAATGACCCGTGCAATACGTTGATCCAAATTGGCTACCACGGTAATGATAAAATCGTATTGCGATGCCATGTTATTCTCAAAAATAATGGCGGCTTCCTTTAAGACATAAACGCTGGTTTGCTTTTCTTTCCAGCGCAGGAAGTCGGCTCCAACTTTTGGATGTACAATGGCATTCATCTGTTTCAAAAGATCGGCGTTCTCGAAAATCTTAGAAGCCAAGTAAGGACGGTTCAGTTCGTTGTCCTTATAAGCTTTCTCTCCAAATAAATGAATGAGTTTTCTTCTTATTATTTTAGAGGTATTCATTAACACTTTAGCTCTATCATCTGCAATGTACAAAGGCACGCCCAACTCCTGAAACATTTTCGCCACAGTGGTTTTTCCACTTCCAATCCCACCTGTTAAACCAACAATTTTCATGTGTTATTGCATCAAAATAAATTCAACTTTATGCTGCTTTAATCGCGCACTTTTAACAATTTCAGGTACTTTCACTAATTTAGGGATCAAAAATGATTTTTCTGTATTATCAATATCCTTGTAATTACATTCCACTCTAAAATCAGAGGGCCGCACTTGTTTATAATTATTAAGGCTAACGTTATAGGCTACCGGAATCGTTTTTGGAAAGTAATTAATATTAGTGTCGGCCGGCAAATTGATTATAGTTACCGCCACATTAAACGTACCTTCGGTAAACTTTTCGACGTGCCCCGTAATCGTCACACTCTTATGAGACATTTTAATAGGTTTAAAAGCCTCCTCCATCTCAATATCCACTGATTTTTCAATATTCGAATTGATGTTTTTCAATTCCGTTTTTTTTGTTGTGACGTAATCTATTTTAGAAATCAATTTTTCGGAACCAATCAGTCTAATGGAATCTGGAAATACTTTAAGTTTGGAGGACATATCATAACCCGAAGCATATTCTATTGAAACATCTGTTCTAACAGGTACTTTTTTTATGGCCAATGTTTGGTAAGGAAAACGTAAGGTATCTGGTTGGATAGAAATAACATCAACAGAATTTTTAAAAGACGAACTGATTTTAGGAGCATTCTGCTGCGCATTCCAGATATAGGTTTTATTTTTTAGAACCACGTCGGTTTCAAAGTCAATTTCCAATTTCGGTTTGTAAAAATAATATTTGAGCAAGTTAAACCCATAGGCATTGACGCCGACATTTACTTTTTTGGTACTGTCAATATCTACATGGTGCTGTTCTGGCACGTTTTTATAAACGATTTCAAAAGAAATAGTTTCAGTATAGCTCTTTGAGAGTTTGGTCAGCGCCAAAAACATAAATGAAAGCAAAAAGAACATACTGAAAACTTTTAGTTTCCCGCTCTTTAGTGATTTAGATAGTTTCAATTTTAACTTATGGAACATGTTTAAAAAATAAATTCGGGAACCTTTTTTCAGGATCCACTTTTAGAAGCTTAACGGCCAGTGTAGATTTCAAGAACCCATAGCCATAGCCAAAAAACTGAACACCTATGGCGATAACGGCAAGAAAAGCAATTAGTATACTACCGGAGCTGATCAAGGCCGTTAAAAATGCCACTAAGAAATATATTATATAAATGTACAACAACCATTTTAACTGAAACAGAAACAATACAATACTTAACGCAAAACCAATAGAAAACAGTGTGGGCAACCAATAAATAAAACGTTCAGATTTTGGGTGCCAAGTGTTTAGAATTGGTCTCACCATGCCAAATTTATGGACTTGTTGATAAAATTTTGTCCAAGAAATCCGTCGTTTATGGTACACATAGGCGTCTTTAATCAGTTTGCTCTTAAAGCCTAAATTAAGGAGCCGCAATGAAAGATCCGGATCTTCACCCGGATGGATGGTACCAAAGCCACCGGAAACTTCAAAAGCTTTTTTTGACAATCCCATATTAAAACTTCTGGGTTGAAAATCTTCCGAATCCTTCCCTCCTCTTATTCCACCTGTGGTGATAAACGAGGTCATGGCAAAGTTGATTGCCTTTTGAAGTTTTGAAAACGATGCATGCGCTGCATCAGGACCACCAAAACAGTCGGTGTAATGGTCAGTTAAACTTTTGCTGACAACTTGCAAATAATTTTCTGGCAATAACACATCAGAATCCAGAATAATAAAATAGTTTCCCTTGGCACGGGTCATTCCATAATTTCTAGAATCCCCCGGACCGGAATTTTCCTTAAAATAGTAGGAGATATCCAATTGTTTGGCAAATTGCCCAATAACCTTTTCAGATGAAATTGACGAACCGTCTTCAACAATACAGATGGAATACTCGTAATTACCTTCAAGTTTCGTAAAGCTTTCCAAAAGCTCACGAACCTCTTCGGGTCGGTTATAGACAGGAATTATAAATGAAAAATGCAATGGCTCCATAAAGAACAAAGGTAACGAATCAAAATACAAAAGCCACCGATTGGTGGCCTTTGAAACTGTGATTAAAGCTATTTATTTTTTAAAAAATCTATTCTCTTATGAATGCCTCCATAACCTCATTACTCACGCCCATATTACTGAAGCCTCCATCATTATAAAGGTTTTGAAGCGTCACACGCTTAGTGAGGTCACTAAATAAAGTCACCGTATAATTGGCACAATCCAATGCAGTGGCATTACCTAACGGCGACATTTTATCGGCATAGGCAATAAACCCATCAAAACCTTTAACCCCTTGTCCAGCGGTTGTAGGTGTAGGCGATTGTGAAATGGTATTCACCCTTACTTTCTTATCCTTTCCGAAGAAATAACCAAAACTGCGAGCAATACTTTCTAAATAGGCTTTATTATCAGCCATGTCATTATAATCAGGAAATACACGCTGTGCTGCCATATAGGTTAAGGCAACAATACTTCCCCATTCATTCATGGCATCGGCTTTGTAGAGCGTTTGCATCACTTTATGGAAGGACATTGCAGAAACATCTGTTCCTTTCTGCGTCCAATCATAATTTTGGTCCGTATAGTGCTTACCTTTTCTGACGTTGATAGACATTCCGATGGAATGGAGTACAAAATCCAATTTTCCACCTAAGATTTCAACAGATTTAGCAACAAGGTTTTCTAAATCTTCAACAGAAGTTGCATCAGCAGGAATGATTTGAGAACCTGTTTTTTTGGCCAATTCATCAATTTGTCCCATTCGCATTGCTATGGGTGCATTGGTCAATACAAATGTACCACCTTCTTCGTGAACGCGTTCAGCCGTTTTCCAAGCAATCGAATTTGCGTCCAAAGCTCCAAAAATAATTCCTCGTTTTCCTTTTAATAAGTTGTATGCCATGTTTTTATTTGTTTTTTATTTAATGCTACTCCATTTAAAATTCAAAGTTAATAAAACTTTAAACTTATTGCTTTGTTTTAATTTCAAAATCTGCTACCCAAAAGGGTTCCATCGCTAAATTTTCAAAAATCCATCCCTTTACGCTATCACATCAAGAGGAGGATTCTAATTCAGCAACTGTTTCGCATGCTCAATTGCGGAACTGGAGATATTGACGCCTCCCAACATTTGCGCGATTTCCACAATACGCTCCTCCCGATTCAAACGTTTTAATTGGGTTTGGGTGACGTCATCCACATCTTCTTTAAAGACTTTAAAATGGGTGTCACCCTTTGCGGCAATTTGCGGTAAATGCGTAATGGTAAATACCTGCATTGTTTTGCTCATCTGCTGCATTATAGAGGCCATTTTATTGGAAATCTCACCGGAAACACCTGTATCAATCTCATCAAACATGATGGTTGGCAGTTGTGTATAGTTGGTCAATATGGATTTTATGGCCAACATGATCCGAGAGAGTTCTCCTCCTGAAGCTGCTTTTTTAAGCTCATTGAATTGGCCTCCTTTATTGGCGGAAAACAAGAACTTCAAATCATCTTTGCCATTATTTAAAAAGGAATGGGATGGCGTTAATTCTACATTGAATCGCGCATTTGGCATTCCTAAGATCGCTAATAGAGTTTCCAATTGTTTGGTCAATCCTGGAATTGATTTGGTTCTGTTCTTGCTGATCTTTAAAGCTAGAGCATTGAGTTCTTTTTCAATAGTGGATAATTCCGTTTCTTTTTGAGCGATAACACTATCTAAATTTTCTGTAATTGACACTTTCTCACTCAATTCTTCCCGAATCTGTATCAGTTCAGTAATATCAGATGCTGTGTGTTTTTGCATCAAGTTGTGTAAGATTTGCAGTTTTAGGTTAACAGCATTCAATCGGTTAGGATCAGCTTCCAAAGATTCCTGAAGATCTTCTATAACAGCAAACACGTCATCCAGTTCTATTAAGCTGCTCGTAATCCTTTCAAAAACAGATTTATAATTTGCGGAAAAGTCAGCCAATTTAGACAGTTGGTTTTTGGCTTCTGTCAGATGTAGCATCACACCTATTTCTTGACCGCCTAACAATTCATGGGTTGTAGCAAGTCGTTCACTTATTTCTTCAATATTATTAAGCGTTTCATACTCTTCCTCCAATGTTTCCATTTCGCCATCAATCAAGTTGGCTTCTTTTAATTCCTTTAACAGAAATTGGTTGTAATCGAGTTCTTTAGCCGCTTCTATTTTTTGGTTCTGAAGTTTTTTAAATTCTGATTTTAGCGATTTAAACTTGTTTAACTGAAGCGCGTAGTCTTGAAGTAAATTGGCGTTATCCGCCAAGGCATCGATGACCTGAAACTGGAAATCGTCATTGGTCAGTTGTAGGGTTTGGTGCTGCGAATGAATGTCCAAGAGACGCTCTCCCAACGCCTGTAAACTATCCAAATTGACTGGCGTGTCATTTATAAATGCTCTAGATTTTCCAGAGGGTAAAATTTCTCTTCGGATAATGGTTTGAGGCTCATAATCTAAATCTTCTTCTTGAAAAAGTGCTCTTAAATTATAGTTTGCAATGTCAAAAGTGGCTTCAATGATACACTTTTCTGAAGGATTCTTTACACTGCTCAAATCGGCCCTTTTACCAAGGATAAGAGAGAGCCCTCCCAATAAAATAGATTTTCCAGCCCCTGTTTCTCCCGTAATGATAGTCAGACCGTTACTAAAGTTAACTTGTAGACTATCGATTAATGCATAATTCTTTATGGAAAGTGTGGTGAGCATTTTTTGGATATAGTGTTAAGGTTTGGGGTTAAAAATTCAAGGTTCCGGATTTGCTATTGAAGTTCAATTTTAGGTCAAGCTTCGAGCTTCCAACTTCAAGTTTTTATCAAAAAGTAATCTCACGCCATTTGGAGGCATAGGTAGGCGCAACGCGGTTAAGAATATCTTTGATTTCTGTGATGTTCATTTTGGGTCCATCACTAAAGATATCTAAGATTTCATCGGCTTTTGCGTCAAAGAATACGCGCATTAAAAAAGAATTCGGCCGTCTGTTGTTCATGGTTCTTAAATCTTCAAAAACCTTTGCAATGGCTTCCTTACCTTGTTTCTCGTTATTTGCCATGATATCTAAGCCATCACGGTGGTAGTGGTACATTACGGTCCTAAACTCTTTGAATGTTTGAGACAAGATGTTATCGATTAAAACAAAACGTGATTGTTGTCCATCTTCCAACTTCCAACCTTTAAAATTACCTTGTTGAGAATAATTGGTAATGGTCTGTGCTTGTTGGAAATAGGGATCGCCGCCGTCCAACTCAAAAGTATCAGCATCCAATCCTAAAATCATGAAGACATGGTAGGCCAAAACAGATACCAAATTGGATTCAAATTGGTTAGGGTTATAAACTAAATTCTCAAACTCAAGATATCTAAAGGTAAAGTGCTTGTCATTAAAATTATACACTGGTGTGCTGTATGTAGAATTAAACACAGGCCTTGAAGACTGCACCTGAATGGTAGCTTGAAACACATCACTATTATAATTGCTAACATTAATAATCATACTGCAATCAATGCGCTCCTGAGGCTTATAACTTTTATTGGTCCATTGCGTATTATTTACAAATTCATTAAGCTGGCGCTCTAGTGTTTTAAAAACCTGTACATTTTCATGACCAGTTTGTTGCGCATTCACCACCAAATTACAATTGAGCTCTTGAGAAAACACAATCGTAGTAAAGAATATAAGAAATATGAGAATAAATTTACGCATGGATTTGTTTTATAATTTGGTTCATTAAATCGGCCGCTACTTCTTCTTTTGACTTTAAATCATGTTGTATGATGTCATGCCCTTCAGTTATAAAAGTAACTTTATTAGTCGAGCCTCCAAAACCAGCCCCTTTGTCATTTAACGAATTTAATACAATTAAATTTAAATTCTTTGCTTTTAATTTTCCTTTTGCATTTTCCAATTCATTGTTGGTTTCCAATGCAAAACCTACCAAAAACTGATTTTTCTTATTCTTTCCGAGAGAGGCTAAAATATCTTTTGTTTTCTCAAGTTCGATCGTAAATGTGGGGTCTTTCTTTTTTATTTTAGTATCTGAAACATGTTTTGGTTTATAATCGGCAACTGCAGCTGAAAGAATGGCAATATTTACGGTACCAAAATAATTGTGGACGGCATCATACATTTGGGATGCGC
>NZ_DATJCA010000138.1:0-6359 GCF_035515035.1 Gelidibacter sp. | reverse complement strand
CCGGTATTCTAGCATTGATCTTGGTGACATCTTCTTTACTATGTATTTTACTGTCCAACAAAAAGATGAGATATAAGATCCCAAATGGGATAAGCAGACCTCCCACAAGAGCTCCTAAATAAACCACTCTTGATTTAGGGGAAATAGGCGTGCTACCTGTCAATGCATATTCCACCACTTTAATGGACGGCTCCGTAATCGCCAAATTAATTGCTGCCTCTTCTCGTTTTTGTAATAACAAGAGATACAAACTTTCTTTGATATGTTGCTGCCGATCAATGGCACGCAATAACTTTTCCTTTTCGGGAATCTGAGCCACCTTTCCACTAAACCTTTCGTTCCTATTCTCTAACTGTTGGCTAGAAGCTTCCAATTGGCTCACATAGTTATTTAGAGACCTATTAATATTAGCTTTAAGTTCCTCAACTTGGACAACCGCCTGTTTCACGATGGGATTATTGGCGCCACCACTGTTTAAAAATTTATCTCTGGTAAGTACGGCCGTATTATAGTTAGAAACCAACTCATTAATGCCTCCATTATTGATCCCAATATTAGTGGGTAGTAGATCAGAGTCTGTACTCTCTGTCAGTGATTTCTTTAATAATCGCGACAAAGCCAACTGGCTTTCTATTTGAAACACTTCTTCCTCAGACTTTGTGCGTTGTTCCAACCCCAATTCGGCATCTACTTTAATATCTACAAGATTATTGCGCTGTTTAAAATTTTGACGCCCCAGCTCGATAGAATCCAACTCTTGGGCTAAAAAGACAAACCGGTCGTCAATAAAATCCAGGGTACGTTTAGAAATCAGCTGCCGGTCGTTGATGCCATCATTATCAAACACCCCCATTAAAGTATTCACTATCTTTTCGGAAAGTTCTTTACTTTCGCCTTTAATGCTAATTTTCAACAAGTCACTTTGCTTCCCTACGGGTTCCACTGAAATACTGGATTTCAAACCTAATGTAGCGCTCTCAATCGGTCTAAAGGACACAATAAATGTTTTACCAATAAAATCTTTTTTTGTGCCTTGAGTTCCAAGATCAACTTCAAACGGCAAATCATGAGCCTTACTATAAGTGCTAAAGCCGTTAAAAGATGTGGAGGTTTCGCTGCCCTCATCTATAATCTCGAGTCCTTTATCTTTGAATTTTATCTTATAGGACAACCCTTTCAATATACTATCAGGCTGGATAATTTGTTTGAAGTCGAATGGTAAACTTTCCCTTTGAGTCGTTCTAATCGTCCCCTCCTCATAAAACCTAGTATTTAAATTCAACTCCCTAACCACCTGATTCATGATAATGTAGGAGGTTAAAATCTCTGTCTCATTTTCTAAATTGATACTTGATCGTTTAAATATAAAAGCCGCCGTTGGCAATTCCAAACCATCGGATTTATCCAAGACCTTGATTTTAGAATAGGTCTGATAAATCCGTGGTGCAAATCGTAGATAGACATAAGCACTTATTAGAGCGATCACCAAGCTTAACACAAACCAAGGCCAGTATCTTAAATAGCGTCCAATCTCTTGTTTCAAATCAAGAGAATCCTCGTCTTCAAACGTCTGTCCCTTATTAAAAGAATCCTCCATCATTATCGCGTCAATAAAATAGTTATACTTAAGACTAGAGAGATCACCGTAGCAACGGTCCCCACGTTTCCAATAAATCCGGACGATTTCACCTTAGGATTATTAGGATTCACCACAATCAGATCATTGGGCTTTATAAAATAGTATTCACTATTCATAAAGTCCGCGGAGGTTAAATCAATATGGGTCACTTTTCTGATGCCATCCACTTCTCTGGTCATGAGGATATCCCGGCGCTCTCCGTTAATGGTCAAATCGCCCGCTAAACCTAAAGCTTGCATTAAAGTCAAATTTTGATCGGTATAATTAAAAGTCCCTGGCCTTCCAACCTCTCCAAGAATAGTCACTTTAGCATTGATCAAACGCACATTTACTCGAGCATCGGAAAGATGACCTTCTGAAGTCAATTTATGTCTGATAAATTCCTCAAGTTCTTCGGTTGTTTTATTTGCGGTAGAAATGGCACCTAAAACTGGAAACACGATACTGTTATTTAAAGATACCACATACCCATCAAGCTGCATAATGTCCAAACTTGTTGACCTTTGACCTTGTGTGACGGTCTTATTATACGGTAGTGCCGCCTCGGGCGACAAGCTTTCAATGGTGATTTTTAAAATATCATTGGGCTGAATCTTGGATGCTTGATAGATAATAGCGCCAACGCCATTCGTATCAACATCCTGTAAATAGAGAATGTCTTTTTTTGTAGCGCAGGAATTTAAAAAAAGCAATGCCGATAAAAGCAATAGAATGTGTTTCATTAAAATATTCTTGAAATGTTTATACACTAAAAGGTTAAATACAGAGTATCTGCAAAAGTAAGGCGTTTTATTGAAAAATAACACCAAATCAACGGGTGTGTTCAGCAATTTTAGATTGGGATTTGTTTTTTAAAAGCCAATGGTAAACAAAAACGACGGAATACAATACGGTACCACTAGCCAGCAAAAGACATAATTGCAGGTGGATCTCACTGTCTTTAAATAATAACACCAACACAAATAATAGCGCATTGATCACCACAATACATGCTGTAGTCTGTTTATGGGAATAGCCGAGATCAACAAAGCGATGATGTAAATGGTTTTTATCTGCCCTAAACGGACTTCTCTTATGGATGACCGCACGAATGAAGAAAATCCGTAAGGTATCCAAAAGAGGAAAAAATACGATCGCCAAGGCTAAAATTGGAGCCGAATTATAAAAAGGTGAGGTTCGGTACACTTGGGCCTGACTGAGAAAGCGCACTACAAAAAAAGCAATCAAAAACCCAATGATCATAGACCCCGTATCCCCCATAAAAATCTTTCGCTTTTTAGAAAAATTAAAGCGTAAAAAAGGGACTAAAGAACCTATAGTGGCTACGGCAATAGTGGTCATGCTAACATCCTGGGTCTTCCAAAATAGAAAAGCAAAAGCGCCACAGGCAAACAATGCCAAACTTCCTGCCAACCCATCCACCCCATCAATAAGATTGTAGGCATTAATGATCAATATATACACAAATAAAGTAAATAGGACCGAAACAATGTAGGGTAAAGTAGTGATCCCAAAAATCCCAAAGAACCCAACAATACGAGTGTCCGTGAATATGATCAACACACCTGCCACTAACAATTGGGCCAAGAATTTGGTCCTTGGTGCTAACACTAACAGATCATCTTTAAGTCCTAAAAAGAAAAGCACCGTCAAGCCTCCCAAAAGCAACATTAATAGTTTAGTATCCAACAACCCACCAATAGTAGTGATCACCACGGCCAAACTAAAGAAGATGGCGATCCCGCCTAAGGTAGGGGTCTTTACAGAATGTGCACTTCGTGAGCCCGGTTCGTCCATCAACTGTTTAACTTGAGACACCTTTATAATGGTGGGGAACGTAAGCCACGAGACAATAAATGCCAAAACAAATGCCCACATTAACCAGATCCCCAAATAGTCTAAGGGATTAAAATAAGCAAGAAGTTCTTGAATCATGACTGCTGTATAGGTTTAACTATCAATAGATAAAATAGGGGGATTTGGCAAAGATACATTTTAAAGTATTAAAGTTCCCAATATTTTAGCTCGTAAAATCAGTCTATTTTCGGTGACGTATTACGATATGTTCAAAAATAACGCGCTTAACCACCCCATATTGACGCTATACATAAAATTATTTCACTTTTACTGAATATTATTTGGAAAACCACTATGGTGTTTGGCACGCCTATTTCTTGTTTCCACCTCCGCAAAAACTACGTGCGGCAATGCTTGTGTCTGGTTTCCCGCCTCCGCAAAAGCTACGGGCGGGCTTGTTCTTGTTTCGTGTTTCTTGGTCCTTGGCCCTTAGTTCTTATCTCCTAGTTTATTTCTTGGTCCATGGTTCATGGTTCTTGGCTCCCAATTTATTTCTTGTTTCTAAAAAAAGAACATGCAATGCTCCATTCCATAATACAAAATCAGCTACTTATATTTTTCTTCGTGCTTTTTGTAACTTCTTTGCGTTTTTTGTGAAATGCAACGTCGTTAATAAATCTTTAACCCGCCCATATCTACAGTCTGGATGAATTGCATTTGGGGAAGGAAAAGGCACATTCGGGTAGGTCGTTAATCGTTAATTGTTGTTCGTTCATTAGTCGAGTTGTCCGGCCTCATGGTTCTCGATTCCTGATGCTTCGGTCTTGGTCTTTCGTCTTTTTTCTGTTTTCTTTACTCTCACTCTCTCGCCTCTTTGGCCTCCCTCCTAAATCTTAATACTTAGTACTTAATTCTCTCCGATCCCCTCTAAAACGGTCGTCTTGGCAAATCCTTAAACCATTTATAGACAATCTCGTTGGTTGGACTTAAAATGACCATCGCCGTAATGACGATCACTTTTATATCGGTAATAAACGATTCATTAGCTTGATACCATTTTTCTACGTCACCTTTAAAGGGATAGATTTGGTTGGTATAAAATGCCCACGGATCCTCGCCTCTGTTTTTAACTTGCGTAATCAGGTCCTCTTCATCCCTAAAAATGATCGAGCCTATCCCGGTCAATCCAGGTTTTACATTATAGATCACGTCCTGAACGGCCTTGGGATAGGTTTCAAAACTAATCCGCATTAACGGGCGTGGTCCCACGACACTCATATCACCCTTAAAAATATTGATCAACTGCGGCAGCTCATTAATTTTACTTTTTCTTAAAAAACCACCCATCGGAGTGATGCGCGGATCCTTTTTGGTGGTCAGCACCCCGCCGGACATGTTTGGACTGTCCTTCAACATCGTAGCAAATTTCCAAATTAAAAACGGTTGGTTCTTGAACCCTACCCGTTCTTGCTTGTACCAGATATAGCCTTCCCCAGTAAGTTTTAATCCAATCATAATGGGGATCAATAACGGCGCTAAAATCACCAAGGCAATACCCGAGACCACAATATCGCACCCCCTTTTAAATAGTCTATACATAAATTACATTTTTTGGTCTAAACTCTTTCCGGTTTCAATATGCTCAAAATCCGGGAGATGTTGTTTTAACAAATCAACAATGGCTGTTTTATCATAATTTCCCGAGTCCATCAAGCTTTTTAAACCGAGAATCGTTTGATTGATCTCCCTTCGGGTCAATTTTTTGGCATTTTTTATAACCCCTAAACTCGAATAAGTCTCTTGATCCACAATATCGCTATCGGTATAAAATTCTTCGTAGAGCTTTTCACCAGAAGTATCCGTATCAAAAAAGTAAACCGGATAGGGATCGCCTTCTTTTGTGGTGAGTGCCTTTTGCTTGGCTTCCTCATCCGACTGGCACTCCACTATTGGTCTCTGCGAAGCTTTAAAGAAATCAATGGTGATGTCTTTAAAAAACGCCATTTGTTCTTCGGCTAATTTTGGAAAAAAGATGTCCCCCGACTTCCCAAGCATACATGCCAACATACAAATTTGGCCACTTTCCTCTGGCGATACAAAAAATCGTTTCACGTCTGACGGACAAGAAATAGGTTGATTTTGGAACAAACGTTCAATATACCCTGCCAATAAGGAACCGTTTGAGAAAGCCACATTCGCAAAGCGCGCCGTGGTGATCTGCAAGTCATTACTATACGCCATGATCACCTCTTCCATAAGCTTCTTACTGGCGCCCATCACATTCACCGGATTCGCGGCTTTATCTGTTGAGACACAAAAGAAATGCTCTGGTTGATGGTCCATTAACAAGTCTAAAAACGCTTTAGCCTTGAAGACATTATTATCGATCATCGCTTCAATGGAGTATTTGTCTTTTTCACTGCGCACGTGTTTGTGGGCCGCAAAATTGGCGACAATATGAAACGGCCCTTCCGCCTTAAACATTTTTTCAAAAACAGGATCTCCAAAACTCATAGGATAAGTTTTGAAATCTTCCGGCACAAAGGTATTAGCATCGGACCGCAAGGTACGGGTCAACTCCGTCAACCCGTTCTCGTTAGTATCTACCACATAAAGCTTTCCTGGCTTAAACTTTAAAATGGCCTTGATATACGAAGACCCAATAGTTCCGGCGCCTCCAATCACCAATACCGATTTACCTCCTATTTTTTTACTTAGAATAGCTGAATTAGCTTCAATATCCTTTTCAAAAAGACTCGTTTCTCTTTTTGTAATGTAAGTACTTATAAAATTTGGAATGTCTATGATGTTCATTTTGTATTTGTTTTTTGTTTATCTTTTTTTTTGAATTTTCAAAACATATATTTTTTGGGCTTGACCCCCTTCCTTTAGGAGGGGCTGGGGGAGGTCAATTCTGGCTTAA
>NZ_DATJCA010000137.1:0-1691 GCF_035515035.1 Gelidibacter sp. | reverse complement strand
CAGTTCTGAAAAAATCATTGATATTATCGACTCTTTCATAAGGCTTTGTTGAGCCATCAAAAATCACCACAGATCGTCCAACACTATTGGAGAATTTTGGTCCCCAAGCGCTAGTGGTATAGCCATAAACTTCTGAAGGTCCTCTGTCAGGATTTGGCAATCGGCCATTGGTTCCAGAACCGTAATCGGTTTGAAAGTCCTTATAATTTGCGTTAACAAGATCGACACTGATACCACTGGTAAGCTCTACTTCAAGTTGTCCTGAACTTCCTTTTTTTGTAGTGATCAAAACAACACCATTTAACGCTCTTGACCCATAAAGTGCCGCCGCAGCTGCGCCTTTTAATACAAAAAGACTTTCGATATCATTAGGATTGATGCTTGAAATCCCATCACCATCGTCACTCCCATTGAACCACTGACTGGTGGCTTCACTATCATTTGAAAGGCCACTATTGTCAATAGGAATCCCGTCAACAACGTACAAAGGCTGGTTGTTTTCTCCAATGCTGGAAATCCCACGAATAATAACCCTGGTCGATCCGCCCACACCGGTGGATGGCATGGACACATCTACACCGGACACTTTTCCTGAAAGTGATGACGCTACGTTGGTTGTAATTACCCGATTCAAGTCGTCACCTTGAACTTCTTGAACTGCATAGCCCAATTCTTTCTTTTGTCGTTTAATCCCTAAGGCCGTCACCACCACTTCACTGAGGGATTCTAGAGCTTCGTCCATAGCCACGTCAATAGTTGCATTTGCGCCAACGGTGACCGTTTGTGTTTTCATACCGATATATGAAAAGTGAAGTATGTCACCCACATTTACGGATAAGGCATACTGCCCATCAAAATTGGTTTGAACCCCTTTAGAGGCACCTTCCACGATAACATTCACTCCAGGAAGCGGAAGCCCATCTGCTTTGGAGGTTACTGTTCCTTTAATTTCCTTTTCTTGCGCAACCATCACTTGGACAGTCAACATCAAAAAAGAAAACAAGAAAAGTGTGCGTAAATTTTGTTTCATAATTTAATTATTTCGTTTTGTTTAGTCTTGCCAAACTATCTATTAAAAAAATATTTTTAAAAGAATTTATATCAACGACATGCTTTTGCTCATAGACAGCATGATAAACTCGACAAGCGATTTTAACCAAATAAAGATTTATCAATTTAATTGTTAATTACTGATTATATCACTAAAATTGCTGCACAATAGCAGGGTTTTTATTCAAAAATTCCAATCAAATTCAATAATCATTACACTTTTTAAAAAGAAAATAGGCGACACCATTCCCATCAGATACCATGTCATGTTTTGGTTGGTATACTTCATTTTTAATTTTGTGAGGTGGGGAAGTTATTTCGACGATTACTGGTATTCTTTTAAATCCAACTTGGTGGAATTCCCTATCCACATCATTCTGGTGTATATCAAC
Source organism: Gelidibacter sp. (assembly GCF_035515035.1). Classification (GTDB taxonomy): domain Bacteria; phylum Bacteroidota; class Bacteroidia; order Flavobacteriales; family Flavobacteriaceae; genus Gelidibacter. The sequence continues at coordinate 249 of NZ_DATJCA010000137.1, read as the reverse complement.
ATCTATTATTTGATTCCAAAATTCATCCTACGGAAACAGTATTGGAATTACATCGCGTCCTTGTCATTTTTGCTGGCTTTGGTTTATATGATAAGAACTGGACTTATTTATTTTTTGGTGACCAAAAACATTTGGCCGGAAGCAGCCGAATCTGGTCAATTCATGGAACCGAACCATATTATTGTGGTGATCCTTGGCGAATTGTATGTGATTGGATTTGTTACGGCCATAAAATTGGTGATCGATTGG
>NZ_DATJCA010000136.1:0-6890 GCF_035515035.1 Gelidibacter sp. | reverse complement strand
TGGTTTTAGTGAAAGGGACTATCGTTTCAATTTCAATTAATTTGACAGCCCCTAACTTGATTTGACTTTCGTTTTGCAAATTTGATAGCTATTATTGTCAAAGCATCCATAGTCCATCCAGAGGTGGGGGATATTTATTGTCATAGAATTTGGAGTGTTTTGTTGGGTGAAGAGAAAGAAATACAGGATTTCTGCCTTCAAAAGGCATCAAAAGCTATACGGAAAGCGACTGCTTAATTTTTCCCAAGTTGGGATGACCTATGGATTATTCGTCTGAATCTTCAAACCGTCTGTTGAGGGAATCCGTTAGCTTGTCCATGAATTTGGTCTTACTCGATTTTCTTGCTCTTATTTCCATAAAAGTGTGGTAATAATTGCCAAGTTCAACAGTGAACGTTTGCTCAAACACCGATGCGAGTTCCTTAATGTCAGCGGTGCCACTGTTGATTGCTCCGCTACTTTGCAGTGCGTAGATCAACTCAATAAGTTCCGTTTTGCTTCCCGTCCAAAAAAGTTTTGAGGATGAATTTTTCATTGCATTTTGGTAAACACTGTTATTTGTTTCTAATTTTTCAATTTCCTGTTGTAAATACACGATCAGCATATCATAGGCCATGATCATCGCAACGGTAGTGTCCTGAGAAGTGGCAAACTGATCATCTACGAAAAAATGGTATGAATCAGTGGGCGAACGGAGATCAGTCTTGCCCCTAATGAAATATTCCTCATCAAGTGTTGTAGCGCCTCTGCGGTAGTAATGATAAAAATCCAGATTATCATTAAAATAGACTTGTAGTTTGTTAATGTGGGCATTAAGATATTTGATCTGAAATTTAGAACTGCTCCTGGGACGTTTACTTTCAATATTGAAAAGCTTGACATAGTAGATGAGCTTGCTAAAAATTTGAGGTTTTATATGCTTGAAGAAACTGATTTCTTCCTCATTGTTCTTAAAGCCCATCTCGATGACCTTTTGACGTAACAGTTTAATGAATTTTTCAGTTCTTGAAATGCCATGCTCAGCTTTATATAAAATATCTTCCGTTCGGGATTCCAAGACATCTAAGTCCATCTTGTATTCCGATATTAGTTCCTTGTATTTCATGCCTTCTAAACTGATGTTCTTGTTTATTTGCATTCCAATAAACCCATCAGTTCCAGGGAGTAATTGTCTGAGGTCTGAATGTAGGCATGTTTTTCTTCCACAATGGCGCCAAGTTTCTTTTTTTCAAAGGAGGCGGTCAAGCCAAAGTCAATATGTCTGAAGTTAAGGTGGATCGTCCTTTTGATAGTTTGATATAAAAGTTGGCGATAAGTCTGGTACTTATCGAGATGCTCATAATCAATTCCGACTAAGGAAGGGACATAGGTAAGGCTGCTATTGTTTTTATAGCAAAACATGACCCCGATAAAGTTGCCGGGATCATCTTTGCTTTCAATAGTTATGAATTCCCAGTTTGGGTCTTTGGACATGTTTTTAAATAAAATGAGAGGGTAGGAGAATGTGTTCAGACCCAAATTATTTCTTCGTACGTTATCATATAATTCTTTCACATGTTTTAATTGGGTCTCATCAAGGTTCTTCAGAATAGCAATTTTTAATAAGGGTTCGTAGGTAAGGATGTCTTTTCTTAAGTGTCTTTTACTTCGCGGTGAAAGCCTGGAAATATAGCTGTCTATGGAATCCTGTTTCGTTAAGGTCACTTTACAGGAACTTGGCATCTGGATCCTGATAAAGCCATGGCCTTGAAAATGACTATGTAACCCGACATCCAGACTGAAATCTCGAAGTGCGACCATTTTGGAATCTGTGCGTTGCTCTAAAGTCTCCAAAGTTTCCATTAGCTTATTCAAAGCATCTGTTTTTAATGGATGATTTTCATTTATATACAAATGGTCTCCTTCTGTAAACAGACTGCCCAAACTTAATACTTTGGAGGTCATATAATAGGGATCTGATTGTCGTCGGTCTTCTATTGTTTTGGAAGCCGTAAGATTGGCGAGCATATCATCTTTCCATAGAGAAGTAGATATTACAGTGGCCAGGATAGGAACATTCTGGTGATCATAAATAATCAAATACCAAAAATTCCAATTATGCTCCACGAGCTGCTGATCTTTAAAAGTTTTTTCAAGAAACCGTTGCCCGTCCCAGTCTTGTATGCCATTTTTGCCAACGAGTGTATTCCACGTGTTTTTGTCGATTTTTGAAATGGAAGTTTCTAATTGTAAGTTGAGCTTATCATGGGATGGTTCTTCAGATTTCTGTTTGGTCTCAAGCTTAAATGCCTCACAGACGCGGTGCAGGTTTGTATGGGTATCTTCAATGGCCTTTGGCAAATGATATGCCATGGCCTCAACCAGTGCGGTTATTTCCTGCATTTGATTATGCCTGGAAATTGTTATTCTTACACCTGTATTCTTTACCGGAACAGCAGGGAAAAGGCCGAGGTTCACATAAAAACCTTCCTTCATCAGTCGGTTGACAAAATTATATCCTGTTTTTGGCATTCCTGTACCTATGAAAAATACAGGAGAATTATTTTTGTCGATTAGTGGCAGATCTGTTTTTGCGACTAATTCATTAAAATAGCGAATTCTTTGGTTCAAATCATTTTGGAGTTCATAGATCTCAGGAGTTAAATGGATTTCTGCAGATGCTGTTGCAGCAGCAACAGAAGCCGGTTCAAGTTGAGCAGAAAACGTCAAGGGACCTCCAAAGGTTTTTATTTCGTTGTGCATCTTTTTATTGGAGCAAACTAAGACAGATCCACTTGCTCCAAACGTTTTGCTCAGGGTGCCAAACAATAACATGTTTTCAGAAAGCTCATCTAGTTCACTCATGACATAGCCAGTACCATTCCTTCCGATCCAACTCATGCCATGTACATCATCAAAATATAAATGCAGTTGAGGATATTTTATGCTCAGCGCTTTCAATTCTTTTATTGGAGCGTAATCCCCAAACATGGAATATATGCCATCGGCCATATACCATATTTTTTTTCTGCTATTTGAAAGTGCTTTGATTTTGTCCTCCAGCATGTTCAAATCATTATGCCGAATCATCTCAATTGGGACACTTCTTGTTTTTAATACTTTGGCAGCACTTTGGACACTCCAATGTACTTGATGATCTAAAATGATAGCATCCTGATCTTTTACGGCGCTTGGGATGACCCCTAAATGTCCTAAAGTGCTATTTTTTGTTATGACCACTGGATTTCCATACATCTCAGAAACCATTTCTTCGAGCTGCCTATAAAGCGGATTGGATATATAGGATTTGGATAGTGGAAATTGAGTGCCGTATTTCCTGATGGCATCTATGGCTGCTTCCTTTAATCGAAAGTCCTGTTCGAGACCGAGATATCCTGTGGTTCCAAAGTGGAATAAATTCTGGTTCTTGACGCTGATGGTGCGTCCGCAAAATTGATCGTCGTCGGCGTATAAGTGTAGAACGCCCGCTTTTTTCGCATCCGTAAAAACGTCATTTACAGAGTCTAAAAAATTGTTGTGTTGAATTTTTGCCATGGTATTGTTTTTTTTGTGACATAAAATTTAATATCTTTTGCGCGACATTGTAGGATTTAACCTAACTATAATCCCGATTAGTCAAACATTCATCCGCTTTAGGCAAATTATTAATCCTTATTTGCCAATTCTCCCTCCTGAAAGGTTAAATAAAACAATAGCATATTTTGTAATTTTAAGTTTTGCCAGTTTTAAAAATCGTTAAATTATGTTAGTTGAAAATGATTATGCAACGTATGAGATAATTGATGGAGTAGTACATGTCATATACAAAAACATTGACCTGGACATTTCAAGATCGGTCCGTATAGTAAAAGATCGACTTCAATTACAAGCAGGTCGATTTATGCCCATACTTTGTGACATTAGGGCCATACAGGGAATAGATAAAGCAGCACGTGCATATTTATCCTTAGAAGGATCCGCTTTTGTTAATGCCGTTGCCTTTGTTGTTGATTCTCCCGTTTCAGAAATGTTATCCGACATATATTTAACAACAAATTCGCCTACCATACCTACAAAATCATTTTTGAACAGTGAAGAGGCTATTAAATTTTTGAATAGGTTTAGGTAAACGTTTTAAAAGCTTATTACCATGGAAGAACATATAGAACAGAGACTATCGTCACTTAGAGTGATGCTTTTAAAAATGTTAGCAGGAAGTTATTACCAAAGAATCAAACGTTCAAAACATAATGACATTCTTGAGTCTTTTATCCTTGGTTTTAATGTTTTGGCAGAAGAATTTCAAGACGTTTTGGTCCATCAGGGTTATGCTAATCGGGATGCTGCAATTTTGGATGTGGTCCAAATGAGTTTTATCATTGATGAACATGGCATGGTCGAGATGGTAAATAAGATAGCTTGTAAAACCCTATCGCGACGTAAAAGGAATATCATTGACCGACCTTTTGCAGCACTTTTAACGGAGGGTTCTGTCCAAAAATGGGAAAAGGTTTTTCAGCAGAGTGCAAACAGGCGCGCCTATGATACGTCCGTCGACTTGGTATTCAAATCCAAAGGCGGCCTTGAGATACCTAAAACTGTGTATGTTTCAAGATATTATAAGAATGCACAAGGCTATCGGACACTTATCACCGTCATTCACCACACCAATTATCAAAAAAAAATTCAATCTGGGATTTCTGGTAGGATCAATAAAGGAAAGCTTAATGAAAAAAAGAGGTCTGTAAAAGACAGGATAGCTTTACTGAAGAAGTCAAAAGTACGATTGAGTTTGGAAGATATTCAAAAGATCAAAATGGCCCACGACATGATTCTTACTAATCTAAATGATGATTTTCCACCGCTTAAAGAATTTGCACTACAACTGGGAACCAACGAATTTAAGCTCAAGTATGGGTTCAAGGAGCTATACGGCACTACGGTCCATAAGTTTTTGATTGAGGAGCGTCTGAGGAAGGCATTGATGATGGTACTCTACAGCGATCGCCCCTTTAAAAATATTGCCGAAATGACCGGTTTCAAAAGTCTGCCCCATTTTTCAAGATCGTTCAAAAAAACCTATGGGCATTCGCCAAGCGAGATGCGCAAGATAAACAATGTCTAGGGTTTCATTGATTGCTCATTTTTTTAATCCCTTTTCTACAAAAGTTCCTCCCTTAAAATCAAATAGATGTCCCGAACTTTAGCATATCAAATCAAATGGTATGAGAGTTCCAGAATCCATTACTAAAAAAATACCGTGGATGGTCAGTTTACTGTTCATTCTGTTGTTTGTGTATGCTGCGGTGAGCAAATTAATAGATCATCCTAAATTTTACAATGATTTAATAAATAGTTTTGTTTTTGACAATCAATTTATTTCAAAAATTATCTCTTGGGTAATTCCCGTATTAGAACTTGTTACAGCCTTATTGCTGGTTATTCCTAAGTTCAATAAAATGGGACTTTATATGGCTCTGGTTTTGATGATAGGATTTACTTTATATATCGGTATTACTCTGCTTATAACTGAATTTGGTATCGCTGATCTGCCATGTTCTTGTGGCGGGATTTTATCACATCTTAGTTGGCCACATCATTTATTATTCAATACATTTTTTGTCTTGTTGGGTATTATGGGTATTTATCCTTGGACGAACAAAAACAAACACATAAAATCCCGAAATTTAAAGAGGGATGAAAAGAATATTATTGCGCGATAATATGTAAAGTTGCCTAAACTTAAAATGGGCAAATTGTTTAATCATTTAAATTATGTAAAGATGAAAAAGTTTAAGTTATTATTACCAATTATGGTATTTGTTATGGCCATAAGCATGGCCTTCGCTTCTAAGACCAGCACTTATTCAGGTTTATGGGTAGAGCGAAATGGAGTACCTTATCAACTGAAAAGTGATCCCTGTACAAGTACTGAAAACACACAATGTCGTGTGGTTTTTGCAGACGATCCCAATGCTGTTGAACATCAAGTTTATACAGATCAGGATTTTAATGTTCCTAAATTAAATGGAAGTTTAATTCCATATATCATTATGGAATAGATTAAAAAAAAGAAGCCCTTTGATCGATTTTGGTTATAGGGCTTCTTTTGCAATTCGTTAATTAACGTCACTTTTTGCCGCAAAGTTCATTAAGAACTTATCGTCGAGATACTTTTGAGCAATTAAAGGGATGTCTTCTCTCTTTATTGAATTAAAGATTCTATCAACCTGATCTTGTTTATAGTAAGGTATTCCAAACTGATAATGGTTATATAATGACTCCAACATCCTTTTATTTTTACCTCTGGCTACATTACTATAATAGTAATTACGATTTGATCGCATTACTAACTCAAACATGTCTTCATCGACACCATTAACTTTTAAATTATTTACCATTTCTATAAGGTCATTTTCTACTCTGTGAAAATCTTCAATTGAACAACTCAAATTAAGATTGATAAATTGAAGCTTATTTAATAAATCAATTCCATTTCTAGCTGTCGCTATATAGACTGCACGTTCCTTTTTAAAACGTAATTCATATATACGAAGGTTTAAAATGCTGGTCAAAAGATCATATTCTATTTTTGCTTTAAGTGATATTGTATCTTTTAATTGTCTTAAGTAGGTTTGATAAATGTGAACATTTTGGAAAGGTATATCAGGACGATATATTTTTTTAAAAGGAGTTTTAGGCTGGAATATTGGTAAATGTTTTTTGTCGGTTTCTAATTTTCTTTTTTGTTGTTGCGGTAAGTTTCCTAAATACTTTTGCAATAGAGGGAGAGCATTTTCTATAGAATAGTTGCCACTAATAATGAATGTAAAGTTTTCAGGGTCCTGCATCAGGCTTTTATAAATTTGATATGCTTTTTTATAATTGACTGATTTTGCGTTTTCGTACCG
>NZ_DATJCA010000135.1:0-4624 GCF_035515035.1 Gelidibacter sp. | reverse complement strand
CTCCAGGGGCCCCCGTGCTGGCAGTCACCTGAACGCCGGCAACTTGGCCTTGCAAAGCCTGTGTGACATTAACTACCCGGGTTCTTTCAAGATCCCCCATATCCACAACCGAAACTGCTCCTGTCAAGGTTGATTTCTTTCTTGAAGAATAGCCCACGAGCACAACCTCGTCCAAAGCCTCTAAGTCCTCCAATAAGGAAACGTTGATTTGGGTCTGCCCATTTACGGCAATCTCCTTGGTCTTATAGCCTAACTGGCTAAACACTAAAATTGCTTGAGGACTTAGAAGAGTAATTCTATAATTTCCGTCAAAATCTGTAGCAGCCCCATTGGTAGTGCCTTTCTCAATAACATTGACTCCGGCCAATGGACCGTCAACTCCTGTAACAACTCCTGTAACAGTTTGTGCATATAATGCACTTCCAAAAAACAACACCACTAATATTTGTAGGCAATACTTAATTTGCGTTTTCATAATAAAAGTGAATTAAACCAGTTAATAATTTGAGTATTTTTTCCATGATAATAGAGATTTTAATGATTTCAATTAACCACTATTTTTCTTGATAAAGTGATCGAACAATTCATTTCATAAAGATATAGGGGAGTCCTAAAAATAGTGTACACTATATAATCAAAAGTGTACACCACACCAATAATAATCACTCAATCAGCAAGATAGATGTCAAACGTTTATGTGTTTATTGTGCAATTGATAATCTTTGGGGGTACTATTGTAAGTTTTTTTGAATTCCCTATAGAAGTAAGACCGGTTATTAAATCCAGATTGATAACATACTTCAGATACTGTAAGATTGCTTTTTATTAGGAGTTCTGCAGCATGTTTTAAACGAATCGTCCTGATAAGATCGCCAGGTGAAAAACCAAATATTTGCTTGATCTTTCTGTATAATTGTGAACTACTCATGGCCAATTCCTGTTCAATATAGGAGGCATTCATATGTTCGTTCTCAATATTATCACGAATAATTTCAATGACTTGCACTATAAACTCCCTATCATCATTATCTATAGGAAGTTTTATAAGGTTTTCAACGATTGTATCCCGAGTAAAATGTTTCAAAATCAATTCTTTTTCCTCAAGTAGTTTTTCAATTCTGACCAATAAGTGATCCGGATGGAACGGTTTAGGGATATAGGCATTTGCTCCACTTTCCAAGCCTTGAATTCGATGTATCACGTCGGCTTTTGCCGTAAGCATAATAAACGGAATATGACAGGTCTTGATATCTCTTTTGATTTTACTGCAAAGTTCTATCCCATCCATTTCGGGCATCATGACATCACTAATGATAAGATCAGGTTCATTGTTTTGTAGAACATTCATAGCCTCCACTCCATTAAACGCTGTAAATATGCTATATTTCTCCTTTAGCAATTCATTTAAAAAAGTGTGGATTTCCTTCTCGTCTTCTACAATCAGAATCGATTTTCTTCTATTTAATAGATTTTCAAGAGCAGAGATTTTATTTGGGGTTCTATAGGACAGTCCCGATTCTTCTCGTATAATATTTTGTAAATGACCTGAAATTAAAACTTGGCCCTCCTCATAATCTATTTCTTGATCCTTAAACGCGATTTTACTGCAAGGAAGCACAACCTTAAATGTGGTCGCCTTATTTTCTTCGCTTAAAACAAACACATCACCTCCAAGTAAGTTCACCATTTTTTTAATGTATGCCAACCCAATTCCAGTTCGGAACTTTTCGTTGGACACCTCATTATCTGCTAAGAAAAAACGGTCAAATATGGAGTCTAACTTATCTTTCGGAATACCTTTTCCTGAATTCACCACTTCAATCTCCAGAGTATCTATATTATTTTCCTCTATACTTAAAGACAAGGTTATTTTTCCGTTTTCAGGCGTATACTTAAAGGCGTTTGACAATAGATTGAATAATATGATTTCAATTTTATCCTTATCAAACCACCCAGATAGTTCTGAAGAAATCTCCAATTTGTAGTCGATATTCTTTTGTAATGCCCATTCATCAAACAATTCAGCGATCTGTTCCACTAAATTGACCAGGTCAAAATGCCTTATGGAAATTCCCAAATGTCCATATTCCGCCTTTCTAAATTCGAGCAACTGTTGTGTCAAAAAAAGTAATCTTGAAGAATTCCTTTCAATCATCCGGACGTACTTTTGATCCGTATTCACAATATCCGTGGACTTTGAAAGTTTTTGGATAGGTCCTAAAATCAAAGTTAATGGTGTTTGGAATTCGTGGGCAACATTGGTGAAAAAATTAAGTCTATTTTGATGAATTTCTTCCTCTCTTTGTTGAGAAAGAATGTTTTGCCTTAATGTATACTGCTTACTGAAATAACTCCACACAAATAAAAGAAAAAGGATGAGCAAAATCCCATACACGACTATGGCTACATTGGATTGCCAAAAAACAGGTTTGATTTGAATATTTATAGCACGAACCGGTTCTCCCCATACCCCATCGCTATTGGACCACCTGAGCCATAATGAATACCTGCCTTTTGGCACATTCGTAAAAGAAAATGTTCGTCTATTATTGATGATATTCCAGTCCTGGTCAAAACCATCTAGCTTATAAGCATATTGGCTCTTCTCATTATTTATGAAGGTTAAAGCCGATAATTCGATGTCAAAGAAGTTTTGATCATGGTTTAGAACAATGGAAGGATGTGCGGTGGAGTATGGGGAAATTACCAACCCTTGAAAATAAGGCACTTCCTCATTCTGGCCACTAATTTTATCCACAAGAATGTTTGGAATAACCTCTGATTCTTTAATTCGTGAGGACATGAAATAATTAAACCCTTTAACACCCCCGGCAAAAACATAGTCGGAACCTGTAGGTTGATAAATGGCTCCATCCGAAAATTCATTGTCCTGTAAGCCTTCATTTTTAGTATAATTAATAAATTTAGACTCCTCAACAATGTAATTGGATAAACCAAAATTTGTACTTAACCAAAGATTGGAACTATCATCCGAAACAATCCCGTGAATCGTATTATTTCTAAGACCGTCCTTAGTAGTGAAATTTTGAAATACAGGAATAGTATCACTTTTAAATTCCCTTAACAAGTTCAATCCTAAACTTGTCCCTACCCATAGTTTTTTTTCCGAATCCGTATGAAGGTATAAAATATCATTATTGGACAGACTCTGCGAATCATATTTGATATGTTCGAATGTCCTAAACACCTGGGTCTTTTTATTAAAAAGGTCCAATCCTCCCAGTCTTGTTCCAATCCAAAGTTCACGATCGTTTTTGGGTATAATTGAAAAAACGATATTGCTGCTTAAAGCTCCTTCCTTGCCGCCCTCTGCCAAATAGTGTTTAAAGTCACTGACTTTTAAATGGTCGCCATAACGAACCAACTTAAAACGAACCATCCCATAGCCATTGGTTCCAAGCCAAATAAATCCATCCTGATCTTGATAAATGGCATAAGTAGACTTAAAAAATGAACAATTTTCACTATTTAAAATTTCTCTCCAGTTAATGAGCTTATCATTCTTGATGTCAAATACGCTCAGCCCATTTCCATCAGTTCCAATTAAAACAAGATCGTCCTGGCCCTTATATAACGAAAATATGGCGTTATTTAAGCCACTGTTGCTTTCATTGTAACTTTGGTATTTTAATTTTTCCTTGGGATTTAAATAAAATCGACTTTGCAAACGGATCAAACCATTCCCTTTAGTCCCAACCCAAAATGAATGGTTTTCGACTTCCAGAAATGCCCGGACTATACCGCCTTCCAATTCAGGGATCTGGGCCCTTGAAACCAAATTGAACACTTTTTTTTGTGGGTATAGTTTAAAAAGCCCATCCCCATCGGTCCCCGTCCAAATGATGTTTTCCGTGCCCTGCAGAACAGCAGTTAGTTTTTGCTTCTGTAACTTCTCTACCCATGGTATAGTGACTAGTTCACCCTTATTATTGAGTACAGAATACCCTGATGTACGGTGCAACAACACCCCTTCTTTTACTTTGGATATAACTCTTCCTGGATCGGAGTCATCCAATAGTTGATGCGTATCATTCTGGACAGAGTACAAAAACGCAGTTTTTGAATCCGTAATATAGTAGATTCCATTTTTGGAAAGCGGCTCAAAGTCAACGACACGATTTGAAATTTCCTTAATTTGGGTCGCTTTTTTAATTCCATTGGCGGAAGTAACAATTTGTATGGAATAAAATTGATGATTATTAAGGAGTAAAAGCAATTTTCCCGTGGGGGTGAAGGTCATTTTCTTAACAGGATTCCTCGGGAGGCCTTCGATCTCTATCAATTGGAATTTCTCACCATCATAGTATCCAATACCCCAATCTTTAACAGCACAATAAACATTTTTGGACACATCAAGTGCCATGTTGAATTCTGACTCCGTCAATGGCGGTTTGTCGTCTCTCGAGAAGAAGTATCTTGTGAATCTATTAGTTCTTTTATCGTATTTATTCAACCCATGAAGTGTCAATACCCAGATAAATCCCGATTTATCTTCGTTAATTTTAAGAACGACTTGGTTGGTAAGACTAGTCTCATTGTCCAATTCGGGCCTAAAAATTTTAAAATTATTTCCATCGTACCTGTTTAGACCATCCCATGTACC
>NZ_DATJCA010000134.1:0-36039 GCF_035515035.1 Gelidibacter sp. | reverse complement strand
GCCTTGTTACGTGAACCGGATTTAGTCAACAAACTAAAAACTAAATCTCAATTGGAGGGAAGATGTATTCACTGCAACAAATGTATGTTTAGCGTATTTACCACCACAAATTGTGTATTTACCAAAGACTATGCGACCTCTTCTAAAGAGGCGATATAGACATGAATTGTTTATATCGGGTATGAATTTCTTTATAGGACTAGGTGATCAAAGCTTTTAATTGTTAAATTTATAAATATATAATGGAAATAAACTCCCTAGGGAGTTTATTCTATTTTTAGCAAAAATCTATGAACAATACTAAGACAGCCCTTATTACCGGAGCCACTTCAGGAATTGGCTACATTATTGCAAAGAATCTTGCTCAACTGAATTATTCAATTATTGTTTTAGGTCGCTCAAGTGATAAACTTAACAAGTTATATAAAGACCTCACGGCTATTAATCCAAAGATCAAAATTGACACTAAAATTTGTGACTTATCGTCCTTAAAAATGGTATCAGAAACTTGCTATGAAATAAACAAGTCAGACAAATCAATAGACTTAATGATTTTAAATGCTGGAATTTGGAACTTTGAATTTATTGAGTCGACGGATAAAATTGAAGAGACACTGCAAGTCAATCTTATTGCTCCTTTATTGATTTATTCTAGATTAAAGGACCTTATCCCAAAAAATGGAGCATCCAAAGTGATATTTACGTCCTCAGGTTTACACCAAGGAGTAATAAACTTCAAGGACATTGAATTTAGCGATAAATTCTCAGGATTTAAATCATATCAGCAATCGAAACTAGGATTATTGATGATTACAAGATGGTTATCAAATCAAAATGCAAACTCTGGGATCTCCTACTACAGCGTACATCCTGGCATGGTAAATACGGAAATAGGACGCAGTGCTAGTTGGTTTTTAAGAACATTTTTCAAATTATTCGGTAGGTCAAAAGAAAAGGGAGCCGAAACTCATGTGCATCTAATCAAAACAATGAATTCTGAACTTAAAAGTGGTGAGTACTATGCTGATCGTAAAGTGAAACAAACAACCAAATACTCATACAACATGTCAGAAGCTCAAAAACTTTGGGATGTACTAACAGAATATATGAATAAAATACCCGCAACAGGTTCTGTATGATTCTATTAATGGTTCTGTTTGCAGCATTTATTTTAAGACATTACAGCAAAGGTTTCATTACATATGCCATATTGGTTTATGGAATAACTTTTAAATGGAAACGCTTTCTAACAAAACCTAAACTGCATTAAAACGAAGTTTAGCCAAACCAATGTAAGTAATGCAAAGCCACCACACGGACGAATAACAAATGAAAATAGAACTCGAAATAAAAGACAAAACCAGACAGACCGAAGGAATTAAAATAGCTCCATTCAGAAAGCATATACGAAAGACATTCCACATAAGCACAACAGCTATTTTGAAATCATCTATCTGACTAAAGGAAAGGGGTCGCATACAATTAATAATCGTAAGATCACTTCTGTATCCAATGAAGATGTTTACAAAGAAAAGGCTGATTACACTATACATGTTGGAACAGGTTTAGTAGAAGTGAGTTCTGAGATTATAATCTCAACAACTACTTACAATGGTCAGTTTCCAGGTCCGCTGTTGCGCTTCAAACAAGGAAAGCAGACTACTGTGGATATCTATAATGATACGACACCTGAACAGTTTCATTGGCACGGACAGTTTTTGCCCGTCGATGTTGATGGTGCCGCAGAAGAAGGGACACCGTATATTCCCGCTCATGGAATGCGGAGGGAGGTTTTTATACCCCAACCATCTGGTTTTAGATTTTACCATACCCATTTGGTAGCAGGCAATAATTTAAACGCCGGGCAGTACAATAGACAGGTTGGTGCTGTTTACATCGAGCCAAAAAACAAAATATCTAACGGAGAGTACGCTTCTAAAGAAAAATAAAAAAGGTTTATGGAGTTTATTTTAACATTGTTTCAAAATGCCAGTTTAGGTATCGTCATCCTACTATTCATTCTTGGTATTGCAGCATTTATCCTATCAACTGTATCGGGTGGCGGTGGCTCGCTGGTATTGATTCCTGTGTTAAATTGGATGCTTGGCGTTACCAATACCGCACCAGTTCTGAATTTAGGAACGTTTTTAGGTCGCCCTGCACGTCTTATCATATTCTGGAAGCACATAAAATGGAACGTATGTCTTTATTATGCACCTGCCGCAATTATAGGCGCTTGGCTTGGGGCCTATGTGTTCAGTAATTTTAAGGTTGAGTGGTTACAGGTTTTGGTGGGTATTTTCCTTATCAGTACGGTTTGGCAGTACCGCTTTGGTAAAAAGAAAAAATCGTTTACCATGCGCCTTTGGTATTTTATACCATTAGGACTTATTGTTTCGGTGTTGGGTACTATCATTGGTGCGTTGGGCCCTGTTCTCAATCCTTTTTATCTAAATTTTGGCTTGGATAAAGAAGACCTTATCGCCACCAAAACCGCAAATTCCTTTTTAATGGGGCTTTCGCAAATAGGGAGTTATGCATTCTTTGGATTGTTGCATAATGAATTATGGGTGTACGGTCTCGCCTTGGGTCTTGGTGCTACCATAGGAAATATTATTGGTAAAAAATTCCTTTCAAATATGAAGAGCAGCACGTTCAGAAAACTTGTTATCGTCTTAATGGTTATTAGTGGAGTTTTGCTCATTTATGGACAACTTAAAAATTTATAATCTTTGGAAGAACAAAAAAAACTTCTTGAAATCGCTAAGCTATTCTTCAAGTTAGGCTGTATTACATTCGCCAGTTCTGCAACCCATATAGCCATGTTGGAAGACGCAGTTATCAAAAAAAAGAAAGAGGATGACACAAGAACAGTTTTTCGACCTCGTTGGTGCAACCAATTTAATTTCGGAGCCTAATTCCACAGAAATGACAATGCATTGTGGTTATAAACAGGCAGGGTGGGTAACGTGATCAAAAGAAGTTGAAAGCTTTCACTCGATAGGTTTATAATAAATAAGAAAAAATGAAGAATTTGGAAGATAAAGGACTTTTAAGAACACTTACATTAAAAGACGCTGTAGGTGTAGGATTGGGTGCAATAATAGGTGCAGGCATCTTTGTTGTTACAGGAATTGCAGCCGGCGTTTCGGGACCTGCATTTCTTATAGGGCTTATTGTGGCAGGTATTATTGCTGCTTTTAATGGTTTAAGCGCTGCGCAGTTGGCAGCAATATACCCTGATTCAGGCGGAACCTATGAATACGGTTACCAATTAATAAACCCTGTTTTTGGATTTTCTGCGGGTTGGATGTTCTTAATAAGCAAATTGGCTGCGGGTGGTGTTGTAGCTATAGGATTTGGTAGTTATTTTTATCAATTGGTTCCTATAGGTTCGCCACTCACCCTCTCCGTAATTGCGGTGGTTTTTCTTACTATCATCAATTGTTTTGGCATAAAAAAAGCGGGAATACTAAACCTCGTGATTGTGACTGTAACTCTTTTTTCACTCTTATACTTTGTTTTTAGTGGTTTGCCTAAAGTTAATCCTGATAATTTTAAGCCATTTGCACCTTTTGGCATTTCGGGAATTGCAGAAGCTGCTGCTTTATTGTTTTTTGCATTTACGGGTTATGCGAGAATTGCAACGCTTGCGGAAGAAGTAGCTGAACCTAAAAAAACAATCCCAAAAGCAATTATCATCACAATTATCACGTCCACTTCTTTATGCTGCGGTTTCTGTAGTTGCAATAGGTGTTATTGGAGCCGAAACTATGGCAGATAGCAAGTCTCCTTTGCAAATGGTTGCGAATTCATTGACTACTCCTGGAATCAGTATCGTAATAACGATAGGTGCTTCGACCGCAATGCTGGGCGTATTGTTGAGCCAAATTTTAGGTGTCAGCAGAATGATGTTGGCGATGGGCAGAAGACACGACTTGCCCCAGTTTTTCAAACTATACACAATCGTTATAGGGTGCCACATTTGGGAATAGTTGTTACGGGACTAATAATCTTGCTCCTCACCATCTTTGGAACTTTTGAATTTGTTGTAAGGGCAGCTACATTTACTATTTTGCTCTATTACAGTATTACAAATATTGCAGCACGTAAACAGCCTCGAAAAGAACAAATTTATGGCAGAATAATCCCTATTTGTGGTTTGATAGGATGTTTGACTATGTCTGTTTCTTTACCTTTTAATGTAATGATTTCAGGTATTGGATTACTCATAATAGGTTTTATGGTCAGATTTCTCTTTCATAAAATATATGACAGACGAGAATTATAAACCTTGCCCTTGCATCCATACACATGGACGAAAATGAAAGCACTACCTACAACAATGTATAAGTGTAATGCGTGCTGAATCGCTAAAATTCAGTATTTTGGCATCTATCAAAGTTTAGTGGGGCGGGCAGTGAATCGCTTAGAAATCTCGCACTACGCTTATACTTGAACGTTACCTGCCATTTGACCAACCATATGCTGAATAGAAAAATATTTTTAATCATAGCTGTTTTTTGTGTTTTAAAATTAACGCTTCATCTAATTGCTGATTCAAATTCAGGATTTCAAGGGGACGAATTATTGCACATAGCAACGGGAAACTATCCAAGTTTGGGATATATGGAATTTCCACCTGTAATTGGTTGGTTGGCTTTTATCCAAAATCAATTTCATTCCCAATCCGTATTTGTACATCACATCTTTTCACACATTGCTTCATTATTGATTTTAATATTAATCGCACTTACAACCGTTAGATTGGGAGGTAAATCAAAAGCGGTTTTTATTGTACTTCTTTGCATTTTGACCGCTCCAGCTTTCGGTAGAGGCCATCAACTCTTTCAACCCGTAGTATTTATTCACTTGTTTTGGCTATTTTCTTTTTATCAATTGGTAAGATATGTTACAAGCTTTGATAAAAAATATTTACTATATCTAACCATCTGTGTTGGTTTTGGGTTCCTTACAAAATATGATATTCTTTTCTTTATTGCCGGACTTATAGGCTTGCTATTGAACAAGCCGACACGAGTAGATATTTTGCAAAAAGACATTTGGAAATATATTCTCTTGTTCATTTTAATTATTGCCCCAAATGTTTGGTGGCAATACCAGCACGGATTTCCAGTACTTGATATGTTCTCACGCCTTTATGAAACCCAATTGGACAAATTGACAATTTTGGGAGTTCTTGAAAGCATAATCATATCCTTAAATCCAATAACCATGTTTTTTTGGATTGGTGGTTTCATCTATATGTTTAGAACAAAGAACAATCCAACCTATTATCGTCCAATTGCATTTACAATCATCATTTCCTTAATGCTCCTGGCGTTGAACAAAAGCAAAGCTTACTATATGTATCCTGCAATGATAACCTTGATGATATTTGGGAGCATTTGGTTTGAACAAAGAATTCTCTCAAAACGCCAATGGCTTTTATTTCCAGTAACGGCTCTTCTCTTTTTGTCGGGAATTGTGTTGATACCATTTGGGTTAGCCGTCCTGCCGTTGGATACATTTATAAAATTTGCGGGAATAGAAAAGAAAGACAATCGTTACGAAATAGAATACAAAGAGTATTACTCGAAATCAAAATGGGAAAAAACTATGGATGGCCTTCAATCCGTTTATGATAGTCTTCCAATGAACGAAAGAAAGGATTGTTTGATTTGGGGCAAACATTATAGTCAAGCAGGTGGAGTAAACCTTTTTAGGGAAAATTACGAAATGCCAAAAGCAATTTCATACCACGGCAGTTTCTACCTTTGGTCTCCAGAAAAAGGCGTATTACCTAAAACGATTATAGCGTTTTCAAACGGAGAAGCAGGAATAGATTTTTTTCAATCCTTCTTTAATTCGGTTGTGGCAGTAAAGCAAATTTATAATCCGTATGCTGATGACGAAAAAGATTTGTGGCAAACAATATATATCTGTAAAGAACCAAAACTAAATTTTGAAGAATTGCGGACTGAATTTAAGACAAGGATTTTCGAATAAGTATGGAAATAATTACGGCAGGTAACATTGTACATAAGAAAATAGGCGGATTAGTTGGCAATTCAAGAGAAATTATGAGAAACACATCAAAATTCGTTTTACTGATTTTAACAATCGCACTTACAAGTTGTGGTGCAATGGGAACTAAAACACTTTACAGAACGGAAACGAATTTCAATAAGCCAACCAAAATCGGATTTAGTCAAGTTGCGAATGAGGATATTATGGACAAAATAGTAAAAGGAAGTGCTAAAATATACGACAGCACAATGACAAATCAACTTGCATCTCAAAACATAAAGTCTGATAAAATTGTTGTAGAAAATTTTGACGGATTTGAAAGCGTAAAAATAGATGAAATTAAAAACCTTTGTGCTGAAAATCAATTAGACGGGATGATATTAACTCAATTAAAATTTTTGAACGTAAAGTATAGCAGTATGTTTATTCCGATTGGAGTTAGTGAAGACACGGAAGTGGAAATGCAATATTATGATGCGAATGGAAATTTATTATTGCACACAAAACATAACACTCATATGGGAAATTCCTATTGGGATTTTCCTTCTGCCGACAAAACGGTGACAGACGGAACGAAAGGAGCTTTAGGTCGAATAATAAAAGAAATTACTAAATAAAAACTGCTTACAACAAAGAACTGAGGCAAAAAACAAGGCTTTTCTCCATTAAATTTTGACAAATGCGGTCCTGGCATCGTTGATGTGGAACAAATCTTCCTCGGCCGGCGTGAGCGTCCCGCTCGAGCTCACAAATATTATGCGACCACTATCAGCCATAGAATAGTTTTTAAAAAATACGTAGTTCTACTTATAGGAAAGTTTAGGGAAAGGTGGTAGATTGGAGGTTGGAAAATTGGAGCAATATAAATAACTAAAGTTGCTCTAATTGGCACAAAGAGGGCTGATAGGAGCACTTTTGGTGCTTCTATATACAAGTTGTAGCACATTCCCCACACAAAAAAACTGTTAATTTCTTGAGCTAACGAGTAAATTTTTTACGTAGGAAATTATAGTAAATTTAACGTTAGCCAGAATTTAACGCAACCAATAACAACTTTACACATCTAATAGAAAAAAATCATATATTATGAAAAAATATATACTTATTATTTTTATTGGAATACTCGCTTTAAGTTGCACTTCAGATGATGACAATTCTGGTACTCTAAATAACTGTGATTTCATATCCAAAGTTATATCACAAGACGATTATAATGCAATTAATACTTCAAATTATGTAATATCTGAGGTAGAATTAAATGATGACTGTTTAAAAATTACTTTCAGCTCTAACGGTTGCGGAACAGAATCGTGGCAAGAAAACTTATTTAGTACAGATTCTTTTTATACTGTTTTCCCATTACAAAGAACTCTTAAAATGGAATTAATAAATGAAGAGTTATGTCAAGCCGTTTTTCAAAAAACCGTTTCTTTTGACTTAACAGCAATTCAAATTGATACACAAAATAAATTACCATTAAATATTGATGGATGGAGTAAACAAATTATTTATGAATATTAAAAAACGTGCTACAACACCGTGTAAAAATAATTGCTTGGTTCTCGCCTAATTGGAAATTCCTGCGGGATTTCCACAGGCTCGGTCTATTTTTGTTATTTTAGGTGCTTAACCCACGCAACTATTCTTACACTAAACGTTACCTGCCGCTACCGTTTAATTTTATATCGGAATTTTTATACTTGCTAGTGTTGTGCTTTTTATTCACAATATTAGCTTTTAATGTTTTATTTTCTACCTGTTCGTAATGGCTGTGGCGAGTAGTTGACTTGGACAATTGCAACCAGGCACTATACCGAGAGATTCACAGGGTTTACAAGTAAGCAAAAACTTGTCATTGCTAAATACTACTTAGTGAGCATTACGGTATTTTATTCTTTCGTGTATTCCGACAGATAATTGTCCTTTTTGAGAATCAGCTTGTTTTTAGTTAATTTTTCGATATTGTAGGTAAGCGTGTCCACAGAAGACGTTCCGTTTCCGATACTCTCGACAATAAATGTAATTTGATTCCCTTTTACCTTCCAGTTTTTATAGAGAAGGGTTTTCATATTGTCTGAGCGCGCCGTACCATCATTAAAGAGGGTAAAATGCAATGCAGAATCAGAGGCGTCTATCCAGGACCCAACAAGCAATTCATTTTCAACTATTGACTTCTGATCCTTGGAGTTCACCTCGTTATCCATTGTGGTTTTTGTGTCATTTTTACAAGCCCCCAACAAGAGTAGTCCAACCATTAAAAATGTGATTTGGGTTATCTTTGTTTTAGCAGCTAAATTTTTCATTACTTCGAAATTAATTATCATTATCTTTTTACTTTTGAATACTGGTTTTATTAAAAATACACCGCTTGGAAGACTGCTAATGTTGCCTTCTTATCCGTTTTAAGAATCAACGTATCCGCATTTATAGTGTAATTATCAGCCAGTGTAAAGATTTTTAAAAAATCCTGTTCATTTATATTATCATCTAGGCATGCCCTTATGGTTGCCCTAACATTTTCGTCAAATCTAATTTTGTGGTTTTCTACCAGTTCAAATGCCCCACTAAATTGATTACATCCTGTAAATCCTGAAAATGTGTTATCACTTCTTAAAATGAAATATTGTTCTCTTTCTTGGTTAGGAGCCATTTCGACCTTCTTACCATCTAGGGTAACCAGTTTCCAGTACTTATTTACGATTTCACTTTTGCTCATTTCAATAAATTGGGCTAATGACTTATTGTTCTCAGAATTAAGGTTGAGCACGCCATTTTCGATAGTAAAGTTATTGGACGTTTTTAAAAGTTCGAGTATTTGGCTTTCCAATTCCATTTCTCTTTGCTCACAAGCCATTCGAGTTACGGCAAATTGACTAAACTTAATCTGATTTTCATTTTCGATGGTGTAGGTACCATTTAAGCGATTACATCCAATGAAACCACTGATTATACCGTTTTCGGATAGATCTATATAAATAGGTTTATTATTACTAATCTTATTTTCATTTAAAACGCTTAACTCCCATTTTTTATTAATGGTTTCTGTTTTGGTATTTTTAATTTCACCTGTTGATCCACAACTTGCTAAAAAAGTCGCAAATATTAAAATAGCTATATGCTTCATAATTGTTATTTATACCTAATGTTTAAATTTTGATTAATTTATTTTAAAAGTGAAAGCCTTGTAATTTTACCGTTAAAGCGATTGAACCCTTTGACTACTTTCTACGCCATTGGTAATGGCAAATTTGATGCCAACCATGGATGATCACTCATTTTTTTGCAATCCAGTTTAAAAGGTCCTTGCTATTCCTCTATGAAACTCGCTCTGATGATAATAATTTTTAGGACCTCTATATTTCATCTTAAATCAAAAGTATTATTACTTTTTATAATAAATATATATAATCACAATGGCTTAACACTTTCCTGGATATTTTTTATTAGTTACTGTATAGGTGGTAAAGTGTCTATTGCATTAGAGGATAAAAGCACCTTTATACAAGTGTTTTGAAATGTATGTAAGAAACATGTTCGGGTGACTTTTCTTTGTTTAAAACCTAAAAACGGACTAATCAAAATTCGCGGTGGAACTTTATTTGATTACTATTTCGTAATTGACAAAATAATGAATGGAAAACAAAGAACCTATTTTATAATCCTGCAGTATTTGGATGGTCTATTGCACCTCATGGAAAAGTATGGGAATGATAAGGAAATGAAAATTCGAGGGACGAGTTACATAAGCAATAAAAGAATAGCAGAAAAAAATTGATTTTGAAATTGTAGAAACTGACATTTTGCAAAAAACAATCCTCTTTCTAGCTGTAATAATCCAGCCTACAACTTTACGTTTGAAAAAAACAAGAACCTATTAATCGTTAATTATCCTCGTATAGAACCCTGTAAAGCTAAATACATCAAGGAGTAATAACATATACTCTCCATAACTAAGGATTTATTTAGTTTGTTCCATATCGGCACAAGTACACTCATCCTACATTCATTAAACCGTTCTATTCACCTTAAATGGGTACAGGAACCACGGCCTCAAAGGCCGGCGAAAAATGGGTTGGGGTTGCCATATTTTCCTTTTTACAATTTTTTGGAATTGACCATCTGTAAGCGTTTTACTACCAAATATCATCAATTTCAAGCCATCTATACATTCTTTAATCATAGTATAGAATTTAAGTTCTATACTTGTACGGTCAGTTATCCACTGATTTAAAGCTAATTATGGTTTGCCTTGATGGTCATGATTGAAATCTTTCAGTCCTATCGTTCATTCAGTCAAATTTAAAAACAATTGCCATGAACTGATTGCCAACTCTGCCCAACAACCTACTGCTGCTTATTCCTGTCTTTACTTTAAGACACCTAAATCCGAGATTTTAAAAAGCGCTTTATTTTAATGATTTTCCTTTTCGGGAGATTCATCACACTTCCATAAACTTTTTTTAACCTAAATCACTATTTTATTATGAACAAAACATTATTATTTCTTGGAACCTTATGCTTCCTATTATTGACTACCGAAGGGTTTTCGCAAAGAACGCCCATGAGACGTGGCAAACCTGCACCCAAAACGGAACAGACCAAAAAGGCAGCTGAACCTGAACCGACCGTCCAACTTATTTCACAACCCATTCTGGTTAGTCCCCAAATGCAGCAACTCCCACAAACCACGCAACCCACAACAGCGACACAACAACTGGGGAACAGTAAAATCATGACCTTGGATCCTAAAGTCCTAAAAGTTATTAAAAGTAATCCAATGGGTAAGAAAACTTGGTCTTCTGAATTTAAGGTGATTGATGGAGACTTTAAGTCGGGCGATCATTCTACTTCCCGGACGGCTCCGGCACCAAAGATGGGCAAATTTTGTACGAATACAACTTTAAATACCCAATTGAATACGGACACGTTTAAGGATTTTACTGAAAACGGACCACCAGATTGGCTCAAGCCTGGAATCATCATGAACGCCGTGCAGTTTGTACAGGGAAGTGATCAAATAGAAGAAAACATAGACCGAGGCCCTATTACGATTTCCAATACGGCAACCGGAGAATATGAAGTTATTGACAATCCAAAAAACCGATCTGCCATCAATAGAGCCATTAGAAATATACAATCTAAAGATCCAAATCACGTGCATGGCGCTAATATATCGTATTCTTATACAGAGATTGAATCTCTTGACGAGCTTAATTTTAAGGTTAACGGGCGTTATTCAAATGTCTTTGCTAATATTGGAGCAAGTTTGGGTATTGAAAACAACAGTTCAAAATCTCATCACTATTATCTTGTTGAATTTCAGCAATCGCTTTATAGCTTGGAGGTAGATGGCTTGAGTCCGCAAAAAGTATTCCCAAACAACCCAGAGGTAGACCTCAGCAATTATGTGTATATCTCTAAAGTAAACTACGGAAGAAAGGGTTATTTTATGTTTATCACTGAAAAGAGCCTCGAGGATTTTGGGGCCAAGGGAAGTGCGAGCATGAATTATATGGGTCAAAAAGCGGCCATTGAGTCCAATCTTGAAAAAATCTCAAAATCTAAAAGTACCACAGTCAAGGCCTTTTATTATGGTGGAGCCATACAGAGCGTGGTTAAGGATATTGCCGCCAATTGGAATGAAACCGGTAGAAAACCATTACACGATTATATAGCTGGGTATAAATTTTCTCAAGCTGAAGCCTATCCTATTAGTTATGAAATGAAAAACCTGGATAATAAGCGTGTGGGAATGACCAGTAAAAATGCTCAAACCATTCCAACTTGTGTCAACTCAAACGGGATGAAATTAAAAGTCACCCTGATGCAACTTCAAAGTGGAACCACTCAAGACGGAGATAAAATTGCCGACTTGGGGATTGTACAGCATGTGAGGTATAAAGCCAACGGCAAGGTCATCACCCCATCAGAGGTTGACATTAGAAAATTTAAGGATAACAAAAAATGCGGTCTAGGTGGGGGTAACAGTGGTGATGAATGGTCAGATGCCACGGCACTTATTTGCGGGAACTCTGATAGACAAATTGCCGTAACAGTTTCTCCAAAAATTAATGGAGAGCGATCAGCAAATATTGACAACTCTGCCATATTTGATATTACGCATCAAGAAGCCAATGACCAAAATGCTGAATTTGAAATTGATACTTTTGTCAAGGAATATTCTAATCCGGATATTATTCTCAACAACGATCCTCGACGAACCAAGGTTGCTATTCATGATGTCTTAGCTATCTTAACGGGTATTAGAGGTATTAACGAAGGGCAAAGCTTTTTTGATGGTGGTGTATCAAGTAGTTTACAATTTGACCATTTTAATGGCGGCACTTTACCGCTCAGAAATGTAGGAAAAAATGGCGATATCATCTTGGAAGGACCTATACGTGCAAGAAATAAAGGTCCGGAAAGTCTTGAAAAGGCTTTCGTTTGGATGCGCTTTGAACTTGTAAACTAACCTTATAAATTATAATGACTTGACACCTTGTTGTAGTTTACAAGCCATTCATAATTATAAAAAAATAGTGCAATAATTAACAAACCCTTCAGATTTAAAAACTTGAAGGGTTTTTACTTTTCAGTTAATTTAGAGCCGTTCCAATGGATATGATTAATAAAGTCAGTATCAAATTGGCCGTTTTAGAACAACATATAGCTCCATAAGTCAATAAAAAATCATGTGGCTTAGCAAACCTGCACTTACCTTCGTTTTACTAATTCATTTTGATTTGTGGGAAACACCCTCACTACAACCTCAACGCCATCTATGTGGAGGCGCAATGCTATTTTATCCTCATGTTCTTAAATTTACTATCTTGGTAATGAATACCACTTGAATCTAAAGAACATACATCACCATGAAAAAACACCTATTCATTCTACTTATTGGATTAACCGTTATAGGATGCTCAACGGATGACGATGTATCAGAAGCTGTTACTTTACTATACCATCAAACGTACTGTAGTGATCCATGGGAATCTGTCGAAGACAACAGAGCGTTAGCTGACAAAATAAGCACCTACTTCGCGTCAGAAAATATTGCTATCTCCAATCTGAAAATTGATGACAAAGGAACACCAGAAGCCTGTCTTGGATGTGGTTGTTTAACCGGCAAGCGGATAATCTTAGAGGTTAATAAAAATGATTTAGATGCTATAAAAGCCTACGGATTTCAGGAATATAAATAAAATAAAAGCATTTCCATACCGTGTAAAAGCAACGATATACAATAAAGTACTGTGCTGAAAAACCTTTAAAACCGTATGGATTCTAAGTGGAAGTATGCTCGCTGCACAGGAGTCCTGCTGGTGTGATCGGCACGATACTTAATTCTTGACTTAGGTATTACTGACCTAGGTTGTTTTAAAAAAATTCCAATTGATAATAAGAAAATAATATGGGGGATAAATTCAAAAACAAATATCGGATACCGTCTGCCCGTTTACAGTCGTGGGATTATGGTAACAGTGGATTGTATTTTATAACCATCTGTACCAAAAATCGTGAACATTATTTTGGGGACATCAGGAACGGCAAAATGAATTTATCGGACATTGGTGACCTTGTAACATCGGAATGGATCAAAACATTTGATTTGCGTCCGGATATGAATTTGGAAATGGATGAATACATTGTTATGCCCAATCATTTTCATGCGATAATTGGGATTGGTGAAAACCGGTATAATACCAATTCGGCCCACAATCAAAAAATTTGGCATCGGTAATTCGTGGATTTAAAATTGGGGTCACCACAAATGCACGTAAAATAAATCCAGAATTCGCATGGCAATCCCGTTTTCACGATCACATCATCAGAAATGACCGGGTATTAAAAAACATCCAACGGTATATCATCAACAATCCATTGCAATGGAAGACAGACAAATTTCATAATTCTCCATTAGAATATTTTACAGATCACAGTAATCCCAATCCGTTCTGAAATCAGCGTTATATTTTATATGTCGATGTTTGGAATTTTGCTATCTTTCTGTACTGTAATCACTAAGTAAATCATCCATGATTGAAAATTTAATGAATATTACAAACGTGAAGTATTCTTCCGAATTACCTGAAGATCGCTTAAAACAGAAGATGAATAAAGTTTTTGGCGAGCGGACTTCAAAATTTGTAGGAACATTTACTGGTCCGCATGAGTTTGCCGCCTATGATAAATGGTCGGTTATATCCTGGTATGTGCCTAATTTCAAAAGGAAATCGGCTTATATAAAAGGGGAGATCTTAAAATCAGGTAAAGGGACACTGATAAAAATGAACATCAGACCAAATACCATGTTGTCCATTGCGTCTATTCTTTCTGTAGTGATTGGCATCATGATCATCATAGCAGCAGGATCACATACGCGATTCTTAATTATTGGCTCCTTCTTTGTTTTAGTGGGGGTTTTATATTATTCGCTGGGAGTATTTTCAAGAAATCGGCTCCGAAGTAACTTTGAGAAGATTTTGGACTTAACAAAGATTTAAAGCTGTGAAAATTCTAAGCTTCCTAATTCTTTTGATCAGCCTCAACTCTTATGCACAACAATTAACCTGTGTTGATTTTAAGGAGGGACAGTTTTATGTTCCGGCAGATGGAGAAACACTTCTTTCCTATAAAATTATTAGAAACGGTACGGAACAGATTGAAATAGTTGAAGACCCAACCAATCTGTTAGGACCAGACTTTAATAAAACTGCTTTCGTAAGAATTGAATGGCTTGATGCCTGCACTTCTCGGCTCACCTATGATGGAACGAAAATGACATTGAGCGATTATCAGAAGTACATCAATGAAAACAATGGCTTTTTAACTGAAATGGTAAAGATTGAAGGGAATTGCTTTTATTTTAAATCGACGTTTAATGACCACGACTTGGGAGAGGTAATGACTGGTAAGATTTGTAAAGAATAATGACCAACCTGCTGTGCAAACGTCGCGATCGCGCTGTAGCGAAAGAATAATTTTTCATAATCCATATCTGTCTCATCTCCCTAAACATGTATATTGCTATCCTTGGTCTATAAAACTGGGTAGGATTGTATTGTGTGATTGTTTTAAGAGGTGAGCAGCCATAAGAACACGAATATCCCAAAATTTATAAGATGCATCATAAACTTGAAACTATTAAGGAAGTAATCTCAAATTATATTGAAATAAACGAGGAAGAATGGAGGTCTTATTCTTCAGGATTTAGCGTGCAAACATTTAGAAAAAAGGAGATACTTCTTGCTCAAGGGCACCTATGCCGCGATGTCTTTTTTGTGGTCGAAGGCCTTTTAAGAGTCTTTTTTGTAGATGGTGAAGGTGAAGAAAAGACTTTTCATTTCTCCTTTGAAAATACGTTCTCTGCCGATTATGAAAGTTTTTTGAAGAAAATGCCCTCAAACTATTCCATTCAAGCTTTGGAAGACACTACAGTTGTCTTAATGTCGTATGATATGTTGCATGGTGGATATAAAATTCTTAGAAATGGGGAGAAACTTGGCAGGCTGCTTGCCGAGGAGTATTTCTTTATATTTAATGATAAAATTCAGGCCATTTACACCCAAAGTCCTCTTGAAAGGTACAACAGGCTTATTCAAAAGTTCCCTAACATTCTACAGCGTATACCTCAGCATTATATTGCATCTTACTTAACTATTAGTTCTGTGCACCTCAGTAGATTGAAAAACTCCTATTAGGAAATCAAAGTGTTAACATATGTTATCGTTTTTTAGAGGATTCTCCTTTAACTTTGTTTAACGTATAAAAAATCAAGAGATGAAAAATTTAGATAATAAGGTCGTATTAATCACAGGCGGCGCGTCTGGAATTGGTAAAATCATGGTTCGTTTGCTATTAGAACGACATGCCAAAATTATTATCTGGGATATCAATCAACAAGGTATCGATCAAACCATAACTGAATTTTCAAACAAAGGAGAACTAGTAGGTTACCAAGTGGATGTTTCCAATCTGGAACAAATTCAAGATACCGCTAAAAAAGTTAAAGC
The DNA here is from genome assembly GCF_035515035.1 of Gelidibacter sp. Taxonomy (GTDB): domain Bacteria; phylum Bacteroidota; class Bacteroidia; order Flavobacteriales; family Flavobacteriaceae; genus Gelidibacter. The sequence continues at coordinate 19,993 of NZ_DATJCA010000134.1, read as the reverse complement.
TGAAATAGGTGTTGTGGATGTCCTCATCAATAATGCGGGAATAATTGTGGGTAAATATTTTCACGAGCATTCCACGAACGAAATTTTAGCCACCGCAGCGATCAATGCAAATGCACCTATGCTGATTGCTCATGAGTTTTTACAAGGCATGTTGGATCAAAATTCAGGACATATTTGCAATATTTCTTCCTCCGGCGGCATAGTTTCGAACCCCAAAATGTCTGTATATGCTGCAAGTAAATGGTCGTTGATCGGTTGGTCGGATAGTTTACGTTTGGAAATGAAGCAATTGGATAAAAAAGTAAATGTCACCACCATAATGCCGTACTATATCAATACAGGAATGTTTGATGGCGTCCAATCTAAAATCCCGATCTTGGAACCTGAAGCAGCGGCGCTCACCATCATTAAAGCGATAGAGAAGAATAAGAAAATGATTAGTATTCCAGGCTATATTTATAGATTTACCCGTTTTGGTCAAGCTATCATGTCGATTAATGTATTTGATTGGTTCGCAGGGGATGTTCTCGGAATTTACAAAACAATGGAACATTTTAGAGGACGTAAAAAGTAGTTCCAGTTAGAAAGCATAAAGAGGATACCCTGTTAATCTTAATTATATAAACCCCATAAAAAAACAAAACCCTCATAAAGAGGGTTTTTGGTTGATCTAAGGTTTGTTATTGAGTTTTAGAAAGGCAATGGACGTTCGCCCAATTGCACGGTTACCCATTTTAACTGGGTCATATCCTCAATGGAGTACTGCCCATTTTCTTTTCCATGTCCACTTCCTTTGAAACCTCCAAATGGTGCATTAGGATCGTCATCAAAAGAGTTGTCGTTGATATGGACGGAACCCGCTTCAATTCTCAGGGAGAAATCAAACGCTTTTTGCAGATCATTGGTAATAATGCCCGAAGACAATCCGTAGTAGGTATCATTAGCCATGGCCAGGGCATCTTCATAATCCTTGGCGCGGTACACCGATACCAATGGGGCGAAGGTCTCATCGTCAAACACCTTCATGTCTGGAGTAACTTCCGACAAAACCGACGGATTCCACATTTGATCTTTTACATGTCCACCTACATGGAGTTTGGCGCCTTTTTTGACGGCATCTTCAATATGACTCTCAATGGTCTTTATGGCATCCTTAGAAATCAGTGGACCCACTGCGGTATCCTCCTTACTTGGATCGCCTACTTTAATGGTTTTGACATGTTTTACAAAAGCTTCGATGAAGTCGTCATAAATTGGGTCTTCCACGATTATTCGTGAATTGGCCATACAGACCTGGCTTTGGTTAAAGAAAATTCCAAAGGCCGCTGAACGAACGGCATAGTCAAGGTCGGCGTCCTTAAGAATCACCAATGGGCTTTTCCCACCCAGTTCCGGAACAAATCGTTTCTGGAACTTTCCGGCAAGCGCTTGTAATTTATTCCCCACTTTAGCCGATCCTGTAAAGGTAATCATATTGGTGCGCGGATCAGAGAACAAGGTGTCCCCAAGATCTTCGTCAGCCGTAGGAAGTACACTTAGGACCCCTTTGGGCAATCCTGCTTCATGGAATATTTCGGCAAAAAGCAAGGCAATAATAGGGGTATACGGTGAAGGTTTAAGGATAAAACTATTTCCAGCGGCAATGGCAGGGGCAAGTTTTTTACTATTTAAAAGCAGCGGGGCGTTAAAGGGACCAATCCCCACAACCACTCCTAGAGGCATGCGGTAGGTGAAGGAGATGCGGTTTGGCTCTTCGGCGGGCATGGTTTCCCCACGGATCTGCCGGGTTTGTCCAGCTGCAATTCTAAAAGTACTAACAATATAATCCACTTCGTACATCGCTTTCCCGAAGACATTTCCACCTTCGTCAATCAAGGCTTTCGCCAGTTCAGGACGACGTCTTTCTGCAATGTCAGCCGCTTTTAAAAGGATGGCTTCACGCTCCTTGGCCGTGGTTACGCCCCAAGTTTTTTGTGCTTCTACCGCACTTTCCAAAGCCGTCTGGATATTTGCCGGACTGGCTAAACGTACTTTAGCTATAACTTCATTGTTATAGGGGTTTATGGAATCAATCGTTTTTTGATCGTCTGTTTCTAAATATTCGCCATTAATATAAGGCGCATAGACTTTTTTATAGTCAAATTTTAATTTCATATGTAATACGTATTGGTGAATCCACAACTTAATAATTTTAAAAATTATTTACGAATTTATTATCTTAAGCTTCTGTTAATTAATGCCTAACATTTTCTAAATTTAACCGACTTGAGATTGTTGGTTGTCAAGGAGAATTCTCAACCTTACTTTAATTAGGGTTAAAAGTCTCATCTTTATGGAAAAAGAATGGATCAGCAAAAAAACATAGAAATACATGAAACCGCGTTTTTGACCTCAACGCTCCGTTCCTTAAACGAGGATTTGAGCCAAGACTATTATGCAAAACTCTGGCGCCACCCTAAATCAGATATTTGGATCAAAAAATATCTTGAGCAGGTGTCTTCTGAAGAAATCAATACCCATTGTTTAAGAAACAGATATTTTCTTGATACGATCAATAAACTGGTTGAGGATAATGAGATAGAGGTCTTGATCAACTTTGGATGCGGTTTTAGTATGTATCCATTTCTTTTGGATGAAGGATTGATCCATATAGAAATTGACAAACCAGAAATCATCGATTATAAAAAGTCAACGATTGAAAACTGGCAAAAAACCAAGACACTCCCAAAACGGAACCTTCACTTTATTGCCGTGGATTTTAGTGAAGATGATAAGCAGGCGCTATTATCTCAAATATCTTCTATTAAAAACAATAAACCGTGCTTTATTCTCATTGAAGGGGTGTTGTTTTTTTTGGACAGGGAGGAGACCGATCATTTGTTCGACTTTTTTAATGCCATTCAGCAGCCGGGCGATTTTATTGGAAGTGTGTCTTTCCAAGATACCCTTAAGGACACTGTAGCATATAAAAAACTGCTGAACTTTCTCAACCAGATAGTTTCTAAAACAAAAGCCAGCGATTACCAAACCATTGCAGATGGCTTTTACCAATCTCGGCCAGCTTATCAACTGCTTGACCACCAAGATTACTTTAGCCTGTCCAAAACCTACGGGAATACCATTCGCCAAAACAAGGAAGAGATTCTCAACGAAAACTTTTATCTGCTTAAAAAATGTAATCTCGTAGAAAAAGAGCAGACTTTCCATCCCATTGCCGCACCTAAGTATTGAGCAGGAAAAATATTAAAAAGATGCGCTAAGATGGGCGAATTCCTCCGTTCAAAATTACTTTCAACCGATATGTTTTAAAAAAGCCCACCATAAAATCTCAGTTTTAGATCCATTTTGAACTCTTAAAGTCAAAAAAAAATCATGTATCTTTAGCGTTCCTTATTTAAGCTAAACCCCATTAGATTTATGAAATATTTTATGTCCTGCCTGTTTATTGTCCTGCTATTTGGGTGTAATGAGGTCAACTCCAAAGACGAGAAAGCAGTGCGTAAATTTGTAGAACAATGGAACGACGCCCATACGCAACTCACTTCGGCATATTTGGCACGGGACTATATGGACGTTGTAAACTATTACGGCAAACAGCGCAGTAGGGTGCAAGTGCAACAAGATAAGACTTTGCTGTTTGAACAATTTCCAGACTATACACAAAGCATTTTAAACGACGAACTGATCATCACCAAAGAGGCCGGGAGCTATTTAGTAACCTTTACCAAACATGTGAGCTATGATGGCATAGAAGCAGATTACGAATCGTTTCTTTCAGTAACCATGAAAAATGGTGTTTTCAGAATTCTAAGAGAAGGCATTGCCGAGAATATTAGGGATCTTGATGCGCCTATTTTTCCTAAGGCGCGCGAAAATATTCGCATCCTGGCCAATACCAGACAATTATTTGGCGATTTTGATGGCGATGGGCTCTCAGACTATGCGACAGTGATTTCACCGGAGATCGTATCTTCTGCAAACAATGAGGTGAAATGCAAAGACGGATGCCGTAGCGTGATTGTTTTTAGTAGTCCGGATTTAGAAAACATCACCGTTGAAGGTGCCTACCAATCGCAGTTGGAAAATCTTAAGGACCTGAACAGCGATGGGGCCGATGAGATTGGGTTTTGGGATATCAAACCCACGTCCAAGACCCTTTATGTCTTTGATGCTACCAATGGGGCGTTACTTACGGATCCTATTGTGATTAATACTGCCGTACATAAAAACCTCAAACTGATTGACGTTTTTAAGAAATCGGGACGTAATAAAATTACCGTAACACGCAGCACTCAAGTAGGTGGGAGATGGGTATTGGAAACTGAAGTCATTATGTTGGATTAAGTTTATCTTCAAATTTCATGAAACGTTAGAAAAAGTCTGGTATTTTTCAAACATAAATTATCAGAGATTCATTTTCAGCAACAAGCGTAATAATCCCAGATCTTTCTATAGCACGAATGGAACAAACTTTCAGTGTGTAGTGAAAGTCTGTGTTTAGCGCTCAAAGACTATCGCACCATTGGTAAACTACCCTTTCCATAAGAATAGCCTTAGCTTTTAACTTCCCGCTGCGGCAAAAGCGCCCGCGAGGAGATAGATCAAACACATGGTGAGGATTTTAGGATCACCACAACCTTTTAAAAGTGTTTGGATCTTGGTGTTTATAGGCTGTTTAAACAAAAGGAATGCCACAACTATACCTGCAATTACAGCAATGGGAGCGGGGAGGGCATAGAAATCTTCCTGAACTATCCCCACCCTTAAAAAAGTGATGATAAAAACGAAAAAAGGTAATAAAGCTTTAAAATTGGGCTTAATGGCAGTCATAGCGTTTTTTCCAAAGTATTTGGCTTATCGCTTTAGCACCTTGCTCGTTATTGCAGGTTGCTACCTCTTATTTGAGATTCTTGATAATTCAGTGTGCAAAAATAGAGGTTTACTAGGGTTAAACCTAAAGGTTTTAGACACGAAATGTACGAATTATCACAAATCCATTCGTCTGATGAAAACGGAAGAAATAGAAACAATTCATTTCTCGAAGTTGGAAGGCTTTCAATTTTGCGTTTTTTAGATATAAATTACACGGATTATCACGGATTTATGTGGTGTCTGAATCAGAAACCATCGTACTATGATGAAAATAGTGTTAATCGCGTATGCTTCTTAATACCCTATTCCGATTCCCAAATGCGTTTTTGAGCCGTACCAAAAGCACCCAATTGGTAAATGCCAAGGGCTTTTGCTTTGAACTTTATTGATCGAAAATGATGCTGCGTCAAACTGTCTAATAGCGCAGTTTCAGCAACGCCCAAGCTGATGTGTGGATTATAGTTGTCATAGCTATGGGCGCTGACAAACTTGGGTACGTAGGCTAGGGTGAATTCATCTATGGGCGTGCCATCTACATTTTGCACATAGGCTTTCTGAGAACCTTCGGGAAGGATATAGGGTTCTAAAAGAGCAATGACGTTTTCGTGGAGTGCCATGAGTGGCGGACTTCTTTTAATGCCGATGGAAGCGAAACTCTCGGTTTTATCTTTCGAATATTGGAGCTCATCAGCCCAAAGACTGTCAGGTTCAACAGTTTTATAGAATTCGTCTAATACCTGTTTAATTTCTGAAAGATCACTTTTCAGTACATAACCATGCAGTAAAGTGATGTGTGGGATATGTTGGCTGTCTAGAGTGATATTATCAGGATGGTTTTCAAGTATGGCACGATTTAGCTGAATGGATTGCTGATAAACTGACTCCGGAACTGTGAGCAACACCCCAATGGCTAGTGTCTCTTCTGGTTTTTGGGCACATGAACTGATAAGACTGATCGCTAACAGTGTTATGATTAGGAAGTTTTTATTCATTTTATGGGCTATAGTAATTATGGAATTTAGAAGTCGGGAATTTAGTAAAGAATTTTCAGCTGGGAATGAATTCATTTGGAAAAGTATGACTCTGGATAAAACCATTCATTTCATGAAGTTGGAAGGCTTCCAGTTCTACGTTTTTAGACACGAACCTGCCCGTCCGTTCAGGCGGGTTACACGGATTGTCGCAAATCCATTTGTCTAGAGAAAACGAACTAAATGAAAACATTCATTTCACGAATGTAGAAGGCATGCAGTCTCGATTTTTTGGACACGAACCTGCCCGTGCGCTCATGCGGGTTGCACGGATTATTACAGATTTATGTGGTCTTTAAATTAGAAACTATGTATTTCACGAATCCATTAGGCCTCCACAACCACACGTTGCTGTTTTGCCTCTTTATTCACTTTAAACTGAAGCAGTAACACCATCGCTACAAAAGCAACAACAATGATTGCTGATAATATTTTGATCTCGGAGGCGATGGATGCTAGATCGCCACCATAAAAGGCAATTCTTCTAAAGCCGCTCAAGAACTGGGTCACCGGAATGAATTGCGCCACGCCCGTAATCCATCCAGGAATCGCCTCTGTTGGCCAGGTAAATCCACTTAAGATAAACGCAGGGGTAGAGATGACCATCAATAATTCGGTGGCTTTTAATTGGCTTGGAATGGCAACTGAAAACAACATGCCAATAAACATTGATGCTAAGGTCAATAGTATAGTCAAGACCATCATTGGGAAATTGAATATATCTGCGGTGATTTTGAAATAAGGAAAATACGACGCTACGACCAACCAAATAAATGGTAACATGATCAAGAATGGTGTTGCTTTCAACACAATGAGATATAAGGCCGATTTCTTCTTTTGCACCAGAGTGGCAAAATAACCGTCTTCAAAATCCTTGGAAAAGGCCAAAGCCATGGCCAAAAAGATGATTTGTTGCATAATGGCCGCCAAGATGCCCGGTAGCATAAAGTTGACATAGTTGCCGGCAGAGTTATAGAGCTTATTGAAGTTGATCTTAAACGTCTCGTAGGATGCCTTAGCCTGATCAGGATGCATCCCCTGTTTTTTCAGGCCCTCTATTTCCATGCCCGCATTTAAGGTCATCAGCACCATATTAATATTGTTACTTGCGGTGTTGGCGTTTAGGATATTGGCCATATTGAGATCCACGCGGATTTCTGGATGTCGTTTTTGCAGGACGTCGCTCTCAAAACCCACAGGTAGCGTGATGACCGCAGCATATTGTTCAATGGGCATTTCATCAAGTAGATTTCCTGGCGTGAGTCGCACATCCTTGACCAATAACCCTTCATTGTCTACAAAGGCATCAATGATCATGTCGGTAGTGGGACTTTGATCCTGATCTACGATAACAATTGGTAAATCGATAACTTTTGCCTGTTGGTACACATACCCAAACACAATACCATAACCAATGGGCGCACCAAAGAAGATGGCCATCAACACGCCATTTGAGAAAATACGTTTGAATTCTTCTTTAAGTAAGTTCTTAAAAGTTTTCATTGGTTATTGTTTTATAAGAATGGTGGCGTTGGTATAAAACTTTTGATCGCCCGTGTTTGAAGTTGGAACCACTTTCAATTCATAAATGGATTCTGACAACTCATATAAAGGTGCTGTACTTGTAATATCCGCATATTGGGCCAATTGTTTGATGGCGACAATTTTAGCACTGGTTTCTTCATTGGTGTAAGGATTGACCAAAGTGAGTTCTTTTCCAACCTTAAAATCGTAGATCCTTGATTCAGGAATGGTGAATCGGAAATAGAGACCGTCTGTTTTGTAACCGTTGAACAAGGCATAACCGGGAGTCAGCAATTCACCTTCTTCCAAACTTATGGTTTCAATGGACATATCCGCCGGAGCCACAACGTACTGTTCATCAGAAGCGGATAAGACTTCTTCCTTGGCACCTATGGCACGGTCTAATTGTCCTTTGGCCTGTTCTATTTGTTCAGAACGCGCACCCTTTTTTACTTCATCACGTTTGGCCTGTAAGGCATCCACTTGTGCCTTAGCCATTTGAAGTTTCATCTTGACTTCGTCAAATTGCTGTTGGCTCACCAAGGAATCCTCATACATGTTTTTTAATCGGTTATAGGATTCCTGCGCAAAATCCAGTTGTGCCTTGCCCGAATTTAACTGACCTTCAATCTGGTTGAGTTGTTCAGTGGTCGCGCCGTTAAATGCTAAATTCAGTTGGCCTTGTGCCGCGGCAATCGCACCTTCGGCTTGCATCATTTTAGCATTCACCTCAGGAATGTTCACCAAGGCAAGGGTATCGCCTTTTTTGACTTGTTGTCCTTCTTGGACGTATATCTTCTCAATCCGTCCGGCAATTTTACTGCTTACTGAAATGGTTTCAAATTTCACTTTCCCTCGATTAGGGGTAATTTTGTCATTTTTGCAGGAGTTTAAAGTGAGTACTGCAAAGAGGCTGATGGCAAGAGGTGTATATAGTTTCATTTTTTGATGTTTTGTAGTGTTAGTAAGAGAGGATACCTTTGGCATGAAGCATTTCAGCAACGGCACGACGTTCGTTAAAATAAGATTCCTGTAATTTGAAATTGGCTTTTTCTACATCATTCAAAGCATCCAGCACATCATTGATAGAGGCCAGATTGTTTCGGTATTGTTTATCCACCATTTCATAGGTGTCGTTGGCCAATTCAATTTCCTTTTGAACAATTCGTGTATTCTGCAATGCAGCCTGATGGCGTAATTCCGCTTTGGTGATGCTCAACGCAATCATTTCTTCGGCTTCTTCTATTTTATCTCTATATTTCTCACTTTCTAAAGTGGCTTGTTTGCTTTTCAATCGCGATTGGTTGCCATCAAAGACATTCCACTTGATGCCTGCCCCAATAAACCACTTAGGATCCAACAGCGATAAATCGTCCTCAATAAACTCATAATGTCCTTTGACGGCGATTTTCGGAATGAAATTGCTTTTCGCCATTTTTGCTTGATAAAGGGTGGCTTTCTCAGCTTCTTCTAAGGCTTTCACTTCGTTCCGTTTTTCTATAGTTGCCGTTTCTGCGGTTGAGAAGGCCTGTAACTGAGGCTCCAGAAGCCTCAAATTGTCTCGGGTTTCTCCAGTGAGTTGATGCAAAACCTCAATTAGCAAAATATTGTTGTGATCAAACTCCAATTGTTTGGAAGCCAATTGCTGTTGGGCAAGCTCAATTTTCTTTCTACTTAAAGGTGTCGCCAACCCATTCTCAATGGCTTTGGTGACATAAAATATTTGTTCGTTCAAATACTTTTCTGACGTAATCAATACGTTCTTGGAAGCCTTTACCAGCGCCAACTTATCATACGCTTCTATAATTTGTAACGCAATCTTATCTTTCTCCGCCAGGCCCACATAATTCAAGGACGATTCTTTATGTTGACTTGCCTTGAGGGCATTACTGGCTTCAAATCCGCTAAACAACACCCAATCCAAATCGACGGACGATTTTAATATGTTCTTATTTTGAAGGTTTGGAATCGCTTCCAATGGGATATAAGCGGGAAAAGGAGAATTGAACGGTAATCCCACGGCTTCTTTTATGACCAGTTGTTGGGTGGCCATCAATAGATTTTGGGTGTTTTCATCTAAAGTAAGATCATCGTCCAAGCGTACAAAGCTTCCATTGAGGGTGATTTTGGGTAAGAATACCGATTTGGCCAATCGCTGGTCTACTTGCGCTTGCTCGGCGTCAATGCGATTGGAATTGAGCTGATGGCTCTTGTTGAGCCCTTTTTGAATCAAGTCCTGCAGCACCGGATCCAATTGCTGTGCCGTAATAATCGAGGGCAACGCGATCGCGATAATGCTCAGGAACATCTTTAAGATGGCTTGGTTGAGGTTCATTGTTAATGGTTTTTATAAATATAATGCAAAGTTGAGAATAATTTGAAATAATTCCTTTGACATAGGTCAAAAAGTGAGTAGAGCGGAGTGGGGGAATAGGAATTAGTTGGATAGAAAGGAATATCGACTGTTTTAGGGTAGAATGGGTTTAGGATTCTGCGTATATCTGCGGGACATAATAGTGTTACAGAGAGTTCCACAAAGAGCATTTGAATTTATTAGCGTTCTGCGTCTATCTGTGAAATCTGCGGGAACTAATAGTTGTGCCACAGAGAGGATTGGAGTAAATCTATGTCTAAAATACAATCATCCTTTTCGGATCCTGCTCAAGGTTTCTTGGGTCATTCCCAAATATGAAGCAATATGTCCCAACGGCACTTGATAGGCAATATCTGGAAATTCTGCGAGCATATAGTCGTAACGTTCTTTGGCGGTTTGGAATTGGATGGCATTGAGTTTATTGACCATTTTTGTAAGCATCTCAATGGTGACGAGTCGGCCCATCTTTTCCATCTTGTGATATTTAGCAAACAACCGATCCATATCTTCCTTGGAAATACTGTAGAGGGTCGCATCCTGCAACACTTCCAAATAGTATATACTTGGCGTTTGTTGAAAAAAGCTGTCCACACTGGACATGAACTTTCCAACTCCAAAAAACCATTGGGTGATGTCCTTACCATTTTCATTGAGGTAATAGCTTCGGCCCATGCCTTTTTCAACAAAATATAATGAGTTACAAATCTCACCTTGTCTTACCAGAGTTTGATTTTTCAGTACCGTTTCTTTGTTGAAATGAGAGGCGATGTCTTTCAACTCGTCATCTGTAAAGGGAACTATAGTACTTAGAAATTCGGTGATGCTCATATTTATTAGTGTAAACCTGCTGAATTATTGTGCAAGATAAGTAAAATACAATGGCGAATGGACCACCTAAACACTCAAATAATACCGTTAAAAATTGAAAAAACTAAGCGATATAACCCAGTTATTCCCTAGATATTTTAAAATAAAAACCGTACATTACATTCAAAATCAATGAGATGCCACTATATTTAGACTTGCATGACCTTCCAGAAGGCATTACCGCAGCACATGTGGCAGAAATGCATCAAGCCGACTTAGCTATTGAACACAAATTTAATTGCCGCGGGCTGACCTATTGGTGTGATGAAAAAAGAAAAACAGCTTTTTGCCTCATTGATGCTCCCAACAAGCAAGCGCTTAAGGACCTTCACGAACATGCTCACGGCGCCATTCCAACACGGATTATTGAAGTTAATGATACCATCGTCGAATCATTTTTAGGCCGGATAGAAGATCCTGAAAAATCTAAGAACACAAGGCTTAATATTATTAATGATCCTGCTTTTAGAAGTATTATGATCGTTAAACTGAAAAACAAAAGCTTGAGGCTGTCCCTCGACCATGCTTCAAAGGCAGCAATTAGAGGCTATACATCCACCATCAATGGTTTGGTCTCAGAACATCACGGAAGGGTAGTGAAGCAGGAAGCCAATACCTTTCTCATCTCATTTGCGTCGGTTAGCGACGCCATTCATTGTGGGATAAAAATTCAAGAAGCGCAGGACCACGTCATTACTCCAAATTTAGAATTTAAGATCGGAATCAGCGCTGGGATTCCGATAACTGATAAAGAAGGTATTTTTGAGGACACCATAAAAACCTCCGATTATTTAAGTGATATTGTTAAAGGCGATTTTTCCATTACCACCATCATTAAAGATCTCTATGAAGGAGAAAATCAAAATACACCCATCTCTACAAACAAGACTATCCATGTCCTGGATAGCAGCGATGAGGATTTTATGTCGCAATTAATTGCCTATACTGAAAACATATGGTCCAATCCAGCAATTAATGTGACTGATTTTGAAGAAAATCTAGGGTACAGTAAATCGAAACTCTATCGCACCATGATGAATTTGGTTGGGAAATCTCCAAATGTATTTTTAAGAGATTTTAGGCTGAACAAAGCTCTAGAACTGCTTGAAAAACAAAGTCATAATGTGTCTGAAATTGCTTATCAAACCGGATTTAGCAGTCCGGCATACTTCTCCAAATGTTTTCATAAAAAATATAAGATCCTGCCTTCTAATTTACATCATTGAACTCCTCATAGCACCATTCAATTTTACGGCTATAAAAAGCTTCTGGTTTAAACAATTTCATACAGACACAAACTTCTGTCAGTCAGGACGCTTCATAATTTGTTCTCTTTCTAGTTTTAACATAGCCTATACACTTCATGCCGATCTGGAATAAACAATCAAATCCATTCCAACTTCTCAGCACAAAAGACTAATTTTGCTGTCTTTTTGTGAGCATTTCGCTTTATATCAATTTTCATCTATTCTCAGCTCTTGAATTAAAAACAGTCGCGTCCAAAGGATGCAATGCTTTAGTTAATTAGTTGGCTTTTTTAAACTTAGGTTTGGTATTTGAAAATTATAGGTATAATTAGTACAGAGCCAATGCCAATAAAACTCTTGAAGGACGTGTAAAAGACGTCCCTGATTTTTAATATTTATGGAAACACCAGATAAAAACGGATTGAACAAAGCCTCACGAACGCTCTTGCTGGTGGGTGTTTTATTTGTTGCCATCAACCTAAGACCAGCACTCTCTAGTATTGGCCCATTAATCGACATGATTCGCCAGGATGTGGGACTTTCCGATACCTTGTTGGGATTGCTCACCACCTTACCTTTAATTGCGTTTGGTTTTGTATCCACCATCACCCCATTGTTCACCAAGCGTTATGGCATTGGGAACACGCTTGTAGGGGCGTTGATCTTGCTCACGGCAGGAATCCTCATTCGTTCTGCGGGTGGGATCTTTGCCTTGTATTTAGGCACTATTTTATTGGGGATCGCCATTGCTTTTGGTAATGTATTGATCCCTGCACTAATTAAAAGAAACTTTCCACACAAAGCCGGATTTGTGACCAGTCTGTATTCCGGCATCATGTCACTTGGTGCTGCCATTGCTGCAGGATTGAGTGTTCCTTTGGCTATGGAACTAAATTTAGGTTGGCGTGGTTCATTGGCCGTTTGGGCAGCTTTGGCTGTAGTGGCTTTGATCATTTGGATTCCAAACATCAAACGCCTTACGCGCACGACGCCCAGTAGAGGGTTTAAAGAAGCCATGAAGAAATTGAGTGGTTCGAAGTTAGTTTGGAAATTGGCCCTATATATGGGGCTCCAGTCTTTTGCGTTTTATGTGATTTTAGCTTGGTTGCCAGCCCTGCTTATCGATAGAGGTTATGATGCGACCTACGCCGGTTGGATGCTTTCCCTATCACAAGCCACCGGAATTATTGGCGCCATTGTGATTCCTGTTTGGGCCGGTTCAAGAAAAGATCAACGTTTGGTTATTGTATCGTTGATTATTATTGAAGTGATGGCCTTGATCGGCTTGTTGATTCCAGGATTAGGAATGGTTGAGCTCTGGGTGGGTCTTATTGGAATGGTCCTTGGGGGCACCTTTGGATTGGCTTTATTGCTGATCGTTTTACGATCTAAGGATGCGGAAACCGCCGCTGAACTTTCTGGAATTGTGCAATCCATCGGTTATTTTATTGCAGCCACCGGTCCCTTTATTGCCGGTGCAATTTACGATATGACCCAGATTTGGAATTACGCCTTGATTTTATTGGTGGCGATAGCCATTCTCAAACTCTTTATGGGCATTGATGCGGGGAAAGACAGAAAGATATAAGCCGAAGCTTTTTTAAAACCCTTTTGAAAGCCTCACTATGCAGTATATGCAGTGCAGATTCAGTTAAGAAATTCTGTGGGCAAAATCGTGTAATCTACATTCTAACTTTCCTAATAAGAAATCCATAATTGGTTGACAAGTAATTGGACAATACTGCGGTATTGGTCTAAAAGTGTATTTATTTGGCCTAAATGTGGAGTTGAATCAAGTAATTCTCTACTAAATTTGATTTAAATCACCTAAAGCTTAAAACCTGTGGGAGTGCTTATTCAGCGTAAAATCCGCCATCTAAATAAATTAAAGTACGGTTATTTCATCCCCGAGGAAAAGTTTGGGACGGCATACAACTCTGTAATCCATCCCCAATCCAGAGCATTGGCAACCTAACCTCAAAGGTATCAAGGAGCGCTCTTAGGACTATTCTATCTCATTGATTAAAAAGGCGTTTTCGCTGAGGACTCGTTGAAATTAAAGCCTTGCGGAGATCATCCATATCAGAATATTAATCTAATACATATAAGATCATGACCACAACACTTTTTGAACGATTAGGAGGCATAGCAGGAATTTCATCACTAGTTGATGATACTGTGGCTGCCCATATGGCAAATCCAGCGATAAACGCACGTTTCCTGCCATATAAAGACCAACCTGAACGCTTGGCCCTCATTAAAAAACACACCGTCGAATTTTTTACTATGGGAAGTGGCGGACCGGCAAATTACTCAGGTAGAGATATGGTCACTGCACACACGGGAATGAATGTCAGCCCTAGCGAGTATATGCATGCTATGGACGATATCTTTCTTGCCTTAGATAAAAATAACATTTCTGAAGAATCCAAAAAAGACGTATTAGCCATTTTATGGTCTTTAAAAGGAATGATTATTTCGAAATAAAATGGTTAACTCTTAAAATCTAATATTATGAAAAATACTTTAGAAGATATTGCTCCCAACAGCATCAGATCCTTTGAATCAAAATTAAAAGGTCGGATTATCCTACCAACCGATAAAGATTATAACGACACGCGTAAAATGTACAATGGCATGATCGATAAACGTCCCGGACTATTCGCTATGTGCCAAAACGCTGACGATGTTATAGCGGCTGTAAATTTTGGAAGAGAAAACAACCTTTTAGTTGCCATAAGAGGTGGCGGCCATAATGGTGGAGGCTTGGGGATATGCAATGACGGCTTGGTCATTGATTTGTCAGGAATTAAACAAGTTGACGTCAACCCATCCAATAGTACAGTAAAAGTTGGCGGTGGCAACATTTGGAATGAAGTGGATCAGGTGACCCATGAATTTGGTTTGGCCATCCCCTCAGGAATGATTTCAACTACTGGTGTTGGTGGATTGACCCTCGGCGGCGGGATAGGGTATTTAACAAGAAAGTATGGGTTGACGATTGACAATTTATTGGAAGCCAACCTGGTCTTGGCAGATGGCAGTTTTGTGACCGTAAATGCCATAGAAAACACCGATTTGTTTTGGGCCATTCGAGGTGGCGGTAGCAATTTTGGCGTAGTAACCTCCTTTACATTCCAAGCGCACCCAGTCAAAACGGTGATTGGAGGGCCAACTTTATGGCCAATTGAAAAGGTGGAAGAAATCATGGCTTGGTACGATAATTTCATTCAAAAAGCGCCAGAAGATTTTAACGGCTTTATTGCCACGATGATTATTCCAGGACCGCCCTTTCCAGAATCCTTGCACAACAAGAAATTCTGCGGTATTGTATGGTGCTATGTTGGAGATCCTGATAAATTTGACAAACTCTTTAAGTCCGTATTAGATCTTGAACCTGTTTTTGCCCATGTTGGCGAGATGCCATATCCAGCCATACAAACCTTATTTGATGGCTTATTGCCCCCAGGTTTACAGTGGTACTGGAGGGCTGATTTTTTCAACGAATTAAGTCCAGAGGTCACCACCCAGCACTTAAAGTTTGGTTCAAACATTCCAACGTCTCTATCTCAAATGCACCTTTATCCTATTACAGGGGCGGCGAGCAGGGTAGGTGCAACAGAAACGCCTTGGGCTTATAGAGATGCCAAATACGCCGGAGTTTATGTAGGTGTTGATCCTGATCCTAAAAATGCGGATAAGATTACCGACTGGTGCAAGTCGTATTATGATGCCTTACACCCATATTCTGCCGGCGGTGCATATTCAAATTTCATGATGGATGAAGGGGAGGACCGGGTTAAGGCCAGTTATAAACACAACTATGATAGACTGGTAAAGATTAAGGGCAAGTATGATCCTAACAACTTGTTTAGGGTAAATCAAAATATAAGGGTGAAGCAACAAGTTGGAGTTGGATAATCCGTCGTGATGGAGGCCAACCAAATGCTGTTCAAATCCATGCTTCCAACCAAGTCAAGGTAGAAAATAAAACCTAAAGTAATTCGCCATGGTTGGTGTTTTCTCCCAACAATGCGCCATCTCCAAAAGCTAAATTAACAATTCAGATTAGCACATCTTAAACACGTATTATTAATGAGTTACCAAAGGATACAGAGTCTCCCAAACCGTATCCGCCAGTATCTTATGGCCTTCCACATTGGGGTGAATCCCGTCCCCTTGATTGAGCTCCGCAATGCCACCAACATCTTTCAAAATAAAAGGAATAAACTCTAAGTTATTCTTTTCGGCGAGGTCGGCGTAAAGTTGACGGAACTCCGTAGTGTACTCCTTTCCCATATTTGGAGGCAATTCCATCCCAGCCAGAATGATGGTGGTGTCGGGGCTTTTTTCCTTGACCACATCAATGATGGCTTGCAAATTTGCACGGGTTTCAGACAAGGCCACACCGCGTAAACCATCGTTGGCACCAAGTTCCAATAAAAAAAGATCCACCTTTTGCTTGATCACCCAATCAATTCGGCTTCTTCCGCCAGCCGTCGTTTCGCCACTGACGCCCGAATTGATCACCGTATAATTCAAATCTAAAGCATCAATCTTTTGCTGCAATAGGGCAGGATAAGCATCATTACTATCATCCAATCCATAGCCAGCGGTGATGCTATCGCCAAAACACAAAATCGTTTTGTTTTTAGTGTCTTTGGCTACAGGGTCTTCGGCATGCTCTGTAGCATTTTTGTTTTCAGGAGTTTTTTCTGTTTTAGTATCGCCGCATGACAAGAGCAGTAGTGGCAGAATAAAATAACAAAACTTTATGAGTTTGTGGGACATTCCGGTTGGTAGAATTGAATGCATTTGTTTATTTTGAGCCGTGGACATAAGTCGCTATTTAAATTAAAATTTATATGCCAAAGATATTAAAGATTACCGGGTTGGAAAAGACATATACCAGTGGTAACAAACAATTAACGGTCTTGCACGACATCTCCTTTGATGTTGATAAAGGCCAAACCTTTTCCATTGTGGGTCCTTCGGGAAGTGGGAAGACCACATTACTCGGCTTGTGCGCGGGATTGGATGAGCCCAATGCAGGACGTGTGGAATTATGCGGACAGGATTTGAATGGCTTAAATGAAGACCAACGGGCGCAATTACGGAATAAGGAAGTCGGTTTTATTTTTCAGAATTTTCAATTATTGCCTACGCTTACGGCTCTTGAAAATGTGAGTGTACCCTTAGAATTACAAGGCAACAAAGACGCGGTCAAAAAGAGTAGGGTACTATTGGAAAAAGTAGGCTTAGGCGATCGGGTGCATCATTATCCGTCACAACTTTCTGGAGGGGAACAGCAACGGGTGGCCTTGGCGCGCGCCTTTGCAAATTCGCCGTCCATCTTATTTGCCGATGAGCCTACTGGAAATTTAGATTCCGAAACCGGCGAAAAGGTGATTCAGCTTTTGTTTGATCTTAATAAAGAGAACGGCACCACCTTGGTCATCATTACCCACGACTTGGAATTAGCAAATCGCACCCAGCAAATCCTACGCCTTAAAGGCGGAAAAATAGTAACCAATCAATTGATTCCTGTACTGTGAACGACACTTCATTCAAAACCAACTTACAAACCTCTTGGCTTTTTAAAATGGCATGGCGCGATGCCAAAGCCAGCAAAGTGAGGCTATTCTTATTTATGGCCTCGATTATTTTGGGAATTGCAGCAGTAGTGTCCATACAATTGTTCAGCACCAACCTGAAAGATAATATCCAGAGCCAATCGAAAGTCTTGATGGGTGCCGATTTTATCATCAATTCAAAACAAGAACCCACAGCGCGTGCCCAAGCCATTATCGACTCCTTAAAACCTAATGCCTCAGAAGTCAATTTTGTATCCATGATTGCCTTTCCCAAGAATGGTGGCACCAAGTTAGTGCAGGTGCGAGGTCTGGAAGGTGACTTTCCTTTTTACGGCAAAATTGAAACGCAACCACCCTCTGTAGCAGGCACTTATCAAGCCTCAGGTGGTGCTTTGGTTGATGCGACATTATTGCTTCAATTTGATGTGAAACCTGGAGATTCCATCAAAATAGGCCAACTCACAATCCCCATAGCTGGCGCCTTAAAATCGATTCCGGGAAGCTCAGCCATTTCAACTTCGGTGGCACCACCGGTCATCATTCCGTACCGTTTTATTGAAGCAACTAAATTATTACAGTTTGGCAGCCGTAAGGAATACCAGTATTTTTATAAGACTTCAGATACCCTAAACCTAAAGCAACTTGAAGATCGGTTAGAGCCACGACTCGAATCGGAGAACGCCGATTTAAGGACCCACATAGGCAGCACCCAACGTTTGGGCAAGCGCTATGACAACGTGGGTAAATTCCTGAACTTGGCAGCGTTTATCGCTTTGCTCTTGGGCTGTATTGGCATCGCGAGTTCTGTGCATATCTATATCAAAGAAAAACTACGGGCCATTGCGGTCTTAAAATGTATGGGCGCGTCCAGATTACAGAGTTTTCTGATTTTCCTGATCCAAATTGCGGGTATTGGCATTGTAGGCGGCCTAATTGGTTCGCTGATTGGGGTGGGGTTACAAGGCCTCTTTCCGTATCTCTTAAAAGATTTCCTACCCTTTACGCTGGAAATTTCCATTTCAGCACAGCCCATTATCATTGGGGTGTTTTTAGGGCTGTTTATGTCCGTTTTATTTGCGCTCTTGCCGCTACTTCGAACCTGGTACGTGTCGCCCTTGGAAGTGTTGCGGGTGGACGAGCAAGCCGTTCAGGAGCCATTAATTGTTCGAGTGGTCGTTTTTGCAGCCATCTTGGTGTTTCTCTTTTTATTCGCCCTGTGGCTTATTCATGATGTTCTATACGCGGTCATGTTTGTTGGCGCTACGGTCATCACCTTCGCTATTTTGGCGGGGGTCGCAACCCTTTTTATCAAAACCATTAAGCGGTTTTTTCCAAAGAGTTGGGGATTTACAGCTCGTCAAAGTCTGCTCAACCTCTTCCGACCAAACAACCAAACCGTTGTTTTGGTGGTAGCCATTGGTTTGGGAACGTTTTTAATCAGCACCTTATATTTTACCAAGGACATTTTACTGGCGAAAACAGAGGTAGGACAGACCTCGGAGAATGCCAATATCATCATCTTGGATGTTCAAACTGAACAGCGGGAGGCCGTTGCCCAAAACATTGTTTCCAAGGACTTAAAGGTGGTGAACAACATCCCGATGGTGACCATGCGCATGCACAGCATCAAGGGCCGATTGGTGAACGACATCCGTCAAGACAGTACTAGCCAAGTGCGGAAGTGGATCTTGAACCATGAATTTAGGACGACCTATCGGGATACACTGACCGATTCTGAAGAATTGCAGGAAGGCAAGTGGATCCCGCGATTGAACCCTGGAGATCCCGTAGTGATTTCCATTTCAGATAACCTCTCCGATGACGCCAAAGTGACCGTTGGGGATACAATTGTATTTAATGTGCAAGGCGTTTCGATGGAAACTACCGTGGGCAGTATTCGGAAAGTCGATTGGGCACAAATGCAGATCAATTTTACCGTTGTGTTTCCTGCGGGCGTTCTTGAAGATGCACCCCAATTTAACGTTTTGACCACCTCTGTGAAGGACGAATCGAGTTCTGCTGCCTTGCAGCGCGATCTCGTGTCCAAGTTCCCTAACCTGTCCATTATTGATCTACGCCAAGTGTTTACGCTGGTGGAAGACATCTTGGACAAAGTATCCTGGGTCATCAATTTTATGGCGTTTTTCAGCATCCTTACCGGTATTATTGTATTGATTGGCTCCGTAAGGACCAGTAAGTACCAACGGGTTAAAGAAAGTGTCTTGCTCCGGACCCTTGGGGCTAAAAACTCACAGATCTTACAAATCTCGGCCTTTGAATATGTCTTTTTAGGCCTTTTGGGAAGCTTGATCGGGATTCTATTGGCTTTGGTGAGCAGTTTGGGCTTGGCCTTGTTCGTGTTTAAAGAACCTTTTGCGCCCTCGATGATTCCTTTTGTAGTCTTTCTACCGGGAATTACGCTTTTGGTATTGGCGATTGGCTTGAGCAACATTCGTACGGTTTTGAAAAGTTCGCCGTTGGAGG
>NZ_DATJCA010000133.1:0-25991 GCF_035515035.1 Gelidibacter sp. | reverse complement strand
CCTTGCGGGGCAACAAGACTATTTTTGTGGAAACGCCCACAGATATCATTCGGATATAATTGAGGTTACGTGTACGGCTCTATTGAACTACTTTTAAGGACAATTTTAAAGTCAATTCTACTATGATAATGGTACCTATTATCATAAAATCCATGGATGTATTGGTGTGCGCGCACCTTTAGGAGTTGAGGTGCCTTTCCTCCAAAAGTAAGCCACGAAAGTTAGTAGGGGATAGGAGCAATTAGCAGGGTGGTACGATACGTTACGTGAGATAAGTCCAAAATAGGTTCAGCTAATAAATGTCCATAGGTCACAATAATTTAAACGGAGGCAAGGACATATAAGGCCTAATTGATTGTTAGTACACCTACTAGGAAAATCTTCACACAGCTAAACAAAAACGAACTTCAAAAGATAAATTGTCGAAAAGCCTAACGCTCCCTAATTTTTAAAACAGGGTATTTATTTTAAATACTGGATCAAAAATGCAATGACTAAACTCACCGCAAGTCCGATATTTACTTTTCCAAAATCTTTGGCAATGATGATGTAAGTGTATTTTATTTTCTTTTTATTCAATAGATATGTTATCGCTAATTCCCTTCCCGCTAAAATTCCAATAAACACCCAAGTAGTGCTCATTGGAATCGAGTTGAGGTTACCAAAAACAAATAGAAAAACACCATAGATGAGGTCGATAATCGTGGCAGAACGAATATTCTTGGTATTGGATTTCTGATTGACAATTTCCTGAATTTTACCGCCTCGTTTTCGGAAAATATATGCCATGATGAGAAGGATGCAGGTCAAGGATTTTAAGAGTTGCTCGAGGTTAAGTTTTCTTGGAAGAAAAACAAAGATATTTGCAAAATCCTGAATCAGCCATTGAGACCACAAAAAACCAGTAGAAAACCATTGGGCCATAAGCCAATAATGCCTCTTTTTCTGTTTGTCCAATTTATCCAGGGAAAAATTAGATTCAAATTTTCTTGAGATGACCACATAGACCAAAATGGCAAAAACAAACGAAATTGCATAACCATAGACCGATTTTAAAATCATTTTTTCTATAATCATTCCCGACGAAAAAATGCTTAAAATCATAAATGTCGTACTCACAGGGATTCCGTATCGAGTAATGGCCAATAGGGCAATGGGTGCTAGAAGATACCACCATTCTAATGTTTCTGGTAGGGGTATATTTGATAATCTGCCATAAGACACATCACCATCATTGATATACCAACCATAACAGAGTGTTACAGATAGAATGCTAATGGCAAAAAGCCAAAGCCACCACCATTTTACTTTAAAATTTGAAGAGATAAATGTACCAAGTGTTTGAATGACATCGTTGGCGATTACCGAGTAAGCTGAAATGATAAAGCCAAAATAACCAATGACCAGTTCCATAATAAAGTAAATAAAAGCACAACAAATGTAGTGGGAAATTGATATGATAAAATGCTCTATATAAAAGATTTTTATCAATTAATTTTTATGAATTTATTAACACATAATAGATTTACATTTGTCTAATAATTTTCTCAAAATGCTTGGCTTTAAGTGTTTTATTTGCAGCCTTTTTTTATGGCTGTCCTTCGGCTCTCCACAAAACTTTAATGGAGTCCCATCAACTATTGATAGCCAGACAGAGATTATTAATTCCACAACTGGCACTCTTCCTCAAGCCCTAATTATTGGTGGACATTTCCAAACACATCAGGCTAATTGGTCTGTTAAAACATTTAAAACTCCCTTCATTTCAAGTAATGACAAGGTATCGCTACCTACTGCCGAAACTTACGACTTTAAACTCCTTTATTTGGAGATTGGCAATTACATTCCTTTAAGATTAACATCAAGTAAAATCATCTTTCCTTTTCATTGTTTTACATAGACGATTGTCCAATTATTTCTTTTGAATTTGTTCCCGCGGTTTGGGAATACAGTCTCGTAATTGCTATTTCAGTCAAAAATCTAAAACCTAATTACAAAAATTAGTAAACCAAGGTTCGGCCATATTGAAAGTTGACCTTAAACAAGTCAAATCAATAGAAAATACAAACGCTTAAGAAAGAAAATTAACGTGCTGGAAAATGGCAGACCTTGATTGGGCAACATGGCATATTTATATTTTCAATACATCGGCAGCTTAATTCAGTTCAATCTATTATCGTAGGACCATAATCTTTTAAGGCTTTTTGGATTAAGACTCTGTTACGATTGATACCACTGAAAAAGCACTGCTTTGAATGTTTAAAATCGTTAAAATTAGTTTTCAACTATAACACCAATCGTATAAATACTCAAACTGTGGAAATCATCAATAATTTTTTGGAATTTGTTTTAAATCTTGACCATCATCTTTTGGAATTGGTTTTGGATTATGGGGTTTGGATTTATGTTATTCTATTCTTGATAGTATTTATGGAAACAGGGCTTGTGATTATGGCCTTTTTGCCAGGAGACATACTATTATTTACCGCAGGCACTTTTTGTGCAGGCATTCAGAATGATCTGGGACAGACGGCTGAATTAAATCTTTTTTTGACCCTGCTGCTTTTGGTTATAGCCGCAATTTTGGGAGATGGTGTCAATTACTATCTTGGTAAAACTATCGGTCTTAAAATACTCAACTGGAAACTAATCGATAAGCCAATCGTCAATCCTAAATTTATTCGCAAAACAAATCAATTCTATTTGAGACATGGACCAAAAACTATAATTATTGCTCGGTTTTTACCTGTTATTAGAACTTTTGCACCCTTTGTGGCAGGAATTGCAGAAATGTCCTATGCTAAATTTGTTCGCTATAATGTGGTTGGAGCAATTATATGGGTTTTTAGCTTGGTTTTACTTGGTTACTTTTTCGGAAATCTAACCATCGTTAAAAATAATTTTGAAAAGGTCATATTCGGAATTATGTTGCTATCAGTATTACCTATGTGTATTGAAATCATTAGAAATCACATGAAGAAAAACCAGCGTGTAATTAACAAAAAAAGCACTTAACTGATACATGGAACATCTAACACCTTGGATTGTATTAATATCCTTTTTGCTTGCGCTGTTGTTGATTGACTTTTTCATTTTGCACAAAAAGAACAGTGAAACTTCAATAAAGAGAGCGGTTTTTCAAACTGTTTTCTTTGTCACCAATGCCTTATTGTTTTCCGGGTTGATTTATTGGTTTTATGATACCTCTCTCGTGGCAAATGTCAATAACCTTGAACCAAGCCAGGCAGTAGTTAAATATTTAACAGGGTATCTTATTGAGCTCTCCTTAAGTGTTGACAATCTTTTTGTTATTGCCATCATCTTTACGTCATTTAAAATCCCAAAACAATATCAGCACCAATTGCTTTTTCTGGGGATTCTTGGAGCCATCGTATTTCGTGCCATATTGATTGGCATCGGATTGATATTATTGGAGAAAATTCATGGGATGAGTATTATTTTTGGGTTGTTCTTATTGTTTACGGCATTTAAAATGTTGAAAAAAGAGAGTGAACACAAGGATCTTCAGGAATCGAAGGGTGTTATGAAATTATTCCGATTCAGTAAAGAATTGGATGGTGGAAAATACATTACCAGAATAAATGGAAAACGGGTTTTTACAGCACTTTTTGGGGCGTTGCTTACGATAGAGTTTACCGATTTACTTTTTGCATTAGATAGTATTCCCGCAATTTTTGCTATAACAACAGATCCATTTATAGTCTATAGCTCAAATATATTTGCGATCCTGGGCTTAAGGTCACTTTACTTTTTTCTTTCAAATATGTTAGAGAAATTCGTTTATTTGAAATACAGCGTTTTTTCTATACTTATATTCGTTTCGCTTAAATTAATGACCGCCAGTTTGATTGAAATTCCCGAATGGTTTTCTCTCTTGTTTATCGCAGTGTCCCTTTCTGTAGGGATTTATGTGTCAACACTTAAATTTAAATCGGAGTAAGGCCAGTTGCCCACAAAGAACCGAGTCTAAAAAACAAGCTATCTCTCCATTAAATTTTCCCTAAAATGCTTTTAGGAGCCTATGATATATTTGCCTCAGTTTTGCAATATCAAAAAGCTTATTTAACAACGTATTGAATACATCAATCAAAGCGCATTATCATTGGGCATCAGTCATATTGGGTAACGTACATCGTTGACCTATTGGACAGCCACGAGAACAAAACTATTCCATTGAAAACTCCCACAAATATACATTTGTAAGAATAAAGACTGTAATCCAAAGTTATTTAAATAACTTTGTTTTCATAATGCATGGGGTGCCCTGATTATTCAGGGCTGAGATAATACCCAAGAACCTGATTTGGATAATGCCAACGTAGGGATGCACACTTAGGATACTTTCATTTCCATTGCACCACTATGTTGGCGTTAGAATAACGGTTTTAATTTTTAAAAGAATTATAACAATGGAAATAGAAAAAGTTAATCAGCAACTCGTTCCCGAGAACACACAAACCTGGCAAGGAAGATCCGAATGGTTCTTTAATCGAAAACACACCGACACTTACGAAGACTATTATGAAGGGCCATACAAGCGTGCCGAAGTGTGGCAGAAGAAGATTTTAGAACAACTTATTTCTAAAGATAAACGTGTCAATACCTTACTCGAATTTGGTTGTGGCACAACCCGTTTCACAAGATGGTGGAAAGACATTGGAATTGAAGCTACTGGAGGTGACATTTCTCCATTTATGCTGTCTCAAGCCTTGCATCGATTTGATGGCGACCTAGTGATGGCCGACTCCCATCATTTACCTTTCAAAGACCATACTTTTGATGCCATGGCCTTTATTACCACGTTTGAGTATTATAAAGATCCCGTAAAAGTTATTCGTGAAGCAGCAAGGGTTGCCCGACATGGCATTATAATGGGCATGATGAACCGCAACACGCCTAAATTAATCAGACGTAGAACCCAACAATTTTTTGGCAAGAATGCGTTTTATGAAACGGCCACTTTTTACACGCCTCAAAAACTTATAAAAGTTATAGATAAAGCTTTAAAAGGAAGGGATTATGATATTGAATGGAAAACAACCGGACTTCCAAAATGGTTTCCTGTTCAAGAGTGGAATTTACCCATTGGAGACTTCTTTGCATTGTATATAAAGTTTAATGACGAAGCATGAAAGCGCACACAGGAAAAATAACACATTCTGATTTTAAGCATTTTCTTCAAGGTAAATGTGGAAAAGAAAGACCGGAAGTTTACGTTGGACCCCAATTTGGTGTCGATGTGTCAGTTGTTGACCTGCCCAATGGTCAAGCAATGGCCATGGCAAGTGATCCACTTTCCCTTATACCTTCACTTGGGCTAAAAGAATCGGCTTGGCTCTCTGTACAGCTTACCGCTAACGATATTGCTACCACAGGATTTACACCTATGTACGGACAGTTTGTATTGAATTTACCTGCTCATTTTTCACCAAAAGATTTTAAAGTGTATTGGGATTACATCCATCAGTTTTGTTCGACGCTAGGAATCAGTATTACAGGTGGACATACCGGATTTGTTGAAGGGCAAAACTCAACCATTGTTGGTGGTGCAACTTTTATTACCATGGCACAAAAAGATCAGTTACTCATCTCAAAACTCGCGTCACCGGGAGATATAATACTAGTGACTAAGAGCTGTGCAATTTCCTCCACTGCTATCTTGGCGAAAAGTTTTCCACAAACCGTTAAAAACAAGGCCGGAATAGAGATTTTTCAAAATGCTTGCGCTTCCTTTTATGATATTTCTGTTATGAAGGATGCGTTAACCGCTGTACAGGACAAAACCGAGAAGAGCATTACCGCTATGCATGATGTGACTGAAGGGGGCGTTTTGGGGGCCATATATGAAATGGCTATAGCTTCGGGTAACGGAGCGCTCATAAATAATGACCAACTTCCTATTGAGGAAACTCAAGCTAAAGTTTGTGAAGTCTTTTCAATTGATCCTCGCTATTCTATTGGTGCCGGGGCCATGGTGATGACTTGTAAAAAAGAAGCTGTTCCGAAAATCCTAAGCCAATTCAAAGAAAATAACATTCCTTGTACTGAAGTTGGAGAAATTACGAAAAAAAATGAGGGTATTAAACTGTTAGAGAACGGAAGGATATCAGATTTAATTTATCAGCAAAAAAATCCTTATTGGGATGCTTTTTTTACCGCCATAAAATCAGACTGGAAATGATGAAGATAAAAAAGAAATCCATTCCATCTGGCATTTACTTAGTGGTTGATCCATCTATGGAAGAGCAGGTGTTATTGGATAAATTAGCCATAAGCCTTACTAAAGACATTGCTGCTGTTCAGATTTGGGATAATTTCAAAAATGTACATAATCCAACTGCACTTATTCAAAAAATTTGTTCTTTGTGCGCAAAGTATAACACGTTAGTCTTGATAAACAATCAATGGAAATATCTAAAAACAATGAATTTAGATGGTGTCCATTTTGACAAGCTTCCGAGTGATCTTAATGAAGTTAGGAGGACAATAAACAAAGAAATTATCATTGGCCTTACTTGTGGAAATAATTTGGACGCTGTTGAATGGGCCGCCAAAAACGCTATTGATTATATTTCCTTCTGCTCTATGTTTCCATCTTCAAGTATTGGTCATTGTGAAATAATCACTCATGAAACTGTTAAAAAAGCAGCTCAAATCTTCAATAAACCACTTTTTTTAGCCGGCGGGATCAATCCAGAAAATTTAAAGCAATTAGACGAATTAAATTACCAGGGTATCGCTGTAATATCAGGCGTTATGAATGTAGAAAATCCTGCCATAGCGATAGACAAATACCGAAAAAATATAAAACCAATAAAATGAGAATAGAAACGATAAAAAAATTATGCTGCCCTTTTGATAAATCAGATTTAACTTTGAGTATCATCACGAAAGATGAGCAGAATAACATCTTAGAAGGCCTCCTATCTTGTACCGCTTGCCAACGCGTTTACCCCATTGTAACTGGAATACCCATCATGAATCCTGATGAATATAGAGACTTTGATCGCGAACGCCCTATGCTTGAAAAATGGAACCAACTTTTGGAGACCGAACAAGGCGAAAACATCAAAATTATTGAAGGGAACCTAAAGACGATAGATTAGACTAATTATCAATGAATTTATAATCTGAGAAAAGGAGTTGTGCTAGCAAGGCTCTAAGACCGTATTCACAACTTTTTGTCAGATTTGGGGTGCAGTCAATGAAATAGTCTTGTTTCCCTACAGAAGGCCTTTCGTGTGGATTCTTTATTGGCGAGTGGATGCGCTCCAGAACGAGAGCCCTTTTTAATTTGGTAGGGTTAAGGCGTTAAGTGCAGTTAAATGAACATGAGTCCATGGGATAATTAAGTTTAACAGTTGTATTCAATATTCAAGCATTTAAGAAAAATAATGAATTCGTTTGAATTAGAGTAAAATATAAAAGATATATAACAGATCTTCATATATATCTTAAATTGGCTGTATAGTGAACATTAAGTTCATTATACCATTGTTGCCACCAATTTAAAAATAAATGTCTTATTATTTTTTGGCCTTACTTATCATCTTATTGGTTAACTATTTTATTAGTTCAAAACGAAAAGGTGGATTTATAATGGCATGATGTTTTCTTGGAAAGTTTGTTTGCCATGAGGTCATTGTGATATTTAAAAAGGTCTGTCATGGAATGGTTAGCCTTGTCTTCGCCTAAAATTCGCGCTTTCACAAACTGTTTGGTGACTACGTGGTGCTCATTCTTCAGTTAAATCAACTAAATACTGTATGATTAAAATTAAGTCACTTTTTTGACCGATTGACCACTTGTGAACGAATGAGATAATAAAAGGATATCAATTGAATGGGCCGAAAAACAAAAAACCTCGCTAAAATAAATTAGCGAGGTTTTGTAGTATTGGTGCTTCCACCGTGTGACCCGACTGGGGCTCGAACCCAGGACCCTAACATTAAAAGTGTTATGCTCTACCAACTGAGCTATCGAGTCATTTCTTCAATGAGGGTGCAAATATAAAACGTTTTATTAATAATCAAACCCTTTCTTTGAAAAATTTTTTGTTTTTTTGTTGAGCCGTTGGCTATGTTTTTAAGAATCAATTTATAAGCTGTTGTATGAATATTGTTTTAATTGGATATATGGGGTCTGGAAAATCCACAATTGGAAGGAAATTGGCGGAAATCGTCGATTTCAAATTTGTAGACTTGGATGATTACATTCAAAAAAAGGAGAATATGAGCATTCCACAGATTTTCGAAACTAAAGGTGAAATTTATTTCAGGAAAAAAGAACATCTGTATTTGAAGGAAGTTCTTCAGCTAAACAATATAATTTTGTCACTTGGAGGGGGAACACCATGTTACGGTAGCAATATGGCCGCCATTTTGGATGCTGAGGACACGCATAGTATTTATTTGAAGAGTTCAATTCCGAGCTTAGTCCAAAGGCTGACTCCTGAAAAAGCACAGCGCCCTTTGATTGCACATCTTAAAACGGATGAGGAATTGATCGAGTTTATTGGGAAACATCTTTTTGAGCGTTCTTTCTATTATAACCAAAGCAAGCAAACCGTGGTTACGGACGGTAAAAGTATAGCAGCTATTGCCGAAGAAATTGTAGCTGGCTTATTTTAAGAAGGCCTCGTAGACTTTTCCTGATAAAACGACCTCTACATGCTCATGTAGTGATGTGGAGAGGGAAATGCCCTTAAAATCTGCTTTAACCGGAAACTTCTTATGATTTCTATTCACTAGTACTGCCGTCTTGAATTGTTTCAATGGAACATCCAAGAAATGCTTTACCCCATAAATGAGCGTGCTCCCCGAATTGAGAACGTCGTCAATAAGTACAATGGATTTGTTGGTGTAATCTGATGCGGGAACGGAAGTAATAATAGGGGTAAGGGGATTTTTTTTATCAATGGTTACTCTACACAACACCGATTTTAAATCGGAGATTTTATCGAGATTGGATTTTAGTTTCTCGGCCAGGATGTAGCCATTGGTATCAATTCCTGCTAAAATAACTTCAGTGCCATCCACATTACTTTCATAAATCTGGTAGGCAATGCGTCTTATTTTATGGTTGATCTCCTGATGGCTGAGTATGGTTTGTTTTGATGTGGTCATTTGGTTCTTGTTTTTTCAAAGATAAATAAAGTGTTCTTTTTAATCGTCATCGGTAGTCTCATAAAAATCGTCAATATCGCGTCGGTCTTTTTTGGTTGGTCTGCCAACCCCTTTTTTGCGATAGTAATCTTTGGAGAACTTTAAGAGTTCTTGCGCTTCAAAAGCTTCTTTTGGTGTAATATCTTTTCTGTAAATATCAACAAGTTTGGCACCAACACGATTTGGCGGAATGTCATTAACGATGAGTTGGTAATTGATCTGATCTTTGCGTAATTCTATCTTATCGGTAGCATAAACTTCCCGGCTGGGTTTGACCGCCTGACCGTTAATTTTGATATGTCCTTTTTTGCAAGCTTCTGTGGCAATGGTGCGTGTTTTATAGTATCTTACACACCAAAGAAATTTATCGATTCGCATATTTAAATTTTTAAAACTACGTTAATGTTGTTGTGCAAACATATTATATTATCGTATCTTGCCGGCAAAAATAAGCAATATTGAAACATTCTTTGACAGCTCATTTTGTTTGCTCAATTTAATGATTTTAAGTGTATTGTGATTTGCTTTTAAAAATGAATAAAATTAAATTGATGAAATTAAAAACCTACGTCTTCTCAACTTTATGTTTTTTAGCCTTATTATCTTCTTGTAAAAAAGACGATGACAATTCTTTCGAATTAGTTCCAGAACGAGACCGCACTGAACAGCAATTGGCTGATTTTGATTCTTTACAGAATTATTTGAAAACCCATTATTACAACCGTGCGACCTTTGCAGAACCTGGAGATCACAGTATTTCTGAGATCATTATTAAGGAATTGCCAAAAGATGACAGCGGTAATTATTTGGATATGCCAGATCCTGACAACAATCAAATGTTGAGTGTTGCGGTTGATATTGACAATCCGAAAACAACAAAATTTCAAGGTGTAGAATATCAGTTTTATATTTTAGAACTTAATGAAGGTGGGGGAGTGAATCCGAATTTTCCTGATAATGTAAGAATGAATTATGAGGGATTTTTTCCAAATGGAACCACCTTTGACAGCAGTGTGACACCGATAAATCTAGATCTTATGGAGCTAATTCCCGGATGGAGAGAGGTTATTCCTCAATTTAAAACTTCTGAAGGATTCGTCGAAAATAGTGATGGAACCGTAACCTATAGTAACTATGGCCTTGGAGTCATGTTCCTACCTTCTGGATTGGGTTATTATGCTACCCCAAAAGGTAGTGTGCCTGCATATGCAAATTTGAATTTTAAGTTCGAATTATTCCAGACAGAAATCAATGACCATGATGGTGATGGCATCCCTTCTTATATGGAAGATTTGAATGGTGATAAGAATCTCTTTAATGACGATACTGACGGCGACGGCATTGCAAACTTTTTGGATTCCGATGATGATGGCGACCGTATATTGACCAAAAATGAGTTGACCAGACAGACCTATATTGTAGATACCAACAATGGAGAACAGGAGCCTACACTTGCCGAGTACGAGTTTTTAAGAAGTCGTACTGAAACTAATGGCATTATTACCATTAAAACCTTGAAGTTTGTAGATTCTGACGGGAATGGCGTTTGGGACCATCTTCAAAAAGATATTAAAAAAGATTACAGTCTAGAGGAATAAATAATTCGAGATCTGATTCTTCCGAATTAAATAGAAAAAAAGGCTATCATTTTTAATGTGATAGCCTTTTTTTGTGCTTATAGAGCAAACGATATGCCTAAGATCAGTTGTTCAGGTCTTGTGTCAATCCTGCTTTCAGGAACGCCAAAAGTCGCCATGTTCTCACTTAAGCCTTTCTCATATCTTAAATCAACACCAAAGCCGTTGAAATTAAGTGCAATTCCAAAATTAAGTCCAACGCTAAACTCATTCTCAATATCCTTAATGGTAATGTCTTCAAATTTGGAATCCACGATATATTGAAAGGATGGACCTGCAAAAACGCTTACCGGACCAATAATCTTTAATCCCAGCAACATTGGGGCATCAATTTTTTTCATTTTAAAATCGCTCTTGTCATATTCACTTTTGGTTTGTGTATAGACCACTTCCGGTTTAAAATAAAATCGATTTCCAATTTTTCCGTAGAGACCTACATGAAACCCTACGTTTTTGTCCGGATTTTTTGCATTGGCCTCAATAGATTTAAAATACTTGCCATTGCCATTATAATTTAAACCTGCTTTAATTCCGAAGCCATCGCCATTTTGGGCCGTGGTGGAAAAGGTAAAAGCCGCTACGGCAAAAGTTGCCAAAAAGAAGTTTTTCCTACTTTTACTTTTGAAATGTTCTTGAAAGATTTTTAAAATTTTCATAATTATCGTTTTTAAGTTTGATGTTCGATATAATCAAAAACGCTGCCAGAGGTATTTTATTTTGGTCTGTGTTTTTAATTTCTCCGTAAAAAAAAAGGCTCTCTTTAAAATAAAGAAAGCCCAATATCGCTATTAATGTGTTGATGAGATGCAATTATTGCTCTAAAAGTGAACTCAATCAGCAATCCATTTATTTTTTTCTTTGGATGACTTTTTCAGCAGCTTTAATGATAGAAGCGCTGTTTAAGCCGTATTTGTCCATTAACTGTGCTGGCGTTCCGGATTCTCCAAAAGTATCTTGCGTCGCCACAAACTCTTGTGGTGTTGGATGGTTCAATGATAAGACACGAGCTACACTTTCTCCTAAACCTCCAAGGTAATTGTGTTCTTCAGCCGTAACCACACATCCTGTTTTTTTAACCGATTTTATAATGGCTTCATCATCCAAAGGTTTGATGGTGTGAATGTTGATGACTTCTGCCGAAATACCTTTTTCGTTTAGCGCTTTTGCTGCTTCAAGCGCTTCCCAGACCAAATGTCCAGTGGCAACGATGGTTACATCTGTACCTTCTGTTAATTGTAGCGCTTTTCCAATTTCAAATTTTTGATTTTCTGGCGTAAAATTAGGCACTGATGGACGACCAAAACGTAAATAAACTGGACCTTGATGCTCAGCAATGGCAATCGTCGCCGCTTTTGTTTGGTTGTAATCGCAAGTATTAATGACCGTCATTCCCGGTAACATTTTCATCAATCCGATATCTTCTAAAATTTGGTGGGTGGCACCGTCTTCACCAAGAGTCAACCCAGCGTGTGAGGCACAAATTTTGACGTTTTTATCAGAATAAGCTACACTCTGTCTGATTTGATCGTAAACACGACCGGTTGAAAAGTTGGCAAAAGTTCCTGTAAAAGGAATTTTTCCACCAATTGTAAGACCAGCGGCCATTCCAATCATATTGGCTTCGGCAATTCCTACTTGAAAGAAACGCTCTGGATGGTTCTTTTTAAAATCGTCCATTTTTAACGAGCCAATCAAATCGGCACAAAGTGCAACAACTTTTTCGTTGGTTTGTCCCAATTCTGTCAATCCCGCTCCAAATCCTGAACGTGTGTCTTTATTTCCTGTATTTGTATATGTTTTCATAGTAATGCCCACGAAAGTGGGTATCTGTTTAATTATTTCTCTGAATTTTATTAACTCTTCCTGTTGTGCTGGGCACAATCGAAAAGAATTTTTATAGGTGATATCAATATCTAGTCAATCATTTTATTTGCTGCCGACTGCCGACTGCTGACTGCCCCACTTAATTAATAATCCCCTAAAGTCTCCGCATTCTGTTCCAATCCGATAGCCAATTGCTCATCGTTTGGCGCTTTTCCATGCCATGCGTGGGTGTGCATCATAAAGTCAACACCGTTGCCCATGACCGTTTTTAAAAGGACACATACAGGTTTTCCTTTTCCTGTTTTTGATTTGGCATCCGCCATTCCTTCTAAAATTGCTTCTATATTATTGCCTTGGTTGATTTCTACAACCGTCCATCCAAAGGCTTCAAATTTATCTTTAACACTGCCCATTGGCAATACATCATCCGTTGATCCGTCAATCTGCTGTCCGTTAAGATCAATGGTAGAGATTAAATTATCTACCTTATTTCCTGCGGCATACATGATCGCTTCCCAGTTTTGGCCTTCCTGAAGTTCACCGTCACCGTGCAAACTGTAGATCAAATGCGAATCGTTGTTCAGTTTTTTCGCCTGAGCCGCACCGATGGCCACAGACATGCCTTGGCCCAAAGACCCTGAAGCCACACGAATACCAGGTAATCCTTCATGCGTAGTTGGATGGCCTTGTAATCGGGAATCAATCAATCTAAATGTATTGAGTTCCTCTACCGGAAAATAGCCCGTTCTTGCCAATACGCTGTAAAATACAGGAGAGATGTGACCGTTTGAAAGAAAGAATAGATCTTCGCCTATACCGTCCATATCAAAAGTATCCTTTCTGTCCATAATCTCCTTGTACAGCGCTACAAAAAATTCGGCGCATCCTAAAGAACCTCCCGGATGTCCAGAATTCACCTTGTGTACCATACGGAGAATATCTCTACGTACCTGTGTTGTTAAATCTTCTAATTGTTGTGTGTTTGACATTTTATAAAAGTTAGTTTTACCGTGCAAAAGTAGCCTTTTAAACCCCCAAATCAAAGTTGAATTTCGCGCACTTATTAACGAATGTTGTTGTTTTGCTAACAATCACAGGTCTAATTTTTGAAGGGATTATGAGGTGGGTTGGTTTTGAAGAAAAATGGTTAGGAAGGAAATAGTTTCTCTTTAACAGAATTTTTAAAGTTTTCTTAAGAGGTCCTTAACTTAATTGCCGCATTGTTTATCTTTGCCAGCTATTCCCAACTTTTAAGGGCCTAGATAGGATGTCTCAATTAATATTCTGAGGCTAATAATTGCAATTTTTAAAAATTTAATGACCTCTTCCTTCAATTTGGAAATTTTCAATTTGAACTAAAAAAAAGATGTAGGTTTGCCACGTATGAAATTTGAATTAAAAGGAAAAGACCCTCGAAGTAAGGCGAGGGCAGGAAAACTGACTACAGACCATGGTGTTATTGAAACACCTATTTTTATGCCAGTAGGTACGGTAGGTTCCGTAAAGGGCGTACACCAAAGAGAACTTAAAAATGATATCAATGCAGATGTCATCTTAGGCAATACGTACCATCTTTATTTGCGTCCACAAACAAGAATTCTGGAACAGGCTGGGGGCTTGCATAAATTTATAAATTGGGACCGTAATATTTTAACGGATTCGGGAGGGTATCAAGTCTATTCTCTCTCTGCAAACCGGAAAATCAAAGAAGAAGGGGTCAAGTTTAAATCGCATATTGATGGCAGTTACCATACGTTTACGCCAGAAAATGTGATGGAAATCCAACGTGTTATCGGTGCCGACATTATCATGGCATTCGACGAATGTACACCCTATCCCTGCGATTATAATTATGCCAAAAGGTCCATGCACATGACCCACCGTTGGTTGGACCGATGTATCAACCATTTGGAGAAACTCCCTTTCAAATATGGCTATGAGCAAAGCTTTTTTCCAATTGTTCAAGGCAGCACCTATAAAGATCTACGTGCACAATCTGCCGAGTATATCGCAAATACGGGTGCCGTAGGGAATGCTATTGGCGGACTGTCAGTAGGGGAACCTGCAGAGGAAATGTACGCGATGACCGAAGTGGTTTGTGAAATCCTTCCAGAAGATAAACCGCGCTATTTAATGGGCGTAGGGACCCCAATCAATATTCTTGAAAATATTGCGTTAGGTGTCGATATGTTTGATTGTGTCATGCCAACCCGTAATGCCAGAAACGGGATGCTTTTTACGGCTCACGGTTCCATAAATATCAAAAACAAAAAATGGGAAGATGACTTTTCGCCGTTGGATGAGATGGCTATGACTTATGTTGATACGGAATATTCCAAAGCGTATTTACGTCATTTATTTTCGGTCAATGAACGCTTGGCCATGCAGATTGCTACGATTCATAACCTCGGATTTTATATGTGGTTGGTCAGGGAAGCTAGAAAACATATCTTAGCAGGAGATTTTAGAACCTGGAAAGATATGATGGTGAAACAGATGGATAAACGGTTGTAAGTTTTGAGTTTAAAGTTCAGAGTTCAGAGTTCAAAGTTGTGGTTTTGGGAATTTAAATGATAATTAGGAATTGAGGTTAGAGGATAAAGGATAGAAATAATAGGAATAAAAAATAAATAATAACAATAATCAATAGCAACATACTTTGAAAATCCTTGATTGGTACATATTAAAACGCTATCTCCTCACGTTCTTGATGATGTTGTTGCTGTTTATTCCTATTGGAATTACGGTCAATCTTGCTGAGAAGATTGGCAAAATCCTAGAGAATAAAGTACCTTTTTGGGAAGTGGCCTTATACTATCTCAATTTCACCATCTATTTCGCCAATTTATTATTTCCGATATTTTTATTCCTTTCGGTGATTTGGTTTACTTCCAAATTGGCCAATAACACTGAGATTGTGGCTTTTTTAAGCTCCGGGGTTTCCTTTTCCCGTTTTTTAAGACCCTATATTATTGGCGCCACCATCATTTCCATATTTGCCATGATCTTGGGATTTTATTTGGCACCCATTGCCAGTCAGGGGTTCAATGAATTCTCCTATAAATATCTGAAAAGTGCAAGGCATCAGGATCCCGGGCAGAATATTTTTCGGCAGATCAACGATACTGATTTTATCTATGTGAGTAGTTTTGACAAGATTAAAAAAACGGGTTTTAATTTCACTTTGGAGCATATTGAAAATGACGAAATGAAATATAAGATTTTTGCTAATTCCATTGTTTACTCTGAAGCAGATAGTACCTATAAATTATTTAACTATTTCAAGCGCACCATAACGGATAAAGGCGATCTCATTGAAACGCAACGAAGGCTTGATACCGTTCTTCCTTTTGATTTGGAAGATTTAATGCCTGTCAATTACATTGCAGAAACAAAGCCCTATTCGGAATTGGTCGATTTTATAAATAAAGAAAAAGCCAGGGGATCTTCAAATATTGGACGGTATGAGATCGTAAAATATAAAAAGTGGAGCTTGCCTGTGGCCGTATTTATTCTAACCATAATTGCCGTATCAGTTTCCTCAATTAAGAGAAGGGGAGGGATGGGCGTCAACTTGGCCTTTGGTATTACAACCGCCATGGTGTATGTGTTTTTTGACAAGGTTTTTGGAGTATTGGCTGAGCAGTCTGACTTTTCGCCATTAGTGGCCGCATGGCTTCCAAATGTAGTTTTTGGTATTTTAGCTGTCATTCTCCTCTATAATGCAAAACGATAAATTCAAGAATTATCTGCACCTTCATTTTTTAGTGTTTATTGCTGGCTTTACTGCTATTTTAGGACAGTTGATTACTATTGGCTCGATTCCATTAGTTTGGTATCGCATGTTGATGGCCGGCTTGCTGATGTTTTTTTATATCAAGTTTATTAAGTTAAAAATAAAGGTTGATCAGCGCACCATGCTGAAGTTCTTTGGCGCAGGCATCATCATCGCGTTGCACTGGATTACCTTCTTTGAAGCCATCAAGCAATCCAATATCTCCATCACCCTCGCTATGTTTTCTACAGGCGCCTTTTTTGCTTCTTTTATTGAACCCTTGTTTTATAAGAGACGCATTATATGGTACGAAATTCTGTTCGGGGTTATTGTGGTGATTGGGGTGTTTCTCATCACCCATGGCGAGTTAAGATATATTAACGGAATTATTCTTGGTGTGGTTTCCGCCTTACTGTCAAGCCTATTTGCAGTAATTAATGGCACCTTTATAAAGACACATTCTGCAACGGTCATCTCCTTCTATGAATTTATTAGTGGGGTGGTATTCTTAACGCTGTTTATCCTGATTTTTAAGGGCGGATTCGACGCGGGGTTTTTCAAGCTTTCTGCTGCCGATTTGATTTTTCTTTTCGTTTTGGCTTCTATTTGTACGGCTTATGCCTTTATTGGAATCGTTAAAGTGATGCGATTTATCAGTCCCTACACCGTGGTACTTTCGTATAATTTAGAACCTGTTTATGGAATTACTTTAGCCCTAATATTATTTCCTGAAACAGAAAAAATGGGCCCTCATTTTTATTACGGTGCCATTTTGGTCCTACTGTCAGTGGTGATGGATGCCGTATTCAAGAATGTGATCTCGCATAGGGCTAAAAAACGAAAGGGCTACAAAGTGGATTAATACTTACGAGTTACTTTGATTATCCTTACCTTTGTGCGGCCGGTCAATAAATACTTATTTTTTCATAATGTAGTTTTATCTTAACGGAAAAAAATACGTAGGTTTGTAGGCTAACTAATAATTAAAACTTAAATTTCTATGGAGTATTTAGAATTTGAGCTTCCCATAAAAGAACTAGAGGATCAATTGTCAAAATGCCGAGTGATTGGTGAAGAAAGTGATGTTGACGTGACCCAAACTTGTGAACAAATTGAGAAGAAGCTCCTGGCTACAAAGAAAGATATCTATAAAAATCTTACGGCATGGCAACGTGTTCAATTATCACGCCATCCAAATAGACCTTATACTTTAGATCATATTAGAGCCTTATGCGGTGATTCTTTTTTGGAGTTGCATGGCGATAGAAATGTGAAGGATGATAAAGCGATGATTGGCGGATTGGGTAAAATTGGCAATCAGTCCTATATGTTTATCGGGCAGCAAAAGGGTTACAATACCAAGACCAGACAATACCGTAACTTTGGGATGTCAAATCCAGAAGGCTATCGCAAAGCCTTGCGATTGATGAAATCTGCTGAAAAATTCAAATTGCCAGTGGTCACTTTAATTGACACCCCCGGTGCGTACCCAGGATTGGAAGCGGAAGAGCGCGGCCAAGGCGAGGCTATTGCAAGAAACATTCTAGAAATGACCCGTTTAAAAGTACCGATTATCTGTGTGATCATTGGTGAAGGCGCGTCTGGCGGTGCTTTGGGCATTGGTGTTGGAGATCGTGTACTGATGATGGAAAATACCTGGTATTCGGTCATCTCTCCAGAATCTTGTTCGTCTATTTTATGGCGTAGTTGGGAATATAAGGAACAGGCTGCAGAAGCCTTAAAACTTACGGCTCCCGATATGAAAAAAATGAAATTGGTAGATGATATTATCAAAGAACCACTTGGCGGCGCACACACCAATCGTGAAGAAGCTTTTTTAGCAGTTAGAAAGGCAATCGAAAAATCTTTCGACGAACTTAAAAACTTATCACCAAAAGAATTGGTACAAAAGCGTATGGATAAATATGCTGATATGGGGGTTTATAAATAACAATCCCCAAATACATTAACAAAAATTAAAACTGAAGTTAATGGCTTCGGTTTTTTTTGGCCTTATTAACAATATTATGGAGTTATCAACAGTTAGATTGTTGATGACCTGTTAAGATTGAAGAGCGCCAAAATAGCTACTTTACTTACAATTTATTTATTTTCGCATTCATGAAACAACCAAATCAAATACAGGGCTATAAAGTGGACAAAAGCACAATTATTAGCTTAGAAAAAGGAAAGATTCCGCCACAAGCTCTTGATTTAGAGGAAGTTGTTCTCGGGGCAATGATGATTGACAAAAAAGGTGTTGATGAAGTTATCGATATTTTAAGTCCTGACGCGTTCTATAAAGACGCCCATAAGCACATCTTTGAGGCTATTTTTAAGTTATTCGAAAACAGTGAACCTGTCGATTTATTAACCGTTTCCAGCCAGCTCAAAAAAGATGCAAAGCTGGAGCTGGTAGGGGGCGATTTTTACCTGATTTCTTTGACCCAACGCGTGTCTTCTTCGGCGCATATCGAGTTTCATGCGCGTATTATTCTTCAGAAGTTCATTCAGCGTAGTTTGATCAAGATCTCTAATGAGATTATTGAAGATGCCTACGATGAAACCAAAGATGTTTTCGATCTTTTGGACCAAGCCGAGGCCAAACTTTATGAAGTGACCCAAGGAAATATCAAGAAATCTACGGAAACTGCCCAAAGTTTGGTGATTCAAGCGAAAAAGAAAATTGAGGATATATCCAATAAGGAAGGTT
Source organism: Gelidibacter sp. (assembly GCF_035515035.1). GTDB lineage: Bacteria > Bacteroidota > Bacteroidia > Flavobacteriales > Flavobacteriaceae > Gelidibacter. Next base: position 6,857 of record NZ_DATJCA010000133.1, on the reverse strand, counting down.
TGAGCGGGATTCCGTCAGGCTTTGATAAGTTGGATAAACTCACTTCGGGATGGCAAGAAAGTGATTTGATCATTGTGGCGGCACGTCCTGGGATGGGTAAAACAGCCTTGACCTTGTCTATGGCTCGAAACATTGCGGTTGAACATAATATCCCCGTAGCCTTTTTCTCTCTGGAGATGGCTTCAGTACAATTGATCACACGTTTGATTTCTAGTGAAACAGGCCTGTCTTCAGAGAAGTTAAGAACTGGAAAACTTGAGAAACACGAATGGGAGCAATTAAACGTCAAAGTAAAGGCGTTAGAGAAAGCACCTTTATTTATTGATGACACCCCTTCACTATCTATTTTCGACTTACGCGCAAAGGCCCGACGTTTGGCTTCCCAATATGGTATTAAGATGATCATTATTGATTATTTGCAGTTGATGACTGCTGGGGGAAGCCAGAAGGGAGGAAACAGGGAGCAGGAAATATCGACAATTTCCCGTAACCTCAAAGCCTTGGCAAAGGAATTAAGCCTTCCAGTAATTGCGTTGTCCCAACTCTCGCGTGCGGTTGAAACCCGTGGTGGAAGTAAAAGGCCGTTGCTATCAGATTTACGTGAATCTGGAGCGATTGAGCAGGATGCGGATATTGTATCGTTTATCTACAGGCCAGAATATTACAAAATTGACGAGTGGGACGATGAAGAACGCTCTCCAACAGAAGGGCAGGCCGAATTTATTGTCGCCAAACACAGAAACGGTGGCTTGGAAAATATCCGATTGAAATTTATTGGACATCTTGGTAAGTTTGATAATCTTGATGATTTTGATACACCTTTTGGCGAATTTCACTCCAAAATGAATGCGGCTGCCAATGATAACTCGTTTAAATCCAGTAATTTTCCGTCGGCATCCGATGCTTTTGATCCGCCTTCAATGGATGACGACGACGACAATGATGTTCCATTTTAAAATCTTAAGTTTTTCTTTAATTACCTTAGCGGTTTAAGATTATCTTTGCAGATCGATAATTAGAAAAAAGCCATGGAGAAAAGACGTACAACAAATTTATTATTGCTGGTAATTGTTGTGCCACTTGTTTTTTATTTGTTGAAGATTCTTTCGTTTATCTTCATTCCATTGGTTTTTTCCATGTTTATAGCACTCTTATTTTTACCGGTCATGCGTTGGTTGGGTAAAAAGGGCGTTCCAAAATTTCTCAGTATTATAATTGTTGTTCTTCTTATTTTAATGGGCCTGGCAATTACCGCGGAATTGATCCATTTATCCAGTAAGCAGATTATGTCAGCTGATAGCACTTTTTTTAAGGAAGCAGAAGTAAAACTAAGAGGTTTAAAAGATTCATTGGAATCATTTTTTGGTGTTGAATTAGGTAAAAATGGAAGCATTATGGCCCAATTGGCAGAGACTAAAAACATTGGATCTGTGGTTGGCTTCTTGGGCAGTTTCATCAGTATGGCTTTAACAACGGCATTTTTTACGGTGCTTTGGTTGGCAGAATCCATCAATATCCAAAAGTTATTACACGTCACTTTGTTGAAACGAAAACACACTTCGATCAAAACCTTTCTTAAAATCGAAAATGATTTGATCACGTTCATCAAAGTGAAATTTTTGGTGAGTTTGGGAACGGGCATCTTTACAGGTCTTGCCTGCTTGTATTTTGATGTGAGCTTTCCCATTTTCTGGGGCCTTTTTGCCTTTGTGATCAATTTTGTGCAAATGATCGGCTCGTTTATTGCCGTAATCAGTTTGTCTATTTTTGCCTTTGTTGAATTGGACCCTACCAGCACATTGTTCTTCTTTATTTTGGCTATCTCTTTGGTTCAGATTCTTTTTGGATCAATTTTAGAACCTATTTTTATGGGGAAATCCTTTTCCATCAATATTATAGCTGTTCTGGTGATGCTCATGTTTTGGGGTTATATCTGGGGAATTGCAGGGATGATTATGTCCATTCCAATTACCGTTTTCTTAAAAATTATTCTTGAGCAATTCCCAAATACGAAAATCATAGCCAGTCTGCTTTCTGGCAAGAATCAAGATTATTAAAACTCAATTATCCAATATTTTCTTAAAGCATTTTAGGGACGCTTAATTTTTGTTTATCTTTCCAATGATCAATGGACTTCCATTTCATAGAAGTGCAATACGTCCTTAGTAATCAATAGTCATCACATTCTTTTATAACCCCAAGTTATTTTGAAAAAAGCAGTACTTATTTTATTTTTTGTTCTTGCAAGCGTGCCATCTTTCGCGTCTTACATTCTTATACCTATGGATGCTGAAGGACAGAAAAACCACTTAAAAGCTTACGGAATGACCTATTGGGCACTCGAAAAGCAATTAAAGGTAAAATGGTTGCTCAATTATAGAGGAGGCTCCTTTTTATTGCCAGATGTGGCAGAGATTCAAAGGGAATGTCAAATAAGAGGGATTTCTTTTGAGGTTATTTCAGATGCCAAGACCGAAGAAATTTTAGCATTTATCAGTAGCCCTTCGCAGAATATGGAGTCGGTTGTTCTTGAAAAAGCACCAAAAATAGCTGTTTACTCCCCCAAAAGCAACCCACCTTGGGATGATGCCGTTACTTTGGTTTTGACTTATGCCGAAATCCCTTATGAAACCATTTACGACGAAGAAGTATTGGATGATGGCCTTTTGCTTTACGATTGGTTGCACCTCCACCACGAAGATTTTACAGGACAGTATGGCAAGTTTTATAGAACCTATAAATCTGCAGCCTGGTATATTGAAGAAAAAAAACAAGCAGAAGCACTGGCCGCCAAATTGGGATACACCAAGGTTTCGGAGCAAAAATTGGCGGTAGCCTTAAAAATTCGTGATTATGTGGTTGGTGGCGGATTTATGTTTGCTATGTGCAGCGCTACCGATAGTTTTGATATTGCATTGTCTGCAGAAGGTGTGGATATCTGTGAACCCATGTTTGATGGTGACGCCAGTGAACCTAACTATCAAAGTAAGATTGATTACAGTAAAACCTTCGCGTTCAAGGATTTTATTTTGGAAAGAAATCCTAATATCTACGAGTTTTCGTCCATTGATATGACTTCCAAGCGTCAAATTCCTATGTTGACGGACTATTTCACCTTAATGGATTTTTCAGCCAAATGGGATCCTATTCCTACCATGTTATGTCAAAACCACACTGCTTTGGTCAAAGGTTTTATGGGTCAAACAACCTCCTATACGAGAGAGGAAATTAAATCAAACGTGTTAATTATGGGTGAAAACAAAACCAACGGAGAAGCCAAATACATCCATGGGATTAAAGGAAAAGGCTTTTTCACCTTTTATGGAGGCCATGATCCTGAAGATTACACGCATAAAGTTGGCGATCCTAAAACCGAATTGGAACTGCATCCAACCTCTCCAGGATACCGATTGATCTTAAATAATGTCTTATTTCCTGCGGCTAAAAAGAAAAAACAGAAGACCTAATAGCAAATGACGCTTAAATTTTTGCGAAAGTTGGGATCTAATGTTGTAGTTTTTTATATTTTACAGCGGAACTCCAATATGAAACCAATGATAAATTGGTGCAGGTTTACCACGAGGATTTTTTGATTAAGGAAACTTCTTTCGATAATGCTCTAATAAACGATCACATGTACAGCGCCTTTTGCTGTCAAATGAGCGCTTAAAGAACCGTAATATTTCTTATTTTTAGATTGAAATAAAATCTCATATTATGTCCACTAAAGAAACTATTCTGAATAAGATTCAAATTCTAATCTCCAACAGTTTCAAAACACCAGAAGAAGCTTTTGCGTTTTTTGATAATGATAAAGACGGCAGGTTATCTAAGAAAGAAATCGCCGAGCTTTTAAAAAAGGCAGAAATCAGCGGATTGATAAGAGGTTTGGTGACCACCAAACTTATTGATGGCTACGACAAGGACGGCGATGGATTGGTCGATTGGAAAGAGTTTAAGGCGGCCATTGATGAAATTAAAGAATAAGCGCTAACATTTACATGAATGCTATACTACATTAAACAATTTTTTAGACTATTCTTTTCTTCGGTATTATATTGGTCGTTTGCATTTTGCTTTTTTATCCTCATTCGCTATTTAGGAAGAGAGCAGGAGCAAGTAAATGCACTACAAACCAGTAAGGTTTACCCCCTGTCAGAATATCTTTTATTTGGGGTTGTTTTGGGCGTTATGGTGGCCATTGTCTATACCATTGTAGAATATATTTTCGATAAATTCCTATCCAAAACTTTAAACCTGGGTTTGATTCTGCTTGTAAAATCGATTATTTACTTAATCTTTCTGATTTTTTCGCTGAGTTTTATGGCGTATTTGGCTGAAGATTATCTTAATGTCGATTTTCCAAATCATAGAGGATGGTGGATTTCCAATAAATTGTTTTGGATGGTCACCGCTTATTTCATTATTTGTTCATTGTTATTTTCGTTTATTCGATTGGCCAATGATAAGTTTGGAAAGGGGATCATGTTTAAAATGCTCATTGGCAGATATAAGAATCCGCGTGAAGTGGACAGGATATTCATGTTTTTGGATTTAAAATCGTCTACAACACATGCTGAAGAACTCGGGCATTTAAAATATAGCCAACTCATCCAGGATTGCTTCTTTTATTTGAATAAGATTATCAATAAATACGATGCTGAAATTTACCAATATGTTGGGGATGAAGCGGTATTGAGTTGGACACCCAAGCGAGGAATCAGAGGTCTTAACTGTATTAATCTGTTCTTTGATTTTGAAAGAAAATTAAAGAGACATTCCAAATATTATCAGAGTAAGTACGGGGTTCAACCCGAGTTCAAAGCAGGTTTGCACACGGGTAAAATTATTATTGCTGAAGTTGGCACCGTAAAAAAGGAATTGGCTTATCATGGTGATGTCATCAATTCTACCTCTCGTATTCAGGAGAAATGTAACGAGTACAATGAATCCTTGCTCATTTCTGATGATTTATTTCAGAAGCTCAATCTGGACAATAAATACGAAGCCATTTCTTTGGGAGATGAATTATTGGAAGGTAAAACAGAGGAACTCAAAATTTATGCTATTCATAAAAGATAGCTTTAAGTTGTGCAAGAAAGCCAATCAAGACTAATGGAAATGTTCGAAACTGAAAAATTAGTGGTTAGGAGTCTTGAAAGTAAAGACAAAAACCACTTTATTGAATTGCTTTCTGATCCTAAAATTATTGACCCAATTCCCCAATCAAGACTTTCTGAAGCTCAGGTTTTAGATAAATTCCATGAGAATTTGAATTTGGAATGGCAGGATTTACATCGCGAAAAATATACTTGTGGAATCTTTGAAAAAGGCAATCCTGAGATGATTGGACTCTGTTTGTTTTTAACCAATGATGAAAAGGATAAAGAGTTAGGCTATCGTTTTAGATTTAATTATTGGGGAAAGGGATACGGATCAGAAATTGCACGAGGAATGATAGATTATTATTTTGACACGTTAAATGCTCAAAAGGTCGCAGCCGACGTCAACACGGAAAATATTGGGTCGGTAAGAATCTTAAAGAAATTCATGACACCTGTGAAGGAGTTTTATAATGAAGAACGTCAGTGTAGGGTTAGGCGATATAGCATTGAAAAGAAGAACTGGCTACGATAGCTCCGCAAGCTTTTTCTTTCACTTTAAACCGGAAAGAGAGGTGCAGTAGGTTTACGTGGGAGAATGTTGAATCACTTTGGTTTTATTTGATAGGGCTTTCTTCTGCAGGCATTAAAGCGTATAACACACGCGTATAAGTAGTGCCTTATAGTATCACAGGATAACGCTATCATTGGCCGTTAAGAAACATGTCATAACTACTGGAGGGTTACAAATATCCCTTTAGAAATAACCATACAGTTTTGCCCCGTGTCAAAAAAAAATCCGATTCAATTAAGAATCGGATTTTTTATAAGCGAATAGTGTTTGTTATTTTGGCGAAACGCCTATTTTTTTATTTTTTTGGCAATGGCTTCAAAAGCATCTGGATGGTTCATTGCTAAATCGGCAAGGACCTTACGGTTCAATTCGATGTTGTTAGCTTTGATTCCTCCCATGAATTTTGAATAAGACATTCCGTGAATTCTGGCTGCTGCGTTAATACGCGTAATCCATAATGAGCGGAAATTTCTTTTCTTTACCCTACGGTCTCTGTACGAATATAACATCGCTTTGTCAACCGCATTTTTGGCTACTGTCCAAACGTTTTTACGTCTTCCAAAGTATCCTTTTGCTTGTTTAAGAACCTTTTTTCTTCTGGCTCTTTTTGCTACTGAATTTACTGATCTTGGCATTTCTTAATTGTTTTTTGTAGTAGGCGGTCTATTATACTGACACTTTGTCCTATTAACTTTGCAAATCATTAATCTGCACTCGTTAATCGTTTGAGCCTAACTCCAGGGTTTATAAATTTGTTTTAACCAATTAAAATGATGTTACTTTAAACGTAACATGATTTTAACATTATTCATGTCGGCCTCGTGAACTAACGTCCATTTGGTCAAGGCTTTCTTACGCTTTTTAGATTTTTTTGTCAAGATATGACTCTTAAAAGCGTGCTTTCTTTTAATCTTCCCAGTGCCCGTTACTTTAAAACGTTTCTTAGCACTAGATACTGTTTTCATTTTCGGCATTTTCTCCTAAATTTTAATTTACTTTTCGCTTATTATCTTCATACACCTTATCACAGGTGTGATGTTTACTCATTTTATTCCGATGGCTAAGTTTGGAAACTGAACCTGTCGAAATTATTTCTTTTTAGGTGCGATGAACATCGTCATACGCTTTCCTTCAAGTCTTGGCATTTGTTCAACCTTACCATACTCTTCAAGGTCTTGGGC
>NZ_DATJCA010000132.1:0-8939 GCF_035515035.1 Gelidibacter sp. | reverse complement strand
ATCAAGACGTAAAGATGCGCTGGAAGCCGTAAAACAACTATGTAAAAATCCAGAGCACGTTGCCATTCTAGCATTTGATTTGGCAGATTATAATCAGATGGAACCTATAGCACTAAAAGCTATTCAATGCTTTGGCACCGTGGATATCCTTATCAATAATGGTGGCATCAGCCAGCGGTCTTTGGTCATTGATACCGATATTAAAGTGTACAAAAAACTTATGGACATCGATTATTTGGGTACGGTTGCAATTACAAAAGCCCTATTGCCGCATTTTGTGGCACGTCAATCCGGCCAATTTGTAACCGTATCAAGTGTGATGGGGAAATTCAGCAGTCCGCTTCGATCAGGCTATTGTGGGGCCAAGCATGCCCTACACGGCTTTTTTGACACCTTAAGATTGGAACATTCCAAAGACAACATCAAAGTGACCATGATCTGTCCAGGCTTTGTCAATACTGATGTGGCCAGAAATGCCCTAACGGGAAATGGTAGCCAACAACAATACCAAGACGAATCCACTCAAAATGGATTGGACGTGGAGGTCTTTGCCAAACGCATGCTCAAAGCGATTGAAAAAGAAAAGTTTGAAGTTAATATTGGTAAAACCGAGATTTTGGGAGTTTATTTAAAACGCTTTGTACCAAAGTTTTTGCATTGGTATCTTTTACGAAGTGAGGTGAGGTGATCATCACAACTCTATCCCCTCACCTATTTCAAGCAACATCAAATCCTTATTCTTATCAAAAAACTTGCGCTTAGCTTCTTCATGATCAATTTCGATATAGCCAAACGTATCATAATGATACCCCATTATTTTATCACATTGGAGAAAATCGCTGGCAATGATGGCATCATCTACGCCCATGGTAAAGTTATCGCCTATTGGTAGAATTGCCAAATCGAGCTTCAGTCGCATGGGGATTAATTTCATATCCATGGTCAACGCAGTATCTCCTGCGATATAGATATTTTTTCGTTCGCCTTCAATAACAAATCCTCCCGGTTGCCCACCATAGCTGCCATCCGCAAATGACGAGGTATGGATAGCAGTCACATATTTGACCGTTCCGAATTCAAAATCCCATGCTCCGCCATGGTTCATTGGATGCACTTCTAAACCCATTGCCTCAAAATGAGTAGCAATTTCAAAGTTGGACACAATCATGGCATTGGTGCGCTTGGCTATTGCTTCTACATCTAAAACATGATCTTGATGTGCGTGGGTTAAAAGAATATAATCGGCCTTTAAAGTATGGATATCAATATGAGACGCCTTTTCATTGGCTGAAATAAAAGGATCTACTAAAATGTTGACTTCATTGACTTCAATTCCTAAACTGGAGTGACCGTAATATGTAATTTTCATGATTTTTTGAAATTTGTTGAATTAATTTTTGAACGACTTAAATATATTCAAAATATTTATGAACGACTCCATTTTTGGGGGATAAAAAGTGGGGTTTCAGGAAGAACTATATGGGTACGATGGACGTGGGATGAAATTTGACTGACTTTCAAAAAATATTGGGATTAACTACTATTTTGATTGCGTAGTTTCTGGATTACAACATCGAATTAAGAAATCGGAGATATTCGAACTAAATTCGGCATTCCATCCTGAGACTCCGTCCTTCGGCGGGTTAGTTCAACCAACTATTTTGAATGCACATTTCATACTTTTCAAAATAGGGTTTCACTAAAAAAACTCAGACATATTTAACAATCTGCCTGAGTTTTAAAGCCCCAAATTTATAACCAACTGATTAAGAAAATGAATGTTGGTTTAAAAATTACAGTGTAATATACTGTATAAATCCCTGATCACCAAACATCAACCGATTTTTATTTATAGAATATATCCAATTCCCAATAACAGAGAAAATAAAAATGTAGATAATGCCAACACTTTTAATTGCGAATCGAAATCGGAAGACTTCTCAGCTTTTGCAATCTTTTTTATGTGAAGCGTTAGCGGTATATAAGCGAGAAGAAAGAGAAAGTTCCAAAGCGACGTATAATATAAAATAGCAAATATAAGTCCTACAACCATGGCGCCCATGACCAGCAATAAATGGTATTTCTTAGATTTATCCTTTCCTAACTTGACTGCAGTAGTAATTTTATCAGACAGTTTATCCGACTCAATATCTCTCATATTATTTAGATTAAGGACACCTACACTCAAGAGACCCACTGCAATTGCAGGGAAGACCACAATATGATCCAATTGTTTGGCAAACAGGAAGTAACTTCCAACCACGCTCACCAATCCGAAGAAAACAAACACATAAATATCACCTAATCCTCTGTACCCATAGGCGGAATCTCCCATGGTATATTTCATGGCCGCATAAACTGAGAGTGCCCCAAGGGCAAAAAAGAAGAGCGAATAAAAAAAGTAACGATGCCCAAAAGCAGTATAAATGAGGAGTACCGTCAGGAAGATCACAATCATGACATTGATTTTCAACGCATCAAACATTTGTTCTGGCGTGATTTTTCCACTCTGGACTGCACGCATGGGCCCTACTCTATTTTCATTATCAGTACCTTTGGTCCCGTCTCCATAATCATTGGCCAAATTTGAGAGAATTTGCAAGGCTAGTGTTACCAATAACGCCAAAATAAAAACGAAGGGATTGAAGAATCCGTTGTAAACGGCAAAACAACTTCCTATGACAATTCCTGAAATAGATAATGGCAACGTTCGTAATCTGAACGCTGAAAACCACAATTTTAATCTTTCCATTCTAAAATTTTGGGTGGTTTATGGAATCCATTTTTTTTCAAAATTGGGCTTCCGCTTCTCCAGAAAAGCATTGCGTCCTTCAATGGCTTCTTCTGTCATATAGGCCAGACGTGTTGCTTCTCCTGCAAAAACCTGTTGGCCTACCATCCCGTCATCAGTTAAGTTCATGGCGAACTTCAACATTTTTATAGAAGTGGGTGATTTCCCTAAGATTTCCTGTGCCCATTCATAAGCTGTGTTTTCTAATTCGGCATGCGGAATTACGGCGTTCACCATCCCCATCTCATAGGCTTCTTGTGCAGAGTAGTTTCTTCCTAGGAAAAAGATTTCCCGAGCTCTTTTCTGACCCACCATTTTTGCCAAATAGGCAGAGCCATAACCACCATCAAAACTGGTTACATCGGCATCTGTTTGTTTAAAAATAGCGTGTTCCTTACTCGCTAAAGTGAGATCACACACCACATGTAAACTGTGCCCACCTCCAACTGCCCATCCAGGAACCACGGCAATAACCGCCTTTGGCATGAAACGGATCAAACGTTGAACTTCCAAGATGTTTAAACGGTGATACCCATCCTCACCTACGTAACCCTGCTTTCCTCTAGCCTTTTGATCGCCTCCACTACAGAAGGAATAAACGCCATCTTTAGACGATGGTCCTTCAGCAGATAATAATACCACACCAATATTTACATCTTCGTTGGCATCGTAAAACGCATCGTATAGTTCACTCGTAGTTTTGGGTCTAAATGCATTTCTAACATCCGGTCTGTTGAACGCTATTCGGGCAACCCCATTACTCTTTTTATAGGTGATATCTTGGTATTCCTTTACAGTTTCCCAGTTAATTTGACTCATTTATGATATTTTTTGAAATGACTTAAATAAGATAGATTCCATCTTCCTTAATTTCGATTAATCGTTGTTTATATAAAGTCCCAATGGCTTTTTTGAAGGTCTTCTTACTCATTTGTAATACTGCCTTAATGTCCTCTGGATCTGATTTGTCGGTTAATTTGAGATAACCGCCATTGTCTTCCAATTCATGCATAATGGCATCAGCATTTGGTTCAATTTTTCGATAACCTATCTGCTCTAAAGTGATGTCCAGTTTATTGTCAGGTCTGATCTTTTTGACCACACCTTTCATGCGATCACCAATGCTCAATTCCTTATAAATATCATCCTGAAAGATCAATCCCGCATGTTTATTATTGACAATGACATTCATTCCAATTTCTGAAGGATGCGAAATGATAACGTCCACTTCTTCAAATTGAGTCACCGTCAGCTCTTTATTATCCAAGAAGTGATTGGTTTTGCTCGACGCGGCCAATCGACCCGTTTTTTCATCCAAATAACAATGCACCAAATACCAACCGCCTGCTTTCATTTTAAAAGCTTGCTCCTTAAATGGACAGAAAAGTTCTTTTACCAAGCCCCAATCTAAGAATGCACCATGGTCAGTAACTTGATTGCAGCGCAGCATTGCAAACTCGCCGCGTGTTATGTACGGCTTGTCAGTTACCGCAACAAGACGTTCCTCATTATCTAAATAAACAAATACTTCAATTTTATCCCAAATCTTATAAGTTTCAGGAACATATCTATTTGGCAACAACACCTCGTTGCCTTCGGTATCAGCAATATAAACGCCTTGCTCAGCCTCTCTAATTATTTCTAAGGTATTATATTCTCCAATATGTATCATGGTGCAAAGGTAAGTATATTCGTGTTTATCCTACAAAAAAAGCGATACTGTTCTGAAATTTCAGAAGTAACGCTTTTTGAATTTTAAGGTTGGTACTTATTATTTGTAAACCGCTTCTTTTTTAAAGTGCGTTGTCAATAAATAATAGACCACAGCTCTGTACTTATTTCTGTTGGATTTACCATATTTTTCCATCACTGAATCAATGGCTTTGTCTAATTCTGGACCATCTTTCAATCCAAGTTTCTTGATTAAAAAGTTGTTTTTAACGGTTGCAATTTCATTAGGATCAGTTGCTGAAACTGTTGATGAGTCCGCGTTGTAAATTGATGGACCACAACCAATGGTTACCTTGGTCAATAAATCCATGTCAGGAGTTACCCCACATTTCTCTTTTAAGTCGGCTGCATACTTTGTAATTAATTCATCTCTTTTACTCATTATTGAAAAGTTTTTAGTTACTTAATTAAGGTCTCAATATACTAAAATTTAACATCTCCGTAAAAAATAACACTCAGATTTATTGATTATTTAAGATACTTAAAATACTCTAGCAGGACTTCGTCGTTAGCTTGTTCTGCGGTATTGATCTCGAGTATTTTAGGTCCCTTACTTTCTTTGTAGAAAGAATTGAGTGCCATGGTCAAATCATTATGGGAGGCTACTTTTTTATATTTAAAATTATACATTTCAGCCAAATGTTGCGCCGATAATTTATGCTTGGTTTCAAAAAAAGTATCGAAATTTTCCGTGTTTTTATGTCCTGGGAGGATTCTAAAAATACCACCGCCACCATTATTGATGACAATTATTCTAAAAGTATCCGGAATATAATTGTTCCAAAGTGCGTTGCTGTCATAAAAGAAACTCAAATCGCCCGTAATAAAATTAGTTTGTCTTTTATGGACCACTGCACATCCAATTGCGGTTGATGTACTCCCATCAATCCCGCTGGTGCCTCTATTGCAGTAAACTTCAATGGATTTATGAATGTCAAAAAGTTGCGCATATCTAATGGCGGAACTGTTCCCTACCTGTAAAATAGTATCATTTGGAAGTGTCTTAAAAAGGGTGTCAAAAACCTTGAAGTCAGAAAACGAAATTTTCTCCAAAAAACTGTTGTGCTTCTTATTTCGCTCCATTTTTATTCCCGTCCAATAATTTCTGTACGAACTTGTTACTTGAGGAGCCTTTGGCAAAAACTCACTGAAAAAATAATTGGGAGTTTCTTTAATGTGCTGAGTCAGGCAAAAATAAGTATCATAAGCCCTGGTTTCACTAATATGCCAATACTCTTTGGGTTGGTATTCCCTTAGAAAGGATTTAATTTTTTTGGAAACTACCATGCCACCAAAAGTGATGAGAATTTCCGGTTGAAGTTTTATAAACTCGTCCTTTTTGAGGGGTGCAATCAACTTGTCAATACTTGTGATAAATGCGCCATGGTCTAAATTGGAAGTGGTTTCCGTCAGGACAATAACACTGTCATCTTTTGCCAATAAATTCAACCACTTCTGCTCAATTTTATTTGGTGCGTATTCGCCTACCAAAACCATTTTTCGTTTTGCCTTTCGCCAATCGTTCAAACATTGATCCATGATATAAGAATCCATTTTAGGTTCTTCAAATTCAATAGGAATGTTTTTTGGTGATACTTTTAAGGTGTCCACCATCTCATAAAGCGGCTCATCAAAGGGCACGTTGATATGGACCGGTCCTTTTTTAAAGATTGATTTGTTAATGGCATCGTTCAATTCTAGCTCATTAAACTTTTGGATATCTTTTTGGAGCCCTAATAAACGCTCTAGTTTATCTTCAATATTCTTAAAAATGGGAATGTCCTCAGTGACGGGAATATTCAGTTCGTCCTTTAAATCCAATTTTAAATTTGCCGAATGAAGAATGTGATTTTCAAAAACATTTTTCTGATTGATGGTTTGCCCGTCCCCTATATTTTGAAGGTGTTTTGGCCGGTCTGCCGAAAGAACGATTAATGGAATTTCACTATAATATGCTTCCGCAACTGCTGGATAATAATTGAGCAATGCACTGCCGGAAGTACAGACCACCACCACAGGGACCTCAATCTGCTGGGCAATACCAACGGCGAAAAATGCCGCGCAGCGCTCATCTACAATACTATAACATTTGAAAAACGGATCGTTGGAAAAACCAATGGTCAAAGGCGCATTTCTGCTGCCAGGTGAGATGACAATATGTTTTATGTTTTTTGCTTTACACAACTGAATAACGGTCTGTGCCAGCGGAATTCTAGGATATTTCATTCATGGATAATCTTGTTGCAAAAATACGAAAATAGGAGAGCTAAATGAAAAATTGGTGATCGAAAAACTCCAAATCAAAAATTTACAAATCTGAAGTATCAAATTTTAAATTCCAGCCACGCATCCAATTGAGCCATCTTAAATATGGTTGATCTTTTTAAAGACTAATTAGTTCCATTATAGAGCTCATGTCAACATTTGTGGAACTTATAACATAACTTTTAGATTATAGACAAATTGTTGACTTAAAAACTTACCCAAAGATTTTCTCGGATATTAAAAAACCTTATCTTAAGAATTGTTTTACTCTTTAATACAATAAACCGTCTTAACCTACAATTGGACCTAATCCAAATTCCTAATTCCTCATCGTCTTTCACCACTCCAGCACACTCTTAATAACCTTGGATTTATGCACTGTTTCCTCCCATTCCGCCAAGGGATCAGAATCTTTTGTGATACCTCCACCAACATAAACAAAGACATTTTGATCTTGCATTTTCATGCAACGCAAATTCACATAAAGATCAGAGATCGATTTTTGAGCCCTGTAAGCATTATTTTCTACATTACGTCTATTGGGGTTTCTTGCTATGGTTTCCTTCAGATGTAATTCGCCCATAAATCCGGCATAAAACTCCCTAGGGTAACCTTCATTTTCAATAATATACGCTTTCGCTTTTTCTTTCGGAAAGCCACATACTGCGGGGGTGGGATGCAAAGCCTCCAAAATTGGTTTCAGGGTTCTTGTTTCAGGTGATAACTGCATCGAAATCTCCGTTTGAAGGTGCAAGAGATTTCCAGCTTTCACGGTTTTTTGTTCAGAAACTCTCATGACGTCACTGTAAGATAATCGGTTACCAAGAGATTCTCGGAGACTTTCAACAATAAAATCAGTGACAATTTGCTGTTCTTCCTTTTCCTTTTCTTTCCAAACTACTTCGGTGGTTCCTTCAAAAGCTTGAGTGCCCGCTAAAGACATCGTTTTTAATTGGATTCCTCTCACGCTCAATAAAGTTTCAGGCGTTGCTCCCAGCCATAAACCAACTTTTGGGTGGTACCAACAATAAACAAATGCAGTTGGGTAGCGTTGTAATAGTCGTTTAAAAATTTCAATGGGATGTGTTTCTACATTCTCAACCCGTTCTCGTCTTGAAAGTACGACCTTTGAAAAACAGCCGGTTTTTATCGCAGCAATTCCATATGCTACTTTTTTTATATGCGATAACATCTGTGAATCGTTATTACGGTTGGTGATGCCAGTGGTTTTGAGGTCACCAATCTTACCTTCGGAAAAATCCTTTTCATCAAATTCAACAGAAATGAACTCCGCATGTTCTAGGGGAAGGATAAAGGCATCTTGCCTGCTATCAAAAGGTGCAAATACAAATCCGCTTTCAGTATAATCAACAACAATTTGCAGCGCATCATTATTTTGAAACATCCGCTTCAATTCTGAGGCATTCGGTTTTTTGTAAACCACAAAAGGCAACTGATCATGATATTGTTTTTTGATCTGCTCAAAAAAGTGATCCATGGCCATCCTATTTATTTTTTGGTAAAGTAATGGTTGACAACCTGCAAATGGAGACCAAGTTGTCATGATCATCAGTAATTCTTATATCCAGTAGTTGGGTGGTTCTGCCCTTGTGAAGAAAGGTCGCTTTGGCATAAACATAGCCCTCTTTAACCGATTTTAAATGATTGGCGGTTATCTCAAGTCCGCGGACGAATGAATTCTCAGTATCCAGAAAAATATGTGATGCAAAACTGCCTACACTTTCAGCCAACGCGGCTGTAGCACCGCCATGAAGCACACCATCAGGTTGATAAACTCGGGAGTTGACTGGCATTCTCGCCACCAAAAAATCTGGACCGTAGTCGATCATTTCGATATTTAGGGTTTCCATTAAGGTGTTTTTACTGGCACTATTCGCTTTTGCCAATAGGTCTTCTTTAGATAATTGCATAGAGTTTTCGTTTTTTTTAACCAAATGTAAAGGTACAAAACAATCTTTCAGGTTTCAGATTTCTTGTTTCTTGTTTCTTGTTTCTTGTTTCTTGTTTCGGGTTTTTAAAAAAAAATATGGTCATTTCTATATTGATTGTTGTTCTTATGTATTCAAAGTAGATGATTTTCTGTTTTGTCTTGAATCCTGAATCTTGAATCCTGAATCTTGAATCTTGAATC
>NZ_DATJCA010000131.1:0-7298 GCF_035515035.1 Gelidibacter sp. | reverse complement strand
CGCCCGGCAAGAATTCCAGAAAAATCTCCCATCATCCAAGCATTCATATCCTGCACGATATTATAGTTTACCGCCAGAAAAGTAGCTCCAGAATGTAATATTCCCCCGAACATTAAACCTACTAGGGGAACGAAGATTATATTGCGGACGCGGATGCTATCCACAATCTTCAAAAAAATCAAACTTGCGATAAAAGTAACTGCAAAAGCCAGAAAAGTATTTAAAACCATTCCAGCGAGCGGGAAAAAAATAAATCCCAGCAAGAGTCCAAGTTGTGCAGCTTCCAGCGATCCGGCTGTGGTGGGTGACACAAATTTATTTCGGGTGAGATGTTGCATAATCAATCCGCTAACGCTTAATCCTATACCTGCCAAGACCAGAGAAATGGTCCTTGGAAAACGGCTAACAGACAGAATAAACAATTTATCTGTATCGGCATTGAGAATGTCATTTAGGGAAAGATCGGCTACACCGATAAATAAAGATAAGACGCTGGTAGCCAACAGGGCGAAAAACAAAGCAAGCCTTCTAAAGGACTGTTTGGTCAAAACCACAGTTTTTTCTGGGCCGGATTGACCTTGAGCAGTAGTAAAGGGGGATTTTATACGGGTTGAATAACTTCTTTTCAATGCTTCATTCTTAATGGACTTGCAAAGATACAAATTATTCTTATTTAGTTTAAGTCTAAATAGGCTGAATAAAAATATAATCATCCAAGCCCTTACAGCACCCTTATAAACTTCAAAAAATCATATCCATTTCAAGTATGGAATAGCTGAATTTTAGAAAAACCATCTTAAAAAAGATAGTTTTGGATTTTCAGAATACAAATGACTCCACCTGCTTCAGAAAGGGCAAAATTAATTCTTCTTGATAGTTGTGCTACAAAGGGCACCATTCTGTTGCAGTTCCATAAACTGTAGCGATAATGAAATTATATTTTTAAAAGCACTGTACCCATTCCTTTTCTTAAGCAAAAGATTTCTTGCAAAAGAGCCAAGAGACTGGATCTTTCCTTGTTGTATAAAAGTGATTTTTCGTTTTAATCGATAAAATTTCCAGCCATATTGATACAGGTCGTAGTTGTTACTCTACTTGTAGGTATTTCTCTTTTTTGAAATGAAAATTATATATGAATTACCTGCAATTTTTAGAAGATGCTCTTTGTTAAAAATGCTTAAATTTACAGAATTCCACTGGAAAACCACATATTTGATAGCTGGCAAGATTTATATTAAAGACTTAAGCAATGTTTGAATTTCTCCATAAAAAAATAAATGAAACCATCGACATCACCGATGAACAATTTGAATATGCAAAGACGCTTTTTGTTCCGAAACAATTGGGAAAAAAGAGGTTATTGCTGGAAAGAGGAAATACCTGCATTTATACAACTTTTGTGGGAAAAGGTCTGTTGCGGAGTTTTACCATAGATGAAAAAGGGAACGAGAATATCCTGCAGTTTGCAATGGAAGGCTGGTGGGTTGGAGACCTTTACAGCTTTCTTACCGATGAAGCTTCAGAATACACCATTGAAGCCTTAGAGGATTCACAGCTTCTTTTGATCACCAAACCTTCTTGGGATCTTCTCCTGGAGAAAGTTCCTGCTTTTGAACGGTATTTTAGGGTTCTCATTCAAAATAATTTAATCGCAACCCAAAGACGGCTAATGAATACTATGACGATCTCGGCCGAAGAACGCTATATTAAACTGCTTCAGGATTTTCCGGATATAAGCCAGAGAGTACCACAACATATGATAGCATCTTATATTGGAGTGACCCGGGAGACCTTAAGCCGGCTTCGTAGTCAAATGGCATCTGGCTGAACTGCTTGTCAATAGCTGTGCTAATTGACATAGATCACCCTCATTTCTTATCATAGATCATTGTACTAAGGCTATTATACTTGTAAATTTGTAGAAATATAAATTAATAACTTCAAAAGCCTCGAATCCTGAAGACCTTTCTGGATGCGACATTTGGATTTAATTGTTCAACATTTCCACCTCGTCAATGCGGTACTCTGAATATTCAGAATTGATGATATTTCGTATGGCCGCAAGGTTGATAATATTGTTTACCAATTCGTGAATGACTCTGAAAAGCTTCAGTTGTAATTGTCATGAGAGTTCTTGGGCATTACTGTTTTTGTCCGTTACCGAAATATTAACCAGTTCGGTTTATGAAAAACTGACATTTACTGCAAAGGACTATACTGAAAAGCCTCCTGTGCATCTCGAACTTAATACCCGGCCCATATTAATTGACATGCTTCAGAGATACTGGTCCCATTCTTATTCGTATTTTAAGTTTTATAATGTTTTGAAAACAGTATGGTTTAATAACTACCAATGGTAAGAGCAAATAAATGGAAGGTTTATTTATTCTGTAATGAAAAAAGCAGATCGCAAAAAGGTGTCTTCGCCACCATCATCTCCTCGTCGAAAAGGGTCTTATCGGGAATTTTCACCAGTCCGAGAAATTTGAAGTAGCGGGAAAAGGTACGGGATTTATAGCAGTTAAAATCATTCTTGTTTCCGCGCAGGTGGGGAAAGGCCTCAAAATATTTCTGCGCATAAAATTTGCTGGACCGTTCCTCATCGCCATACTTTTTAATGAGATAGATACTGAACCCGGGAATCACCTGCCCAATATTTTCGGATTCATAGCCATCAAAATAGCCCCAGTTAAACTTGTACAACAATATTTGCAACAGTTCATCCAAGATTGCATTGCCATCATCTATAATTTTTTCACCTTTTCGGGTCAGACTTAATTTGTGGTTCCTTTTTTTGGCCAGACTGCTTATTTCCAGCAACAGACGTGTGATAAGGACTTCCATAATCTCACCTTCCCTATTTACTTTTGAGTATCCGTTTTCTATCCAATAATTTTTTAGATGGCCCTGTTCATAAAGTTCCTTGACCACGGCGGTGGGCAGTGCACCGGTTCTTGTAAGTTTGATTTCTTTGCCGCCCCGTAATTTTTCCATTAAAAATCGCAGTTGCATGAGCAAGGGACATTGGGCCAGCTCCATAGGTTTAAGGTAATTCTTCACTAATGGACTCTTTGGATGATTTTCCGGAAAGGAGGTTTGTAAGGCAGCCATCCTTTCCGGCGAAAGACCATCAAAACCAGGAGCCGCGATACTATTGTGTTCCTTCATTCTTTTTTCAAGGATCTTGTTCAAATCCTCCAAATTATCAAAATTACCGAGATCATCGAGGTTTATGGGCATAAAAATCGTTTTAAATTGAAGTAAAATTACATCTTGCTACGTTTACAAATTTAAAAATTTTAAATAGATAGGTAGATGGCAAATATGGATTAAACAACGATTGCTGATATCGTATTGCTATGCTTTATGTATTCTTCACTATAGATTTAAGGTTTCTCTAATGGTTTTTAGTGCCGTGATTTGTGCCAAACCTTTCTTATTACCGTTTTCTTCCGAAAGAAAATAGTCTTTTTAGGCAAATACCTAAGTTTTTCTTCTTGGCTTATTCAATTGGTCAATGCCGTAGTACCATAAAAGATTTAGTGATGGCAGCAAAAAGAGAGCATCCCCAAAAATATGTCTGTTTTTCCGTTGGTTATCATTTTTTTATGAAAACACGATTCCAAAAAAATGTTGGTTTCTCCTGTCCTTTTTATAGATGGTCTCAAAAAAATAGCCACTCAAGACTGAAACACATTATATTTGCGTAAAACATGGAGGTTTCCTTCTTTCATATATAAAGCAATATGCAATTAGCAGTTGAATCGGTCTTATTGACCCTCTCCATTCTTTTTTTCCTAAGTATTTTAGCAGGGAAAGCTGGCTATAAATTTGGTGTTCCCGCTCTATTGCTGTTCTTGGTTGTGGGTATGGCTTTTGGAAGTGATGGGCTGGGAATAGATTTCAGCAATATTCAAGTGGCGCAGACCATCGGTTCCGTTGCCCTTTGTATCATACTTTTTTCCGGTGGCATGGACACCAAGATTTCCGATATCAAACCCATTCTTTCCCAAGGGGTTATTCTGGCTACCCTTGGGGTACTTTTAACCGCTCTTTTTACCGGAGTTGCCGTCTGGTATGTCTTCGGCGCCACTATGAAATCGGCCGGGGTAGGGTTTTTAACCGCCTTGTTGCTTGCCTCCACAATGTCGTCAACAGATTCGGCCTCGGTGTTTTCCATCTTGCGATCCAAGGGCCTTCATTTAAAGAACAACCTAAAACCCATGCTGGAGCTGGAGAGCGGGAGTAATGACCCGATGGCCTATGTTCTTACCATTACCCTAATTTCCCTGATTGGGATGGATTCGGAACCCAATTATTGGTTGGCCGTGGGCAATCTGTTTTTACAATTGATCATCGGCGGCACCGCAGGCTTTGTTGGTGGGAAATTGGCCGTTTTTACCAACAACCATCTTAGGATAGATAACAAGTCCTTGTATCCCATTTTAATATTTACTTTTTGCATATTTATTTTTTCCATAACTTATTTTATTAAGGGAAACGGATACTTAGCCGTCTATATCGGCGGTCTTGTAATTGGCAATTCGCAGGTGGTCCACAAACGATCTTCCTTAAATTTTTTCGACGGCATGGCGTGGATGAGCCAGCTGTTGATGTTCTTGACATTGGGTTTGCTTATAAATCCCTCAGAGCTGATTCCTATAATTGTTCCAGGTTTGATCATCAGTTTTATAATGATTTTTATTACCCGCCCGTTGAGCGTGTTTCTATGCCTGTTGCCATTTCCGAAAATGGCTATAAAAGATAAAACCTTCATCTCTTGGGTGGGCCTGCGCGGCGCCGTGCCCATTATTTTTGCCATCACTGTATTGGCTTCCGGAATTCCGCAGGCCGGGCTAATATTCAATATTGTATTTTTCTGCACCTTAATTTCGCTTATAGTACAGGGCACTTCCCTATCATTGGTCTCCAAGTGGCTGGGACTGGCCGATAAACCGGATAAAACCAAAGATCTTCACGATTTTGACGTGGAGTTTTCCGACGAAATAAAATCGGTTACCTCGGAAATCAAGGTTACCGAAAATGCCCTTAAGGACGGCCATTACTTAATGGATCTGAAACTTCCCGAAAAAACCATTGTGGTAATGGTAAAACGCGATGGCAAATATTTTGTCCCCAATGGGAAAACAAGTTTGGCGGCAGACGATATGTTGCTGGTAATCACCGATGATTATACTGCCCTTCGAGAAACTTATGATCGTTTGGGAATGCCGTATTGATTATTTGGTGTTCTATTTTTCTGCATAGATACCATTTCCCGCACCAAAGGTTGATGGCCAAACACAGATTATTTAGATAAAGATTCTCGGTAAAATGTATCGGCACTCCATTATAGTGGATTGTCCAAAATGTATTGTGATATTCTTTGGAAGGAAGTAGCATTTCGAATAATATGATCATAAAATCGGGATTGCCACCCAAATGGCGGGTCGATTTTGCGAATTTCAGTGGTGCTTCGCCCTATGTACCATCGGATAACATGGGAAATATTGTTGTGAATCATTGGGTTTTTGTCGCCGCCCATCCCACCGCCGTCGTTCGTCCAACCACCCCAACACCCCGTCCATCCCCATCATTATGAACATCCACACCCTCAACATTTCCATCAATTATTAATGTGCCGTGAACGTGGTTGGGCATAACTACAAAATTTTCCAAACGGATATAGAGAAATTGGATTGGTATTAGATCCCAAGTTTTTGGGCGCTGTGTCCGGACTGATTGTAAATCAATTCCCCGTTCTGAACATTTCTGAAAAAACAAATACGATCTTTTGTGCAAATCGTTATAAAATATGTAGCATTAGTCCCATAATCCCAATTGGCCAGGCGTGCAGAGGAAATGCGGTATATGTTCTTGTATTTGTTCATCCCAGCGCTTTTTTAAATTAAATCCATTATCCTCACCTTTCCGTCAGAAGGTTTTAATCCAACTACTGCGATATTCCTTCAACTTCTTTATTTTCTTGAGTTTCAGACGATGCCGGGTTGTTTTTCCGTTATTCCGGTAATCCATTGTAATCGGGATCGTCCATTGATATCCAGGTAAGAGACGATTGATCACGTCTCTTTCGCACCTAAGACATTTAATCAAAAATAGGATTATATATCATAGCTTTTACGACCTACATCGATAGGTCACAGACGTTATAGGAAACGTTCTATACATTTTTATATATAACCAATAAAGAAACCTAAAAAACATTTTTAAAATATTTCCATGTATTAAATAAAAAACAAAGCTGGAAAAGATAGCCTTAGCACCTTTTGATTGCCGCGATACTGCTTTCAGATCTATGGATTTAAATGAAATGAGAGCAGCCTGCAACAATCCACAATTAAAAAGAAAACTGGGATAATGACGGCCGCTGTTGGCCTCATCACAACAGGTAAACAAGCAGAAGAAATTCTCCAAATCGGTCGAGCTGAATTGGTATTCATAGGCAAGAAATTACTTAAGGATACTTTTTGGCGACGCACTGCCGCTGAAGATCTAAAGCATTCGCTTGAGCCGCCTGTTCAGTACACACGGTTTGGTTCGGTTTGGTTTTAAAAGCATAGTTGTTTTACGTTTAATATGTCAATTATCAAATATGCAAAATAATATGGGAGGCGACGTTGAACTAAATTTTCATGGTAAACGTATGACAGAGCCATCCATGATTTTGAATTTTATATTTGTAAATTTTTAAAAATAATAGAAGGTTATTACTCTACTTTGTTTTTAGGAATATCTTTAAGCATTTTTTCATTTGACTTAAGTTCTAAATTATGTGATTTTAAAGCCTTGCTTTAAAAATGTATTTACGCATGCACTAACCGATTTATGGCATTTGATATGTACTCTCCTAAAAATGAAGCGTTTTAATTTTGGAGTACTTTATGTACTCATATAATTTTACCTAAATGGCAGATTTATGAAAGCAAAGATCAAGTTGCATGACAAGGAAGTTCTAGAGAGGGAGCAGAACAGATTATTGAAATACTACTAATACTGAAATTAAGGGAATAGATATTTAGCCATCAATAGAGAAATCTTGCATAAATTGTATTATATCCGGAAAAGATATTTCAGTGCTTGGTAGCCATAGCATTACATTTTCTACTTTTTGAGGCAGTTGATCCAATTCAATGTACTTTATTCCCTTATAGCCTTTTAGACTGTTAACGGGTTCAATGGTAAGTCCAAATCCACTTTCCACTAATTTAATCGCGGTGCTTGCAAAAGGTGTTTCATGAATGGTACGTGGCGTAAATCCTTCATGTATAAAAATAGAA